>JAYRJZ010000035.1:0-24755 GCA_041906015.1 Roseomonas sp.
CTCTGCCCCCTCCAAGCCTCCCCCGCCAGGGGGTTGGACCCCCTGGACCGCAATCTGTTGGCGGCGGGCGCCGCTGTTCGAGCCACGTACCAAGGCCCGCTCCGGCGCACGGCGCACGTTTCGAGGGGGCTGGCACGCCGTCGCCGCACGGCGCCAGGTTGAGGTTTGCAAAGGCCTTTCGGCCTTTGCTGGGGAGAGGTACGGAGAGGGGCAAAGCCCCTCTCCGGGGCGTTCAGTGCCCCCCACCGAGATACGCTTCCCGCACTGCCGGCATCTCCAGCAACTCCCGCCCGCTGCCGGCGAGCGTGATCCGCCCGTTCACCAGCACATACCCCCGATGGGCGAGCCGCAGTGCCTGGTAGGCGTTCTGCTCCACCAGCAACACCGTGAGCCCCTCCTTCTCGTTCAACTCCCGGATGGCGGCGAAGATCTGCCGCACGATCAGTGGGGCGAGGCCGAGGGAGGGTTCGTCCAGCAGCAGCAGCCGTGGCTTGGACATCAGCGCCCGGCCGATGGCGAGCATCTGCTGCTCGCCCCCCGAGAGCGTGCCGCCGCGCTGGGACTGGCGTTCCTCCAATCGCGGGAACAGCGTGAAGACCTGGCGCAGCAGCGGTGCCGGATCGTGCCCGGCGACCTGCGCGCCCATCAGCAGGTTCTCCATCACCGACATGCGCGGGAAGACGCGCCGGCCCTCCGGCACCTGGGCGAGGCCCAGGCGCATGATCTCATGCGTCGGCAGCGCGGTGATGTCGCGGCCTTCGAAGACCACGCGGCCGGACCGCGCGCGGGGATCGCCGCAGATGGTCATCAGCAGGGTGGACTTGCCCGCGCCATTGGCGCCGACCAGCGTCACGATCTCACCCTGGGTGACAGAGATGGAGACCTCGCGCAGCGCCTCGACGGCGCCATAGGCGGTGGAGACGGCGTCGACGGCGAGCATCGTCATGCCTCGTCATCCCCCTCGCCGAGATAGGCCGCGATGACGCGCGGATCGGCGCGAATCTCGGCGGGCGTGCCGTCGGCGATCTTGCTGCCGTGATCCAGCACGACGATGCGGTCGGAGATGCCCATCACCACGCCCATGTCGTGCTCGATCAGCAGGATGGAGCAGCCGCCGGACTGGATGCGGCGGAGCAGCCCGGACAGCTCGGCGGATTCCCGCGGGTTGAGCCCGGCCGCCGGTTCGTCGAGGCAGAGCAGCGCCGGATCGGTGCACATGGCGCGCGCGATCTCGACCCGCCGCTGCTGGCCATAGGGCAGGGCGCCGGCGGGGTCGTCCGCCCGGTCGATCAGCGCGGTCTGTTCGAGCCAGTGCCTTGCCTTCTCGATGGCGGCCTTCTCCGCGCGGCGATAGCGGGGCGAGCCGAGCAGCGCGCCGATGCCGAAGCCGGTCGCGGCCATCAGCGTGTTGTGCTGCGCGACCAACAGGTTCTCGAGCACCGTCATGCCGGGAAACAGCCGGATGTTCTGGAAGGTGCGGGCGACGCCGGCGCGGGCGATGTGGTGGCCGGGCAGGCGCTGCAGCTCGACCGGCCCGCCGTTCGGATGCAGGCGCAGCGTTCCTGAGGAGGGGCGGTAGAAGCCCGTGATGCAGTTGAACAGCGTCGTCTTGCCCGCGCCGTTCGGGCCGATGATGGCGGTGATGGCGCCGCGCGCGGCGGTGAAGGTGACGGTATCGACGGCGACCAGCCCGCCGAAGCGCATGGTCAGGCTCTCGGCTTCGAGGATCGGGGCAGTCATGCCTCAGCCATGCCCCTCGGCCACGTGTTCGGCACCGATGCTGCGTCGTTCGCGCAGGGCGACCGATGGCGTGCGATGCCCCACCAGCCCGCGCGGCCGCACCACCATGATCAGCACCATCGCCCCGCCGAAGACGAGCATCCGCCACTCGTCGAGGTCACGGAAAACCTCGAAGCCGCCGATCATGACCAGGGCGGCGATGGCGATGCCGATCTGGCTGCCCATGCCGCCGAGCACGACGATGGCGAGGATGATCGCGCTTTCGATGAAGGTGAAGGATTCCGGGCTGATGAAGCCCTGGCGCGTGGCGAAGAAGGACCCTGCGAAGCCGGCGAACATCGCCCCCAGCGCGAAGGCGGTCAGCTTGGTCGTGGTGATGTTGATGCCGAGGGCACGGCAGGCGATCTCATCCTCCCGCAGCGCTTCCCAGGCGCGGCCCAGCGGCTGGCGGCGCAGGCGGATCGACACCCAGTTGGTCAGCATCGCGAGGGCGAGGATCAGGTAGTACAGGAAGATCACCCGATGGCTGGGCGACGGCTCGATCCCGAAGAAGCCCGCGAAGGTGTCGGGTTCGCCCGACATGGCGAAGGACAGGCCGAAGAAGGTCGGGCGGGGGATTCCGCTGATCCCGTTCGGCCCGTTGGTCAGGCTGACCCAGTTGATCAGCACGATGCGGATGATC
The DNA here is from genome assembly GCA_041906015.1 of Roseomonas sp. Classification (GTDB taxonomy): domain Bacteria; phylum Pseudomonadota; class Alphaproteobacteria; order Acetobacterales; family Acetobacteraceae; genus Neoroseomonas. The sequence goes on from JAYRJZ010000035.1 coordinate 2,423, forward strand.
TCGCCGAAGGCGAGGGTGACGATGGCGAGGTAGTCGCCGCGCAGCCGCAGCACCGGAGAGCCGAGCAGGATGCCCCAGAAGGCCGCGAGGATTCCGGCCAGCGGCAGACAGATCCAGAAGGACAGGCCGAAGGTGGTCGAAAGCAGCGCGTAGGAATAGGCACCGACGGCATAGAAGGCGACGTAGCCGAGGTCGAGCAGCCCGGCGAGCCCGACCACGATGTTCAGCCCCCAGCCGAGCATGACGTAGGTCAGCACCAGGATGCCGAGGTCGAGTTCATAGCGTCCGGTGCCGGGGATCAGCGGCAGCGCGACGGCGAAGGCGAGCAGCACCGGCGCCACGAATTTGCCGGCGCGCCGGAGAGCCTCGGTGCGCGCGGCGGAAGGCGGTCTGGGCTCGCCGCGATAGGCGCGCCAGCCCAGCAGGACCAGCCGCCCGACGAAGGCGAGTGCGACCAGGATCGCGACATCGCCCCAGCGCTGGCGCAGCACCAGCGCGCCATCGGGACCGACATCGGTGCGCAGCCCGACCATGGGGATGAACAGCCCCGCGGCGATCAGCGCCGTGATCGCCGCATCCTTGAGGACGGCAGGCTTCATACCTTCTCGACCTCCGCCCGGCCGAGCAGTCCGGTCGGCATGAAGATCAGCGTGATGACGAGGATCGAGAAGGCCGCGACATCCTTGTACTGGACCGAGAAATAGGCCGACCAGAAGGTCTCGATCAGGCCGATCAGCAGCCCGCCCAGCACCGCGCCGGGGAGCGATCCGATCCCGCCCAGCACGGCCGCGGTGAAGGCTTTCACGCCCGCGAGGAAGCCGATGTAGAAGTCGATCACGCCATAGCGCAGCAGGAACATCGTGCCCGCCACCGCGGCGAGGGCCGCACCGATCACGAAGGTCAGGCTGATCGTCCGGTCGGTGTCGATCCCGAGCAGCGCGGCCATCTTCCTGTCCTGTTCGCAGGCCCGCATGGCGCGGCCGAGCGGCGTGCGCGTCACCAGCCAGGTGAAGATGCCGAGCACACCGAGCGTCACCGCGATGATGAGCATCTGCATGTAGGAGAACTGGACGACGAAGTTGCCGTGCTGGACCAGGGTCACGCCCCCGGGCAGCAGCGCCTCGATCGGCTTCACCCGCGCGCCCTGTGCGACCTGCACGTAGTTCTGCAGCACGATGGACATGCCGATCGCCGAGATCAGCGGCGCGAGGCGGAACGACCCGCGCAGCGGCCGATAGGCGACGCGTTCCACGGTCCAGCCATAGAGCGCGGTGACGACCATGGAGAGGGCAAGCACGACGAGGATCGCCGCGGGGCCTTCCATGATGCCGCCGCCCACCAGCATCACCACCGAGATCAGCGCGATGAAGGCGCCGATCATGAAGATGTCGCCATGGGCGAAGTTGATCATGCCGATGATGCCGTAGACCATCGTGTAGCCGACGGCGATCAGCCCATAGATCATCCCGAGGCTGATCCCGTTGATCAGCTGCTGCAGCGCATAGGCCACGTGCCCCCCAATCGATCAGTCTCCCTGGCCGGAAACGCTAGGGCAGGCGCGGGGTGGCCGGAAGCGGATTCGGCCATGCCGGACATTTCAGGGCCGGGTTGCCGCTGACAATCCCGTCAGGCGGCGACGGTGGCGGCCCGCTGCCGGACGTTTCAAACGGTCTCTGGGAGGCAGATCACAGGCCGTGGAGGCCGGGCCTTGCCTGCCGATCCGCCCAGGCGCAGGAAGCGGCCGTCATTCTTTCGATTCCGGAGCATTCCGCTATGATCCGCCGTCTCACGGTCGATGTGCCGCGCATCCTGCTCGGCCTGCTCTTCGTGTTCAGCGCGGTGGACGGGTTCCTGTGGATCTTCACGGGCCAGAACCTGATCCATCCGCCCACCTCCGATATCGGCCTGCGCTTCGAAGCCGCGCTGAAGGAAAGCGGCTTCGTCTGGCCGCTGATGAAGTCGATCGACCTCCTCGCCGGCCTCGCGCTGCTGTTCAACCGTGCTCCGGCCCTTGCGCTGCTGGCGCTGCTGCCGATCATCACCGTGATCGTGCTGTTTCACCTGGTGCTGAACCCGGGCGGCATTCCGGTCGCGGTCATCCTGTCGGCACTGACCGCGCTGCTGCTGTTCGGATACCGGGACCGCTACGCGCCGCTGCTGCGCTGAGGGCTACTGCGGGAAGTGCTCGACATGCGTCTCGGCGGTGCGTCCGAGATACACGACGCGCCGGCCGAGGAAGGACACGATGTAGCCGGCGCAACCGGCCTGCGTGACCTTCCGGCAGAAGCCCGCATAGGTGTAGCCGGGTGCGAGGGCCTGTGCCTCGCGCACCGCCTGTTCGACGACCATCGGCTGGAAGGCCGCGGCGACCGGCTCGGCCGGCGAGGGGTTCGTGAGCACGACGCTGTCGCCATCCGGCAGGTAGTAGGTCGTGCTGCCGCGGCGGTAGTCGACCGTATAGCCTTCGAAGCCGGCATCCATCAGCCGGCCGACGATGGTGGGGAAGTCGAGCGACCCATCATAGGCGGCGGCCAGGCAGGCCTGGGCGGTGCTCGTCAGATGCGTATCCATGGCGTTCTCCGTCAGGTGGTGGGCATGTCCTTGAGGCCGCGCGCCTCGACGATCCGGCGCATCGCCGCTTCGACCGCGGCGCGTTCCCGCGGTGACAGGGGAGCGAAGAAGGCGGCATCGTTCTCGTCGGCGATCCGCGCCAGCTCGGGCACCAGGCGCCGCCCCGCCGGCGTCAGCGCCAGGGTATGGCCGCGGCCATCATCCGGATCCTCCGTCCGCGCGATCAGCGCCTTGGCGATGAGGCGGTCGGCGAGCTTGCTGATGGCGCCGCGCGTCATGCCCATCCGTTCGGCGAGCCGGCTCGGCGCGAGGGCGTCCACGTCGTAGAGCTGGCGCAGGACCACCCATTCCGCGACGGTGACGCCCTGGCCTTCGATCCCCCGCGCGAAGGCGTGCGAGACGTGGTTCGAGACCAGCCGGAGCCAGTAGCCGAGGTGGTCCGTCAGGGCGGCGATGTCGGGTTGCTGTGTCATGGCGTCGTTCCGTTGACTAGGAAACTAAGAACTAAAAGTTTCCTAGTCAACGAAATTCACGCCGAACCGTGCCACCCCTGCCGCGACGCGGATCGGCGGCACCTGCCCGCCGATCCGCCTGCCGTCAGCCGCCCGGGGTCAGCCGGATGCGGCGCTCCGTGGCCGCTTCGACAGCCGCGCGGCTGTAGAGCATCGGCACGTATTCATCCCGCGCCCAGATCGGGAAAAGGTCGGCGTAATGCGGGCTCGCCGGATCGCCAGACTGCCCCGGCGCGTTGATCGTCCAACTCGCATCCCAGTCGCCGACATCGACGACCATCCGCCAGGACACGCCCGACATCACGCGGAAGTCGCTGCCGCGATAGCCGTTGTTGTTGATGGTGAGGTTCGACCCGCCCTTGGGTGCCGGCCCGACATCGAGCTTCGCCGCGACTTCGGACGGGGCGAGGCGCGACAGCGGGTGGCTGAAATAGCCCTGGTGGATGCGCCCCCAGGACCAGGTGGCGGTGTCCTCGCCCATGCGCTTCGCCGCTTCCGCCCAGGCGGCGGCGAGCGTCGTCAGCAGCAGCGCGTCGCGGGCCGCGGCGGGATCCGCCCCGAAGCCGGCATCCTCCGCCTTCTCCAGCACATCCACATAGAGCGCGGTATCCGGCACGGTGATCAGCCGGTTCATCCCCTCGGGACCCAGCGCCTTGGGCACGGCCGGGATCAGGTGGTTGGTGAACCAGATCTCGAACAGCGCGGCCGGGCCGCTCGTCGCTTCCAGCCGATGGTCCCAGCCGGCGAGGAAGGCGCGCGCCTCGGCTGCCGCCTCGCCCTGCGCGGCGGCGAGCAGCGCGCAGAGCCGCCGCGCCGGCACGCTCAGCACATCGGTCTGCAGCTTCAGCGTTTCCGCGACCGACCAGCGCTTCCCGCCCGCGAGCGATTCCGACAGCCGCGCGAAGCGCGCGCCGTCGGTCCATTCGAAGCCGGTCTTGTGGTGCCGGTAGTCGAAGTCGGGCGGCAGGTTCATCTGGTTGGCCGAACCGACCCAGCCGTTCGCCGGGTCCTTGCTGCGCGGCAGGGAGGACGCCTGGAGCGTGCCCGCCCATTCATATCGCCCGTCGCCCGAGACCGGCATCAGCCCGTCCCAGTTCGGCCGCACCGGGATCTTCGCCGCGACCTGCCAGCCGATATGCCCATCCACATCCGCGACGACATGGTTGGTCGAGGGCGCGCCCCAGCCTTCCAGCGCGGCCTGGTATTCCTCGAAGTTGGAGGCGGTCAGATAGGCGAGGCTCGCCATGTAGGCCGCCGTGCCCGGTTCCCACCACACGCTGCGCAGCGCATAGGCGCGGCGGTTCGCCGCATCGACATGCAGCACCGGACCATGGCGCGTGAAGCGCAACTCGACCGTGACATCGTCGCCGCCGCGCACGGGGATGGTCTCGCTGACGACGCGCATCCGTTCCCAGCCCTCGCCATGGCGATAGAGATCCGGATCGGCCTCGTTCAGCTCATAGACATAGAGGTCTTCCTGGTCGGAGGGATGGATCGTCAGGGCGAAGGCGATGCGATCGTTGTGGCCCAGGCTGACGCCCGGGATCGCCGGCTCGCCCGCGCCGATCACATCGAGCCCAGGTGCGACCAGATGCGCGACGTAGCGCAGCGAGGGCTGGTCATGCACGCGATGCGGGTCGCTCGCGAGGATCGCGCGCCCCGTCGTGGTGCGGGTCGGGGAAAGCGCCCAGTTGTTGCTGCCCCATTCGCTCGTGAAGGCCAGCTTCGCGGCCGGGTCGGTGGTGTCGAGCGGATGCGGCTCGCAGCCCATCAGATAGGTGCGCATCACCTCGGGCGGGATCACATGCGGTGCGAGGCCCGCGGGGATCTGGAGCGTCCAGTCGGGCTGGAGGTCGCGATGCAGCCGGTCCGCCTCGACGCCGAAGCGCGCGACGATGGCGCTGCGCGTGACTTCGGAATCGGCGTTGCGCACGCGGGCATGGGACCGGCAGCGGACCACGTCCTCGGGGCTCCAGCGCGCGGGCGTCGTGCCGGTCGCGCGGAACTCCAGCGGCAGGCGGTCGGGCTCGCGCTCCACCAGCGCGACATAGGCGTTGATGCCCGCGGTGAAGGCCGCGATGCGCGCCTCGGCATCCGCGCCATAGCAGGCATATTCGGCGGCCATGTCGCCGCGGTAGAGCACCAGCCGCGCCGCGCGGTCGCGCTCGACAAAGGCCGCGCCGTAGTCGCCGGCCATCAGCCCCAGCCCGCGCTTGCGCCACAGGTCGATCTGCCACAGCCGGTCGCGCGCCGCATTGAAGCCCTGCAGGAAGAAGGCGTCGCGCTGGCTCGCGGCATAGATGTGCGGGATGCCCCAGCGATCGACCAGGATCTCCGCCTCGGCGCCGAGGCCGGGCAGGGCGATGCTCTCCTCCGCCATGCCGGTCACGCCCCGATCTCCCCGTGCCGAAGTGCCAATGCCGCACGCAGGGTCGAGTCTGTCATCTCACCGGTCATCCCAAGGCTTGAGGCGTCAGTCCTGCCGAGGGCGGGCCGTACCGTCAACCGGCCGGGCGCGGCCGTTCCACCGGGCCATGCGATGGACGCATGGCGCATCGACGGGTTGATTCGGGATCGCGGCCGGTCTCCCCTGCCGGGACGAAACGCCCGAGGAGACGAGCCATGCTCGCCGCGCCCGACAGCATCACCGGCTGGCATGCGCATATCTACTACGACGCGGCCTCCCGCCCCGCCGCCGAGCGCCTGCGCAGCGCCATCGGCCAGGCCTTCCCCGATGCCGTGCTCGGCCGCTGGCATGACGTGCCGGTCGGCCCGCACAGCCAGGCGATGTACCAGGTCGCTTTCGCGCCGACGCTGTTCCCGACGCTGGTTCCCTTCATCGCCCTGAACCGCGAAGGCCTCGCCGTGCTGGTTCATCCCGACACAGGCCGCCAGCGCGCGGACCATCTGCACCATGCGCTCTGGATGGGGGCCGTGCTGCCGCTGAACGCCGCTGTCCTGCCGGAGTGACGCCGCATCCCCGATTGACCGTCTGTGTGCGCCTGCGAAGAATGCGGCCAAACCAGCCGAAAGATCCGGGATGACCTCCTTCTCGCGCCGCGCGCTGCCGGCCCTGCTGACCCTCGCTGCCCCGGCCGTTGCCCGGGCCCAGGCGGCCTGGCCGACGCGCCCCATCCGGTTCGTCGTGCCCTGGCCGCCGGGCGGGCTGAACGACCTGCTCGCCCGCGCCTTCAACGACAAGGTCGGCCCCATCCTCGGCCAGACCATCGTCAACGACTTCAAGGCCGGCGCCGGCGGGCGCATTGGCGTGGCCGAAGTCGCCCGCGCGGCGCCGGATGGCTACACCATCGGCATGGGCAATCTCGGGCCGCTGACCATCGCGCCCAACCTCTATCGCGACATGCCCTATGACGTGGCGAAGGACCTCGCGCCCGTCATGATGTTCGCGGCCTCGCCCCTCGTCCTCGTCGTGCCCGCCTCCCTGCCGGTGAACACCCTCGCCGAGCTCTCCGCCCGCGCGAAGTCCATGCCGGGCAGGATGAACTACGGCTCGGTGGGCGTCGGCGCGCCGCAGCACCTGACCTTCGAACTGGTCGCGGCCAGCGAGCGGATGCAGCTCGAGCACATTCCCTATCGCGGCAACGCCGACAGCCTGATCGCGCTGCTCGGCGGCGACATCCAGGTGATGTTCGAAACCCTGCCCACCATCCTGCCCGCCATCCGCGACGGGCGCGTGCGCGCCATCGCCGTGACCACGCCGACCCGCGTGCCGCACCTGCCGGACGTGCCGACCCTGATCGAAGCCGGCCATGCCGGGCTGGAGGTGACGAGCTGGTACGCCGTCATCGCCCCGGCGCGCACGCCAGCGCCGATCCTCGACAAGCTTTACGACGCCTATACCCAGGTCGCGACGACGCCGGACATGCAGCGCTTCCTGGCCGAGCAGGGGCTGATCTACCTGCCCAACACGCGGACGAACTTCGCCGAACGCATCGCGGCGGAGACGGCGCGCTGGGGGACCATCATCCGCGAGCGCGGGATCAGCGTGGGGTGACAAGGCCGGGGGAGGGAACTCCCCCGGACCCCCTCCTTTTTCTGGCCGTCATCAAGGCGCGCCGGCGCGACGCGCGGGCCCATCAGGGCGGGGGCAGGAACCAGTCGAGGATCCGGTCATTGGCCTCGCGGGGCCAGCAATGGGCGAGGTCGTCGATCTGCTCGTAGCGGACGGCCGCGCCCGCCGTGGACAGCATCGCGGCGGCGCGCTGCGCACTCTCGAACGGGAACATCCAGTCGCGCGCGCCATGCAGGATGAAGATCGGCAGGCCACGCAGGCGCACGGGATCGGCGATGCTCGCCATGATCGGATGGAAGGCCGCCGCCACGGGCGCCAGATGCGTGAAGCGCGCCCCGGCCGATAGGCCGTGCAGGTAGGCGAAGGTGCCGCCGTCACTCATCCCCGCGAGCAGCACACGGGTCGCATCGACCGACCATTCGGCCGCGACCTGGGCGATCAGCGAGGCGATGTTCGCGCCATCCACATCCGGCTCCTGCAAGGACCAGGTCCGTCCGATCGCAGTCGGTGCCAGCAGGATGCAGCCGCGCGATCGCGCCTCCCGCAGCCAGGTCCACAGGAAGCCCCGACCATCGCCGCTGCCGCCGTGCAAGGCCACGATCAGCGGCCAGCGCCGCGCGGGGTCGTAGTTCTCCGGTACGTAGAGCGAGGCGCCGCCCCGCGTCCCCGGCGGCCCGCCGAGCGACATGGTCCCGGTGCCCGCCCGTCCCGGCTGCGCCAGGGCAGCGACCAGCGCCGCATCCGCCGCCGCCGCCTCGGTCAGGAAGAACCGCCCCACCGCGCCGAGGAACGGCGCGAGCGGATACAGCGCCTCGCAGGCCAGCGCATGCCCACGCACGGCGCGATAGGCCGAGCGCAGCGGGTCGGGCGTGTCCATCGCCTCGCCCAGCGCCTCGATGCCATTCACGGCCGGCCCCGCCGCCGCATGCAGGCAGTCGCGCACGGGGATCAGACCCTCGGGCCAATCCAATGCCTGCGATGCCGCCCATGCGGGGCGGAGCGGCATCGCGCGCGACCGCACGGCCGCCGTCAGGGCCGCCAGGGTCTCGGGGTCCACATGCCGTGCGGCATGTTCCAGGACGGCCAGCGCATCCAGCAGCGCCGGCACCAGCCGGGCCATCGCTTCCCCGGCGGCGTCGCGGGACCCGCTCATGGCACGCCCGGCCGCTGCTTCATCGTCGCATGCGGACGGCTCTTCATCAGCCGGTACAGCGCGGGCCTGACGGCACGGCGCGCTATCCCTGCCAGGCCGCCGGGTGGCTCCCCAGCGGCATCGAGGGCAGCGCCCAATGCGCCGGCGTGGCCGAGAGGATCGCGGCATGGCGCACCGCGGCCATGCGCCCGAAGCCGCTGTCGGATTCTTCCAGATACGGCGCGGCATCGTGGAGGCCGGGCACCGCCAGGCCGCCTTCGACCCGTCCCAGCCGCTTGATCCATTCGCCGGTCCCGGCGAGCGAGACCCGCACCAGCCAGGACCCGCCCTCCGTCGCCCGCTTCATCAGCGCGGCCATGGCGCCATAGGCGAGCAGATAGCCCGAGGCGTGGTCCAGCGCCTGGCAGGGCAGGGGGCGCGGCTTCTCCTCGCCGGCGGCGATGCGCTCGGCGTCGTTGATGCCGTCGGCATTCTGCGTGAGGGAATCGAAACCCCGCCGCCCCGACCATGGCCCGACATGCCCGAAGGCGGAGAGCGACACGCAGACGATGCCGGGCTTCAGCGCGGCCAGGGCTTCCGGCCCGAAGCCGAGCCCGGCGATCCCACCGGGCCGGTATCCCTGCAGGAACACATCGGCCCCGGCGACCAGCCCGCGCATCACCGCCTGCTGCGCCGGATCGCGCAGGTCGAGCGACGCGCAGCGCTTTCCCCGCCCCGTATCCATCACCAGCGGCGGCAGGGAGGGCAGGTGCGGAGAGGTCACATGCAGCACCTCGGCCCCATGGGCGGCGAGTGTCCGCCCGGCGACCGGCCCCGCGATCACCCGCGTCAGGTCGAGCACCCGGATGCCGCCGAGCGGCCGGGCCGCGAGCGGCGGCAGGGGCGTCGGCGGCGCGTCGCCGATGCGTTCCAGGATGACCGGCGGCAGCGCGGCGATGGCCTGGCCCTGCGGATGCGTCGACCATTCGTCGAGGCTGCGCGTCATGGTCCCGACGCCGCCCGCCTCGTTCACGGCCGTCTCGGCATCTTCCGCGCGCCAGGATTGCAGGGCGGCCGTGACGGAATCGCGGTCGTAGTCGCAGCCGAAGCGCTTCAGCACCGCGTCCCGGTGGTGCGGGAAGTTGGTGTGCAGCCGCAGCCAGCGCCCGTCGCCGCAGCGATAGAGGCCGGCGATGCGATCCCAGCCCTCATGCACCTCCTTCCCGTCCACGCGCAGGTGGCGTTCGGAATGGAACTCGGTGAGGGCGTGGGCCATGTCGACGGCGACGCTCTGGGCGGGGCCGCCGCGCGCCTGGTGGATGGCCGCGGCCGCGACGGCCGACGCGGCGATGGAGGCGACCGCCGCCGTGCCGACCGCGAAGGTGGATGGCTGGATCGGGTCGGTGCCGGTCAGGTGGGTTTCGGAAGGCGCTACGCCGGTCAGGGCGAGGAGGCCGGCGAGGGCGGCGTCAGGCGTGGTGGTCATGGGCGGGAGCGTCGCGCCGGCGGCGCCCCGCGTCCAGAGGGGCGGCGGGGATGGGCTTTGCCCCTCCCCGGACCCCACCCCACCAAAGGCCACAGGGCCTTTGGAAACCGTCACTTGGCGTCGGGCATGGAGTACCGGAGCCCTTGGGCGACATGCGCCGTGCGCGGCGTTTGGGATGCATTCCGGGCGTTGGGCATGGCGGCAGTTCCGAGGCCTCGAGCGGCCGGCCTGCCCAACGCCAGGTATCGGTTTCCAAAGGCCCTGTGGCCTTTGGCGGGGAGAGGTTCGGAGAGGGGCGGAGCCCCTTTCCGACCTTGCGCGTTACCCCGCGTAGAGCCCTTCGATCTCATCCTGCCGCGCCTCGATCGCGGCCCGGCGTTTCACCTTCATGGTGGGCGTGAGCAGGCCGTTCTCGATGGTGAAAGGCGCCGTGGCCTTGAAGTGGCGGATGCGTTCGATGGTGGACAGCTTGCCGTTCACGCGGCGCACGGCGTCGCCCACCTTCTCCGCCATGCCATCCGCCGGGACCAGCAGCGCGACGACGCCGGGCTTGCCTTCGCCGGCGACGACCGCCTGCTGGATTTCGGGTTCGGCGGTCAGCAGGTTCTCGAGCTTCGCGGGGCTGACCATGTCGCCGCCGAGCGTCTTGATGAAGTCCCGCTTGCGGTCCGTGATGCGGAGGGTGCCCTCGGTCAGTTCCCCGATGTCGCCGGTGTGCAGCCACGGTTCCGGGTCGCCGGGGAGGGGCGTGAGGGCGGCGGCGGTGGCCTCGGGGTTGTTCCAGTAGCCGGTCATCACCAGGTCGCCGCGCACCAGCACCTCGCCATCCTCGGCGATGCGGCATTCGACGCCTTTGAGGGGGCGGCCGACCGTGTGGCGGTCATTGTCCCAGGGGACGTTGACGCTGATGACGGGGCCGGCCTCGGTCTGGCCGTAGCCCTGGATGACAGGCAGGCCGAGGGCGAGGAAGAAGCCCGACAGGTCGGGGTCGAGCCGGGCGCCGCCCGAGACCATCGCCAGCAGCTTGCCGCCGAAGCGGTCGCGGGACTTCCGGCGGACCAGCCGGTCGAGCACCAGGTCTTCCAGCCGTTCCAGCGGACCGAGCTTCGGCCCATCCATCTTGCGCAGGCCATAGGCGACCGTGCGGTCGAACAGCTTGCGGCGGAAGGGCGTCTCCTTCTCCAGCCCCAGCAGGATGCGCCCGCGCAGCAGTTCGAACAGGCGGGGGACGGCCGTGATGACGGCCGGCTGGATCTCGGCCAATTCGTGGGCGAGGCGGTCGGCGCCGCGCGAATAGACCACCTCCATCCCCACCGAGGGGAGCAGGAAGCCGCCCACCGTATGCTCGTAGGAATGCGACAGCGGCAGGAAGGAGAGGTAGGGCTTGTCGGCGAAGCCGAGCCGGGCGGCGAGCGGCGCGACGCCCTCGCGGTTGGCGAGCAGCGCGCGGTGGGGCTGCATGACGCCCTTGGGCAGGCCGCCCGTGCCCGACGTGTAGACCAGGCAGGCCAGGCTCTCGCGCGGCGTGTTCTCGGCTTCGGCCGCGAGCATCGCCGCGTCGCCCGGGGTGGCGATGGCCTCTTCCCAGCGGTGGGTGGTCAGGCCCGGGGCCTCCGGCGGCTCCTCGCAGCAGATCAGGAGGTCGAGCCCCCCGGCGAGCGTGGCGCCGGCCAGCACCTTCTCGGCCAGCTTCCGGGTCGAGACGATGGCTGCCCGCGCCCCCGAATCGCGCAGGATATGGGCGTGGTCGGTCGGCAGGTTGGTCGTGTAGGTCGGCACCGTCACCGCGCCGATGGCCATGATCGCGGTGTCGGAGACCGGGAATTCCGGCCGGTTCTCGCTGACCAGCAGCACGCGGTCCCCCGGGCCGACGCCGCAGCCGCGCAGGAAGGCGGCGACCGCGGCCACCTGCAGCGCGAAGTCGCCCCAGCGCAGGGAGTGCCAGGCACCGCCCTTCCAGTAGCGGAACAGCGGGCGGTCCGGCGTCTCGGCGGCCAGCTGCAGCATCATCGCCGGCAGCGTCGGCCAGCGTCCCGGCGATGGGCTCATCGGTTTGCGTCTCTTCCCCGGTTTGCGGTCACATCGGGATGTGGTTCGCACATTACGATGGGGGCGCCTATATGGGGGGCGTGATCATGCGCACTCTCCCCACCCCTGCCTTCGCCCCCCTGGATGCTGGTGCTGCCGACGCGCCGCTGCCCGTCTGGGACCTGTCCGACCTCTATGCGGGGCCGGATGATCCGAAGCTCGCGGCCGATCTCGACCGCACCGAAGCCGAGGCCACGGCCTTCGAGGCACGATTGGCCGGCAAGCTCGCCGGCCTGTCCGGCGATGCTCTGGCCGCGGCCATCGGGGAATATGAATCGCTGTGGGAGCGGCTTGGCCGCGTTACCTCCTTCGCCGGGCTGCTGTTCAGCTCGGATGCCCAGAACCCGGAGAACGGGCGCTTCTACCAGACGATGCAGGAGCGGGTGACCACCATCTCCTCGCGGATCCTGTTCTTCACCCTGGAGATCAACCGGCTCGACGATCAGGGGCTGGAGGCGAAGGTGAACGGCTCGGCCGCGCTGGCCCATTGGCGGCCCTGGCTGCGCGACCTGCGCGTCTTCCGTCCGCACCAGCTCTCCGACGAGGTGGAGAAGCTGCTGCATGAAAAGGAGGTCGCCGGCGCCTCCGCCTGGAACCGCCTGTTCGACGAGACCATCGCGAACATGAAGGTGCCGGTGGGTGGTGAGGAACTGACCGTCTCCGCCGCGCTGAACCGCCTGTCCGACCGCGACCGGGATGTGCGGGCGGCGGCGGCGAAGGGCGTCTCCGCGGCCTTCGGGGAGCGGCTGCGCCTGTTCAGCCTGGTGACCAACACCCTCGCGAAGGACAAGGAGATCGACGACAAGTGGCGCGCCTATCCGCGCCCGGGGTCGTATCGCAACCGCGCGAACATGGTCGAGGACGAGGTGGTGGACGCGCTGGTGAGCGCGGTGACCTCGAACTACGCGCGGCTGTCGCATCGCTACTACACGATGAAGGCCAAGTGGCTCGGCCTGCCCAAGATGATGCATTGGGACCGCAACGCGCCGCTGCCGGACGAGGATGATCGCAAGATCTCCTGGCCCGAGGCGGTGGAGCGCGTGCTGACCTCCTATGCCGCCTTCAGCCCGGAACTCGCGGCGATCGGCAAGCGGTTCTTCGACAAGCCCTGGATCGATGCGGCGCTGCGGCCGGGCAAGGCATCGGGGGCCTTCGCGCATCCGACCGTGCCGTCGGCGCATCCCTACCTGCTGCTGAACTACCACGGGAAGCAGCGGGACGTGATGACGCTGGCGCATGAGCTGGGACATGGCGTGCACCAGATCCTCGCCGGCGCGCAGGGGTATCTGCTGTCCTCCACGCCGCTGACGCTCGCCGAGACGGCGTCGGTGTTCGGCGAGATGCTGACCTTCCGCGCCGTGCTCGACGCCGAGACCGACCCCAAGGCTCGCCGCACCATGCTGGCCGGTAAGGTCGAGGACATGCTGAACACGGTGGTCCGCCAGATCGCCTTCTACCGCTTCGAGACGCTGCTGCATGACGAGCGGCGCAAGGGCGAGGTGTCGTCGGACCGTATCGGCGAATTGTGGATGCAGGTGCAGACCGAGAGCCTGGGCCCGGCCTTCGAGTTCACGCCGGATTATGCGGTCTATTGGGCCTATATCCCGCACTTCATCCACACGCCGTTCTACGTCTATGCCTATGCCTTCGGGGACTGCCTGGTGAACGCGCTCTATGGCGTGTATCGCGATGGCAGCGTGCCGGATTTCGAGGCGAAGTACCTCGACATGCTGCGCGCGGGCGGGACGAAGCGTCACCAGGAACTGCTCGCGCCCTTCGGGCTGAACGCCGCCGATCCGGCCTTCTGGAACAAGGGGCTCGACGTGATCAGCGGCTTCATCGACGAGATCGAACGCGCCGATGGCTGAACGGGACGGCAGCACGCTGTTCGGGGAGGCGCGGCGCATGCTGCGCACCTCCGGCGCCGTGGGCGGTATCGCCGCGCGCGTCGCGGGCCAGCGCCTGTTCGGGATGAAGACCGACAAGGCGGCGCATGCTGAGGATCTGAAGGCGATCCTCGGCGGGCTGAAGGGCCCGATGATGAAGGTGGCGCAGTTCCTGTCCACCGTCCCGGACGCGCTGCCGCCGGAATATGCGAAGGAACTCGCGACCCTTCAGGCCAATGCGCCGCCGATGGGCTGGCCCTTCGTGCGCCGGCGCATGGCGAGCGAGCTGGGTCCGGCCTGGGAAGCGAGGTTCGCCTCCTTCGAACGCGAGGCGGCCGCGGCGGCCTCGCTGGGCCAGGTGCATCGCGCGGTGCTGCCCGACGGCACGCGCGTGGCCTGCAAGCTGCAATACCCGGACATGGCTTCCGTCGTCGAAGCGGATCTGCGGCAGCTGAAGATCGCCATGGCGCTCTATCGGCGCATGGATTCGACGCTGGAGAACGAGGACGCCTATGCCGAGTTGTCCGACCGGCTGCGCGAGGAACTCGACTACACGCGCGAAGCCGCGCAGCAGCGCCTCTATGGGCTGATGCTGAAGGACGCGCCGGGCGTGCGCGTGCCGACCCCGATCGAGGGCTTCTGCACCAAGCGGCTGCTGACCATGACCTGGCTCGAAGGCCGGGCCATCCAGGCCCGCATCGACGAGAACCCGCCGCAGGAGGAGCGCGACGCCTATGCCCGCGCGCTGTTCCGCGCCTGGTACCTGCCGCTCTATCGCTACGGCGTCATCCATGGCGACCCGCATCTGGGCAACTACCAGGTGCGCGGCGACTGCCCGGACAATGATGGCTTCGGGATCAACCTGCTCGATTTCGGGGTGATCCGCGTCTTTCCCGCGCCCTTCATCGGCGGCGTCATCATGCTCTACGAGGCGATCCGCGACGACGATTTCGACAAGGCGGCCGAGGCCTACCGCGTCTGGGGCTTCAAGGACCTCAAGCGCGAGACCATGGAAGTGCTCAACATGTGGGCGCGCTTCCTCTACGAGCCGTTGCTCGAGGACCGGGTCCGCCCGATCCAGGAGAATGACGACCCGATGCACAGCCGCCGCATCGCCGAGACCGTGCATGCGGGGCTGAAGCGGACCGGCGGGGTGCGGGTACCGCGCGAATTCCCGCTGATGGACCGCGCGGCGATCGGGTTGGGGTCGGTGTTCCTGCGGCTCGGCGCGCGGCTGAACTGGCACGACCTGTTCCACGAGCTGGTCGCGGATTTCGACGCGGCGAAGCTGGCGGAACGCCAGGCGGCGGCGCTGGTCGAGGCGGGGGTTCCGTCAGGCGGCTGACGGGGCGGAGAGGGGCCTCGCCCCTCTCCGGCACTGGCGGCTGTCAGCCGGCGAAGCGCCGCACCCAGGTGGCGTAGCGGTCCATCCAGCCCTGCAGGAATTTTGCCGTCCCGTCGTCGGTGACGGTGCCGTCATCGGCAATCAATCCCTCCTTGTACTGGAGGTAGACCTCGGGCTGGCCGAGCGTCGGCATGTCGAGGTAGTCGAGCGCCCCGCGCAGGTCGTGCTGGGCGAGCGCACTGCCGATGGCGCCGGGGGAGGTGCCGACGACACCGGCCGGGCGCCCGGCCCACACGCTCTGGCCATAGGGGCGGGAGCCCTGGTCCAGCGCGTTCTTCAGCCCGCCGGGCATGCCGCGGTTGTATTCCGGCGTCACGAAGATGACGCCCTGCGCGGCGCGGACCTGATCGCGGAAGCGCACCACCGCGGGGGCGGGGTTCGCCTCGTCGTCCTGGTTGTAGAGGGGCAGGTCGTCGATGCGCACATCGGTGAACGCGAAGTCCGCGGGCGCAAGCTTTTCCAGCGCCGTCGCGAGACGACGATTGAATGACGCCTTGCGCAGGCTGCCGACGATGACGGCGATGCCGATGGCCATGATTCCGCATTCCTATCCAGTTGCAGGATGAGGCAACGATGCATGAGGATTGCTGCGATGCACAAACGCCGTGCTTCGGCCTCTGGCGTGCGGTGAGGGCGGGCCTCGCGGCGCTGCTGCCATCGGCCTTGCGCCCCATGGGGCATTCTCCACCGAGTGCTCAGCCGTGGCCGCTTGAACCCTGAAAAAAAGTCGCTTTGGTCGGGCAAAGCCTGTCGAAGGCGGGTGACACCGAGTCGTCTCAGTGTCTAGAATCACATGCACGTCGCATTCGGGTGTTTCGGTTGCGCTTCCTCCGGCGAATTCTGAACGCATTGGCCCTGCCGGCCCTGTTCCTGGCGGTTTCGGGCTACTTCTCCTGGCATGCCGTACATGGCGAGCGCGGGCTGCTGGCGCGCGAGCAGCGCGTGGCCGACATCGCGGCCGCGCAGGCCGAACTCGGGCGTGCGGAGGCGGAACGCGACGCGATGGAACGCCGGGTCGCCGGGCTGCGCGGCGACCGGGTGGATCGCGACCAGCTCGATGAGCGCGCCCGCGCCCTGCTGAACATGGTCGGCCGGGACGAGATCGTGATTCCCTATACGCCGGAACGCCGCCTTTACTGACCGGCGGATCATTCCCGGCTTCGATGGCGTCTGTTGCTTCCTTGCGGAAGCGCGGCTGTTTTCCTGCATGAAGTTGCGGCGGCAGGCGGTGCTTGCGCAACGGCTCGTCCCGCCGTTTCCGGACTTCGCGCCGATTGAGGCACTTAACCGAAATTCAGTTAACCGTCTTATTGCATTGCAATAGAAGGGTTTTCGCTGTGCCGGCCGCTTGCGCGGTGCGCGGAGGGGCGCCTAATTAGGCGCATCGAGCCTACCCTGAGGAGACGCCCTATGGCCCAGGCCGCGGACACCCCCACCAAGCGTCGCGGGAAGGCGAAGGAACCGCCCATGGCGCGCGACGACCTGCTCAAGGCGTATCGCGACATGCTGCTGATCCGCCGCTTCGAGGAGAAGGCCGGCCAGCTCTACGGCATGGGCCTGATCGGCGGCTTCTGCCACCTCTATATCGGCCAGGAAGCGGTCGTGGTGGGGATGCAGATGTGCCTCAAGGACGGCGACCAGGTCATCACCTCCTACCGCGACCACGGCCACATGCTCGCCACGGGCATGGAGGCGCGCGGCGTGATGGCCGAGCTCACCGGCCGCATCGGCGGCTACTCCAAGGGCAAGGGCGGGAGCATGCACATGTTCTCGCGCGAGAAGGGCTTCTATGGCGGGCACGGCATCGTCGGCGCGCAGGTCTCGCTCGGCACCGGCCTCGCCTTCTCGAACTGGTACCGGGAGGACGGTGCGGTCGCCGTGACCTATTTCGGCGAAGGCGCATCGAACCAGGGGCAGGTCTATGAGAGCCTGAACCTCGCCGCCCTGTTCAAGCTGCCCTGCATCTACGTCATCGAGAACAACAAGTACGGCATGGGCACCTCCGTGGAGCGCGCCTCGGCTTCCCGCGACCTGTCGCAGAACGGCGCCGCCTGGGGCATTCCGGGCGAGCAGGTGAACGGCATGGACGTGATCGCGGTGCGCGAGGCCGGCGAGCGTGCCGTGGCGCATTGCCGCGCCGGCAAGGGCCCGTACCTGCTGGAGATGAAGACCTACCGCTATCGCGGCCATTCCATGTCCGACCCCGCGAAGTACCGCACGCGCGAGGAAGTGCAGAAGATGCGCGAGACCTCGGACTGCATCGAGACGGCGCGCAAGATGCTGCTGGAGCAGCTCGGCGTGGCGGAGGCCGATCTGAAGGTGATCGACGACGAGGTGAAGGCCATCGTGCAGGACGCCGCCGACTTCGCGCAGCAGTCGCCGGAACCCCCTGAATCCGAGCTCTGGACCGACGTGCTCGTGGAGGCGAAGTGATATGGGTGCCGTGATCCTGATGCCGGCGCTCTCGCCGACCATGACCGAGGGCAAGCTCGCCCGCTGGCTCAAGAAGGAAGGCGATGCGGTGAAATCCGGCGACGTGATCGCCGAGATCGAGACCGACAAGGCCACGATGGAAGTCGAGGCGGTCGATGAGGGCACGCTGACGAAGATCGTGGTCCCCGAGGGCACCGAGGGCGTGCAGGTGAACGCGCCGATCGCCGAGCTGGATGGCGGGTCGGGCGCTGCTGCCGCCGCGCCGCCGCCGGCCGCTTCCCCCGAGCCTGCGCGGGCCCCGGCATCGGTCCCCGCCGCGCCCAAGGCGCCCGAGCCGACCGCGGCCGCCGAGAAGGATTGGGGCCCCACCCAGACCATCACGGTGCGCGAGGCCCTGCGCGACGCCATGGCCGCCGAGATGCGCGCCGATGACAAGGTGTTCCTGATGGGCGAGGAAGTCGCCCAGTACCAGGGCGCCTACAAGATCAGCCAGGGGCTGCTGGACGAGTTCGGTGCGAAGCGCGTGATCGACACGCCGATCACCGAGCACGGCTTCACCGGCATGGCGGTGGGCGCGGCCTTCACGGGCCTCAAGCCGATCGTCGAGTTCATGACCTTCAACTTCTCGATGCAGGCGATCGACCAGATCATCAACTCGGCGGCCAAGACGCTGTACATGTCGGGCGGCCAGCTCGGCTGCCAGATCGTCTTCCGCGGGCCGAACGGGGCGGCGTCGCGCGTCGCGGCGCAGCACTCGCAGTGCTATGCCTCCTGGTACGCGCATTGCCCGGGGCTGAAGGTGCTCGCGCCCTGGTCGGCGGCGGATGCGAAGGGCCTGCTGCGCGCGGCGATCCGCGACCCGAACCCGGTCATCGTGCTCGAGAATGAGATCCTGTACGGGCATTCCTTCGAATGCCCGACGGACCCTGACTTCATCCTGCCGATCGGCAAGGCGAAGGTGGAGCGCCAGGGTACCGACGTGACGATCGTCGCCTTCTCGATCGAGGTCGGTCTTGCGATGCAGGCGGCGGAGAAGCTCGCCGAGCAGGGCATCAGCGCGGAGGTGATCAACCTGCGCTCGCTGCGCCCGCTCGATACCGAGACCATCGCCAATTCGGTACGCAAGACCAACCGCCTGGTGACGGTGGAAGAAGGCTGGCCCTATGCCGGCATCGGCGCCGAGGTCGCGATGCAGGTGATGGAGACCTGCTTCGACTACCTCGATGCGCCGCCGGTGCGCGTGCATGGCCTCGACATCCCGATGCCCTATGCTGCGAACCTTGAGAAGCTCGCTCTGCCGACGCTCGACCACGTGGTCGAGGCGGCGAAGCGCGTGACCTACAAGTAAGCGGCGGGGGAACGATCCATGGCCACGAACATCCTGATGCCGGCGCTCTCCCCCACCATGACGGAGGGCAACCTGGCGCGCTGGCTGAAGAAGGAAGGCGAGCGCATCAAGGCCGGCGACGTCATCGCCGAGATCGAGACCGACAAGGCGACGATGGAAGTCGAGGCCGTGGATGAGGGCATCCTCGGCAAGATCCTGGTGCCCGACGGGACGCAGGGCGTGAAGGTGAACGACCCGATCGCCGTGCTGGTCGAGGAAGGGGAGGCGGTGCCCTCGGGCGCGCCGGCCGCGGCGCCGGCTCCGGCACCCGCTGCCCCGGCCCCCGCGGCGGCGCCGGCACCGGCCGCCGCGCCGGTGGCGCTGAACCCGCAGCCGATCCCGCCCTCCGGGGATCGCGTCTTCGCCTCGCCGCTCGCGCGCCGCATGGCGCAGCAGGCTGGCTTGGACCTGGGCCAGGTGAAGGGCTCCGGCCCGAATGGTCGCATCGTGAAGGCGGATATCGAGGCGTCGCTGGCCCGTGGCCCCGCCGCTGCGCCGGCTGCCGCCGCCCCGGCACCCGCCGCCGCCGCTGCCCCCGCGCCGAAGCCTGCCGCGACGCCGTTCACCACCACCGCCCCGCATACCGCCGTGCCGAACAGCACGATGCGCAAGGTGATCGCGCGCCGCCTGTCTGAATCCAAGGCGACCATCCCGCATTTCTACGTGACGATGGATATCGAGATCGACGCGCTGCTGAAGCTGCGCGGCGACCTGAATGCGCGGTCGCCCAAGGACGGGCCGGGCGCCTACAAGCTGTCGGTCAACGACCTGGTGATCAAGGCGACGGCGGCAGTGTTGCGGCGCTTCCCGTCCTGCAACGCGTCCTGGACCGACGACGCGATCATCCAGTACCACGACGTCGATATCTCGGTGGCGGTGTCCATCCCGGACGGGCTGATCACCCCGATCGTGAAGCAGGCCGACAAGAAGGGCCTCGCTGCGATCAGCAACGAGATGAAGGACCTCGCCGCGCGCGCCAAGACCGGCAAGCTGAAGCCCGAGGAATTCCAGGGCGGCGGATTCTCCATCTCCAACATGGGCATGTACGGCGTCAGTGATTTCAGCGCGATCATCAACCCGCCGCAGGCCGGCATCCTCGCCGTCTCGGCCGGGCTGCAGAAGCCGGTGGTGAAGGATGGGGCGCTCGCCATCGCGACGGTGATGACCTGCACGCTGAGCGTCGATCATCGCGTCATCGATGGCGCGCTCGCCGCCGAATTCATCCAGGCGCTGAAGCGCACCATCGAGGATCCGCTGAGCCTGATGCTCTAGGAGAGAGCCTTGGCATTCTTCGTCGCCATCGTGCTGCTCTACCAGTTTGATTTCGACTGGAAGTGGTACGTCGGCGCCATTCTATGCCAACTCGCGCATATGGCGTTTCTCGACTATCGGCTCCGCGAACTTGAGCAGAAGGTCGAATGGTCGAGAACTGCTATCATGGATATGCTTCGGGGGCGCTTGTGATCTCAGAAGTAGCCTTCCGATGCTAACCGTCCGCGAGGCGACGCCGGCCGATGTGCCGACCATCGCGCGCTTCGTGCGCGCGCTGGCCGAGTTCGAGAATCTGGCGCACGAAGCGGTGGGCACCGAGCCCGATTTCCACGCCGCGATCTTCGGCACGCCGCAGCGCGCGGGCTGCCTGATCGCGGAATGGGACGGCGAACCGGCGGCCATCGCGCTGTATCACTGGACCTTCTCCACCTTCCTCGCCAAGCCGGGGCGGTGGCTGGAGGATCTCTGGGTCGAACCGCAGTTCCGTCGCCGCGGCATCGCCAAGGCGCTGTTCGCGCGGTTGGCCGCCGACACGCTGGCCGAGGGTGGCGGGCGGCTCGCCTGGAACGTGCTCGACTGGAATGTGAACGCCATCGCGACCTATGACGCGATGGGCGCGCAGGCTCTCAAGGAATGGATCACGCGCCGCCTGTCCGGCGATGCGCTGAAATCCCTGGCAGTGGAGGCGACGTGATGGCCGAACAATTCGATCTGGTGCTGATCGGCGGCGGTCCGGGTGGCTATGTCGCGGCGATCCGTGCGGCGCAGTTGAAGATGAAGGTCGCGCTGGTGGAGCGCGAGAATCTCGGCGGCATCTGCCTCAACTGGGGCTGCATCCCGACCAAGGCGCTTCTCCGGGCCAGCGAGATCAACCACCTGCTGCACAGCCTGGATCACTACGGCTTCGCGGCGGACAACATCCGCTTCGATTTCGCCAAGGTGGTGAAGCGGTCGCGCAATGTCGCAAACCAGCTTTCTTCCGGCGTGAAGGGGCTGATGAAGAAGCACAAGATCACCGTCTTCGACGGGCACGGCGCGCTCGCCGGCCCGGGCAAGGTGGCGGTGACGAAGGATGGCAAGCCGGTCGCGGAACTCGCCGCAAAGCACATCATCCTCGCCACCGGCGCGCGTGCCCGCGTGCTGCCGGGGATGGAGCCGGACGGCAAGCTGATCTGGTCCTATCGCGAGGCGCTGGTGCCGGATGCGCTGCCGAAGAAGCTGATCGTCATCGGCTCCGGCGCCATCGGGTCCGAATTCGCGTCCTTCTACCTCACCATGGGCGCCGAGGTGACGCTGATCGAGGTGATGGACCGCATCCTGCCGGTCGAGGATGCCGAGATCTCCGCTTTCGTCCAGAAGGCCTTCACCAAGCAGGGCATGAAGGTCATCACCGGCGCGAAGGTGCAGGGCGTGCGCAAGGAAGGCGACGGCGTCGCCTGCATCGTCGAGGCCGGGGGCAAGGTCACGGAGATCAAGGCGGATCGCCTCATCAGCGCCGTCGGCATCGTCGGCAATGTCGAGAATATCGGCCTTGAGGGCACCAAGGTGCAGGTCGACCGCACCCATGTCGTGATCGACGGCTATGGCCGCACCGGCGAGCCCGGCGTCTATGCCATCGGCGACCTGGCCGGTCCGCCCTGGCTTGCCCACAAGGCGATGCATGAGGGCGTGATCGTCGTGGAGGCCATCGCCGGCAAGCATCCGCATGAGATGGACACGACGAACATCCCCGGCTGCACCTATTGCCGCCCGCAGGTGGCCTCGGTGGGCCTGACGGAGGCCGCAGCCAAGGCCCAGGGCTACGAACTGAAGGTCGGTCGCTTCCCCTTCATCGGCAATGGCAAGGCGATCGCGCTGGGCGAGCCCGAGGGCTTCATCAAGACGGTCTTCGACGCCAAGACCGGTGCGATGCTCGGCGCCCACATGGTCGGGCCGGAGGTCACGGAAATGATCCAAGGCTACGGCATCGCCCGTACCTTGGAGACGACCGAAGCCGAACTGATGGCCACCGTCTTCCCCCACCCGACGCTTTCGGAAGCCATGCACGAAGCGGTCCTCGACGCCTACGGCCAGGTCCTGCACATCTGACAGTCAGAAATAGAAGGGGGATTCGGGGGAATACTTTCCC
>JAYRJZ010000035.1:24764-45774 GCA_041906015.1 Roseomonas sp.
CACGCATCGAGATCGATCACCGTCGGCCGCGGACGGGTGCCGAACGGCATCCGGAAAAGGCGCATCGCCCGGACAACCCCATCCAGCGCAAGCCTGCCTGGATCCGGGTGAAAGCGCCGACGCACCCGATCTACCACGAGACGCGGAACCTGATGCGTGACCAGAAGCTGGTCACGGTCTGCGAGGAGGCGGCCTGCCCCAATATCGGGGAATGCTGGTCCCAGCGTCACGCGACCATGATGATCATGGGCGAGATCTGCACCCGTGCCTGCGCCTTCTGCAACATCACCACCGGCCTGCCGAACGCCCTGGATGCCGACGAGCCCCGCCGGGTGGGGGAGGCGGTGGCGACGCTCGGCCTGCGGCATGTCGTCATCACCAGCGTGGACCGCGACGACCTGAAGGATGGCGGGGCGGAACATTTCGCGCAGACCATCCGCGCGATCCGCGCTGCCGCGCCGGAGACGACCATCGAGATCCTGACCCCCGACTTCATGCGCAAGGACGGTGCGCTGGAGATCGTGGTCGCCGCACGCCCCGACGTGTTCAACCACAACCTCGAAACCGTGCCGGCGCTGTATCCGACCATCCGGCCCGGCGCGCGCTACTATCATTCCCTGCGCCTGCTCGACCGGGTGAAGCAGCTCGACCCGTCCATCTTCACCAAGTCCGGCATGATGGTGGGCCTTGGCGAGAAGCGCATCGAGGTGCTGCAGGTGATGGACGACCTGCGCAGTGCGGATGTCGATTTCCTGACCATCGGCCAGTATCTGCAGCCGAGCGTGAAGCACGCCGCGGTCGACCGCTTCGTGACACCCGAGGAATTCGACGACTACGCCCGGTCCGCGCGGGGCAAGGGGTTCCTGTTGGTGTCGGCGACGCCGCTGACGCGCTCCTCCTATCATGCCGATCGCGACTTCGCCGCGCTGCGCAGCGCGCGCGAGGAGCGCCTGGCGGCCCGCGCCTGACATGCCGACCCATGCCGAGAAGAAGATCCTCCGCTACTCGCCGGAGCAGATGTTCGACCTGGTCGCGGATGTGCGCCGCTACCCGGAATTCCTGCCCTGGTGTGTCGGCGCGCGCGTGCTGTCGCGCAACGATGAGGAACTGATCGCGGACCTGACCATCGGCTTCAAGATGTTCCGCGAGACCTTCCGCTCGCGCGTCGCGCTGGACCGGCCTGGTCATATCCATGTCGCGTATGAGAACGGCCCCTTCCGCTACCTGAACAACCATTGGCGCTTCAATCCCGCGCCGCAGGGCTGCGAGGTCGATTTCTTCGTCGATTTCGAGTTCCGCAGCCGCATCCTGCAGATGGCGATCGGCGTGGTGTTCAATGAGGCGGTGCGGCTGATGGTCCGCGCCTTCGAACGCCGCGCCCTGGTGCTGTACGGGCGCAATACCGCACCGGTCGCGGGACGGTCACCAGCACCGTCTGCCACGGGCTGACGAGGCGCGCCTGTGTCGGCGCATGATCGCCTTCAGCCTGCGTCCAGCGCTGCCAGGATCGCGCCTGGCTCGACGGCAGCGTGGTCATGGTCCTGCTCCACGACCTGTCGTGGCAGGCCGAGCGTCTCACAGAGCCCGCTGAAATAAGGCGCGCCCTTGATCCGGTGCGGCGGCAGCCGATCCGGATTGGGCAGAATCTCGATGAGGCCGGCGTCGGGCCGGGCCCAGAGCAGATGCGCGAGCGCCGCCCCGTGCTGGGCGACGACGCGCCAGGCGCGCGAGAAGAGGAAGATCTGCTCGAACAGCGAACACTCCTCGAGCCGCACGAGCAGTGTGTCATGTCGGCCGGCGATGGCGGCGTGGATCTCGGTCATGTTGGGCACGCTGCGTCGTTCCGATCCACCTGAGCGGATTTCGGTCGTCGGCGCGAGGTGCTCGGGCGGCGGAGGGCCGCGATCCACGAGGAGCACCAGTCGTTCCGATGCCGCCGACCCGTACCGGGCGGCATGGGCCGCGATCTGGGCACCGTAGAGCCGGCTCACGATCCGGCGGATCCGCGCGAAGCGTTCCAGGCTATAGCTGTTCGGCGCGTCGAAGCCTGGCGCGATGATGCGCGGCATCGATGCCCGATGCTGGGTCGTGCCGACGATGCCCGAGAGCACCGCATGAATCGGCGTGACGTCGATGATGAAGCCGTCGAGTTGCCCGAAGATGCGGTTCATGGGGCCGCAGTCGCGCAGCGCGAAGCGGTGCGAGCTGCGCAGGCCGTGGCAATGCTCGACGAATGGTAGCAAGTAGCCAAAGAAGAAATGGTAGAAATGCTCGACCGAACCGCTGAGGTTGGCGGGTGCAACGAGCAGGCGCGCGCGGCGATGCGGTCCGGCCTGTGGTAATTCGGCGATACTCATGCAACGCGATGCCTTTCTGCGTACCGTCCACTACAGCAAAGCCCGCGGCGCCGCGTAAGTGGAAACATGCGTCGCGCTGATGGCCGCCATCTCGCGAATTGACTCGGTAACCCGCGGTCGTTGCCGCAAGTTACGGCAATGACCTACGTCCTTCATGGCGACCTCGGCTCAGGTTCCGCCATCGTCGAGATGGCGCTGGCCGAGATCGGCGCACCTGTCGAACTGCATGCGGTACCGCTGGCAACGGACGCGCAATTGGCGGCCGAATATCGCCGCATCAACCCGATGGGCCGCGTCCCGACGCTGATCCTGCCCGATGGCACGGTGCTGACCGAGACGCTCGCCATCCTGCCGACGCTGGCCGACCGGCACCCGGAGGCCGGCCTGCTGCCCCCGCCCGGCTCCTCCGACCGCGGGCGCGTCCTGCGCTGGATGATGCTGGCCGGGGCCGAGGGCTACCCGCATGTCACGCGCTGGGACTACCCGCAGCGTTTCAGCGCCGACCCCGGCCATGCCGATGCGATCCGCGCCCGCGCCCAGGAGATGTATCGCGACCTGTGGCGCCTGATCGAGGCACAGGCAGGGCTGACCGGCGACCCGGCCGCGCCCTTCCTGCTCGGGGCGCGCTTCAGCATCGCGGATGCCTATCTCGCGGTGCTGCCGCGCTGGGTGGGCGGGCGCGATTGGCTGCCGGAAGCCTGCCCGAAGGTCGCCGCGCTCGGCCGGGCCGTTGCCGGGCGGCCACGGATCGCGCCGGTCTGGGCACGACATTTCCCGTGACGGGCGGGGCGCGTCAGCGCGGCGGTCCTTCCCCGATCCGCTGCAGCAGGCGCCCACCATCCGATAGCCCGATCGCGATCAGGATCTCATCCGGCCTCGGCGCATCGCCCAGGCTCACGGTGATGGTGTCGAAATGCGGCCGGGACCAGGCATCGTCCTTGTGCCCCAGCGGCAGGTCGAGGCTCACCCCCGGCCCCCCCAGCTTCACGGCGGAGGGCATCAGCGCCGTCCCGCCCCCGATCGCCGCCCGCAGCGGCTTGCCCAGGCGCGGATGCAGCACGGCATGTCCGTGCTCCAACTCACCGTTGATGCCCACGATCGCCCCTTTGCCATAGGCGACGGGCGGCCCGCGGAGCAGCTTCAGCAATTCGGGGCCGACATGTTCGGCGAGCTTCGCCCCGGCATCGATCAGGTCGTCCAGTTCGCGTACGAAGTAGCGCGCGAAGGGATTGACGATGGCGATCAGCGCCACCGCGCGGGTCACGGGATGGTCGGCACTGTGCCCGACCTCGGAGTAGGCCTGCTCGCTGAGAAAGGCGAGCTTGCGGATCTGCACCATTCAATCGGTCTCCACCTCTGGCCGGATCGTGGCGCCGGGGGCATGCTCGGGCAACCGCTCACAGTACAGGGTCTGTCATGGTCCACGCTCCGAACCGCCCGCCCGCCGGCGCGCCCCCCGTGCGCATCACCCTCTATTCCGACACGCAGACCCGTCCGACCCCGGCGATGAAGGACGCGATGATGCGCGCCGAGGTCGGCGACGAGCAGCATGGCGACGACCCGACGGTGCATGAGCTGTGCGACCGCATGGCGGCGCTGATGGGCAAGGAAGCGGCCGTCTACCTGCCGTCCGGGACCATGTGCAACGTGATCGCGATCCTGACCCATTGCGGCAAGGGTGACGAGGTCATCGCGCATGAGACCAGCCACATCCTGCATTCCGAAGGCGGCACGCACGCCGCGCTGACCGGCGTGCAGATCAACCCGATGCGCGGCCCGCGCGGGATGTTCACCGCCGATGAGGTACGCGCGGCGATCCGCCCGAAGACGCGCTATGCCCCGCCGCAGCGGCTTCTCGAGGTCGAGCAGACGGCCAATATCGGCGGCGGCGCGATCTGGCCGCTCGCCCAGCTCAACGAGGTCGCGGCGGTCGCGCATGAACAGGGCTGGTCCACGCATATGGACGGCGCGCGGCTGATGAATGCCTGCGTCGGCGCCGGCATCCCGGCCAAGGAGATGGTCGCCTCCTACGACTCCGTCTGGCTCGACTTCACCAAGGGCCTCGGCGCGCCGCTCGGCGCCGTGCTGTGCGGGTCCGAGGAATTCATCGGCCGCGCCTGGCGCTGGAAGCAGCGCCTCGGCGGGTCGATGCGCCAGGCGGGCATCTGCGCCGCCGCCTGCCTCTATGCGCTCGACCACAACATCGACCGCCTTGCCGAGGATCACGCGAACGCCAAGGCGCTGGCGCGCGGACTGCGCCAGATCCCGGGCGTGGAGGTCGAGGAGCCGGACACCAACCTGGTCTTCTTCGACATCAAGGGGGCGGGCATGACGGTCGAGCAGCTCCAGGCGAAGCTGCAGATGCGCGGCGTGGCGGTCTCGGGCCTCGGCGGGCGCGTGCGCGCCTGCACGCATCTCGATGTGACGGCGCCGATGATCGAGGAAGCGGTGAGCGAAATCCGCACGGCGCTGGCCGCCGCCTGAAGGTTCGCTTGCAAGGCCGGTGTCGGGCACGGAAACGCACCCGGCGGCGAGCTTCGAAACAGCCTCTGACGCGTGCTGCGCCGGGGCAGCGGTACGGCTGCCCTGGCCCGCCATGCCGTCAGGGCGCAACTCGGTTCCTGCGATAGGACGGAGACGACCGCCTGGCCGCGGATAACCGACGAGCCGGCCCTCACGGCCTCGGAAAGGCGAGGGCCGGCACATCGAGCGCCGGGCGCAGCGGTACGGTCGCGATCCTGCCGGCATTCAGATCGAAGCTCATCAGGTCGATCGCCTGCAGCGTCTGGTTGTCATAGGTCTTCACATAGAATCGGCGGTTCTCGAGGTCGGCGATCGTTGTCCACTGGGTAAATTCCCACGCGGCCCTGCTTGCCTCCCCCGAGCGGACCCAGCCCCGCGGAATGTCGAAATTGTTGAGGATATGCTCGGCGAGCCGCACGCTCTCGACCCCGGCGGGCTGGCGCTCCGCCGACAGCGCATAGCCGAGCGCGCGGACGAAGCGCGAGGGCGGCGTCGGGTCGCCCGGCACGCCGAGCAGTCCCGATCCCTGGCCGATCGGCGCGATCGTCTGGCCGTTGATCTCGATCGGCGGCGCATTGGTCGGGGAGATCTTCACGTAGTTGCGCAGGTTGATGAGCTGCCAATCGAAGGGCGGTGAATTGGTCATGACGCCGAGCGGATTGTCATGGATGCGCAGCGCGCCATCGATGGGCTCGATCACGATCGAGGCGCCCGAGGCGTCGTGCAGCGTGTAGTGAAGCGGCGGGACCACGCCCAGATTGGGGTCGCGCACTCCGATCACGGCGATATCCGCCAGGGCGGCCCGCAACTCGGCCACGGTGGCGAAATTCGTCAGCGCCCAGCCGATCACGTCCCATTGCGCCAGCGCGCGCGCCGGGTTCGCCGTCGCCGGATCAGCATAGCCGACGAAATCGGGAAAATAGAGCGCGCCGCCGGCGAGCCCCCGTTCGTTGATGCCGTCGATCAGCACCGGCAGGTCGAAGGCATTGAGGCCGGCGGCGGCGTAGCGCGATGTCCACCGCATCGTGCCTGGCGTGCCCCCCGGGCCGAGGGCGGTCAGGGCATAGCCGCGCGGGATGACGATGGCGCCGGAGTTGAGGTTGAAGCCCATCTCCATCGTCCGGCCATAGATGACGCCGCCGCTCTGGGACCGGATGGTGAAGCTGGTGCAGGCCTTGGCCGCGGGCGCCCCGACAAGGGCGGCCAAGGCCAGGCCCAGCACGCCGCGCCGCCCCGCATGGCCGCCGCCTGTCGTCGCCCGCTCTGCCGGTGTCCAGTTGGACGACATGCTTCTGCGCATCTTGGTATCGCTCCACCGTCCGTGGCGGGTTTGCCGCGAGCATTTCAATCAAAGCGCGATGGTTCGCCGCTCGTCTTGACGATGATCAAAGCCCGCAATCGTTCGACGGATGTCTAAGACAAGCAGGTGACCGCGAAGGGCGCAGCGTGTCGCCGGGCCTGCTGCCGTCGAGCCCGGCCTCCGGCCTTGAAGCGTCTTCTGCATGCTGGCGGAAGCAGGCCATGCCCCCTCCGCGCCGATGACGCCAGGCCCCGAGTAGAGAACGGGATGCGCGGGCCAGCCTACAGCATCCGCGTCCAGGCGGCCTTCGGCCCGATATCGACATGGGTGAAGGAGCCGTACCAGCCGATGCCCATGAAGCCGAGATGGTTCGACAGCGCCGCCGCATGGGCATGGACATCGGCCTGCGCCATGCCCGGCACCACGATGTCGGCGGCCATGCCGCGCATATGCAGGCTGTTCGGCGCGGCGAAGGGCAGCATCGCGTTGGTCTGCGGCGTGCGGTAGCCGGAGATCACCCGCAGCGGCCGCGTGTAGCCGATGCGTTCCTGGATCAGCGACAGCATGTCGAGCAGCAGGCCCGGGATCGGCCCCGGCGCATCGACGCGCAGGTCGCGAAAGGCGTGCTGCAACCGGGCCAGGGCATCGATGCTGTAGTCCTGCCCGCTGCGATAGGCGACGACCACTTCCTCCCGCGCATTGTTCACCATCCACAGGTAACGCTCGCGCGGCGGCAGGGATGGGGAGGTGGGCGCGGCGAGCACGGTCGGCAGCGGAGGTTGCGGTTCCGCGCCGTCGGCGGCCAGGCCCTCCTCCTCGGCACGGGCGGCCCGGGTGGCCATGGCGGCAGCGCCCAGCCCGGCGAACAGGGCCCGGCGGCGCAGCGTGACGGCAGGGGAGCGGCCAATCATCTTTTTCACATTGCTCTCGCCCGGTGAGAAGGATCAAGCATTCTGGCGAGGCGCCGCGACGGAAGGCCGGATGTGTTGCCCTCGCGCCGCGCCGGCGACTCAGGCCGGCAGCGCAAGGCGCAGCGCCGCCGCCACCGTCTGCGCCCGCACCGCCGTGCGGTCACCGGCGAAGACATGCCGCTCGACCACCGTGTCCGCGTCGCGCCGAGCGCAGCCGATATAGACCAGCCCCACCGGCTTGCCTGGCGTCGCCCCACCCGGCCCGGCGATCCCGGTGCAGGACAGCGCGATATCCACCCCGGCCTCGCGCAGCGCGCCCTCGGCCATCTCGCGCGCGACCGGCGCGCTGACCGCGCCATGGGCGGCAAGGGTCGCCTCGGCCACGCCAACCATGCGCATCTTCGCCCCGTTGGAATAGGTGACGAAGCCCGCCATCACCACGGAGGACGACCCGGCGATCGCCGTCAGCGCCGCGGCGATGAGCCCGCCGGTACAGGATTCCGCCGTGGCGAGGGTCTCGCCCCGGGCTTCCAGCGTGGCGAGCACCGCGCGCGCCTGGTCCAGCGTGGCATCCGGCAGCATGGTCACAGCAGCACCCCTGGCGCGACGGCGCCCAGAATCAGCAGCAGAATCGCGGCGATCGCCCCGGCCAGGATGTCGTCCAGCATGACCCCCGTGGCGCCATGCAGCCCGTCGGCCCAGGACACCGGCCACGGCTTGACGATATCGAAGGCGCGGAACAGCAGGAAGGCGAGCCCCACCCCGACCCAGCTCGCACCCGCCGGCAGGCCGGCGAGGGCGAGCAGCATGCCGGCGGCCTCGTCCACGACGATCCAGCCGGGGTCCTCGGTCGGCTTGCCGGCCAGCACCTCCCGCACCGCGAGCCAGCCCACGGCCCAGACCAGCAGACCCAGTGCCAGCGCCCAGACGGGGCCGAGCAACGCCAGCGGCAGCAGCACCAGCGATCCCCAGGTGCCCGGCGCGGGCTTCAGCCAACCCACCCCGCCGACCGTCGCGACCAGCAGTGCCGGGCTCACGGCAGCCCCGCGAGGAAGGCGTTGAGCCCCGCCACCGCGGCGGGCTCCTCGAGCGTCGGCGCATGGCCCGTGCCAGGCAGGGTGACGAGGCGCAGGTCGGGCCGCGCGCGGCGCATCAGCGCCACCGTATCGGCCGAGAGCAGGTGGCTCTCCTGCCCCCAGACCAGCATCAGCGGCAGATGCGCGAGCGCCCCGAAATAGGGCCAGAGATCCGGCGGCGCCCCGGCCTCGGCACCGACGGATGCCTGGGCGATGCGCGTATCCCAGCGCGGGCGGAAGCGCCCATCCTCGGCAAGCGCATAGGTCCGCCAAGCCAGCGCCTGCCAGCCTTCCTCGTCGAGCAGCGCCATCGGCGGATGGTGCTGCTTCAGCCAGGCGGTCGCGTCGGCGAGCGTCCCGCAGGCCGGATCGGTGCCGATGAAGTCCACCACCTTCGCCCGGCCGGTGTGCTCGATCTCCGGGCCGATGTCGTTCAGCACCACGGCGGCGAGGGCGGCAGGGCGCAGCACCGCCAGGGCCATGGCGCAGAGCCCGCCGAAGGAGGTCCCGACCAGCGCCACGCGATGCAGGTGCAGCGCCGCCATGGCGTCCATCACATCGGCGATCAGCGCCTCGGGCCGATAGCGGCCAGGGTCGGCGGCACGGGCGCTTTCGCCATGCCCGGCATAGTCCAGCGCCACGACGCGCCGCGACACGCCATGCCGCGCCCCGATCGCGGCATAGTCGAGCGCCGTGCGCGAAATGCCGCTCAGGCAGAACAGCGCCGTGCGGTCGGCGGCCCCCGGCCATTCCGTCGCGGCCAGGCGCAACCCGTCGCGGGCAGAGAACTCGATCCGGCGGCCGCTCACCGGGCTGTGGCCTGGGCCTGCCGGAGCCAGGGGGAGAGGGGATGGTCGCGCGCCGCCGCCGCGGGGTCGGTGGCGCGGTAGACGATCACATTCTCGATCACGCGCTGGACGTAGTTGCGCGTCTCGGTGAAGGGGATCTGTTCGATCCAGTCGATCATGTCGACATCGCCGCCGCGCGGGTCGCCATAGGTGCCGAGCCACTGGTCCACGCGCCCCGGCCCGGCATTGTAGGCGGCCGCGGCCAGTGGCAGCGCCCCGCCGTACCGCTCCAGCATCTGGTCGAGATACCCCGCGCCGAGCCGCATATTCGCCTGCGGATCGGCGGTGAGCTGCCCGACCTGATAGGGCACGCCGATCCGCCGCGCGACGAGCGCGGCGGTCGAGGGCAGGAGCTGCATCAGCCCGCGCGCATTGGCGCTGGAGACGGCTTCGGTATCGAAATTGGATTCCTGGCGGGTGATGGCGTTGATGACGGCGGGCTCGGGGCTGGTCACGGGCGGCTGGAAGGGACGGGGCCAACCCTCGGCGAGCAGGATGTCGCCATCCGCCCCGGCGCGGCGCGCCACCCAGACAGCGTGGTCCGGCCGACCGATCGCATTGGCCAGCCGCGCGGCGAGCAGCCGGTCCGTCCCGTCCGACGCCACATCCTCGATCCGCAGCAGGAAGATGCGCGCCCGGCGCGTATCGCCGAGATCCGCGAGGGTCAGCACCGCGCGCGCCAGTTCCCGCCCGGCGAAGTCGGCGGCGCGCTGCGTCGTGACGGGCGGGGTGGCCGCCCGCGGGACGCGGCTGGTGGGATTCTCCCCAAGCGCGAGGGCCGCGAGCTGGCCGTAATAGGCGACCGGCAGTTCCGCCCCTTGCGCAAAGCGTGTGCGCGCGGCCGAGGCGTTGCCCCCTGCCGCCAGCGCACGGCCTTCCCAATAGGCTGCCCGCGCGCGGGTGATGACCGATCGGCTGCCATCCCCGACTGCCGCGAAGTGCCGCTGCGCGACCGCCGGGTCGTTCAGGCGGCGCAGCGCGATGAAGCCGGCGAGGAACTCGCCCTCCTGGCGGGGCTCGCCTGGTTCGGCCTGGCCATGGGCGGCGGCGACGCGATAGGCCTCGCGGTCCTGGCCGAGGCGCAGCAGCTTGCGCGCGAGCACCTGGCGTTCCGCCCAGACCGCCTTGGCGGCGTCGCCGGCCAGACCCGACTGCAGCGGCTCCGCGGCGATCCAGACGGCCACGGCCTCACTGTCGCGGTCCCGCCGGCGCAGCAGCCGCGCCTGTTCATAGGCCCAGCCGATATCGGTCGGACGGGCGCCCAGCACCGTGTCGTCCTCGCGTGCCAGGGCGAGGCGCGCCGCCGCGGACGCCGCGCGGTTGCCGGACAGCCGCGCCGCCGCTCGCGCCGCGCCGGCATAGTCGCGGGCGAAGGCCAGGCGGTCGAAGCGCTGCCAATGCTGCTCCTCGGTCAGGCTGCCGCCGAAGCGGGCGAGGATCGCTTCCTCGGTGATGGTGTCGCCTGGCGCCTCGACCCAGCCGCGGCGCAGCACGGCGGTCGCATCGGCCGCGCGGCCGGCGCGGTCCAGCGCCTCGGCGTGGCGCAGCACGCCTTGCAGGGTGCGGGCAGGGTTGTTGGTGAAATGCCGCAGCGCCAAGGCGTCATCCGTCTCGACCGCCAGCGCGATCTCGGCGCGGCGGTTCAGCGTGTCCGGATAGGGCCAGTCCGGGTTCTCGGCGATGAAGGCGACGAGCTCGCCCGCAGAGGCCGGGGCGGCGCGGTTGATCAGCCGCATCCACAGCGCGATCTTGGCCGCCAGCGGATCGGCGACGGCGGCATAGGTTTCGGACTCCGCCCAGCGGCCGCCGGCTGCGGCGGCGAGGGCCTGGCGGCCGGCGATGCGGGCGCCCTCGGGCGCCCAGGGCTGCGCGGCGGCCGGCACGGCGAGGGCGACGGGCAGGGCGAGGCTGGCGAGGAGGAGCAGGCGGCGCATGGCTGCTTCTCTACCCGATCGGACCCCGGCTTGTCCCGCAGCCTTGTCCCGGGCGGATGTGACGCCTAGGTTGCGCGCTTCACGGCCAGAAACACGAAGGAGGGCGCCGTTATGTTCAGGGGTTCGATGGTCGCGCTGATCACGCCGATGCGTGCCGACGGATCCGTGGACGAGAAAGCCTTCCAGGACCTGGTCGAATGGCAGATCGCCGAGGGCACTGAGGGGCTGATCCCGGTCGGCACCACCGGCGAAAGCCCGACGCTCTCCCATGCCGAGCACAAGCGCGTGGTGGAGATGTGCATCGAGGCGGCGAAGGGCCGCGTGCCGGTGATGGCCGGCGCGGGCAGCAACTCGACTGCCGAGGCGATCGACTTCGCCCAGCATGCGAAGAAGGCGGGGGCGGACGGGATCCTGGTGGTCACGCCCTACTACAACAAGCCGACGCAGGAAGGGATGTTCCTCCATTTCACGGCCATTGCCGATGCCGTGGACATCCCGCTGTTCATCTACAACATCCCGCCGCGCAGCGTGATCGACATGACGCCCGAGACGATGGGGCGGCTGGCGAAGCACCGGAACATCGTCGGCGTGAAAGATGCGACGGCGAACCTGGCCCGCCCGCTGCACCAGAAGCGGACCTGCGGGCCCGACTTCATCCAGCTTTCGGGCGAGGACCACACCGCGCTCGCCTTCAACGCGGCAGGCGGGCATGGCTGCATCAGCGTGACCGCCAATGTCGCGCCGCGGCTCTGCGCCGAGATGCACAAGGCCTGGCGCGCGGGGAAGATCGGCGAGGCGATGGCGATCCAGGACCGCCTGACCCCGCTGCATGATGCGATGTTCTGCGAGACCTCGCCGGGCCCCGTGAAGTATGCGGCCAGCCTGCTCGCCAAGAGCACGGAGCATTGCCGCCTGCCCATGGCCCCGCTCGGCGAGGCGAGCAAGGCCAAGGTCCGCGAGGCGATGGTTTCGGTCGGGTTGCTGAACTGACGCCGGATCGGCATGCAATCGGCCCGAGGTCCAGCCTCGGGCCGGGAGCGCACGGCGCGACCGCGCCCAGACCGACAGCGGCCCCCGGTGCAACAATGCGGGCGCGAAGGCAAGGCGGCCGGATGGCCGCCGCCCGCCGTCTGAGGGCACGAGAAGACTTCCATGGCTGAAAAGAAGAAGGCGGGGCTGATCTCGCACGGCATTGCCGCGCAGAACCGCAAGGCCCGCTACGACTACAAGATCGGTGAGACGATCGAGGCCGGCTTGGCCCTGGTCGGCCCGGAGGTGAAGAGCCTGCGCGCCGGGCGCGCGACCCTGTCCGAAGCCTGGGCGGGGGAGCGGGACGGGGAGATGTGGCTGTTCAACTGCTACATCCCCGAATGGCAGGCCGGCAGCTTCATGGCGAAGTTCGAGCCGCGCCGGCCGCGCAAGCTGCTGCTGCACCGCCGCCAGGTGCAGACGCTGACCGGCCAGATCACGCGGGAGGGCGCGACACTCGTCCCGCTCGACATCCACTTCAACGATCGTGGGCGGGCGAAGGTGCTGCTCGGCCTCGCCGAGGGCAAGAAGCAGCATGACAAGCGCGCCGCCATCGCCGAGCGCGACTGGCAGCGCGACAAGGCTCGGATGATGCGCAACAAGGGGCAGGAGTAGCCGCCGCGGCATTGGAGAGGGGCGCCGTTGCTCTCCGAACCGAACCCCTCCAGCACGCGTCGTGCCCAAAGCCGGGTTTCGGCACCATTCTGCCGGCGGTGCGCGGCGCCAGGTCGAGGTTTGCAAAGGCCTTTCGGCCTTTGCTGGGGTGAGGTCCGGAGAGGGGCAACGCCCCTCTCCGGTCGCCCTTCATCATCGCTCTTCGACCAGCAGGCGGCGATACTGTTCCCGCACCAGCGCGAAGGCGCGGGGCTCCGGCGTCCCGGCGAGCAACAGCGCGCCATGGTCCAGCACATGCATCCCGCCCGCCGGCAGCAGGGTTTCCGACAGGGTGCGCCGCATGGGCCGCAGTGCCGCCACCACCAGGCCGAAGGGACGGTCGGTGGCGTCCAGTTCCGCCTGCATGGCCGGGGCGAGCTGCGTCGGCCGCCACCAGAGATCGCAATCCGACAGCGCGGCCGTCCCGCGCCACAGCGTCACCCGTCGATGGCGCAGGGGTTCCGCCGGATCGGCGCCAAGTCGCGCGGCGACGCCGGCCATCTCCGGGATGGCGGGCAGGGCGGGGTGGCGCTGCGCGCGGATCGGGCCCTCGCCGATGCCGCGTTCGGCGCACCAGGCGGCGAGGACGCGCGTGGCGCTGCTGCTCTCGCGCAGGCGGCGCGCCAAATCCTCCAGGGCATCGGTCGGTGCGCGCAGAACGGGACCTCGGTTGGGTTGGGCAGGCCGGCGGCGGCGCTGCGGTGGCGGGCGGCGTTCTAGCGCCGTTGCAGGCCGCGCGCAGCCGGGGGCATCTTGCATCGGCGCGCCGCCGGGCCACGTCATGCAGGCCCGGATTGGCGCGGGCAGGACGGAGCGGAGCCGCCGATGGCCGAGGACGACATTCCCCTGACCGGCACGGTGAAGG
The DNA here is from genome assembly GCA_041906015.1 of Roseomonas sp. GTDB lineage: Bacteria > Pseudomonadota > Alphaproteobacteria > Acetobacterales > Acetobacteraceae > Neoroseomonas. Next base: position 38,262 of record JAYRJZ010000035.1, read on the forward strand.
ACAAGCTGATCCGCACCAAGGAGCGCTGGGCCGAGGAAGGCCGGCTGCTGACCGGCACCCATGGCGACCCGACGCGGGACCGCCTGCCGCCCGGCCAGACACTGGTGAAGGACTGGCCGGTGCTCGATCTCGGCGTGCAGCCGGATGTCGCGAAGGACCGCTTCCGCCTGCGCGTCGAGGGTCTGGTCGAGAACCGCATCGCCCTCGACTGGGACGGCTTCATGGCCCTGCCGCAATCCGAGATGGTGGTGGACATCCACTGCGTCACCCAATGGTCCCGCTACGACAACCGCTTCGCCGGCGTGATGGTGCGCGACCTGCTGGACGTCGCGAGGCCGAAGCCCGAGGCGGGATACGTCTCGCTCACCTGTTATGACGGCTACACCACCAACCTGACGCTGGAGGATTTCGCCGGCGCCGACGTGATGTTCGCCCATGCCTGGGAAGGTGCGCCGCTCGCGCGCCAGCATGGCGGGCCGGTGCGGCTGGTGCTGCCGAAGCTCTATTTCTGGAAGAGCCCGAAATGGGTCACCCGGATCGAGTTGCTTGCCGCCGACCGGCCGGGGTTCTGGGAAGTCCGGGGCTACCACAACCGCGGCGATCCCTGGATGGAGGAGCGTTATGGCTGATGCCCCCAGGCGCGCGATCCTCGCCGCGCCGCTTCTGATGGCCGCCGCGCCGGCCGCCGCGACCGAGGCGTGGTCGTTCCGCCTGCCCTCGCTGGAGGGCGGGGAACTGGACCTCGGCGCCTGGCGGGGCCGGGTCCTGCTGGTGGTGAACACCGCCTCCTTCTGCGGCTTCACCCGCCAATACGCCGATCTGCAGCGACTGCACGATCGCTTCGAGGCGCGCGGGCTGACCGTGCTCGGCGTGCCGTCCAACGACTTCAACCAGGAAAGCGCCGACAACGCGACGATCCGGGAATTCTGCGACGCCCAGTTCGGCATCGAATTCCCGATGGCGGCGCTCTCCCATGTACGCGGGGACCAGGCGATCCCGCTGTTCCGCTGGCTGGCCGCGGCGGGTGGCGGGGAACCGCGCTGGAACTTCCACAAATACCTGGTGGGGCGGGACGGGCGGACGGTGCGGGGCTTCGCGACACGCGTCGAACCGGAAAGCCCGGAGATGCAGGGTGCGATCGAGGCGGCGCTGACCCGGCCCGCGGCATAGCCTGCGCGGAGAGAGGCTTCGCCCCTCTCCGCGCGTCTGTGGTGCCGGCCAGAGGCCCTTTCGGCCTCTGGCGATGTCTTCCCCGCGCGGCTCACGCCGCCCTTGCCGTCCGTCGCAGGGCGATGATGTAGAGCTCGGCGAACCCCGCCACGACCACCGCCTGCACCGCCAGGAAGGCGATCCCCCATCCATTGGGCGCGACGAAGCCCAGCAGCGGCAGGGCGGCGCTCTCCACCGCCCAGATCAGGTTGCCGGCGACCAGCAGCCACAGCATCGCCCGCGGTACCGCCGCGCGTGTCGCCAGCCAGCCGAGCAGCCCCGCATAGCCCAGCAGGAACAGCCCCGCGCCGGACAGCAGCGCGGCCGGCAGATGCGTGATGCTGCCGACCGCCCCCGGCGCGGCAGCGAGCAGCAGGCCCATCGCGCCGCTCGCCGCCGCATCGGCGGCGAGGGCGAGGCGCAGGAAGCGGGTGGTGGTGAGCATCGGATTCCTCCGTCTTCGGATTGTCGATGACCCAGGGATGACCCCGATGGCGCGGCGAATCGATGACCTCGGAGGTCATCGGATCGCCGGCGCGGCAGGATAGGATGCCGCCATGACGACATTCGGACCCCTGCTGCGCGAGTGGCGCCAGCGCCGGCGGCTCAGCCAGCTCGACCTCGCCATGGAGGCCGAGGTGTCGCAGCGGCATCTCTCCTTCGTGGAATCCGGCAAGGCGCGGCCGAGCCGGGAGATGGTGCTGCGCCTCGCGGAGCACCTGGCGGTGCCGCTGCGGGTGCGCAATCTGCTGCTGGTCGCGGCCGGCCATGCGCCGGAATACGGAGAACGCAGCCTGACCGCCCTCGCGCCGGCGATGGAGGCCGTCCGCGCCATCCTGGCCGCGCACGAGCCCTGGCCGGCGCTCGCGGTCGATCGGCACTGGAACCTGGTGGCGGCGAATGCCGTCGCGCTGAGGTTGATGGACGGGGTCAGCCCGGCGCTGCTCGGCCCGCCGGTGAACGTGCTGCGTCTGAGCCTGCATCCGGACGGCCTGGCTCCCCGGATCGCCAATCTCCGCGCCTGGAAGATCCATGTGCAGGACCGGCTGCGGCGGGATGCGGAGGTCTCGGCCGATGCCGGGCTGGTGGCGCTGATGGAGGAGATCGCGCGCTATCCGGGCGGGACCGACGCGCCGCCCAACGCGGCGGCGCGGGCCGCCGGCATGATCGCGACGCCGCTGCGCCTGTGTGTGCCGGGCGGCGAGCTGGCGCTGCTCTCGACGACCACCGTCTTCGGCACCGCAACGGAGGTGCAGCTTGCCGAATTGACGCTCGAGACGTTCTTCCCCGCCGATGGCGAGACGGCCGCGGCGCTACGGACGATGGCCGCGCGGGCGTGATGGTCGCGAAACTCTGGCGGGCCGGCGGCGTTGTTCCGGCCGGAGGGATCAGACCCCCTGACCACAGAAGGACAGCCATCATGCCTCGCACCCGCGCCGCCCTGGCGGCGATGATGGGCCTCGGCCTGCTTGCCGCGCTCCCCGCCTCGGCCCAGAATCAGACCGGCCATGTCCGCGCCGGGACGCTGCGTTGCGACGTCGAGGCGGGAACAAGCTTTGTCTTCGGCTCCACCCGCAACGTGAACTGCATCTTCACCGCGGCCGGCAGCAATCGCACCGAGCGCTACACGGGCGAGATCAAGCGCTATGGCGTCGATGTGGGCTTCACCAGCTCGGCGGTGATGCTGTGGGGTGTGCTGGCCTCGACGGGCGACATCCAGCCCGGCGCGCTCGGCGGGACTTTCGCCGGCGTCTCGGCCGGTGCGACGGCCGGGGTGGGCGTCGGCACCAATGTCCTGGTCGGTGGCAGCAACCGCGGCATCGCGCTGCAGCCGGTCAGCGTCGAGGGGAATACCGGACTGAACATCGCGCTCGGCGTCGGCGAGCTGACCCTGGTCGCCGCGCGCTGATCCGCTGCGGGAGGGGCATGGCCCCTCCCGCGATCCGCTCTCAGCGCGTGGGCGTCGGCGGGCTGGTGGAATAGTCATAGAAGCCGCGTCCGGACTTCCGCCCCAGCCAGCCAGCCTCGACATACTTCGCAAGCAGCGGCGAGGGCCGGTACTTCGGATCGCCGATGCCTTCGTGCAGCACCTTCATCACGCTGAGCAGCGTGTCGAGCCCCACGAAATCGGACAGTTCCAGCGGCCCCATCGGGTGGTTGGCGCCGAGCTTCATGCCCTCGTCGATCGCCTTCACATCGCCCACGCCTTCCATCAGCGCCTGGATGGCCTCGTTCAGCATGGGGCAGAGGATGCGGTTGACCACGAAGCCGGGCCAGTCGCCGGCGGGAACGGGGGTCTTGCCGAGCTTCTTCGCCAGGCCCTCGACGGCGGCGGCGGTCGCGTCGTCCGTGGCGAGGCCACGGATGATCTCCACCAGCTTCATCATCGGCACGGGGTTGAAGAAATGCATGCCGATGAAGCGGTGCGGCCGGTCGGTCGCGGCGGCGAGACGCGTGATGGGGATCGAGGAGGTGTTGGTCGCGAGGATCGCATCCGCCTTCAGCTTCGGCAGCAGCCCGGCGTAGATCTTCTTCTTCAGTTCCTCGTTCTCGGTCGCGGCCTCGATGACGATGTCGCAGTCGCCGAAGCTGTCATTGGTCGTGACCGTGGTGATGCGGGCGAGGGCGGCCGCCTTGTCCTCCGCCGTGATGATCGCCTTCTTCACCTGCCGGTCCATGTTGCCCGACAGGGTGGCGAGCGCCTTGTCGAGGGCTGCCTGCTGCACGTCCATCAGCACCACCGGCAGCCCGGCCAGCGCCGAGACATGCGCGATGCCGTTGCCCATCAGGCCCGCGCCGATGACGCCGACCTTCGCGATTTCAGCCATGCGACCTACCTCCTTGGTTCCATACGCAACGGGGGGAGAAGCGTGCTTCTCCCCCCGTTCCATCGATTCTGTCTGACATAACGAGGCCGGGGAAAAAAGCCGACCTCGGAGACATCACTTGGACAGTTCGGCTTCCAGCTCCGGCACCACCTTGAACAGGTCGCCTACCAGGCCGTAGTCGGCGACCTGGAAGATCGGCGCTTCCTCGTCCTTGTTGATGGCGACGATGACCTTGCTGTCCTTCATGCCGGCCAGGTGCTGGATGGCGCCCGAGATGCCGACGGCGATGTAGAGCTCCGGCGCCACGATCTTGCCGGTCTGGCCGACCTGCATGTCGTTCGGCGCATAGCCCGCATCGACCGCGGCGCGCGACGCGCCGACCGCGGCACCGAGCTTGTCGGCGACCGCCTCGATGATCTTGAAGTTCTCGGCCGAGGCCATCGCGCGGCCGCCGGAGATGACGATGCGCGCGGCGGTCAGTTCCGGCCGCTCGGACTTCACGATCTCGGCGCCGAGGAAGGTGGACAGGCCCGGATCGGCCGCGCCGGCCGCGGCCTCGATCGGGGCGGAACCGCCCTCGGCCGGGACCGGGTCGAAGGAGGCGGCGCGCACCGTGATCACCTTCTTCGCATCCGACGACTTTACCGTGGCGAGCGCATTGCCCGCATAGATCGGGCGGACGAAGGTGTCCGCATCCACCACACCGGCGATGTCCGACAGGACCTGCACGTCGAGCAGGGCGGCGACGCGCGGCATCACATTCTTGCCAGCGGCCGAGGCCGGGGCGAGCAGATGCGAATAGCCGGGCGCAAGCGAGACCAGCAGCGCGGCGAGCGGCTCGGCGAGCACCGGCCCTTCCGGACCGGTCAGCACCTTGGCGACGCCCGGCAGCTTGGCGGCGGCGGCCGCACCGGCGGCGACACCGTCGCCGACGACGAGGACATGCACCTCGCCGAGCTTCGAGGCGGCGGCGACGGTGGAACGCGTGGGCTGGGTGACAGCGCCGTCCTTGTGGTCGGCGAGAACGAGGACGGCCATGATCAGATCACCTTCGCTTCGGTGCGCAGCTTCTCGACCAGCTCCTGCACGGAGCCGACCTTCTTGCCCGCCACGCGCTTCGGCGGTTCCTCGACCTTCAGCACGGTCAGGCGCGGCGTGACATCGACGCCGAGATCGGCCGGCTTCACCGTCTCGATCGGCTTCTTGCGCGCCTTCATGATGTTGGGCAGCGAGGCGTAGCGCGGCTCGTTCAGGCGGAGATCGGTCGTCACGATCGCCGGCAGCTTGAGCGAGATGGTCTCAAGGCCGCCATCGACCTCGCGCGTCACCTTCAGGGTCTCGCCGTCCTTCTCGACCTTGGAGGCGAAGGTGCCCTGGGCCCAGCCGAGCAGCGCGGCCAGCATCTGGCCTGTCGCGTTCATGTCGTCGTCGATCGCCTGCTTGCCGAGGATGACCAGCGTCGGGCCTTCCTTGTCCACGATCGCCTTCAGGATCTTCGCGACCGCGAGCGGTTCCAGCACGCCGTCATGCTCGACCAGGATGCCACGGTCGGCACCCATGGCGAGCGCGGTGCGGATCTGTTCCTGCGCGGCGGTGGGGCCGGCCGAGATCGCGACGATCTCGGTGGCGACGCCCTTCTCCTTGAGGCGCACGGCTTCTTCCACCGCGATCTCGTCGAAGGGGTTCATGGACATCTTGACGTTCGCCGTCTCGACGCCGGTGCCGTCCGCCTTCACGCGAACCTTCACATTGTAGTCGACCACCCGCTTGACGGGGACGAGGACCTTCATCGTTCGACCGTGTGCCTTCTTGGGTTTGGGAGCGCGAAAACCGACCGTGCGGTTGGGCCGGAAAATACGGGCCAGCCCCTGCCAGGGCAAGGCTGGGAGCTAATGTTTCGTAAGGCTGAGCAGGATGATGAACAGCAGCAGCGCCAGGAACTGCAGCCCGATGCGCCAGCGCATCAGCAGATTCGACCGCCGCGATCCCTCCTCGCCGCCCGACATGCGCAGCACGCCGGCCAGGACCACGCCAAGCGTCGCCAACATGGCCAGGCCGACCAGGACGGTGAGGACCGTTATCATGGGCGCAGACTAGGCCCTTTCACGGCTTTGCAACAGCCCCGCGCACCAGGAAGGCGCCCGCCAGCGCGGTGGCGGCGCACAGCGCGAATCCGAGCCCATACCCGCCCGAAGCCTGTACGAGAGCGGAGAAGGCCGGCGGCCCGACCAGCATGCAGGCCCCGAAGACGAAGCCGGCCGCGGCGGTGGTGGCCCCGACCTTGCCCGCGGGGGCGAGCCGCGCCGTCTCGGCCAGGAAGACGCCGTTCCAGCCGATGGCCGTCGCCCCCATGGCCATGCCGGCCAGCGCCACCAGGACCCCCGGCCAGCCCGGCCCGGCCATCAGCAGCGCCAGGCCCGAGGCCGCGGTGGCGAGGCCGAGCCCGACCAGCACCGGCCGAGCGCCCAGCCGGTCCGCCAGCAGCCCCCAGCCGATGCGCCCGGCCACCCCGGCTCCCTGGGCGAGGGCCAGCCGGAACCCGGCCTCGGTCAGCGGTACCCCGAGGGCCTCGACCTGGAAGACGACGAAGAAGGAGGAGAAGCAGAATTGCGAGATGCCATAGAGCGCGGCCATCACCGTGATCCGACGCAGCACCGGGGCGTCGCGCAGGATGGCGAGGCTGCCGAGTGCCGCCCCCCAGGCCGCGCCCAGGCTGCCCAGCCGGGCCGAGCGGTCCCGTTCGGCATCGAGCGGCCCGCGCAGCGGTTGCAGGACGATCGCCATGGCGATCAGCAGCGCCGCCACCGCCAGGATGCCCGCCCGCCAGCCGAAGAAGGCGGCGATCACCGGGGTGATGGCCGCGACCAGCATGGAGCCCGCCGGCACCCCGCACTGCTTCAGGCTGAAGATCAGGGATCGCCGGTTGGCCGGTGTCTTCTGCGCCAGCAGATGGCTGCCCGCCGGCGTGACCGGCCCATGCCCCATGCCGCAGGCGAAGGCCGAGATCACCAGCGCCACCGGATGCGCAATGATCGAGAGCGCCAGCGCCAGGCCGCACACGCTCAGCCCGGCCTGAAGCACCCGGATGCCGCCATAGCGGTGGATGAAGGCGCCTGTCAGCGGACCTGAAACCAATGCCCCAGCATAGACTAGCGCGGTATGGACTCCGGTCAGTGCCGCAGGAATGCCAGCTTCGATGGCTATCGCCGGCGCGAGGACGGGAACGGCGAGGAAGACGCCCATGCCGGCCAGATGCACGCCGAGCAAGGCGAACATCACCGTCCAGACGGAAGGAGAGTGGGTCATGCTGCGGCGCGATGCTGGACCGGGGCCGATGGATCGGCAACCGGGTGCGGGGCGACTTGACCCGAAGGGGCTCCTTGGGGTCCCTGCCGCCATGACCGCTTTCCGGCGCCATCTCCTCACGATCCTGTGTCTTCTCCTGCTGCTGCCCGCCATCCGCCTCGCGGCGCAGG
>JAYRJZ010000036.1:0-45598 GCA_041906015.1 Roseomonas sp.
CCCCCCCCCCCCCCCACGCCGCGCGCGGTCAGCCCATGCGCGACCACAGCAGTTGCGACAGCGTGCCCAGCCGGTCCTCGATCGCAACCATCGCATCCACCACCAGATCCTCGCGCCAGCGCTGGCCGAGGATCTGCACCCCGATCGGCTTCGGCCCTTCGGGGAAGTCGCCGAGGCCCGCCGGCACGACGCCCGCCGGCAGCCCGAGATAGTTGCCGAGCGTGGACCAATGCGCCTGCCCGATGCTCTCGCGCAGCCCTTCGGCCCCTTCGGCGTCGCGGCCCGGCGCATAGAAGGGCACCGGCAGGAAGGGCGAGAGGAACAGCGGGTACCGCGCCATCAGTTCCGACCATTGCCGCGCATAGAAGGTGCGGCGGGCCAGCATCTCGAGCATCGGCTTGATCTCCACCGTCGGCGTGCGGCGGTAATTCTGCTCGAACACGCTGACGATGGCCGGCGAGCCATACTTCGCGATGTCCTCGGCCATCAGGTGGTAGCTCTCGGTCATCAGCGCCTGGCGGCCTTCGAAGGCGATCTCCCGCAGCGAGGGCGGCGTCATCTCCTCGACCACATAGCCAGCATCGGCCAACGCGGCCTTGGCGGCGAGCAGGGCCTTCTCCACCTCCGGATGCAGCGGCAGGTCCGGTGCTTCCAGGCTGAAGCCGACCTTGATCGGCCCGTCCAGCACCGGCCCGCGCCAGGGCAGTGGCACATGGAAGGGGTCGCGCGGATCGGGCGCGATCATCGCCGGCATGGACAGGTGCAGATCCTTCGCCGAGCGCACGATCAGCCCCTGCGCCGACATCTGCTGCGCCAGAATGCCGCGCTCGGCGGTCTGGGACGGGTTGTAGACCGGCACGCGCTGGACGCCCGGCTTGACCGTGACGACGCCGTTGCCGGCGGCGGGAAACCGCAGCGAGCCGCCGATGTCGTTGCCATGGGCCAGCGCGCCGATCCCCGCCGCCACCGCCGCCCCCGCACCGCCCGAGGACCCGCCGGGGCTGACATGCCGCCCCCAGGGATTCCACGTCCGGCCGAACAACGGGTTGTCGGTGTCGCAGCGGCGGGAGAATTCCGGGACGTTGGTCCGCCCGATCACCACGGCGCCCGCATCGAGCAGGTTCTTCACCAGCGGCGCATCGCCGGGCGCGATCAGGTCCTTGAAGGCGACGACGCCGTTCGAGCTCGCCTCCCCCTTCTGGTCGATATTGATCTTGATGGTGATTGGCACGCCATGCAGCGGGCCCTTGGGACCCTTGGCGCCGTCGAGCGCCCTGGCCCGTTCCAGCGCCGATTCCGACAAATCGGTGACCACGGCGTTGAGCGCGGGATTGGTCGCATGCATCCGCTCGACGGAGGACCGGACCGCTTCCAGCGCGCTGACCTCGCCGGCATGGATCAAGGCGCTGAGTTCGGAAGCAGAAAGTTGCCAGAGCGGAGCGGAAGCCATGGAGGAGGGACTCTCTCTTTCGCGGAAGTCGGACGGCGATTGATGCAAAGAAGCACGTCGAGGACAACACGCCCGCCCGACCGGCGCATGGCCTTGGTGCGAAACCGCCATGATTTGGCCCAGGGCGTCGTGTTCCCTGCGTCAATGGGTGCAACAATCGCCCGCCCGCCTGGAAAGCCCATGCCTGACCCTGATGCCCCCGCGCTCTCCGTCGTCGTCCCCGCCTATAACGAGCAGGAAGTGCTGCCCGAGTTCCATCGCCGCCTCGCCGCGGCGCTGGCGGATATCGGCATGGCGTGGGAGGTCGTCTATGTGAATGACGGGTCCCGCGACACGACGCTCGCGGTCATGCTCGGCCTGCAGGCAACCGATCCGCGCGTCGCGGTGGTCAATCTCTCGCGCAACTTCGGCAAGGAGATCGCGCTGACCGCGGGCCTCGACCATGCGCGCGGCAGCGAGGCCATCATTGTCATCGACGCCGACCTGCAGGACCCGCCGGAATTGATCCCGACACTGGTCGGGACCTGGCGCGAGGGCTTCGATATCGTCTACGCCCAGCGCAACACGCGCGAGGGCGAAACCTGGCTGAAGAAGGCGACCGCCGCCGCCTTCTACCGCGTGATGCAGCGCCTCGGCGGCAAGGTGCAGTTGCCGCCGGACACCGGCGATTTCCGCCTGCTGTCGCGCCGCGCCATCGACGCGCTGCTGACGCTGCGGGAACAGCACCGCTTCATGAAGGGCCTGTTCGCCTGGATCGGCTTCCCGGCCAAGGCGGTGCGCTACGACCGCGCGCCCCGCGCGGCGGGCGAGACGAAGTGGAACTACTGGAAGCTGTGGAACTTCTCGCTGGAGGGCATCACCTCCTTCACCGTCGCGCCGCTGAAGGCGGCGACCTATGTCGGGCTGTTCACGGCGGTGGGCGCGGTGATCTACCTGGCGCAGCTGCTGGTCCGCACCTTCTTCTTCGGCAATCCCGTCGCCGGCTATCCCTCGCTGCTCGCCGTCGTGCTGTTCCTGGGCGGGGTGCAGATGATGATGCTCGGCATCATCGGGGAATATCTGGGGCGCATCTTCAACGAGACGAAGCAGCGGCCGCTCTACTTCACGGAACGCTACCTGCCGAGCCACGGCGCCGTGGGCCCCGAAGCCCGGCGGCCGACAGTGCAAGCGTCGTCCTGAACGCCACGCAGGCAGGCTGGAGGGGCGCCGCCCCTGCAACGGCGCTACAGCGGAAGACCAGGGATCTTCCACGCCTTGGGAGCACGAGCTCCGGGGAGAGGCAACGCCCCCTCTCCGCTACGGCCCGCGGCAGGCGAGCACCTCCCCCACCGCCTCGCACCCTGTCTCATCCCGCACCGCCCCTCGCGCTCCAGGGAGGATGATGCGCAATTCCCCCGGCGCGACCGGCCGCGCCATCGCCGCCGCATCCTCGCAGCGCGGTCGTTCGCCGCGCCAGCGCGCGACATACATGGTGTTGGCCGGCACCGGCCGTTCGGCCGCCAGGCTCAGCACCTGCAACTGCCGCGCGTGGTCGCCGAAGCTGTCGGGCTTCGGCACGCAGGGCCAGGTGGGAAAGACGGACACCGAGGACGCCTCGGCCAGCAGGCGCCGCAAGGTCGGCGCATCCACCGTCCAGGGCGCGCGTACCGCAGCCCAGTCATGGATCGCCGCACGATTCGGCCCGGCGTCGAGGAACTGAACGGCGCCCAGCAGCAGGGCCACGACAGGCCCAATGCGCGGCAGCCGCGCCAGCAGCGCGACGCAACCGACCAGCAGCGCGGTGCCGACCGGCCAGAAGAACCGGCCGGAGGCGCGGAACTGCTCCAGGAATCCCGGCGGCGTGCCGAGATCCAGCACGATCGTTCGCCCCGCCCCGATGCGGAAGGAAGCGGCGAGCAGCGTCAGCCCCAGCAGCACGAGCGCCAGCCCGGCATGGCGCCGCAGCGTGCGGACCAGCGCGCCGGGCGACAGCGCGGCCACCAGAAGAAGGCCGAGCAGCAGGCCGAGGCCGAGCCAGTTGTACCCCTCCCACCCGCCATGCCCGGTCGCGTCGATCTCCGCGCCCACCAGCCCGCCGAGGAACCACGACCGCCACGGCCAGACCGGCGAGAGCAGGTTCAGCGCGAAGTCGCCATACCCGCCATCGCCCTGCGCCCCGAGGTAGCCGAAGCCCGCCATGACTGCGCCGACCGCCGCGACGCAGGCAAGAAGACCAAGCCCGGCCCGGAACCACCCGCGCTCCCCGCGCAGCAGCAGCGTCGCCGGCACCGCGGCGAGCAGCGCAAGCGCCATCGCCGCGAGATAGGGATGCACCAGCAGCGTCCCGACCGAGGCCAGCATTGCCGCGCCCCACAATCCGACCGACTGTCGGCGCACCAGCCGCAGATAGAGACCGAGCGCGACGAGCAGCGTGAAATGCCCGGTCAGCGCCGCATGGCCGTAGCGATTGATGAAGGCCGGCATGGCCGAGGCCGCGAGCGCAATCGCCACCGCCGGCAGGATGCGCCGCTCGCCCGCCCCGCGCAGGCACCAGACCGCCGCGACGGGCTGCATCACCCAGGCGATGGCGTACCACAGGCCGATGCCGTGGAAGCCCTCGGGCAGGACGGCGCGGATCGCCTTCAGCGGCAGGGCCAGCAGCGGGATGCCATCGGCGAAGGCGATGTTCAGCCCTTGGGGTGGCAGCAGGTTCAGCACCAACAGGGGCGGCCAGCGCCAGGCGTCGCCGATGAAGTAGCGCTGCGCGATGGCGTGCTGCGCGGCATCGCCCTGCGGTGCCCAGGGCCCGCCGGCGCGCGGGAGGAGGAACTCGGCCGGAAAGATGGCGGCCACCAGCGCCACGCCGATCAACAGCGCGGCGAGGTAGGACAGAAGCGTTTCGGATCTGGGCGACAGGGGGCGCACTCCGTTCTCCGACCGGGCCGCCCGGGGCGTGATCCCGGGCTCGTGAAGAATGCCTTGGAAAACAATGACTCCGAAGCGGATGCCGCGAAATCGTGTGAACTGCAACGGGCCTTCCGCCCGGCGGGGGACCCGAACCCCCTGAATAACTTCGAAAAAAATCTGCTCACAGAAACCGGCGCGCCACATTTGCGCCGCAAGCAGGTCCCAAATCCGACAGCGCCAGGGGTCACTTTCCCAATCAACCCGAGGACTGGTTCGCCGTTCCCCGCACAGCGGGTCCGGCACCGGGTCCGAGGAACCCTTGGCCGTCGCCGGCCCCCGCCGGCGGTGGTGACATCCAGAAGGTTGCTGACACCGATGTCCAGCGTTCCGGTTGGTCCCCTCCCCCCCCAAGGCGCCGTTGCCGGCGTTGTCGCCGGGATTCGCCCGGTGGCCGGCTTCACCCCGCTCGCCAAGCGCGCGATGGACATCGCCATCGCCGCCGCCGCGCTGGTGGTGGCCGCGCCCTTCTTCCTGGTGGTCTCGCTGCTGGTGCGCGCCGATGGCGGTTCCGCCTTCTATGCGCATCAGCGTGTGGGCCGCGGCGGGCGGTTGTTCGGCTGCCTCAAGTTCCGCTCGATGGTGGCGGACAGCCAGGCGCGGCTCGAAGCCCTGCTGGCCAGCGACCCCGCGGCGCGCGAGGAGTGGGAAACCACCCGCAAGCTGCGCCGCGACCCGCGCATCACCCGCATCGGCCATTTCCTGCGGGCGACCTCGCTCGACGAGCTGCCGCAGCTCATCAACGTGCTGCGCGGCGACATGTCGATCGTCGGCCCGCGCCCGGTCACGGCCGATGAGCTCGACAGCTTCTACGGCGCCGCCGCCGCGCATTACCTGACGGTGCGCCCGGGCATCACCGGCCTGTGGCAGGTGTCGGGCCGGTCCGAGACTTCCTACGACCAGCGCGTCGCGCTCGACGTGGCCTATGTCTCGCAGCCCTCTCTGCTGGCCGACCTGCGCATTCTCCTCAAGACCCCGGTTGCGGTACTCTCCCGCCGCGGCGCCCACTGAGCGGCGGGCGAAACAAGGGTCCCATTCGATGACTGGTACGGCGTCCGAGGGCCCCGAAGACCGGGCCGGCGGACGCCGGCTCGTTTCCGGGGTGGTGTGGAATGCGCTGGGACGCGGCATTCCCCTCCTCATCGCGCTGGGGATCACCCCGGTGCTGGTTCATCTGCTCGGCACGGATCGCTGGGGGCTGTTCACCCTCGCGCTGGCCATGGTCGGCATCTTCGGGGTGTTCGACCTCGGCCTCGGCATGGCGCTGACCCGCGCGGTGTCGGAGGCGATCGGCCATGGGCGCGGGCATGACGCGCCGGCGCTGGTGGGTGCCACGATCTGGGCGCTGCTCGGCCTGTCGTCGGTGATGGCCGGGCTGGCCTATGCCGCCATGCCGCTGCTGATCGGGCGGGTGCTGATCGTCCCGCCGGGACTCGAGGCCGAGGCGCTCGCCGCCTTCCGCGTGCTGGCGGTGGCCGCGCCCCTCGTCGTGCTGAACGCGGCGCTGTGGGGCGTCCTTGCGGCCTGGCAGCGCTTCCGGGCCGCCAACCTCGTGAACATGCCGGTCAGCGTCTTCTATTACCTGGGGCCGGTGATCGCGCTGCTGCTGTGGAACAGCCTGGTGGGCGTGATGCTCGCCTTGGTCGCGGTGCGGCTGGCGAGTGGGCTCGCCTATGCGGCGCTGGCCTGGCGGGACGTGCCGCGACTCGGCCTCGACCGGCCGCGATTCGCGCTGCTGAAGCCGCTGCTGCGCCAGGGTGGCTGGATGTCCCTGTCGGGCGCGCTGACGCAGATGCTGCTCTATGCCGACCGTTTCATCATCGGTGCGGTGATCGGGCTGACGGCGGTCGCCTTCTATGCGACACCGCTCGACCTCGTCATGCGCATGTGGATCCTGCCCGTGGCCGTGGCGCAGACGCTGCTGCCGGCCTATGCCTCCTCCTTCCGGACCGCGCCCGAGCACACCGCGCTGCTGATGCGGCGCGGGGCGCTGATCGTCGCCGCGCTGGTGCTGCCGGCCTGCCTGGTGCTGGTCGCGCTCGCGCATTGGCTGCTGTGGCTGTGGCTGGGCAACGCCTTCGCCGATGGCGGTGGGGCGGTGCTGCGCATCCTCGGCGTCGGGATCTTCTTCTCCTGCCTCGCCTTCGTGCCCGGCACGCTGCTCGATGCGATCGGGCGGCCGGAAGTGCCGGCGACCTTCTCGCTGATCCAGGCGGCGATCTTCCTGCCGCTGGGGGCCGCGCTGCTCTTCGTCATCGGCATCGAGGGTGCGGCGATCGCCTGGGCCGCGCGGGCGGCCACCGATTGCGCGGGCCGCTTCCTGCTCGCCGCGCGCTTCTATCCATCGGCGGCCGAAGCGGGTCGGGCCGTCCTGCCGCTGCTCGCGGTCTGCGGCGCCGGGCTCGCGCTGATGGCGGCGATGCCGGGTTATGTCGTGCCGATCCTGCTGGGGGCGATGACCTTCGGCGTCGCGCTCGCCTTGGGCTGGCGCATCGCGCCGCAGGATGACCGCACGGCGTTGCTGCGGCGAGTGAGGCTGGCATGAGCATCGCGATCAACGGCCGCTACCTGACCCAGGGCATGACCGGCGTGCAGCGCTTCGCGACCGAGATCGTCGCCGCGGCCGATGCACTCGCCGCGCGCGGGGAGTGGCCCGTCGCGCGCGTGCTGCATCCGCCGGGCGCGCGCGATTCCGGGCTGCGCAGCTTCCGCGCCGAGGCGGTCGGCAGGCGGTCCGGACAGGCCTGGGAACAGATCGACCTGCCCCGCGCGTTGCGGGGGGATGTGCTGGTCAATCTCGGCAATACGGCGCCGCTGCTGCTGGGCGCGCGGCAGGCCGTGGTGATCCACGATGCCGGCGCCTTCGACACGCCGGAATCCTATTCCTTCGCCTTCCGCAGCTGGTATCGCTTCCTGCAGAAGCGCCTCGCGCGCAGCGGGGCGATGATCCTCACCGTCTCGGAATTCTCCCGCGCCCGGATTCGCGCGGCACTCGGCGTCGATGCCGGCGTGGTCACCGAAGGCGGCGAGCATGTGCTGCGCGCGCCGGCCGAGGCGTCGATCCTGGCGAGGCATGGGCTGGAACCCGCCCGCTTCGCGCTGGTGGTGGGCAATCCGGCGGCACACAAGAACCTCGCCGCGCTGACCGCGGCGGCCGAGACGCTGGGGCGGCACGGGCTGACGCTCGCCGTCGCGGGTGCGGCGGATCCGGCCGTCTTTCGCGCCGGCGGCGGCGTCGCGGCGGACAGCGCCAAGCTGCTCGGGCGCGTTTCCGATACCGAGTTGCGCGCGTTGTACGAGAACGCGCTCTGCCTGATCTTTCCCTCGCGCTACGAGGGTTTCGGCCTGCCGCCGATCGAGGCCATGGTCTGCGGCTGCCCCGTGCTCGCCGCCCATGCCGGCGCGGTGCCCGAGGTCTGCGGCGAGGCCGCATTGTGGTTCGACCCGGCACAGCCCGCGACATTGCAGGACGCCGTGTCGCGGCTGGTGGGCGAAGATGGCCTGCGTGACGGCATGATCCGCGCCGGCCTCGACCGCGCACGTCTTTTCACCTGGGAGCGTGCCGCGCGGACGCTCCTCTCCCTGGTCGAGGGACGACGCGCATGAAGGTTGCCATCGTCCATGAATGGCTCGATTCCTATGCGGGGTCGGAGCGCGTCGTGGAACAGCTCATCGCCGAATGGCCTGAGGCTGATCTCTTCGCCGTGTGCGACTTCCTGCCGGAGAGCGAGCGCCATTTCCTGCGCGGCAAGCCCGTCACCACCACCTTCATCCAGCGCCTGCCTTTCGCGCGGAAGCACTTCCGCAAGTATCTCGGCCTGATGCCGCTCGCCATCGAGCAGCTCGACCTGTCGGGCTACGATGTCGTGCTGAGTTCGTCGCATGCCGTGGCCAAGGGCGTGTTGACCGGCCCCGGGCAGTTGCATGTCAGCTACGTCCACAGCCCGATGCGCTATGCCTGGGACCTGCAGCACCAGTATCTGCGCGAGGCCAACATGGAGCGCGGGCTGAAGGGCGCCTATACGCGCCACCTGCTGCACAAGATGCGCTTGTGGGATCGCGCCAGCGCGCTGAACCCGGATGTGGTGGTGGCGAACTCCGCCTATATCGGCGAGCGCATCCGCAAGGCCTGGCGGCGCGAGAGCATCGTCGTGCATCCGCCGGTGGATGTGGACCGCTTCGCACTGCGCGAGGCGAAGGAGGACTTCTTCCTCGTCGCCTCCCGCATGGTGCCCTACAAGCGGATCGAGCTGATCGCCGAGGCCTTCCGCCGCATGCCGGACCGCCGCCTGGTGGTGGTCGGCGACGGGCCGAACGCGCCGCAGGTGCGCGCGGCGGCAGGCAACGCCCCGAACATCGAGCTGCGCGGCCGCGTCGGTAACGAGGAACTGGTGCGGCTGACCCAATCCGCCCGCGCCTGCGTCTTCGCCGCCGAGGAGGATTTCGGCATCGCCACTGTCGAGGCCCAGGCCTGCGGCACGCCGGTCATCGCCTTCGGCAAGGGCGGCGCGCGCGACATCGTCATCCCCGGCGAGACGGGCCTGTTCTTCGAGGAACAATCCGCCGCTGCGATCATCGCCGCGGTGAACGCCTTCGACGGGCTGACGCTGTCGCCCGCCGCCTGCCGCGCCAATGCCGAGCGCTTCAGCCAGGCCGCCTTCCGCGCGGCCATGCGCCGCGTGGTCGAGGAGGCGATGCGATGAGATTCTCGCTGGTCGTCGCGACGCTCGGCCGTGATGCAGAGATCGCCGAATTGCTCGACAGCCTGCTCGCGCAGGGGCGTGCGGATTTCGAGGTGATCCTGGTCGATCAGAATGACGATGACCGGCTCGGGGCGATCGAAGCGGGGTACGCGTCGCGCATCGTGTTGCGGCGGCTGCGGTCCTCCGTGCGCAATGCCAATCACGCGCGCAACCTCGGCCTGCGCCACGCGGTGGGCGAGATCGTCACCTTCCCCGACGACGACTGTCTCTACCAGCCCGGCGTGCTCGATCGCGTCGATGCGGCGTTCCGCGCCGATGCCGCACTGCATGTACTGACCGGCCCGGCGGCCTCACCCGCCGGCGGGCTGGGGTCGGGCCGCTGGCGGACGGAAAGCGGGCCGATCGACCTCGCCAACGTCTGGACCAGCGTCATCGAGTTCAACATCTTCCTCCGCCGCGAGACGGCGCTCGCGCTGGGCGGCTTCGACGAGGGCATGGGACCCGGCAGCCCCTTCGGCTCGGCCGAGGGCAACGACCTGGTCTGCCGCGCGATGGCCCGGGGCCTTGCCGCGCGCTACGACGCCGCGCTGCGCATCATCCATCCCGACAAGCGCCTGTCGGATGTCGCGATCGAGCGTGCGGAACGCTATGGCCGTGGCCTCGGCTTCGCGCTGCGGCGCAATGGCGCGCCGGCGTCGACCTGCGTGAACTTCCTGGTCCGCCCGCTCGGCGGCGTCGCGGCGAGCCTGCTGCGCGGCCGGATGCACAATGCCGGATACTACTGGATGACCTTCCGCGGCCGGCTGGCCGGGATGCTGGCGCCCGAGGCGCGCCAGCCCGCGGCCATCGCGCCGCTGACCGAGCTGCGCTGATGCGCATCGGCATCGGCATCGCCACGCGCGGGCGCCCGGCCATCCTCGCCGGTGTGCTGCGCGACCTCGAGCGCCAAACGCGCCGTCCGGACCGCATCATCGTCTGCCATGTCACGCCCGATGACGTGACGGGCTGCGCCGGCGCCGAGTTCATCACCGCCGAGGCCGGCCTGCCGCGCCAGCGCAACGCCATCATGGACGCCGCCACCGATTGCGATGTGGTGCTGTTCCTCGACGACGACTTCCTCTGCGCGCCGGATTTCCTGACGGTGACGGAAGCCGCCTTCATCGCGCATCCCGACATGGTGGTGGCCACCGGCCTCGTCGTCGCGGATGGTGCGAAGGGGCCGGGCTATTCGCTGGAGGAGGGCGCGCGCCTGCTCGCCGCCGACACCCCGCCTGTCGACAGCGCGGCGGTGGAACCCGCCTTCAATGGCTATGGCTGCAACATGGCCTTCCGCATGGCCACTGTCCGCGCGCACCATATCCGCGTGGATGAACGCCTGCCGCTCTATGCCTGGTACGAGGATATCGACGTCACGCGGCGCCTTGGCGAGCACGGGACGATCCTGCGGCTGCTCGGCGCGCGGGGGGTGCATCTGGGGTCGAAGTCGGGCCGCGTGAAGCAGCTTCGCCTCGGCTATTCGCAGGTGGTCAATCCCATCTACCTCGCGCGCAAGGGTTCCTTTCCCTGGAACCACGCGATCCCTTCGGCGGCGCGGCATTGCCTCGCGAACCTGGTGCGGTCCCTGAAGCCGGAGCCCTGGGCCGATCGCCGGGGCCGCTTCCGGGGCAACATGATCGGCCTGTGGGACCTGGTCCGCGGCCGCGCGGCGCCGGAACGCATCCTCGACCTCTGACCGATCGGTCGGGGGGCTTCCCCATTCCCGCCCGCCGGGCGAACATGGCGCCGACCCAAGAGGAGGAAGCGGCGCCATGACGCTCGAACCCGGCCGCCCACGGCCGGAACCCACGCCCGAGACCAAGCATTTCTGGGATGGCACCCGGAACGGGAAGCTGCTGCTGCAACGCTGTGGCGACACCGGCCGCGCCTATTTCCCGCCGCGCCCGTTCAGCCCCTATACCGGCACCCGCAATGTCGCGGTGTTCGAAGCCTCGGGCCGTGCGACGCTGCATTCCTACGTCATCCATCACCGGCCCGTGCCGGGCTTCAAGCCGCCCTACGCCATCGCCGTGGTCGAGCTGGAGGAAGGCCCGCGCATGATGACGAACATCGTCGACTGCCCGCAAACGCCCGAGGCGCTGGTGCTCGACATGCCGCTCGAGGTCGCCTTCACCAAGATGGATGAGGAGATCACCCTCGCTCTCTTCCGTCCCGCGAAGGGAGGCTGATCCCATGACGATCAAGCCAGGCGAGATCGCCATCGTCGGCGCCGCGGAATCCACGCGCATCGGCACCGTGCCCGAGATGGCGCAGATCATGCTGCATGCGGACGCCGCGCTGAACGCGATGGCGGATGCGGGGCTGAAGCCCTCCGACATCGACGGCGTGGCCTGCGTCGGCCCGATGATGCCGCAGCAGATCGCGCACTACCTCGGCATCACGCCGAAATGGGTGGATGGCACCGGCGTCGGCGGCTGTTCCTTCATGCTGCATGTCCGCCACGCGGCGGCCGCCATCCATGCGGGATACGCCAAGACCATCCTCATCACCCATGGGGAGAGTGGCAAGTCGCGCGTGAACGCCACGCCGCGCCCGCCCGAGCCGCAATCCCTGAACGGCCAGTTCGAGGCGCCCTTCGGCCCGATGGGCCCGCCGACGCTCTTCCCCATCCCCGTGCTGCGCTACATGAAGACCTATGGCGTGAAGGATGAGCACTTCGCCAAGGTCGCCGTGGTCCAGCGCGAATGGGCGGGCAAGAACCCGCGCGCGGCCTTCCGTGATCCGATCACGATCGAGGATGTGCTGAATTCCCGCATGATCGCCTATCCGTTCCGGCTGCTGCAATGCTGCCTGGTCACGGATGGCGGCGGCGCGCTGATCCTCACCTCCGCCGATCGCGCGAAGGATTTCCCGCAGAAGCCGGTCTACATCCTCGGCAGCGGTGAATCCGTCGAGACGACGATGGTCAGCCAGATGGAGGACTTCACCTCCTCCCGCGCCTTCCGCGTCGCGGGGCCGGAAGCCTTCCGCATGGCCGGGCTGAAGCATGAGGACGTGGATCACCTGATGATCTACGACGCCTTCGCGCATCTGCCGCTGTACGGCCTGGAAGACCTCGGCTTCGTCAAGCGCGGCGAAGCGAAGGACTTCATCTGGGAAGGCAACACGCGCATCGGCGGCAAGCTGCCGATGAACACCAATGGCGGCGGCCTGTCCTACACCCACACCGGCATGTACGGCATGTTCGCCCTGCAGGAGAGCGTGCGCCAGGTGCGCGGCATCGCGCCCGCGCAGGTGCCGGACGTGACCATCAGCGTCTGCCACGGCGTGGGCGGGATGTTCTCCGCCTCCGGCACCGTCGTGCTGTCCAACGAGCGGCCATAAGGCCGCGCCCCCGGTCCCGCGGTACCGCCGCGGGACCGGCAACGATATCCATCGGGAGGAATGATCATGAACACGAAGCGTCGTGCCCTGCTGGCTGCGGGCGGTGCACTGCTCGCCGCGCCCGCCATCGCGCAATCGGGCTTCCCCAACCGTCCCAT
The DNA here is from genome assembly GCA_041906015.1 of Roseomonas sp. Taxonomy (GTDB): domain Bacteria; phylum Pseudomonadota; class Alphaproteobacteria; order Acetobacterales; family Acetobacteraceae; genus Neoroseomonas. The sequence continues at coordinate 12,636 of JAYRJZ010000036.1, forward strand.
CCGCCTGATCGTGCCCTGGCCGCCGGGCGGGTCCACCGATGGGCAGTTGCGGTCGCTGGCCGATCTCGCGACGCGGCATCTCGGCCAGCCCGTGATCATCGAGAATCGCAGCGGCGTCTCCGGCACGCTGGCCGCGCAGATGATGGCGGCCGAGCAGCGCGGCGACGGCTATCTGGTCGGCCAGATGCCCATCACCGCCTTCCGCATGCCGATGATGACCTCGCGTCCCGGCTGGGACCCGATGAAGGACTTCACCTATGTCATCCACCTCACCGGCTACCTCTTCGGCGTGGTGGTGAAGGCCGACAGCCCCTGGCAGACTTGGCAGGAATTCATGGCCTACGCGAAGGCGAACCCGGGCAAGGTCGCCTATGGCTCGCCGGGCGTGGGCTCGACGCTGCACATCACCATGGAGCGCATCGCGGCCGAGAACGGCATCGACTGGCTGCATGTCCCATTCCGCGGCGGCGCCGACAACATCCAGGCGGTGCTGTCAGGCCAGACCCAGGCCAATGCGGATTCCACCGGCTGGGCGCCGCTGGTCGAGGCCGGGCAGTTGCGCCTGCTCGTGACCTGGGGCGAGAACCGCGCCGCACGCTTCCCCAACGTGCCGACCCTGCGCGAGGTCGGCATCAACATCGTCTCGGCCTCGCCCTATGGCCTCGCCGGGCCGAAGGGGATGGACCCGGGCGTGGTGCGCGTGCTGCACGATGCCTTCAAGGCCGCGCTGATGGACCCCGCGCATGCCGAGGTGCTGGCGCGCTACGACATGCCCGTCATCTACAAGAACAGCGCGGACTACACCGCCTATGTCGGGCAGGTGATGGAGGAAGAGGGGACGATGATCCGGCGGCTGAACCTGCGGATCAACTGACGGATATGGAGGGGGCATCGCCCCCTCCGGCCGGCCTTCACTCGCCCGCGGGCAGATCCACCTTCCCGGTGTGTAGCTGCAGCCGCGAGAATTCCGGCGCGTCCTGCCCCGCATCCTTGAAGGCCTGCTTCAGCGCCGCGATGTTCGGCGCGAGGATGCTCTCGCGATTGGCACTGACCCAGTCGCGCGACTGCTGCGGCATGGTGAGCGACCCCTGGAAGCGCGGCATCACCCAGCGCGCGAAGAGCTCGAAGGACCGCCAGGTCGCCTCGCGATCCGCCCATTCATGCGCGCGGAACAGGATGCCGCCCGTGCCGCCATCGGTGAAGGAGAGCAGCCGCTCGATGCCCGCGGCGATCGTCTCGGGCGATCCCACCAGCGTCGAGCCCTGCGCCAGCCCGTCGCGCAGCGGATCCTCCGAACGCATCGGCGGGCGGCCGAGCGTCTCGGAGAAATAGGTCAGCGTCTCCATCGCCTCGCCGTGGCGGACTTCGCGCAGCGCGCGCTCGTCATCCTCGGCGCAATGCATGTTCACCACCAGGCGCCAGTTGCGGCGATCCATGGTCTTGCCGTGCTTCGCCGCCTCGGCTTCCGCCATGCGCCACTGATCGGCAAGCATCTTCGGCCCGCCATGCAGCCCGGCGCCGAGCGAGAGCAGCCCCACCCCATGCTTGCCCGCCGCGAGCGCGCCGGACGGCGTGGTGGAGGAAGCGACCGTCACCGGGAAGCGCGGCTCCGACCACGGCGCCATGTGCAGCCGGGCGTCGCGCAGCGTGAACCAGTCGGTCTCCATGGTGACCGGTTCCTCGCAGGCAAGCAGCTTCATGATGGCGGTCAGCGATTCATCCATCCGCCGCCGCTGATGCGCCGGGTCGATCCCCATCATGTAGGCGTCGGAGACCAGCGCCCCCGGCCCGCAGCCAAGGATCACGCGCCCCTTGGTCATGTGGTCGAGCTGCACGAAGCGCTGCGCGACCAGCAGCGGATGATGATACGGCAGGCTGGTGACGCCGGAAGCGAGCGTGATGTGCCGCGTCTTCTCGGCGAGCGCGGCGATCATGATCTCTGGCGAGGCGATCAGCTCCCATCCGGCGGAATGGTGCTCGCCGATCCAGGCCTCGTCATAGCCGAGGGAATCCAGCCACTGGATCAGCGCCCCGTCGCGGTCCATCGCCAGCGTCGGATTGTCCCCCACGCGGTGGAAGGGGGCGAGGAAGATGCCGAAGCGCAGGCGTCGCGGAGCCATGGACCGTTCCTTCTGGTGGGGCATCACATGGAGGGCGGATCGCCGGCGAGGAATTCCTCGCCGTCGTAATCGGCCTCGATGGGCAGGCGGAGATAGCGGCCTTCCGGCGTGTCGCGCTGGATCGGCAGGACCGTCACGACCGGCTTCGCGCGGGCGGCGGCGAAGGCCTCGGCCACCGAATTGCTGCGCGCGAGCTTGGTCAGGTTCATCCGCGTCGGGAAGACGACCTTGCGCGTGCCGGCCTCGGCCGCGGCGAGCGCGTCGAGGGGGCGGATCCAGACACTGTCCACCGCCTCCCCGCCGTCATGCACCGCATCCTGGTCGGACGGCGCGGCGGCGAGGAAGAAATGCGTGTCGAAGCGCTTCGGCACGGCGACGGGCGTGATCCAATGCGCGAAGGGCGCCAGCGCCGAAAGGTCCGGCACCAGCCCACGCGCGGCGAGCATGGCGGCAAACTCTCCTTCCGCGGCTGCGGGCGTGCCCGGGCAGCCGAGCAGCACGCCGCATTCCTCCCAGGTCTCGCGGATCGCCGCGACATGGAAGGCGAGCGCCGGATCGCCGCCGGCCAGCACGGCGTCGGCCGGTTCCACACGCCCGCCCGGAAACACCAGCGCGCCGGAGGCGAAGTCGATCTGGTGGTGGCGCACCACCATGAAGACCTCAAGCCCCTGCGCCCCATCGCGCAGCAGCAGGACGGTGGAGGCGGGGCGGGCAGGCGCGGGGGTGGACATGGGCGCATTGCAGCGCGCCTTGCGCCCGGCGGCAAGGCGCGTTGACGCCGCGCGACGCGCACCGCAGGCTTGTGGGAAAGTAGTGGGAGGATGGACATGGTGCAGCTCGCGCATTGGGCGCAGCGAAATCCGGGGAAGATCGCGGCGCATTTCCCCGATCTCGGCACCAGCATCAGCTTCGGGGCGCTCGACGCGCGGGCGAACCGCATCGCGCAATGGCTGATCGGCCTTGGCCTGCAGCCGGGCGACGGCATCGCCATGCTGCTCGATAACCGGCCGGAATTCCTCGAACTCGCCTTCGCCTGCCGGCGGGCGGGGCTCTACTACACGCCGCTGTCGGTGCATCTGCGGCCGCAGGAAGTGGCCTATATGATGGCCGATGCGGCGGCGAAGCTGATCGTCGTCTCGCCGGGCGTGGCGGAACTCGCCGCCTCGCTGCTTCGTGAAGGCGTGACCGGCGACGCGCCACGCTTCGCGCTCGGCGACGGCCTGCCCGGCTATGAGAGCTTCGAGGCGGCGGTCGCAGCCTATCCGGCACCGGCCGCCCTGCCGGAGCGACCGATCGGTCGGGAGTTCCTCTACTCCTCCGGCACCACCGGCCTGCCCAAGGGGATCAAGCGCCCGCTGGTGCCGTGGGACAAGCGCGACGCGCCGGAATGGGACATGAGCTGGAAGACGCTCTACGGCTTCGGTCCGGACATGGTCTATCTCTCGCCCGCGCCGCTCTATCATGCCGCCCCGCACGCCTATGTCCGCCGGACGATCACGGAGGGCGGCAGCGTGGTGGTGATGGGCAAGTTCGATGCGCTGCGCGCGCTGGACCTGATCGAACGCTACCGCGTCACCCACAGCCAATGGGTCCCGACCATGTTCGTGCGCATGCTTGCCCTGCCGGAGGAAGACCGCGCGCGCATCGACGTCTCCTCCCTGCGCATCGCGATCCATGCCGCCGCCCCCTGCCCCATCGCGGTGAAGCGGCGGATGATGGAATGGTGGGGGCCGATCATCTGGGAATACTATGCGGGGTCGGAAAGCGTCGGGACCACGGTGGTGTCGCCGCATGACTGGCTCGCACGGCCCGGCACGGTCGGGCGGCCGGTGAACGGCGTGCGGCTGCATATCTGCGACGATGACGGCAACGAGCTGCCGGTCGGCGAGACTGGCCGCATCTGCTTCGAGGGCGCGCCGCGCTTCGCCTACCACAACGCGCCGGAGAAGACGGAGGCCGCCTACAACGCGAAGGGCTGGGCGAGCCTCGGCGATCTCGGGCGCGTCGACGAGGAAGGCTGGCTGTTCCTGTCGGATCGCCGGGCGGACCTGATCCTCTCGGGCGGGGTGAATGTCTATCCCGCCGAGATCGAGACGGCGATCGCGCAGCATCCGGGCGTCGCGGAAGTGGCGGTGGTCGGCATTCCCAACCCGGATTTCGGCGAACAGGCGCACGCCGTGATCGTGCCGCGCGACGTCCGGGCCGATGTCACGACGTTGCGGGCGGAGCTCGAGGCGCTGTGCCGCGATCGCCTCGCCGGCCCGAAGCGCCCGCGATCCTGGGAATTCGTCGAGGAACTCCCGCGCAGCGAGGCCGGCAAGCTGCTGCGCAGGATCCTCAAGGAGCGCTACCTCATCCCGTCCTGAGGCCGAGCCGCTCCACCCGCTGCCGCTCGGCCTCATAGGTTTCGAGCATGTTGCGCGCGTAGTCCTCGCTGCCCAGGTATTCGACCGGCTGGTCCAGGCGGCGCAGCGTCGCGAGATGCGCGGGGTCGTAGAGCGCCGCCTTGAACCCGTCATGCAGGGCGCGCGTCACCGCGGGATCGAGCCCCGCCGGCCCCGCGAGCCCGTAGGGCGAGGTCACCACCATGTTCTCGTAGCCGAGCTCGATCAGCGTCGGCACGGTCGGCCAGCGCGGGGAACGTTCGCGCACCCAGACATTCAGCATGCGCAGCCGGCCTTCATCGACGAGCTGCCCGATGCCCGAGCCCGCCGCGGTCGCCTCGATATGCCCGCCCATGAGTTGCGGCGCCGCTTCGGATTCCCCGCGGAAGGGGACGTGGATGACCTCGATGTTCTCGCGCGCGGCAAGGTCCACCATGGTCAGGTGCGGCGTGCCGTTCGCCCCCGTATTGCCGATGCGCACCTGGCCCGGCCGGCGCCGCGCATCCGCGACCAGGTCCTGCCAGGTCTGATACGGGCTGTTCGCGGAGACGAGCACGCCGAAGAGATAGCCCGTCAGATGGATGATCGGCGTGAAGTCCTTGGCCACGTCATAGGGCATGCGCTGCATGTGCGGCAGGCGCAGCACCGGCAGGGTGATCTGCGCGACCAGGTAGCCATCGGGCCGCGCCCGCGCGACGGCGGCCGCACCCAGCGTACTGCCCGCGCCCGGCCGGTTCTCGACCAGCACGGTCTGGCCGAAATGCCGCGTCGCGGCCTCGGCGAAGGACCGCATCTGCACATCCGTCGCCCCGCCCGGCGTGAAGGGCACGAGGATCGTGATGGGCTTGTTCGGAAAGCGCTCCTGCGCCGCCGCGCCCCGCACGAACGGGGCGGCAAGCGCGGCGCCCAGAACGCCGCGTCGCATGATTCTTGTCATTCGTTTCCTCCCTGATGTCCGGCTTCGGTCGCTACAGCGTGCGCGCGATGATTTCCTTCATGATCTCGGAGCTGCCGCCGTAGATGCGCCCCACCCGGGCATCGGCCCAGGCGCGCCCGATCTCGTATTCGGCCATGTAGCCATAGCCGCCATGCATCTGCAGGCAGTCGTCGAGCAGCCGGTTCTGCATCTCGGTGCCCAGCAGCTTCGCCGTCGCCGCCATCTCGACCGACAGCCCGCCATCCATGTGCAGCGCGAGGCAATGGTCGGCGAAGACGCGGAACATCGTCGCGTTGGCCTTCAGCTCCGCCAGCTTGAAGCGGTTGTGCTGGAAGTCGAAAACGGTCTGGTTGAAAACCTTGCGGTCCTTCGCGTAGTCGATGGTCTTCTGCAGCATCGCTTCCATCGACGCCGCGGCGCGGATGGCAATGACCAGGCGTTCCTGCGGCAGGTTGCGGATGAGGTAGGAGAAGCCGCTGTTCTCCTCGCCGAGCAGGTTCTCCGCCGGCACGCGCACCTCGTCGAAGAACAGCTCGGAAGTATCGGCGGCATGCATGCCGATCTTCTCGAGGTTGCGGCCCTTGGTGAAGCCGGGCGTGCCTTCCTCGACGCAGATGAGGCTGATGCCTTTGCGCCCCGCAGCCGGGTCCGTCTTGCAGACGACGATCACCAGCCCGCAATTCTGCCCGTTGGAGATGAAGGTCTTGGAGCCGTTGATGACCCAGTCCGACCCGTCGCGCCGCGCGGTGGTGCGCACGGCCTTGAGGTCGGAACCCATGCCGGGTTCGGTCATGGCGATGGCGGTGATCATCTCGCCGCTCGCCATGCGCGGCAGCCATTCGCGCTTCTTCTCCGGCCGCGCCAGGTCCTCGATATAGGGCACCACGATGTCGGAATGCAGCGGGAAGCCGATGCCCGAAGCGTTGGTGCGGCCGATCTCCTCGATGATCATGGCGGAATAGCCGAAATCCGCGCCCGCCCCGCCATATTCCTCGGCGAGCATGGGGCAGAGCAGCCCCTCCGCACCGGCCTTGCGCCACACCTCGCGCGGCACGATCTGGGCGCGTTCCCAGTCGCGGTGGAAGGGCACGATCTCGCGTTCGAAGAAGCGGCGCACCTGGCTGCGGAAAATCTCGTGCTCGGCTGTGAAGACCGGACGTGCGGACGCGGCGGCCATGTCCATGGGCGTATCCTCTGCTTTCTTGGGTGCGATGCTACCGCGCCGCGGAGGCGCCTGTCAGCGCCGACACGACTTCCTCCGGCGACAGCCCCCATTCGGCAAGTGCTGCCGCACCATCCGCGCCGCGCCGCGGGGCGGGGCGGGGCTCGGCATTCGGCGTGCGGGAAAAGCGCGGGCTCGGCGCTGGCTGCACGCCATTCCCGCGCGGGAAGAAGGTGCCGCGCGCGACATTGTGCGGGTGGCGCGGTGCCTCATCGAGATCGAGCACCGGCGCGACGCAGGCATCGCCGCCCTCGAAGGTCGCGGCCCATTCGTCCCGCGTCCGTCCACGGAAGATGGCGGCAAACGTCCTGCGCATCGCCGGCCAGCAGGCGGGGTCGTTGCGATCCACGAATTCGGCGGCCTCCAGCCCAAGGCCCCGCAGCAGCAGCGCGAAGAACTGCGGTTCCAGCGCGCCGACCGCGACATACTTGCCATCCGCGCATTCATAGGTGTCGTAGAAGGGACAGCCGCCATCGAGCCGATTGGTCCCGCGTGCATTGCGCCAGGCACCGGCGGCATAGCGCCCGAAGAAGGCCCCCATCAGCGTGGCGGAACCATCCGTCATCGCGGCATCCACCACCTGGCCACGGCCGCTGCGACCGGCCTCGAAGACCGCGGCCATGATGCCATAGGCGAGGAGCATGCCGCCGCCGCCGAAATCCCCCACCAGGTTGATCGGCGGCACGGGCCGTTCGCCGGCGCGCCCGATCGACCACAGCGCGCCGGTCAGCGCGATGTAGGTGATGTCGTGGCCCGCCGCCTTCGCCAGCGGCCCCTCCTGCCCCCAACCCGTCATGCGGCCATAGACAAGGCGCGGATTGCGCGCGTGGCACGCCTCCGGACCCAGGCCGAGGCGTTCCGTCACGCCGGGACGGAAGCCCTCCACCAGCACATCCGCGCGTTCGACGAGCTTCAGCACCGCGGCGACGCCGGCGGCCGACTTCAGGTCGAGCGCGACACTGCGGCGCCCCCGTCCGAGCACGTCGTTCGGATCGCCCTCTTCCGGTCCCTCCGGCCGGTCGATGCGCAGCACCTCCGCCCCGAGATCGGCCAGCATCATGCAGCAGAATGGCCCGGGCCCGATGCCGGCGAGTTCGATGACCCGAAGGCCCGACAGCGGACCCGGCATGGCTCAGCGCCCTTCGAACTTCGGCGCGCGCTTCTCGCGGAAGGCGGCGACGCCTTCGACGAAATCTGCCGAGTTGCGGATCGCGGCCATGCGCTGCCCATGGATCGCCATCTGCTCGGACGGGCCGCGCGGGATGATCTCCTCGGTCACCATGCGCTTGATCTCGCCGAGCACCATCGGCGCCATGCCGTTCAGCTCCAGCGCCCATTCGCGCGCCTTGGCGAGTGCCTCGCCCTCCGGCACCACCTCGTTCACCAGGCCGATGCGTTCGGCGCGCTGCGCGTCGATGGTGCGGCACAGCAGCGCGATCTCCATCGCGATCTTGTGCGGGATGCGGCTGACGAGACCCGCGATCATCCCGCCCGTCAGGCCGAGCTTCGCCTCGGGATAGTAGAACTTCGCCGTCGCGCCGCAGACCATCAGGTCGCACATCATGGCGAGCACGATGCCGCCGCCCACGCACCAGCCCTCGACCGCGCAGATCACGGGCTTGAGCGGCCGGAATCCCACGGTTGGGATCGCGCGCCACAGCTCCGGCGGGTCGGAGACATCGGCACCGAAGGTGAAGGCGCGCGTTCCGGTCGCGGTGATAATGGCGCAGCGCAGGTCGTCGCGCCGCTCGAACTCCTTCATCGCGACCTGAAGCTGTTCGGCCATGGGCTTGCTGATCGCATTGCCCTTGTCCGGGTTGTTCAGCGCCACGATGCGGACCGGACCCTCGTCCGTGACAGTCACCAATTCCACGTCAGTTCACTCCTGCTCCAGTGCGGCGGATAACGTCGGCGAAGATCGCGCGGTCCCGCGTGATGCGGTTGGCGAAGGGCTCGCCGGTTTCGAAGGCGGGGCGCAGGCCGCCGATCGCCATGCCACGCGCGACCTGCTCCGATTTCAGCGCCTGTTCCAGCGTCGCGGCGATGCGATCCCGCACCGGCTGCGGCGTGGCGGCCGGCGCGGCGACGCCGAACCAGGACATCGCGCCGCGCTCGGCAAGACCTGCTTCGAGCAGTGTCGGCACGTCGGGGAATTCCGGATGGCGCTGGTCGCCGAAGCTCGCCAGCGCGCGCAGCCGGCCGTCGCGCACCATCGGCAGCGCGGCCGGATCGCAGACCATCTGGATATGCCCGGCCAGCAGATCGTTCACCGACAGGCCCGATCCGCGATACGGCACGTGTTCGAGCCGAACGCCCGCCTGTTCGCCGAAGATCTCGCATTGCAGTTGGGTGATGGTGCCATTGCCGGCCGAACCGAAGCGCAGTTGCCCCGGATGCGCCTTGCCATAGGCCACCAGTTCCTGAATGGTCCGCGCCGGCACCGACGGATTGATCACCACGAAGGCGTCCGACGCCGCGACCCGCGCGATCGGCGCGAAGTCCCTGTCCACGTCATAGGGTGGCCGCATCATCGTCGGGCTGATGGTGAAGATCGCGGTCGGGAAGAGCAGCAAGGTGTGCCCGTCCGGCCGCGCGCGGGAGACGTATTCGGCGCCGATCGTCCCGCCGGCGCCGCCGCGATTCTCGATGATGATGGTCTCGCCGATGATGCGCGACCATTCCTGCATCAGCGGACGCGCGACATTGTCGGTGCTGCCGCCCGGCGGATAGGGCACGACCAGTACGACGGGCCGCCCCTCGGGCCAGGCGGATTGCGCGAGGGCGGGCCGCGCGAGCATCCCGGCGCCAAGCAGCGGCAGGACGCGGCGATGCAGCGTGAATGTCATGGCGTCTCCTCCTTCAGCGTGGCGCGGGCATCCACGGCGATCGCCCCCTGCCCGGCCGCGCGCAGGATCAGGGGGTTCACATCGAGCTCGACAAGACGCGGCCCGAGATCGGCCGCGAGGAAGGACAGGCGCATCAGCGCCGCCGCCGCCGCGTCGATATCGGCCGGCGGCCGCCCGCGCAGGCCATGCAGCAGCGGCGCGGCGCGCAAGCCTTCGATCATCGCGCGCGCCGTGGTGGCGGAAACCGGCGCCGGCGCCATGCGCACATCCTGCAGGAACTCCACGAGGATGCCGCCGGCGCCGACGATCACCATCGGACCGAACTGCGCGTCATGGGTCGCACCAAGGAAGAGCTCCGCCTCGCCCCGTGCCATTTCCTGCACCACGCAGCCTTCGGCAGCACCTGGCGCGGCCTGCTCCAGCGCCGCGGCCACATCGGCGAAGGCCGCGCGCAGGGCCGCCTCGTCGCGCAGGTTCAGCCGCACCAGGCCGAGATCGGATTTGTGCACCACCGCGCGGCTGACGCCCTTCAGCACGACCGGAAAGCCGATGGCGCGCGCGGCGGCGACGGCCTCATCCGCCGTCGCGGCGGGCGCCTCGCGCGTGACGGGCAGGCCATAGGCCGCGAGCAGGCGCTTCGCCTCGCCCTCGGTGAGTGCGCCGGCCGGCAGGCGCGGTGGCGGGCCGGCCTGGTCGGGCCGCGACGGCGCCGCCCTCGCGACGCGCCCGGCGGCCGCGGCATCCAGCGCATGCGCAACGGACAGCGCATCGGCCATGCGATCGAAGAAGGGGAAATCCGCCGCGCGCATCACATCGCGCGACGCATCGCCCACCGCGCCCGCCGTCATCAGATAGAGCAGCGGCTTGCCGCCCTGCCGCGCCAGGGGCGGGAACAGCGCCGTGCGCCCGGCCATGTCGGGCTGCGTCGTCATCGGCACGACCACCGCGCCAACATCGGGGTCCGCCATGAAGGCGCGGATGCACTCGGCGAGACCGTCGCCGCTGGTGCCTTCGTGGAAGGAGCCGGTGTCCACCGGCAGCGCCACATGGCTTTCCGGCATCCAGCGGCCGAGCACGGCCCGCGTCGCCGGCGCCATCCGCGCGATGCGCAGCCCGGCACCCGGCATCATGTCCGCGAAGGTCACGGTGCTGCCGCCGGAGGAGGCGATCGGCGCAAGGCCCAGCCCCGGCGCGGGCCAGGGCGGCAGTCGCACCGCCGCGTCGCAGGCGAGCACCATCGCCTGCGGGTCGTCCATCACCACCGCGCCGGCGTCGCGGCACACCGCTTCGAAGGCAGGGAAGGCGCCGGCGAGGCTCGCCGTATGCGACCGTGCCGCCTGCGCCCCGGCCTCGCTGCGCCCGGCCTTGACGATGAAGACGGGCTTGCCCGCCGCGCGCGCCGCGAGCAGCAGCGCGCGGAACCGCGCGGGCTCGCGCAGCCCCTCGATGTACAGCCCGATCACCCGCGTCGCCTCATCCGCGACGAGATGGTCGAGGAAATCCTCCAGCCCCAGATCGGCCTGGTTGCCCACCGAGACACAGCAGCTGAACCGCGCGCCGTGATGCCGCCCGAAGGACAGCAGCGTGCCCATCAGCGCGCCGGACTGGCTGATCAGCCCGATCGCGCCCGGGGCATAGTCCTCCTCCTCCAGCGCGAGGCTGGAGGACAGCATGGCGCGGCCCACCGGGTTGAAGATGCCGAGGCAGTTCGGGCCCACCAGCCGCATCCCCGCCCCGCGCGCGATGGCGAGGACACGGTCCTGCAGGGCGGCGCCCTCCGGTCCTGCCTCGGCGAGCTTGCCGGTGATGATGATGCAGGCGCCGACGCCGGCCGCCGCGCAATCGGCGACCTGCGCTTCCAGCGACGCGGCGGGCACGGCGAGGATCGCGACATCCGGCGGTTCAGGCGCGGCGCTCACGCGCGGAAAGGCGGCAAGGCCGCGGATCGTCGCCCGGTTCGGGTTGATCGGCAGGATGCGGCCCGGAAAGCCGTGCTTCAGCAGGTAGTGGATCACCCGCCCGCCGAACTTGCCGACATCCTCCGACGCGCCGACGACCGCAACCGATCGCGGCGCGACGATGCGCGCGATCGGCAAGGGCCGCTGCTCCTTCGTTTCCTCCACGCCCCGTCTCCATCACGCGGGTTCGATGGAGAGAGGCTAGGACAGCTTTGCGACGGCGTCAGCCCACCGCGTCGGCCCGGAAGCCATTTCCCCATCGCGACAGGCGCGCCCGCGACGGCGACGGGAAATGCGCGAAACACAGCAAGGTGCGCGCTTCGCAGGCACATTCCAGGACGCGGCGCCGTGTCTCGGCGGCAATGGCCGGGTCCCAGTCCGCGCGCATCGAGATCTCGGGATAGCGCGCCTGCAGCGGCGAATGGATCAGATCGCCGGTGAACAGCGCCTCTTGCCCCGCCGAGGCGACGCGCAGCGCGACATGGTGCGGCGTGTGGCCGGGCGTGGGTTCCAGCCGGATCGTGTCGGTGAGCGCGAAATCGTCCGCGACCATTTCGGCCCGACCGGCTTCGACGATGGGCAGGACGGAATCAGCGAAGGGCAGCACCGGCGCCTTCGCGTTCTCCGCGTTCCAATGCGCGAATTCCTGCGCCGAGAAGACGTAGCGCGCCCTGGGGAAGGTCGGCACCCAGCGCCCGTTCTCCAGCCGCGTGTTCCAGCCGACGTGATCGACATGCATGTGCGTGCACATGACGATGTCGATGTCCTCCACCGTCAGGCCCAGCGCCGCGAGGCCGCGCATATACGCGTCGCTGCGCATCCGGTTCCAGAAGGGATGGTTCGGGCGCTCCTTGTCATTGCCGACGCAGGTGTCCACCAGGATGGTGTGGTGCGGCGTGCGCACCACCCAGGATTGGATGCAGAGGATCAGCTTGCCCGTCGCCGGGTCGAGCGCGGTGGGTTCCAGCCAGGCCCGGTTCTCCGCCAGCAGCTCGGGCGTGAGCGCGGGGAAGAACGTCAGCGGATCGAAGATCGGCCGTTCCTCCTCGACGATGCGCTGGATGGTGATGTCGCCGAAGGCGAAGCCGGTGCTCATCGATATCCCCCTCCCTATCGCGCCTCATGGTCGCGCGGCGCGCGCAGCAATGCGATGCCGACGATCAATGCCGGAATGCCGCAGGCCGTGAAGCCAAGGCCGTAGCTGCCGGTCGCGACCAGCACCGCCGAATAGACGAGTGGCAGCAAGAGGCCCCCGAGCTGCCCCAGGGACAGCACGCCGCCCGTCACCGCGCCGCGCTTGCCCTCGGGTGCCAGGCGCGCCGCTTCGGACAGCAGCACGCCATGCCAGGACATGGCGGTGGCGCTCAGCGCCGTCGCGACCAGCCCAATCAGCAACAGCGGCCAATGGGCCCCGAGCAGCGCCATCGCGGCCGTTCCGCCGGCCATGCCAAGCGCGAGCCAGCTCATCACCAGCCCCGGTTCGACATGTCCGCTGCCGAGCCAACCCCAGAACAGACGCCCCGGCACCGCGATCACCATGGCAGCGGAAAAGACGATGCCCGCCGTCGCCAGATCGTGCCCGAGCTCGGTCAGCGCGACCACGAAATAGGCGGTGAAGACTGTCTGCAAGCCATTGAACGCAAAGCAGGCGAAGGCGAGGCGCCGCAGCGGCGCGGCCGACAGCACGGCGGCCAGCGTGGTGTGGAAATCCGACAGCCGGAAGGCCTGGCTCGGCACGCGATCATCGTCGAAGCGCGCCCGCAGCGGTTCCAGCATCAGGGCGAAGACCAGGCAGGCCAGGGCCGCGGTCAGCAAGGTGCCGCGCCAGCCGACCACCCCCGTCAGCCACGGCCCGAGAAGCCCCGCAGCCAGCAGCCCCGCCGGCACCGCCGTCTGCTTGATGGAGAATACCAGCGGCGCCTGGCGCACCGGCGAATAACGCCCCAGCAGATGCGAGCTGGCCGGCGTCGACATCGCGGAGGCGCCGCCGCCGATCATCCCCGACAGGACGAAGACGCCGACCGGCCCCACCGTCGCGATCGCCATGCCGATGCCGAGCAACACCAGCGCCACCTGGCTCATCCGCATCGCGCCATGGCGCAGGATGAAGGACCCGCAGCCGAGCTGAAACAGCAGCGCCGCCGCCGATTGCGCACCGACATAGATGCCGAGCCAGGCGGGATCGATGCCGAGGTCGGTGAAGATCGCCGGCGCGATGATGGGCGGCAGGGATCGCCCCACCGTCGCGAAGGTCTGCTGAAGGAACATGGCCGACAGGACGATCAGCAGCAGCTTCGTGGTATGGTCGAGGCGCATGTCGTTCCGTCTGGTTCCCCCGCCGGCGAAGCGGGCCGCGCCGACGCGATACGATAGGCCCAGGGCGCCGGCGCTGCGAAGCCCCCTGCCTGATTGTGCGGCGCCATTGCCGCCTGGCGAGGCAACGCGGGGCTGCGCAGGCCAATTGGCGCCGCAAGGCGCCTTGCCCAGAGGCGGCGCCAGCCGTTCTTATGCGCGCCGAGGATCAAGCCAGGAGATCGGGTCATGGGCTTCCGTCGACTGCGTGCCACGCTGCTCGCCGCCGCCATCTCTGCCATCCCGCTGACAGCAGCGCCGGCGCAGGCGCAGCAGCGCCCGATGGTATGGGGTGACTCGCTGCCGGCGACCCTCGACCCCCACGCCATTTTCGACGTGCCGAGCCAGTTCATCCTGCTCAACGCCTATGACGGGCTCTATCGCTACCAGGGCAATCCGCCGCAGCTCGTCCCCTGGCTCGCCGAAAGCCACACCACCAGCGAGGACGGCCTGACCTGGGAATTCACCCTGCGTCCAGGCATCAAGTTCCACGACGGGAGCGACCTGACGGCGGACGACGTCGTCTATTCCTTCCGCCGCCTGCTGGGGATGCGCCGCGCGCCAGCCGCTGCCTTCACCCCGGTGCTGAAGCCGGAAGACGTGACCGCGGCCGGCCCGCGCACGGTGCGTTTCGTGCTGTCGGCGCCCTATGCGCCCTTCCTCGCCGCCATTCCGCTGGTCGCGATCGTGAACCAGCGTGCCATCGCGCCGCATGTGCAGGGCGACGACTGGGGCAGCGCGTGGCTCGCGGCGAACGACGCCGGGTCGGGTGCCTATCGCCTGGTGCCCGAGACCTACCAGGCGCGCGTCTCGCTCGACATGGAACGCTTCCCTGGCCACTTCCTCGGCTGGTCGCACAATCAGCGGCCCATCGATTCGGTGCGCTCGCGCCCGGTCATGGAGACCTCGACGCGCGTGCTCGCGCTGCTGCGTGGCGAGATCGACGCGACCGATTCCTACCTGCCCACCGACCAGGTCGAGCGGGTGGACCGCAACGCCCGCACCCGCGTCGCGCGGGATGAGAGCATGCGCGTCTTCATCATCCGCATGAACAACCAGAAGCCGCCCTTCAACAATCGCGACGCGCGGCTCTGCTTCGCCCACGCCTTCAACTACCAGGGCTTCAACGAGGTCGTGCTGCGCGGCCTCGTCGTGCGCAACCCGGGGCCCAACCCGAACAACCTCTGGGGCAACCCGCCCGACCTCCAGCCCTATGCCTTCGACCTCGCCCTCGCACGCCGCCATTGCGACGCGGCGCGCGCGGCGGGCGTGCCGCTCGACCGCGAGATCGAGATCCACGTCCAGAACGAGTTGGAGCAGACCGTCCAGGCCGCGCAGATGTTCCAGGCGGACCTGCGCCGCGTCGGCATCAACCTGCGCATCGTGCCGAACACCTGGCCCGGCATCACGGGGGCGACGGGACAGGCCGCGACGACGCCCGACATGTGGATCCACTGGGTCTCCACCTATTTCGTCGATCCCGAGAACTGGATCGGCCAGATGTATGACAGCCAGTTCCACGGCACCTGGAAGGCGTCGTCCTGGTACACCAATGCCGAGGTCGACGCGCTGCTGCGCCGCGCCCGCGCCAGCCGCGACCAGGCGGAGCGCAACACGCTGTACCAGCAGGCGACGCGCCAGGTGGTGGCCGACAGCCCGGACATCTGGGTCTACAACACGCTGAACCTCCGCGGCCTGTCGCGCCGGGTGCAGGGCTACCAGTTCTCCCCGGTCGGGTCGGGCGGCGAGATGCGCCTGATGTGGCTGGAGAACTGAGCGCAACAGGACTGAGCGCAACGCCATGGCGCGCTATATCCTGCGGCGCATCCTGCTCGCGCTGCCGGCGCTGTTCGGGCTGGTCATCCTGACCTTCGTGCTCTCGCGCGTGGTGCCGGGCGACCCGGCCGCCACGCTCGCGGGGGATGCGGCCACGCCCGCGCAACTCGCCGACATCCGCGCACGCTATGGCCTGGACCGCCCGATCGCCGAGCAGGCGGCGATCCATGTGCGGCAGGTGCTGACCGGCGATTTCGGCCGCTCGGTCTTCTCTGGCCGCCCGGTCGCCGAGGAGATCGTCCAGCGCCTGCCCGCGACGCTCGAACTGACCTTCGTCGCCCTGCTCATCGCGACGGTACTGGGCATCCCGCTCGGCCTGCTGGCCGCGATCGACCATAACGGGCCGATCGACCATCTGGTCCGATTGCTGTCGGTCGGCGGGCTCGCGATCGCCTCCTTCTGGCTGGCGATCATGCTGCAACTGTTCTTCTCGATGGATCTCGACGTCTTGCCGCTGCGCGGGCGGCTCGATGTCGCCCTCGGCGCGCCGCCGCGCGTGACCGGCTTCATGCTGATCGACACATTGCTGGCGGGACGGGTGGACATGTTCGTCTCCGCCTGCCGCCACCTTATCCTGCCCGCGGTCACGCTCGCGCTGCCCGGCCTTGCCACCATCGCGCGCTTCACCCGTTCCGGCGTTCTCGAAACGCTGCAGAAGGATTTCGTGCTCTATGCCCGCGCGGCGGGCTATGGCCGCGTCCGCCTTGCCGCGATCTACGTGCTGCGCAACGCGGTGAACGTCACCGTCACGCAGATCGGGCTGCTGTTCGGCGCGCTGATCTCGGGTGCCGTGGCGGTCGAGGCGATCTTCGACTGGCCCGGCCTCGGCACCTATGCCGTCCAGGCGATCCTGTCGGCCGACTACAAGGCACTGCTCGCCGTCACCCTGGTGGTCGGCGTCGTCTATGCCGTGGTGAACGTCCTCGTGGATGTGGTGCAGGCGCTGATCGACCCCCGCGTCGCGGAGGACCATCGGTGACCGCGCTGCGCCACATCTTCCGCGATCCCGTCGCCGCCTTCGGCCTGGTGATCGTGGCCTTCGCGCTGGTTGTCGCGATCTTCGCGCCGTGGCTCGCACCCTATCCGGACGACGCCTTCGAAAGCCACATCCTCCAGCGCCTGCGCCCACCCTCGGCCGAATTCCCCTTCGGGACGGACAATCTCGGCCGCGACATCTTCTCCCGCGTCATCCTCGGCACGCGCAACGCCCTTGCGGTCGCCATCGCGGTGGTGGTCGCCGCCATGGCGATCGGCGTGCCGGTCGGGCTCGCCGCGGGGTGGCGCGACAACTGGCTGTCGGATGTGCTGATGCGCGTGACGGACGTGTTCCTGGCCGTGCCGCAGCTCATCCTGGCGCTCGCCCTGGGACAGTTGCTCGCGCCGGGCATCGGCACCGCGATGGTCGCTCTTGCCCTGACCTACTGGCCCTTCTTCGCCCGCACCGTCTATGCCGAGACGCGGCGGCTGCGCGGATCGCTCTTCGTCGATGCGCTGGCCGGCATCGGGGCCTCGCCCACGCGCATCCTCTTCCTGCATGTGCTGCCCAATGCCGCGCCCGCCATCCTGGTGCGCGCGACGATCGGCATGGGCTTCACCATCCTGACCGCGGCGCTGCTGGGCTTCCTCGGCGTCGGCGCGGCGCCGCCCTCGCCGGATTGGGGCCTCGCCGTCTCCGAGGCGCGCCAGCATCTGCCCGAGGCCTGGTGGTTCCCGACCTTCCCGGGCCTCGCCATCCTGCTGCTGGTGCTCGGCTTCAACCTGCTGGGCGATGGGTTGCGCGATGCTGCCGATCCGCGCCTGCGGCGGTCGCGCCGATGACGCGGCCCATCCTCCAGGTCGAAGGCCTCGCCGTGCATCTGCGCACGGAAGCCGGCCTCGCGCGCATCCTCGACGACGTGACCTTCACCGTGCCCGCCGGCGGCAGCCTCGGCATCGTGGGCGAGAGCGGCTGCGGCAAGTCGACGCTGATGCGCGCCATCCTCGGCATCCTGCCCAAGGGCGCGACGACGCCGAGCGGCAGCATCCTCTTCGACGGGCGCGACATCCTCTCCGACCACGCCGCCTCCGTGCGCGGGCGCATCGGCTTCGTGCCGCAGGATCCCTACCTCTCGCTCAATCCGGTCTTTCGTGCCGGCGACCAGATCCTCGAGATCATGCGCCGCCATGCGCCGGGCTCCCGCCGCGACCACCGCGCCCGGATCGTCGAGCTGTTCCGCGCCGTGCAGTTGCCGGACCCGGAAGGCGCGCTGTCGAAATACCCGCACCAATTCTCCGGCGGCCAGCGCCAGCGCCTGCTGATCGCCGCGGCCCTGTCCTGCGATCCGTCGCTGCTGGTCGCGGATGAACCCACCACCGCGCTCGATGTGACGACGCAGCGCGAGATCCTCGCGCTGCTGCGCCGCCTCGCGGCCGAGCGCGGCCTCGCGCTGCTGTTCGTCACGCATGATTTCGGCGTGCTCGCCTCGCTCTGCGATCGCGTGACCGTGCTCTATGCCGGGCGCGTCGCGGAAGGCGGGCCGACGCGCGCCGTGCTCGATGCGCCGGAACATCCCTATACGCGCCTGCTCCTCGCCTGCCATCCGGATCGCGCGACGGACCTCGCCGGCATTCCCGGCACGGTGCCGGCCGCGACCGCGCAACCCGATGGCTGCCGCTTCCATCCGCGTTGCCCCGTCGCGCGCCCGGCCTGCGCCGCGTCGCCACCGCCCGCGCTGCCCCTCGGCGATCGCGTCGTCGCCTGCCCCTACCATGCGGAGCCGGTCCTTGCCTGAGATCCTCGGCGCGTCGCAACTCGTCGTCGAACTCGGCGCGCGGCAGGGGCTGCTGCGCAAGCGCGCCGGCGTGCGCGCGGTGGATGGGGTGGAGCTTTCCGTCCAGGCCGGCGAGACCTTCGGCATCGTGGGCGAGAGCGGCTGCGGCAAGACCACGCTCGCGCGCACACTGCTCGGCCTGCAGCGCGAGAGCACGGGCGTGATCCGGCTGGAGGGCGCGACCGTCTCGGGCCAGGAGCCGGGGTCGGCGCGCGCGACACGCGCGACGGTGCAATATGTTCACCAGGACCCCGGCGCGGCGCTCGACCCATGGTGGCGCGTCGGCGCGACGCTCGCCGAGGGCCTGCGCATCCATGGCGTGGCCCAGCCGGCGGAACGGCAGGCGCGGATCGCCGAGATGCTGACCGCCGTCGGCCTCGACCCCGCCATGGCGGAACGGTATCCGCACGAATTGTCGGGTGGGCAGCAGCGCCGCATCGGCCTCGCGCGCATCCTGCTGCTGCGGCCGAAGGTGGTGATCCTCGATGAACCCACCGCCGGCCTCGACCTGTCCGTGCAGGCGGCGGTGCTGCGGCTGCTGCGCGACCTGCGCGACCGCTTCGGCCTGACCTACCTCTTCATCTCGCACGACCTGTCCGTGGTGCGGCGGGTCTGCGACCGCGTGGCGGTGATGTATCTCGGCCGCATCGTCGAACAGGGCAGTGCGGAGGAGCTCTTCAGCGCCCCGCGCCACCCCTATCCCCGAGCCCTGCTTGCCGCCGCGCCGCATCTCGACGGCCGCGAGACCGGCCCCGCGCTCCGTGGCGATCCGCCCAGCCTGCGCGCCGTCCCGCCCGGCTGTCGCTTCCACCCGCGCTGCGCCATCGCCGCCGCCGATTGCGCGACGCGCGATCCGGTGCTGGAACCGGCCGGCCCGGACCACATCGTCGCCTGCCATCGCTGGCGCGCCGCCTGAAGGCATCGCCCATGTCCCTCTGCGATCCCGTCACGCTCGAGATCATCCGCGGCGCCGCGCGCGCCGCCCAGGCGGAGATGGAGGCGCTGCTGGAACGCACCGCCATGTCCGCCTTCATCCGCGAGAAGAAGGATTTCTACACCGCGCTGTTCGACGCCGACGGCGCCATGGCGGTGGGCAGCGACCTGCCCATCTTCGGCGACATCGTCGGCCCCGTCGCCGAGCGCTTCCCCATCGAGACGATGCGCGAGGGCGACCTCTATTGGTACAATGACTGCTACGGCAGCCGCGGCGCGGTGTCGCATTCCAACGACCAGGTCTTCCTCGCCCCCGCCTTCCGTGACGGGAAGCGCGTCGGCTTCGTCATGGGCTGGGCGCATTTCTCCGACATCGGCGGCCTGCGCCCTGGTTCCATCAGCCCCGACGCGACCGACCATTTCCAGGAAGGCATCATCATCCCGCCCTCCCGCCTGATGCGCGACGGCGAGACGAATGAGGACCTGCTGCGCACCTTCTGGCGCAACAGCCGCTTCCCCACCCAGTCGCAGGGCGACACGCGCGCGCTGATGGCCGCGGTGCGGCTGGGCGAAAAGCGCCTGTCGGAGATCGCCGCGCGCTTCGGCACCGATCTGCTCGCCGATGCCTTCCGGCAATTGCTGGCGCGCACCGAGGCGACGGTGCGCGCGAAGCTCGCCGCCATCTTCCCGGTCGGCACGACGCGCTTCGCCGACACCATCGACACGGATGGCCACGGCAACGGCCCCTTCACGCTGCGCCTCGCGCTCACGCGCAGCGCCGATGACCGCTTCACCTTCGACGCCCGCGAAACCGACGACCAGGCGCCCGGGCCGGTGAACCTGCTGATGCATCCGGACGTGCCGGGCATGGCGCTCGGCCTCTACGCGCTGCAGGACACGACGGGCCAGGTGCTCAATGCCGGGGCGCCGCGGGCGATCGACACGGTGCTGCTGCGGGAAGGCTCGCTGCTCGCCCCGCGCGCGCCGGCACCGCTCGGCCTGCGCGGCGTGACGATGATGCGCCTGCTCGCCGCGCTGCATGGGCTGGTCGCCGTCGCGCGCGGCGGCGAGGCGCCGGCCGCGCATTCGGCCTATGTCGTCATCACCCTGCGCGGCCTGGCAGGCGAGAAGCGCTTCCTGCTCAGCGACGGCATCGGCGTCGGCTATGGCGCGCGGCCCTTCGCCGACGGCACCGATGCCGTCTACTTCGTCGCGCAGGAGAACTACCCGGTCGAGTTCATGGAACTGACCTATCCGGTGCGGCTGCGTGCCTATGGCATCAACCGCGATTCCGGCGGGGCGGGGCGCTGGCGCGGCGGTTGCGGCGTGGTGCGGGAATTCGAGGTGCTGGCCGATACCGCCATGCTCGCCGTGCGCATCGACAGCGTGGTGAACCCGCCCTGGGGCGTGTCCGGCGGCCTCAATGGCGGCTCCGGCCGCGCGACGATCAACGGCGTGCCGATCGCCGCGCTCTCGGACGGCAACATGCTGAAGAAGGGCGATGTCTTCCGCATCGAGACCGGCGGCGGCGGCGGCTGGGGGCACCCCTTCGACCGCCCGGCGGAAGACGTGCTGGCGGATGTGGCGGGCGGCTTCGTCAGCCCTGACGCCGCCGCCCGCGACTACGGCGTCGTCATCCGTGACGGCGCGATCGACGCCGACGCCACCGCCGCAGGGCGCGCGACGCGCCCGGATGCCGGCCTCTTCCATCGCCGGGAGTACCGCGATGCCGTCGCGTAACCTGCTCGTCGCCGTCGATATCGGCGGCACCTTCACCGATGTCACGCTGCAGGATGCCGCGACGGGCCGCGCCTGGACGGCGAAGACGCCCTCCACGCCGGCCGATCCCTCGGAAGGCTTCATCACCGGGGTGACGCTCGCGCTGACCGAAGCGCGGCGCAACCCGGCCGAGGTCGCGCGCGTGCTGCACGGCACCACCGTCGCGACCAACATGATCCTGGAAGGCCGCACCGCGCCCACCGCGCTGATCACGACACGCGGCTTCCGCCATGTGCTCGAGATCGGCCGCGCCGACCTGCCGCGCCGCGACAACCTCTGGGCCTGGATCAAGCCCAGGCGCCCCGTCCCGCCCGGTTTGGTCTTCGAGGCCGCCGGCCGCATCGCCGCGGATGGCTCGGAGCTCGAACCGCTCGACGAGGAAGCGATCCGCGCCGCCGCACGCGCGGCACGCACGGCCGGCGTCGCGGCCATCGCCGTCTGCTTCCTGCATGCCTTCGCGAACCCGGCGCATGAACGCCGTGCGCTCGCGATCCTGGCCGAAGAAGCGCCGGATCTCGCCCGTACCGCCTCGGTCGATGTGCTGCCCGTGGTGCGCGAATACGAACGCAGCATGGCGGCCGTGCTGAACGCGGCGGTGATGCCGGCCATCTCGGGCTACATCGCGCGGCTGGAATCACGGCTCGATGCGGCGGGCATCGCCGCGC
Source organism: Roseomonas sp. (assembly GCA_041906015.1). GTDB lineage: Bacteria > Pseudomonadota > Alphaproteobacteria > Acetobacterales > Acetobacteraceae > Neoroseomonas. The sequence continues at coordinate 34,478 of JAYRJZ010000036.1, forward strand.
CGCTGCTGCTGATGAAGTCGAATGGCGGCGTCGCCGGCGCCGCGGCCATCCGGCGCGCGCCCGCGCAGACCGCCCTGTCGGGTCCGGCCGCCGGCGTGGTCGGCGCGCGCGCCGTCTGCGCGGCAGCGGGCGTCACCGACCTCATCACCGTCGATATCGGCGGCACCAGCGCCGATATCTGCCTCATCGCCCGGGGCGAGATCGGCCTGACGCAGCATGGGCGCGTCGGCCCCTGGCCGCTGCCGCTGCCGATGGTGGACATGGTGACGATCGGCGCGGGCGGCGGGTCCATCGCGCGCGTCGGCGCCGATGGCACGCTCACCGTCGGACCGCAAAGCGCCGGCGCCCTCCCCGGCCCCGCCTGCTATGGCCGCGGCGGCACGGAGGCGACGGTGACGGACGCCCATCTCGTGCTGGGGCACCTGCCGGACCGGCTGCTCGGCGGACGCATGGCGCTGGATGCGGAGAAGGCACGCGCCGCCGTGCAGCACACCGCCGATGCGCTGGGCCTGCCGATCGAACAGGCGGCGCGCGGCATCCTCGCCATCGCCGACAACAACATGGTCGGGGCGATCCGCGTCGTCTCGGTGGAACGCGGGCACGATCCGCGCGACTTCACCCTCGTCCCCTTCGGCGGTGCGGGGCCGCTGCATGGCTGCGCGCTCGCGGATCTGCTCGGCATCACCCGCGTGCTGGTGCCGCCGAGCCCCGGCGTGCTCTGCGCGCAGGGGCTGCTCGCGGCCGATCTGAAGGCCGAGTTCAGCCGCACCGTCGCCACGCCGCTGGGCGGCGCCGACGCGGCCCGCCTGGAGGCCGCCTTCCTCGCGCTGGAGGCGGAAGCCGCCGCCTGGTTCTACCAGGAAGCCGTCGCGCCGCAGGACTGCGCCACGCGGCGCGTCGCGCTGATGCGCTATGAGGAACAGGGCCACGAACTCGCGATCCCCTTCGGCGATATCGGCGCGCTCGGCGCTGCCTTCGCCGCGGCGCATCGGGCGCTCTACGGCTTCGACCTGCCCGAGGTGCCGGTGGAGATCGTCACGCTCCGCATCGAGGCCGCCGGCGCGCTGCCGACGCCCGCCGCCTCTGCACCGCAGGGCGACGGCGCGGAGGCCGCCATCATCGGCCGCCAGACCATCCGCCTGCCCGGTGGCGCCGCGGAGGCACCGATCATCGACCGCGCGCGGCTCGGGCCCGGGGCCAGCTTCGCCGGGCCGGCGATCGTCACGCAGCTCGACGCGACGACGCTCGTCGCGCCGGGATGGCAGGCGCGGATGGACGCGTCGGGGGCCTTGCTGCTGGCGCGCTGAGGGCCGTGCGATACCTGTAGGGCAGGACCACCACCCCTACAGGTTCCGCCGCGCCGCCCGCAGCGTCGGCAGCCCGATGCCGGTCGCCTCGAAGCCGCCATCCACGGCGATCACCTGGCCCGTCACATAGGCGGCACGGTCGGTGCAGAGGAAGACGATCATCTCGGCCAGTTCCTCCTCGAGCCCATAGCGGTTCAGCGGGATATGGTCGTGGTAGTCGCGCCGGATCTCGGGGGTGTGCACCGCCTTGGCCATGGCCGTATCCACCGGCCCCGGCGCGACCGCGTTGACGCGGATGCCGAGCGCGCCGAGTTCCGCCGCCTGCTGCTTCGTCAGATGCGCGAGCGCGGCCTTGGAGGTGCCGTAGGCCACCCGCAGCGTCGAGGCACGCAGCCCGGAGATGGACGCGATGTTCACCACCGCCCCGCCGCCGCCCTCCGCCATGATCGGCGCCGCGTACTGCGTGGCCAGGAACGGTCCGGTCAGGTTGACGGCCAGGACGCGGGCCCATTCCTCGGGCGTCGTCTCCAGGATCGGCTTGAAGATCGCGATGCCGGCATTGTTCACCAGGGCATCGAGCCGCCCGAAATGCCGCGCGGCTCGCTGCACCGCCGCCTGCAGCGCCGGCGCGTCGGCAACGTCGCAGGTCAGGGACAGGGTGGCCTCGGGCCGCGCGATGCCGGCCATGGCGGCGTCGAGCAATGCCCCGTCGATATCGAGCAGCGCCACGCGCCACCCTTCCGCGAGAAAGCGGCGCGTCGTGGCGAGGCCGATGCCGCGCCCCGCGCCGGTAACGAAGGCGACCCTTGCGGTCATTCTGGACGTCTCCCTAGGACTTGGCCGAACAAGCAAAGGCCCGGCGCCGCCATGTTTCCATGGCGATGCCGGGCCGCACAGCCCGAAGCGTTGTCCCTGGAAGGCCGGCCTACTGGCGGGGCGCGGCCGACAGCAGCGCCGTCACGGCATGCAGCAGGCGGACGGCTTCATCCTGCCCAGCCTCATGCGCATCGGCGAGGATGCGTTCGATCGCGCGGGTGGCCGCGGCGATCGGATCCTGTGCCCTGATGAGCGACACCTGCTCCGAGGGGCGAAACACCCCGGCCGGGCCGGCCTGCAGAATATGGTTCATCCGAGATCCCCTTGGTTCTGAACAACGGCAGCACCGGGGAATCCCCCGATCCCCGACACCACCGTATCAATCGGGCGCCACATCGCCCAAAATTCACGCATACGTTAACGATGCCTGAATAACCCTGGGAAGCGCGAAGCGCGCCGCCCCGCCGAAACGCCCCCGATTGTGGTGCCGCTGCATCACCCGCTGTGGCCGAGGCCACACCCATCCCGCTTCATGCGCATGAACCAGTGGGTAGACATGCATTCGATGCGTGGCTTTTGTCACACCGTCGCCGTTCTTTCTCGCTTATCTCCCCGCCGCCGCGCCACGCCGTGGCTGCCTGGAGCCTTCCTTGTCCTTCTCCGCCCTCCTGCCCTCCGTCGCTGCCCTGACGGAGCCGGCCAACCTCGCCGGGCTGATCGCCCTCGGCTCGTCCATCACCTGGCCGCAGCTTCGCCACCGCAAGGCGATCCTGGCCGTGCAGGTGGCCGGATCGCTGCTGTTCGGGCTGCACTACCTCCTGCTCGGGGCGAGCACCGCGGCGGCGATGTGCGTCATGGGCGCCCTGCAGGGCATCGCCCTGGTCGTGCTGATCGAACGCCGCCACCGCGTCGCCGTGGTCGGCGCGACGCTCGCGATCGGCGCCGTGGTCAGCGCCCTGACCTGGAGCGGACTGCCGTCGCTGCTGTCCCAGGGCGGTCAGGCCATGTCCGCCTTCGGGCGGCTGCAGCTCGACACGCAGAAGCTGCGGCTGTGGTTCCTGGCCTCGACCTTCTTCTGGTGCACGCACAACCTGATGGTCGGGTCGGTGTTCGGCCTCTGCTCGGACACGCTGGCGCTGACCTCGCTGCTGCTCGGCCTGTGGCGCAACCGCAGCCGCGCCCCGGCGACGGCGCTGCGCGGCGCGGCGGCCTGACCGCCATGGCCGCGACGATGCAGATCGCGCTGTTCGAGCATCGGCTGGCCCCGGGCGCGGATCTTCGCCTGCCGCCGGCGCTGCGCATCCTCTATCTGCGTGATGGGTCGGCGCGCCTCGATGGCGCCGACCTCGCCGCCGACACCGCGGTGCTGCGCCGCGACGCCGTGACGCTGTCCGGTGCGGGCACGCTGTGGCGCATCGAGCTGACCCGCCCCACGCCGGGCGCACCGCTGTCCGCGGAGGATCGCGCGACGTTGATCCTGCGCCGGCCGCTGGCGCGCGATGCCTCGCGCCCCTTCGTCCTCCGCCTCGACAGCGTGACCTTCACCCCGGGCGTGGAGACACCCCGCCACGGCCACCACGGCGAAGGCATCCGCCGACTGATCGACGGCCATCTGATGCTCGAGATCGCCGAGCGCCACGAGCGCCGCCTGGCGGGTGAAGCCTGGTTCGAAACCGGCGAGGAACCGGTCGTCGCCTGCGGCGTCGCGCCCGGCACCGCCTTCCTGCGCGCCCTGGTGATGGATGCGGCCATGCAGGGCCAGTCCAGCTTCCGCGCCTGGACGCCCGAGGATGCGCTGAAGCCGCGCGGCGTGACCTATCGCCTCTATCTCGACGAGGTCGTCTCGCTGCCCTGATCCGCGCGGCGGTGCACGATCCGCCCGCCGACCAGCGTCAGATCCGCCGAGATGCCCGCGATCGCCTCCGCCGGCACGCTCAACGGATCGGCATCGAGCACCGCGAGGTCGGCATCGAAGCCGGGGCGGATGGCGCCGCGCCGCTCCTCGGCCATGGTCAGGTAAGCACCGTGATTGGTGACGGCGCGGATCGCCTCCTCCCGGCTCAGCGCCTGGTCGGGGGCGATGGGGCGGCGTTCGGCCGTGCTCATCCGCGTCACCGCCTGCGCGACCGGATGCCACAGCGAGATGGGCACATTGTCGGTGGCGAGGCTGACCCGCACGCCGGCTTCCCGCAGCGCGCGCAGCGGCACGATGGCGCTTTCGTCCGGCAGCTTGTGGCGGGCCTGCATCAGGTGGCCTTCCTTCGCGATGTAGCGGTTGGTGTGCGTCGTCACCACCAGCCCGAGGTCACGCACCAGCCCCACCTGGTCCGGCGTCAGCACCGTGATGTGCCCCAGCACCCAGCGCAGGTCGCGGATCGGCGCGATGCGATCGACCTCCGCGAAAAGCCCCAGCATGTCGGGCCAGATGCCGGTGACGCGGATGCCGTGGCGCGCGCAGGCGACGAGGAAGGCCTTCGCGCGGTCCCGATCGAGACCCATGTCGTAGTTGAAGCCGGCCCACCCCGTCGTCGGCGATTGCGCGCGGATCGCATTCTCCGGATTGCGGCCGATCTCGGTGATCGTGCCGCCGACGTGCAGCATCGCATCGCCGAGGCCGCGCCCCGCCAGCCAATGCGCCCAGCCGGCGACGAGGCGTTCGGGATCGACATCCTCCACCCCGCGCCAGTCGGGGCAGAAGACGAGATGCGAGCGCATGGTCAGGCGCCCCGCCTCATGCACCTCCCGATAGGCGGCGAGCAGTTCCGCCGCGACGCCGTGCCCTTCATAGATCGCGGTGGTGCCGAAGGCGTGGTAGGCGGCCGCCGCCTGCGGGAGAGTCGCCACGCGCTCCGCCACCGTGAAGCCCGGCGCGGCCCGCAGCAGCGAATGCTCGACCAGCGGCATGAAGGTGTTCTCGCGGAACAGCCCGGTCGGTTCGCCCCGCGCGTCGCGCTCGATCTCGACACTGGCGGAGGGCGGCGGCGTGTCGCGCCCGATCCCCGCCAGCGCCAGCGCACGCGAATTCGCCACCGAGACCAGCGGCAGCGTGTGCCGCCAATAGCCCCAGATCGGCTTGATGTAGACGGGGTTGGCGGGCGCCGCCTCGTCCAGTTCCTGGCGTGTCGGGAAGCGGCCCTCGGCGAGGCCCTTTTCCGGGTCGCGGTAGAAGGGCGGCTCGCCGAGCGGCATGGTCACGATCCACGCGCCCGGCGGCTTGCCGCGCGCGATCGCCGCGATGCGCGCCTGCACATCCGCGATCGAGCGGCAGCCGGACAGCGATGGCAGCACCAGCCGCAGCCCCGCGCGGTCCATATGCGCATGGCCGTCGATCAGGCCGGGCAGGACGGTACGGCCGGCGAGCGCGATCTCCTCGGTTCGCGGGGCACGGTGGCGCTCGATCTCGGCATCGCTGCCGACGGCGAGGATGCGGCCATCGCGCACGGCGATGGCACTCGCGATCGAGAAGCGGTCATCGACCGTGACGACCTTGCCGCCCGTGAGAATCAGATCGGCGGGCAGGGCATCCATGGGTGCGGCTCCGGCTCAAGGGGCCGGCACGGTCAGGCGCCGGGCGTGCGGGGTCAAGGGAGGGGCTCTGCCCAGAGCAGATCCTGATCAGGTGGGATCACCTGATTGGGTGACGATGCTCGCAGAAACAGAGGGTTGGAGACGTTGCCGTGAGCCAGGGCGAGCGGGAACTGCTGCAGCGGGCGGGGCGATATGGCGACGGTCGGCCGGGGATGGGCTTTGCCCCTCCCCGGACCCCTCCCCACCAAAGGCCACAGGGCCTTTGGAAACCGTCACCTGGTATCGTGCAGCAGTGGCTTGCCGACCTTTCCGACACGTTCCGTGCGCAAAGGCGGATCCTGGCACGCGACCTGACCGCAGCGCCCGGCGCCAGGTGCCGGCGGTCCAGGCCATACAATGGCCTGGCGGGGTGAGGTCTGGAGAGGGGCAGCGCCCCTCTCCGGTCTTCCCTCAGTGCGTATGGAGCGAACCGCCTCACACGGCGCCGCGCCGCAGCACCCGCTTCGCGATCGCCATCCGATGCACTTCGGTCGGCCCCTCATAGATGCGCATCAGCCGGGCCTGCTGCGCGAAGAGGTGCAGCGGCATTTCCTTCGTCATGCCCATGGCGCCGAAGGTCTGCATCGCCTGGTCGAGCACGTCCCGCGCCATCTCGGTCGCGAAGACCTTGATCATGGACGCCTCGTCCTTCACGTCCTGGCCGGCATCCATCTTTTCGGCGGCCGAGAGTACCATCAGCCGCGTCGCGTGGATCTTGATCGCGGCATCCGCGATCCACCACTGGATGGCCTGGCGATCGGCGAGCTTCACGCCGAAGGTCACGCGCTGCTTGGCCTGCTCGGTCATCATCTCGATCGCACGGCGGCACATGCCGACGCAGCGCGCGCCCATCTGCAGCCGGCGCACGTTCAGGCGGAGCTGCATCGGCGCATAGCCCTGGCCGAGCTCGCCCAGCACCTGGGATTCCGGCACGCGGCATTCGTCGAAGACCAGCTCATAGGTCAGCCGGCCGCCGATCATCTTGATCTCGCGCTCGATGATGAAGCCGGGCGTGTCCTTCTCGACGATGAAGGCGGTCATGCCCTCGGCGCGCTTGCCTTCGCCGGTGCGGGCCATGACGATGATGAAGTCGGCGGCTGGGACACGGCTCACCCAGATCTTGCGGCCGTTGATCACCCAGTCCGTGCCGTCCTTGCGCGCGCGGGTGATCATCCCGGCCGGGTCGCCGCCCGCACCGGGTTCGGAGATCGCAATGCCCGACTTCGCCGTGCCGTCCGCATAGGGCTGCAGGTAACGCTCGCGCTGATAGTCGTTCACCACCGAGAGCATCATGTGCAGGTTGGGGCTGTCGGGCGGGAACTCGAAGGGGGTGATGGTGCGGGAGACCTCCTCCTCCACCAGCATGCGCGTCACCGTGTCGAGATTCGCCCCGCCCATCGATTCCGGCACGTCGAGGCCCCACAGTCCGAGTTCCTGGCACTTCGCCAGGATCGGCCCTTCCTCCTCCTCGGTCAGCGCCCATTTGCCGCCCGCCGCCTCGCGCGCCAGCACCGCGGGTTCGAGCGGCATCAGCTCGCGCTCGACAAATTTGGCGACGAGGTCCTGCAGCATGCGGGCCTCTTCGGTGATGATCGTCATTCTCGGTCGTGTCCTGCGTATCAGCCGAGGGCGATGAGACCGTCCACGGCGACGGCCCCCTGCCCTTCGGCGCGGATGATGAGCGGATTGATCTCGGCGTCCAGCACCGGCGCGCCGTCGAGGCAGGCGAGCAGCGAGATGGATCGGATGGCGCGCGCGAGGGCGGCGGCATCGCCGCGCGGCAGATTGCGGAAGCCCTGGATCAGCTTCAGTTCGGGCAGCTCCGCGATCATCTCCAGCGCGGTCGCCTCGGATACGGGCGCGAGACGCACGCAGTAGCTGCGCTTCAGCTCCGCCAGGACGCCGCCCATGCCGAGCATCACCACCGGACCCACTTCGGGATCGCGGCGATAGCCGAGGATGACTTCCGCGAGGCCGCGATGCATCGGCGCGACGAGCACGCCCTTCACCTGCGCCTTCGGGAAGTTGTCGCGGGCGATGGCGAGCAGTTCGGCCACCGTCGCGCGGATGGCGTCGTCGCCCGTCACGTTCAGCCGCACCAGCCCCGCATCGGTCTTGTGCAGGATATCGGGCGACAGCAGCTTCACCGCGACGGGGCCGGTGAAGCCCGCGGCTTCCTCGGGCGCCGCGACGATCCGGCTGCCGGGTCCTTCGATGCCGAGCGCGGCGAAGACCTCGCAGGCCTGCGCTTCATCAAGCCGCGGCGCGCCGACGGCATACAGCGCGTCCGCCGCCTTGCGCCACGCATCCACCGGCACGGCTTCCACCGGCTTCGGCGCGCGCCAGTTCAGGAAGGTATGCAGCGCATCCGCGCAGGTCTCGGGCGTGCGGAAGGCCGCCACGCCCGCCTCGTCGCAGATGCGGATCGCCTCGTCCGCCTGCGGGGCGGCGAAAACGGCGATCGGCTTCGACCCGTCATAGACGTCGAGCACGTTCTCATTCACCTGGGTCGGCCGCAGCCGCGCGGTGGAGCCGAGCACCGCCACCACCGCATCGCAGTGATCCGACGCGACGAGTTCCTTCAGCACCGTCGTGTACTGGCCCTTGCCGCCGCCCATCGGCAGGTCGATCAGCGGCGCATCGCTGATCACGGTGCCCTGTGCCGCGAGCCGCGCGCGCATCTCAGGCGTCGGCCCGACCACCGCGTCGCCGCGCAGCCCGACACCGTCCACCACCATCGCCGCGCCGCCGCCCGTGCCGGTCAGCACGGCCACGCGATTGCCCTTGGGTGGCGTGCGCCCCAGCACCAGGCGCGGCAATTCCACGAGACCTTCCAGCGTCTCGACGCGCAGGATGCCGTTCTCGCGGAAGAAGGTCGCCGCGAGTTCATCCGCGCCCACCATCGCGCCGGTATGCGACACCGCGATCTGCCGCCCGATATCCGACCGGCCGAGCTTGTAGACGATGACCGGCTTGCCGAGCGCATGCGCCCGCCGCGCCGCAGCCGCCAGCTTCGACGCGTCGCGCAGCGTCTCGAGGAACATCAGCACGCAGCGCGTCGCCTCATCCTCGACCATCAGCTCCGCCATCTCGCCGGCGCCGATGTCGCTTTCATTGCCGACCGAGACCAGCTTCGCGAAGGTGAAGCCGCGCGCCATCGCGCGGGACAGCAGCGCACCCATCATGGACCCGCTCTGCGACACCACGGACAGCCAGCCGGGCTTCAGCGCCTCCGCCTCGACCGCCGCATTGTTGGTGATGGGTACGCCGTCGGTGACGTTCACCAGCCCGAGGCAGTTCGGCCCGATCAGCCGCAGCCCGCCCTCCCGCGCCATGGCGACGATGCGGTCCTGCGCGGCACGGCCTTCGGCGCCCAGCTCCGCGAAGCCCGCGCTGTACAGCGTCGCGACCTTCACCCCCTTCTCGACGCAGCCGGCGATGGCATCCGGCACGGCGGCGGCGGGGACCATGATGAAGGCGTGGTCGATCGGACCGGGCGCGGCGCGGATATCGGGATAGGCGGCATCGCCCATGATCTCCGCCGCCTTGGGGTTGATCGGCAGGATGCGTCCGCCATAGCCGGACTTCTTCAGCACGCGCTGCGCCCGCGCATTGTTCTTCGTCTGATCGGCGGTCGCGCCGATCAGCGCGATGGCGCGCGGGCGGAAGATGGCCTCGGCGAGCCGGGCGCGGTCGTTCATCGCATTCACGGTCATCGTCCCTTGAAGTTCGGCTCTCGGCGTTCGGCCATAGCGGCGCGGCCTTCGGCGAAATCCTCCATCTGGCGCTGCCAGCTCTGCTGGAGGAATTCGCGCTCGGTCGCGCGTTCGAATTCGATCGCCATGTCACGGCGCATGGAAGCGCGCATGCCCTGCACCGCAACCGGGGAGGACACCGCGATCTCCTTCGCCAGCGCCTGCGCGACGGACAGCACCTCCAGCGGCACCAGCATGTCGGCGAGGCCGATGCGCTCCGCCTCCGTCCCGTCGATGCGCCGGCCGGTGTAGAACATCAGCGCGGCCTTCTGTTCGCCCACCAGGCGCGGCAGCGTGTAGGACAGGCCGAAGCCCGCATGGAAACCGAGCCGCGCGAAATTCGCCGAATACCGTGCCTCGGCACAGGTGACGCGGAAATCCGCCGCGACGGCGAGCCCGAGCCCCGCCCCGATCGCCGCCCCCTGCACCGCGGCGATGATCGGCTTGCGCGTGCGGAACAGCCGCGCCGCCTCGACATAGAGGATGCGCCCCGGCTGCCCTTCCGGCGAGGACAGCCCGCCGGAATCGCCCTTCGAGAAATCGGCGCCCGCGCAGAAATGCTTCCCCGCGCCGGTCAGCACCACGGCGCGGCAGCCGGGATCCTCGTCCAGCGCCTCGAGCCGGCTGGCGATGCGCACGATCAGGTCGCGGTTGATGTGGTTGTTGGGCGGCCGGTTGATCGAGAGCGTGACGACATGGCCCTCCTGCGTTTCGAGAAGGGTGTCGTTCGGGTCGATATCGGCCATGGCCGTTTCCTCCAGCACTGGGTCCGCCGCGCCGCTTGCATACAGGACAGGACGGTCATAATCTTGTTCTAACAAGATGACAACTCGGCCTGTGCGGCCGCCCATGACAGCAAGGAAACGCCCCGATGGATATGCCCGTTCCGGACACCCGGCTCGCGACCAAGGGTCCCACCCGTGCGCTGGCCGACTTCGTCGCCGCGCTCGACCTCGACCAGGTCGATGACTTCGCCCGTCACGCGGCGCGGCGGCACACCATCGACACGCTCGGCGCCATGATCGCCGGCGCGACGCAGGATGCGACGCAGTCAGTGGAGAAGGCCTTCGCCGCTGCCGGCATCGGCGTCGGCGCCGTGCCCATGGCCGGCGTCGCGCAGCGCTACGACGCGCTCTCCGCCGCCTATGTCGGCGGCACGGCGGGCCACGGGCTGGAACTGGATGACGGCTACCGCGCCGGTTCCGTGCATCCCGGCGGGGTGGTCGTGCCGGCGGCGCTCGCGCTCGGCGCGCAGCGGCATTCGGATGGCCGCCGCTTCCTCACCGCCATCGTCGCGGGCTACGAGGCCGCCTGCCGCATCGCGGCGGCGAGCCACCCCCGCGCCCGCTGGCGCGGCTTCCACAACACCGGCACGGCGGGCGTCTTCGCCGCCGGTTCGGCCGCCTCCGTGCTGCTCGGCCACGATGCCGACCAGGTGGAGAACATGATCGGCACCGCCGCCTCCTATGCCGCGGGGCTCTTCACCTTCCTCGCCGGCGGCGACGTGAAGCGCACCCATCCGGGCCACGCGGCGCGCGAGGGGCTGCTCGCCGCGCTGCTGACGGAATCCGGCCTGCCCGCGCCGCGCGGCGCGCTGGAATTCAAGGACGGCTATTTCAACGCCTATGCCGGCGGCGACACCGGGGAGGTGGACTACAGCGCGATCGACCTGCTCG
>JAYRJZ010000037.1:0-45421 GCA_041906015.1 Roseomonas sp.
AGGGGCTCAGGATCTCATCAATGCTGCCCAGGCGCCGCAGGACGGTCGCCGCGATCCGGTGGGCGGCGGCGCGATCGCGCGGATCGAGCCGCCTGGGCAATTGTTCCAGCGCCTCATCCAGCGGGCGGCGGTGTTCCAGCACGGCGTCGAGGAGGTCGCGCGCGGCCTTACGGGTGGGAAGTCCAGGAAGAGGTGCCAAGGTTCTCGCAGGGTCCGGGGGGCGCGTACCCCCCGGCGGGGGTGCCGGGCGCGGCGCCGCCGGCTTCATGGCACCGTCATGCGTTGCGTGCTAGACGCCCCGCGCGATGCGCGCTGCTGACTTCCTCGACCGGCTGCCCGAGACGCGACGGCCGGTGCCGTGGCTGGTGCTGCTGTGTCTGCTCCTCTGGCTACCCGGCTTCTTCACCATCCCCGCCGGGGACCGCGACGAATCGCGTTTCGCCCAGGCCTCGCGCCAGATGGTCGAGACGCATGACTATGTCCGCATCCGCCTGGGCGAGGTGGAGCGCAACAAGAAGCCCGCCGGCATCCATTGGCTGCAGGCCGGCGTTGTCCATGCGCTGGAGGCCGTCGGCGTCCCGGCGCGGACGCAGATCTGGCCCTATCGCCTGCCCTCCCTGATCGGCGCACTGGTCGCGGTGCTGGCGACCTGCCTGCTGGGGCGCGCCCTGGTCGGGCGGCGGGCGGCCTTCCTCGCCGCGGCGATGCTTGCCCCCTGCATGGTGCTGCTGGTCGAGGTGCACATCGCCAAGACCGATGCGGCGCTGCTGGCCGCCATTGCCGTCGCGATGGGACTGATGGGCAGGGCCTATCTCTCCCCCGACGCCTTCAGCCCGCGCCAGGCGGCGGCCTTCTGGGCAGTGCTCGGCGCCGGGGTGCTGCTGAAGGGCCCGATCGCGCCGATGATCCCGCTCCTCGCCGGCGTCACTCTCGCCGTGATGGACCGGCCGGCGGGCGGGCCCTGGTGGCGGCTTTCCGCCCCCTGGCTCCGCGTGCTGCACATGGGCTGGGGCATCCCGCTGATGGTGCTCTGCGCCGCACCCTGGTTCATCGCCATCGGCATCGCCACCGAAGGGCGCTTCTTCAGCGAGGCACTGGGCGGCGACATGCTGGACAAGGTGTCCTCGGGTGAGGAAGCCCATTGGGGACCGCCGGGGATGTACACGGCGATCTTCGGCATCACCGCCTTCCCCTCCGCCTGGATCGTGCTGCGCAGCCTGCCGGGCTCCTGGGCCGACCGGATGCAGGCACCGGTGCGCTTTCTCCTCGCCTGGGCCGTGCCGACCTGGCTGCTGTTCGAGGCGGTGGCGACCAAGCTGCCGCACTACACCCTGCCCGCCTTCCCGGCGCTGATGCTTCTCGCCGCGCGCTGGGCGATGGACCCGCTGCGGCAACCTTCCCCGCGCTGGATCAACTGGCTGTCGGCCGCGGCGCTGGCCGGGGTGGCGGTCGGCCTGCCGCTGCTGGCGGGGGCCGCGGTCCTGTGGGTGGAAGGGCGCATCGATCCCTTCGCCATCCTCGGCCTCGCAGCCGGGGCCTTCCTGGCCTGGTCGCTGCTGCGCCTGGCGCGGCAGGCGCAATGGGGCCGCGCGGCGCTGGCGGGCGCGGTCCTCGCCATCCCGCTCTATGCCTGCGTGCTGGAGGGCGTGATCCCGCGCATCCAGGCCGTGTGGTTGTCGCCGCGCCTCGCCGGCCAGGTCGCCGCTGTCGCGCCGGGACTGCCGGCGCGCGATTTCGGCGTGGTCGGGCATCACGAACCCTCCCTGCAATTCGCCATGGGGGGCGATATCCGCCTGCTGCGCGACGGCGCGGCGGCGGCGGAATTCCTCGCCGGCGCGCCCGGCCGCATTGTCGCCGTGAACGACCGGCAGGAAGCGGCCTTCCGGCGCGCTGCCGCGGAACGGGGTCTCACCCTGCGAGAGCTCGGCACGGTGACGGGTCTCAACTATGTGCGCGGCCGCTGGGTCGCCATGTCGATCTTCAAGGTGGAATAGATGTTCCAGTGGGTGACGGAAATGGTCGCCGCCGGCGGCCTGCTGGGCGTATTCGCGCTGATGGTGCTGGAGAACCTGTTCCCGCCCATCCCCTCCGAACTGATCATGGCGGCTTCGGGCTTCGCCGCGGCGCGCGGGCAGATGTCGCTGTTCTGGCTGATCGTCTTCGCGGTGGCCGGCACGCTCGCCGGCAATATCGTGTGGTATGAACTCGGCCGCTGGCTCGGCGTGGAACGCTTCCGCCCACTGGTGCAGCGCTTCGGCAAGTGGTTCGCGGTGGAGGAGGAAGACCTCGACCGTGCGACCGGCATGCTGCGCCGCTGGGGCCCCATCGCCATCTGCATCGGGCGCATGTTCCCCGGGGTGCGGACGCTGATCTCGGTGCCCGCCGGCATGGTTGAGATCCCGCGCCACGTCTTCTATGTCTGGACCGCGCTGGGCTCAGCGATCTGGCTGACCTTCCTCGCCGTCGCCGGCTATCTTCTGGAAGAGCATTACGACAAGGTTGAGCATTGGGTGGAGCCGCTGGCCTGGGTCGTGGTTGGCATCGCCATCGGCGGCTATGCTGCGCACCTGGCCTATGCCTTCCGCCGGGCGCGGCGGCGTCGGCAGCAGGCGCGCGGCTGAGCCACGCCACGCCACGAGCGGCCCTGCCCACGCCGACCAAACCCGCTTTCGCACGCCGCGCCCGCGGGAGAAGCTGAAGCGCCGAACGAAGCGACGCATGCGACTGCATGTGTAAGCGCGCTGCTTGGCACTTGACTCGACCTTACTGCCTCGCGATAGCGACCGTCAGGGGAAGTTGTATGTTCTGACGTTCCGAGCCGTTGCCCGGGACCAGGAGTTCGCGGTTCATGCCGTTGACGAAACTCGCCTTCTCCACCCGTGAGCTGGCCCCACAGGATCAGCGCGATGCCTGGCGGGCCTGGTTCAATCCTGTCTTTGATCTCGCCTGGCACGCTGACGAGGCGAGGCTGCCCTTCGCGGCGGACATCACCACTTGGGCGAGCGACGGCAGCGCCTTCAGCCGCGTCATCGCGCCGGCCCTGCATTCGGTCCGCAACGCTTCCCATGTGCGCCGCGACCCGACCGATCATTGGGTGATCGCTGTCGGGACGAAGCTTTCTTCCATCCGCCTTCCGACCGGCGAGTTGCGGATCGCTGCCGGAGTGGCCTTCCTGGTCTCCCTGGCCGATCCGGTGGAAAGCGCGCGCGGCGCCGATGACCGGCTGCATCTCTATCTGGCGCGAGACCGCTTCTCCGCGCTGGCCCCACAACTGGACCGCGCGCGGGGGCACGCGATCGAGGGCGGGCTTGGCCGCCTGTTGGCAGACTATCTGCGGCTGCTGGATCGGTCCCTGCCCACCCTGACCGAGCAGGAAGCCGCGCGCCTCCCCGATGCCATCGAGGCGATGGTCGCGGCCTGCGTCATGCCCCGTGCCAGCTCGGGCGACGCGAGCGGTGGGCAGCTCGACCTGACGCGCCTCGAACGCATCCGGCAGGTGGTAAGGCGGCGATTGCATTCGGCGACCCTGACCCCGACCTCGCTGTGCCGGGATGTGGGCATGTCCCGCTCGCAGCTCTATCGGCTGCTGGAAGGCGAAGGTGGCGTGATCCGCTACATCCAGCGCCATCGGCTGCGGGCCATCCGCGCGGCGCTGTCGGACCCGGGCGACGACAGGTCGATCGCGGCCATCGCGGAAGCCTGCGGTTTCTACGAACCATCGACCTTCAGCCGCACCTTCCGCCGCGAATTCGGCGTCACGCCGAGCGAGGTGCGCGCAGCGGCCCGTGCCGGGCTTGTCGTGGCGGACAGCCGGCCCATCATGACCGCGGAAGCCGCCAGCCTGAGCGACTGCCTGCGGGTGTTCTGACGCGCGGCCGCGAAAGGCCCGGGCCGCGCCCCACGCCATCATGCGACCAAGACCCGGATCAGCCGCCTGCCATCCTGGCCGCGAGAGAATGAACGGGAAGGCTCTGGCGCCCCGGCGTGCCCTACGGCATCGCTGCTGCCGTCTCCCGATCGCGCGCATCCTCGCTGGCAGCGAGTTCGGCCCGCACGCGGTCCCGGTCCGGCGCCGCGCGGTTCTGGCTGAGCTTGCGCTTGCCGATCAGCGTCTCGATGCGCAGCGCGATGCCGACAATGCCCTTGAGCTGGCCGGCGACGAAGTCCTCCGGCGCGTCGGTCACCGCCCAGGGCTCCGCGCGCGACGCCTCATGCAACGCCGTCAGCCGGGAGACGATCCCGTGCAGGCGCGCCGCATCCTCGATGATCTCGACCGGACCGATGGCGTGGACGGCGACGTAGTTCCAGGTCGGCACGACCCGGCCGTGCTCCTGCTTCGACGGGTAGAAGGACGGCGAGACATAGGCCTCGGGCCCCGTGAAGATGGCGCGCGCGGCGCCGGCCACGGCGAGGCCCCGCCATTGCGGATTGGCCTTCGCGACGTGACCGTAGAGCGTGCCGTGCGGCCCTTCCTCCTCGGCCAGCACCAGCGGCAGATGCGTCGCCTCGGGCACGCCCCCGTCCGGCGCGGCGGACACGAGCAGCGCCAAGCGTACGCCACGCATGATCCCACGCAGGATCCCGGGATCGTCCTCACGGAAGGCTGGCGGATTGTACATGGCGCGGTGCTCCTTTCGCGATCAGGCTATCGCGTCCCGGCGCCGGCGCGTAATGGTCCGGATGGCAGGGGAGACATGACCAGGGCGCGGCAGGCTCCTGCCGAGCCCCTGATCACGCGATCCGGGGCCCCTCAAAGCGCCGCATTGGTGGCGCGCAGGCGCTGGGCCAGCCCCTCCATCACGAACCAGACGAAATGGGGCACCTCTTCCACTGCCTGGCGGAAGCTGCCTTCGTCGAGCGTCGCCAGTTCGCAGTCGGTCGCCGCCACGGCCCCGGCCGTACGGGTCAGCCCGTCGATGAGGGAAACGACGCCGAGTGCATCACCCGGCCCGATGGTCTCGATCGTGCGGCCGCGGCTCGCGATCTCGACCATGCCCGACAGGACCACGTACATCTGCCGGGCGGGATCGCCCTCGCGGAAAATCTCCTCCCCGGCACGGTAGCTGACGACCGTGCCCAGCGCGCGCATCGTCTCGCGCATATCGGGAGGCGCGACATTGGTCATGGACATGGCTGCCCTCCCCAATTTCCCCGGCGGCAGGCAGCATAGCGCGACCGATGATGTCGTTGCTTAGAATTGTGACAGGAGAATGCGCGTCCCCATGGCCGACCCCACCCTGATCCGGATGACCGCCACGGAGGCCGTGGCGCGGCTGCGTGCAGGCGAGGTTTCGCCGCTCGAGATGATCGATGCCGCCGAAGCGCGCATCGCCGAGGTCGAACCCGCGGTGAACGCCCTGCCGACGCTGTGCCTCGACCGTGCGCGCGACCATGCGAAGGCATTGATGAATGGGCAGCGGCGCGAAGCGGCAGGCGAGGCCGGATGGCTGGCCGGCCTGCCGGTCGCGATCAAGGACCTGACCGAGGTCGCCGGCGTGCGGACCACCTTCGGTTCCCCGATCTTCGCGGATTACGTCCCCGAACGCAGCCACCCGATCGTCGAGCGGATCGAGCGCAAGGGCGGCGTGGTGATCGCGAAATCCAACACGCCCGAATTCGGCGCCGGCGGATCGACCTTCAACGAGGTGTTCGGACGCACGCGCAACCCATGGAACACCTCGCTGACCTGCGGCGGATCGACCGGTGGCGGCGCGGTGGCGCTGGCGACCGGCGAGGTCTGGCTGGCGCATGGCTCCGACCATGGTGGCTCGCTGCGGCGGCCGGCGACCTATTGCTCGGTGGTGGGGCTGCGGCCGTCCCCAGGGCGGGTGACGCGCGGCGCGCAGGAGGATCTGTGGTCGCCGCTCTCGGTCCAGGGGCCGATGGCGCGCAACATCCCGGATCTGGCGCTCTTCCTCGACACCATGGCGGGCTGGGACATCGACGATCCGATGACCTATGACGCGCCGGCGCGATCCTATGCGGCCGCCGTCGCCGCGGCGGAGGCCGAGAAGCCGCTGCGCATCGCCTTCTCCGCAACCTTCGGCGGGACGATGGCGATGGACCGGGAGATGGCGACGCTCTGCACCGAGGCGGTGAAGCGCGTCGAGGCGCTGGGGGTCGTGGTCGAGGAGGCCTGGCCCGATCTCGGCGATCTGAACGAGGCCTTCCTCGTGCTGCGCAGCCAGCATTTCGTCGTGGACCGTGAGGAACTGCTGGCGACGAAGCGCGACAAGCTGAAGCCCGACATCATCTGGCAGACCGAACGCGGCCTGGTCGAGACGCCGTCCCGCCTGGCCTGGGCGGAGCATGAACGCGCCCGCTTCTTCCGGGCCATGCGCGAGATCTTCGCGCGCTACGACGTGCTGGTGACGCCGGGGGCATCTTCCGCGGCCTTCGACGTGAATCTCCGTGCGCCGGAGAAGATCGGCGGCAAGGTCCTGGAGAACTACATGGGCGGATCGCTGATCAACGCCTTCGCGACGCTGGCGAGCTGCCCGGCGGTCGCGGTGCCCTGCGGCTTCGATCGGTACGGGCGGCCGGTCGGGCTACAGGTGGTCGCACCGCCGCGACAGGACGCGCGGGCTTTGCAGGTGTCGGCCCTGTTCGAGACGCTGGCCGGGCTCGACCGGATGCTGCCCATCGATCCGAAGCCAGGTGTCGTACCACCTTATGAATGACGATCCGCATCACGGCCCATGGCCGTCGAGGTTTCGGCGGCAGGCGGTGGCCTCGCCACGGCCGGATCCGTGATCGGGGCATTCCGACCACGGTCCCGAGGGGACGGCGGCGCCGCGATGACGATGAGCAGGACAGGCGGAACGCCGTGGACTGACCCGGCGCGGCCGCGTCGTGAGATTCGTGATCCGTACCGGGCATGCGGGGCCCCGGCCATGGCCCTGGCAGCCATCACCATGTGGTCGACCATGCAGCGGAAGGTCCCTTGAGCGGGGTCTGTGCATGCGCGCCATGCGGCTGTGCGGCGGCTTCTGCCGGCCCGCGAATGCGGGCCCACCCTGGTATTGCCAATTCCTGGCCCGCAGCGCTCCGAACCAGGCGCACGTCGGCACGAGACCGCTTCTTGCGACGAACCCAAGGACCCCCGCCGGGCATGGCCGACCCATACGCATCAACCGGCGATCACCGTAGGGCCGAGCCTTGCACCAAGCCAGCCAGTCCATCATAAGGCGGCCACGACTGGTCTTGCACCCGAGCCGACCGCCGCGGCGTGGTTTCAAGCCTGCTTGGCCTGCACAGGTCCGGCAGAGCGCCTGGAACAACAGCAACAACGCAGCAACGGTCGTACAACTGGACCGCCATCTTGGTGGGGCGTAGCCAAGCGGTAAGGCAGCGGTTTTTGGTACCGCCATTCCCAGGTTCGAATCCTGGCGCCCCAACCACGCTAAATCATTGATATTGAAGGATTTTACCTTCAGGACGGGCCCTCGCGCTAAGGCCCGGAATATCGTGGCCTTGCGCCGATGTCGTTCTCGTAGCCCGCCCGAGAGACATACGTGGTCCCAGATTCGCGGCGCCATGCCGGGCCGTGTCTCTCCGGCCCATTTCGGTAGTACGAGTTTTGCCAGGGCGCTATCGATGCGGCACCGGACGGGAAAGCGAGACCGCGTCCGATCAACGCCGACGCGTGCCCCTGCATCCCTGGTACCGTTGGGGTGTTCGTCGGGATCAGCGGAACCCGAGCGCACCGCGCTGGTGCTGTGGAGTTGCCCCCATTAAACCGGACAAGCGGCTTGGGCTGCTGACCGCGCAGCGATGAACTCACGGGGCGAGCGCATGCGCAAGCCGCTGTGAGGGTGGATGGTGTTGTAGTCCTCGAACCATTTGGCCAGGCGCTGCAGGAAGGAGATGGCGTCGGGCCTGGGGTTCACGCGGACGTAGTCGCGCTTGAAGGTCTTCACGAAAGCCTCGCAGACGCCGTTGCTCTCGGGACTGCGGACGGGCGTGAAGCAGGATCTCGGTCTCCATGATCTTGCGGCCGAGCAGGCGTTCGAGCTCGCGGACGCGGTTCTCGAGCTCCCGCACGCGGCTGATCGGGACGACCGCCTCGTCGGCCCTGACCGCCTGCTGCCCGCCCTCGGCCATGCGCCGCCTCCACTGGAACAACAGGCTGGGCGAGACGCCCTGGAGCCGGGCGATGGCGGAGACCGTCATGCCGGGCTGCATGGTCTGCTCGACCAGCCGGACCTTTTCCTCGGCAGTGTAGCGCCGGCGGCGGTGGATGCCGGTGATGATCTCGACGCGCTCGATGGGCTTCGTCGCGCGAACGCCCCTACAGCACCAGCGCTATCGCCAACATCCGACGCGCCGCTCGCGCATCGCGCGTCCGTCCCGCCGCTCGACGCAGTTCCAACGCCGAATGCTCCCTTCGCGTCACCACCACTGCCGCAGGCATCCAACCCTCCGCCAATCGCTCACCGTCACCAGCGAATCACACTTGAGTCAGAACCCAGCACCGTTGGTGTCAGTCGAGCACCGGCGAGCGCCGGCTTCCTCAGGTGCCGAGCCGCCCGATCTCACCGATCACGCGGACGCGGATGCGGCGTGCATTGCCCGGCAGATAGGCGATCGGGATGTCCTCCACGTCCAGTGTCTGCACGCTGCTCGCCTCGGCGCCTGCCTCGATCGCACGTTGCGTCGCTTCGCGGCCTGCCTGATCGAGCGCGGCGTCACGTTCGACGCCCGAGAAGATCCGATCGACCTCGCCACTGACCTGCGCGATGGCTGCGCCGACAGCATTCGCCACCGCATGGTGTTCGATCCGCACCACTTCCGAGATCCCTTCCATGTGATCGGGCACGAGGAAACTGCCCCCGCCAACCGCGATCAGGGGTGTTGGCGCGGCATCGGTCTTCATGCGGTCCACCACCTCCGCAGCCATGCGTTCCATGCGAGCCAGACCGACGCGGACAAGCCCGTCGGGCAGCGCTCGCACGCGTCCTGGATCTCCGAGTGAGATACGTCCCGCCGCGACAGCGATATCAGTCGCGGTCAGAGCATCGCCGCCGAAGCACAACGCCTTCTGCGGCAGCCGGAATCCGACGCTACCCGGTCCGATCCGGTGCCCGGCCTCGGCAATCTCCGTGCCTCCGCCCAGGCCGATCGAGATCAGGTCCGGCATGCGGAACAGCGTGCGGACACCGCCGATCTCGACAGTGGCATTGGCCTGGCGCGGAAACCCCCCCTTGAGGCAACCGACATCGCTGGTCGTGCCGCCGACATCGATCACCAAGGCATCCGCCAGGCCCGAGAGGAAGGCCGCGCCGCGCATGCTGTTGGTCGGGCCCGAGGCAAAGCAATAGACCGGGTGGCGCTCCGCCACCGCGCCCTGCACGATGGTGCCGTCATTCTGCGTCAGATACAGCGGCGCCGCGATGCCGCTGTCGCGCAGCGCGCGTCCGAAGGCCGCCGTGGTGCGTTGCGCGAGACCCTGTAGCCCGGCATTCAGCAGCGCCGCATTCTCACGCTCGAGCAATCCGATGCGGCCGATCTCGTGCGAGAGCGTGATGCGTGCCGCGGGCATGACCTCCCGCACGATCTCCGCGGCCTCGCACTCGCATTCATCGGTCAGCGGGGAGAAGACGCTGGTGATGGCGATGGCTGTGATACCGCTGTCCGCGATGCGGTGCGCCTCACTGCGCACGGCCGCGCGGTCGAGCGGCACCAGGATCCGCCCGTCATATTCGTGGCCGCCCCGCACCATGTGGGTGCTGCCGCGCATCGCGCCGGCGAGGTCCTTCGGCCAGCCGACGAAGGGCGGCAGGCCGGCATTGGCGGGCAGGCCGATGCGCAGCGCCGCGACACGGTCGAGGTGCCGGCGTTCGACCACGGCATTGGTGAACTGGGTGGTGCCGATCATGACCGCCTCGACACGACCCGCCGCCGGCAGGCCCACAGCCGCGGCAAGTAGGTCGGCCAAGGCCTGACGCACGCCATCGGCGACATCCGCAGTGGTCGGGCGTTTCACGGCGGCGAGCACCTGGCCGTCCTCCAGCAGCACGGCATCGGTATTGGTGCCGCCGACATCGATCCCGATGCGGCTCATACCCGCTCCTCCTCGAAGACGCTGCGGAAGTCGATATCATGGCCGAAGGCGCGCGGGCCGACATGGCGCAGCCCTTCCTCGGTCCGATGGATCGGCTGGGATGGCAGGGCGATCACCGTGACGCGCTGCCCATAGCGCAGGCTTTCCGTGCCGATGGCCTCGCCCGAGATGCTGTCGAGCACGCAGATCAGGTCGGGCGTGGTGACGATCACCGCGCCGTCGCGCCGGGCGATGGTGAACTCGTTCTGAAACTCGACGACCAGGGTCGCGCCGGCATCCGCATCATGGCCCGCGAGGGTGAGCGATCCGCGCAGGAAGCCTTCGGTGGTGCGGCGCTGAACGTCCATCACCTTGCCGGTGAACAGGCGCTTGCCGTCGCCGGCTGCGACGGTCGCCATGACGGGGTCCTCATGCGCCGTCCTTGCGCGGCGCACCTCGCGGCCCAGCGCGATGGCCTGTGACAGGCTGCGAAGCACGGCGTGGCGCTTCACCTCCGCCCCACTGCGCGGTGCCTGGCAGGTGGTCGCGACCGATCCGTATTCGGTGCAGACCTTCCGCCGCACGCGCTCCATCTCCCGCCAGCCGGAGGCGGTGGGGATGATCACGTCATTGTCGCGGATGTCGGAGACGATATGCGGGACCATCTGCAGCCCGGCGATGGAGAAGGTCTGCATCTGCGCCTCCGGATAAGCCCGGCCCATCGCATCCGCATCGACGACCGGCAGGCCGGATGCCGCGGCGACCAGCAGTGGCTGGAAGGCGTTGCAGCCGCCGATCTCCACCGACATCACGGCACGGAAGCGACGGCCGAGATAGGCTTCCATGATCCGCACAGGCTTGAGGGCGAAGGCGGCGTCGGTCATCCGTTCCTGGAAGACCAGCGGCGCGCCCATGGTCGAAACCACGGCCACCAGGTCGTCATCGGCGAGCTCGTCCGGGTCGAGAAGCGCGATGCGCCCGCCATCCTCGTAGAATTGCCTGGCCACGAGGTGGGAGGCATGGGGCGAGCCGCCGCCACCCGTTCCCAGAATCCAGGCACCGATGGACAGCAGGTCGAGCTCGTCGGCATCGATCAGCCGTGGCATGGGGATCTTCCTTTCACAGTGTGCGCTTCGTCATGCGACGGCCCGCGCCACGCGCGAGATCGGGCCTCACGCCGGCGGGTCGCCGCTGTGAACGGCGGAACCGGGGAGTGTGGGCATTGCGACACGTCATGACCTACACGGCGCCCAGCGCCCGCAATGCGGCGGCGAGGCCGCGCGTTCGCATCTGGAACACGCCCGGCGCGCCATCGGCGTTGTGGTATTCCAGGCGCACTGTCTCGGCGCGTCCGGCGGCGGCCATCTGCGCCTCATCCTGCTGGCCTTCGGCAAGGCAACCCTGTGGCGCGCAGCGTTGGAAAGGCAGCCTGGCGACGGCCGCATCGTCGATCATCGGCCGCGCCGGCCCGGATACCCTCATGCTGACACCCAGCTGCACGGCGACGCCAAGGCTGGCTGCATTCGTGCCCCGTCGCATCAGGACTGCCATGCGCGCCGGCGGCGGAGGGGGTCGGGCCCGCTTGCGGAGCGGCACTCGCCGCGCCTGGCGTTCATCGCAGTACGCCCCGGCACGTCCACCCCACGGCGATCTAGATGCGGCGCACCGGCATTGCCGTGGCGGCGCCGATCGTCGCGAGCGTCGCCATCAGGCGTTCAAAGTCGCGCAGGTTGGTCGCCTCGGATTTCCTGAGGATGGCGCGGATTTGGCCCCGTACGGTGTCGAGCGCGACGCCCCGGCTGAGCGCCACCTCTTCCGCGCTCGCGCCACCGACCAGGCACAGCGCCACCTCGGCCTCTGCGGCGCTGAACCCGAACAGGTCGCAGAGCATGGCGGTGGGCGGCGCCACGCGGCGCACCAGATCCTCGATCTTCACCAGGGCGAGGCCCGCCCCACCCGCTGCACCGGCCGGGAGTGGCGATACCACGGCCACCTGCATCCCCTCCAGCGCCCCATCCGCGTCCCGCGCGCGGATGCGCAGCGACCCGCCGGTCCCGCCCTGGGCCGCGGCGGCGATCAGCCGCCGCAGGATGATGGCATCATCCCGATGCAGGGCCATCAGCGCCATGGCGCCGCCACCATGCATGGCCGGCCGGATGGCGACGCCCGAGCCCGGACGGCGAATCGCCTCGATACCCGCCACGCTGGCGAGGCGCACCATCGATGCCTGATCGACGACGACCGCGCAGACGGGCAACGCGTCAAGCAGGCAGGAGGCCAGGGGGTCCTGCGCCGTGGAACGGTCGCCCCCCGCGGCCTGGGCGCGACCCGGCAGCGACGCCGGGACAGGACGGCACATCGGATCATGGTTCGGCTGGGCGCGTAAAGCCGACATCGTGACGCATCTCCGGACCGACCGACCTCCATGGCCGGCATGATGGCGAAATAGCGAGGCGGGCGGCCGGAAGTCCTGAGGGGGGCCTCAGCAGTTTCCGAACAACTTCCGATCGCCTTCTGATGGCGGGCGGTGAAGATCCTTTCCAGCGCGGCGCCATAAGGCATAATGGCGGGCTCCCGAACGATGACCGGACCGAGCGATGCCGCCGCAGGGGGAAGAGGCTAGCTACACCTTCGCGGGCTACCGACTGCAGCCGCGGCGCGGCACGCTGTTTGACCCCGCCGGCAGAGAAGTCCGGCTGAGGCCGAAGCCTTTCGCGCTGCTGCGCTACCTGCTCGACCATCCCGGGCAGCTGCTCGGCCGCGATGAGCTGTTCGCCGCGCTTTGGCCCGGCGTCGTGGTGAGCGACGATTCGCTGACCCAGTGCGTCAGCGAGTTGCGGCGCGCCTTCGGTGACGGGGCCGCAGCTATACTGCGCACGGTGTCTCGGCGCGGCTACATGCTGGTCGCGGAGGTGCGCCGTGGGCCACCGACATCGGGCAGCTTAGCACCCGCACCGCCGGTGGATGTCGTGCGCAGCGCCGAGGCAGCGCCGCCCGGGCCGGTGCAGAACCTGGCTCTGGCGCGTCGGGACACGCTCACCATTCTTCCCGTCGCCTTTCCACACGGCGACGAACCGGCTGCCCGCCTGGCGCCGGCCCTGGCATCCGACCTGCTCACGGAACTCGTCCGCTTCGAGGATCTGCGGGTCGTCGCCGGTTCCAGGGCCGGCGTTGTGCGCGGTTTCCTCCTCCATACGGACCTGCACGCGGCCGGCAGCGCGCTCCGGCTCTCGGTGCGCCTGGAGAACATCGACACCGGCACGTCCTTCTGGGCGGACCGTATGGAATGGCCGGCCATGACAGGCGTGCCGTCGCTGGCGGCGATCACGTCGCTCGCCGCCGCGATCGACCTTCAAATCGCGCGCAAGAGCCTGCGCCGTGCGCAGGACAAGCCTCAGGACCAGTTGACAGCCCGTGAGTTGATCCTGATCGGCCGCAACCTGTACGAAGCCGAGGATGACGCTGCCGCTGCACTTGCCCTGTTCATCGGCGCGGCGTCGGTCGATCCGGGCTACGCCGCCGCCTATGCGTGGCAGGCCGTCGCCTTGATGCGCCTCATCACCTATGCGGAGGACGAGGCCGAGCGTCAGGCGCAGACGTCGGAAGCGGTGCGCGTTGCGCGCATGGCCACACGGAACGATCCGGCATCAGCGCTGAGCCGGTCGGCGCTGGCACTCGCACTCGCAGTCGATGGACGCACGAAGGAGGCGGCAGAAGAGGCGCGCCTGGGGCTTCGATTCAGCGCCGTGACGCAGCACGGGACTCGGACGGCGTGTGCCGAAGCCCTTGCCGTCGCCGGCTATCCGCGTGAGGCCGCGGAGGCGCTACGGGAGACGCTCGCCTTCGATCCGCATTGCCCGCCGCGCACGCGCGCCGTCTTGGGTCGCTCATTGCTGCTGGCGGACCAGCCGGATGATGCGTTGCGCGAATTGCGCCTCTGTGCCACGCAGATGCCCGATTTCGCGCCGTGCCAGGGCAGCATCGTGGTCGCCGCGATCGAGACCGGGTTGATCGAGGAAGCGCGCGCGGCGCTCGCGCAGATGCGGCGATTGCACCCGGAATGGGCGGCCGGCGGGAAGCCCTTCCCCTGGTTCCTGCGCCGGCCAGAGCACCTCGCGCGCTTCGAGAAGGCATTCAGCCTGGCCCAGAGGCTCGACGTCGTCGCTGCCTCCGGTGGTCGACGACGCCAAGCGCCACGCCGTCCTGAATCACCGCGCCCGACGATCAATCGGCTGGACTTCGCGTCGTGGTGCCCGGGCCAATGGCCGCCAGCCTCGCCAGCAGCCGTTCGAGATCGCGAAGATTGGCGGCCTCCGATTTCCGCAGGATGGCGCGTATCTGGTTCCTGACCGTGTCGAGCGAGACGGCGCGGCCCTGCGCGACATCCTCGGCACTCGTGCCGCCGACGAGGCGGATCGCGACTTCGGCCTCGGCACGGCTCAGGCCAAAGAGGTCGCAGAGCATCGCCGCGGGCGGCGATGCGCGGCGCACCAGCTCCTCGATGACCACCAGCGCCAGGCCCTCCGCTCCGCGCGTCGCCGGATCGGCGTCGGCCAGCATCGACGCCGGCACCGGCGAGATGAGCGCCGCCTGCATCGGCAACAGGTCGCCACCGTCGTCGCGTGGCCGGATGCGCAGTGATCCGCCCGCGCCGCCTTGCGAGGTCGCGGCGACCAATTGCCGCAGGGAACGCGCATCGTCGCGATGCAGGGCGGTCAGGTGGGTGCCGCCGTCGATGCTTGGTCCCGAGGCGAGCATGGCCATGCCGGAACCCGGTCGCGACAGGGCGCGTCGGGCGGCGGCATTGGCGAAGCGCACCCGCGAACCGGCATCCACAATCACCATGCTGGTCGGCAGCATGTCGAGCACGCCCACGGTCACGCGGAGCGTCGAGTCCTGCGCCGCAAGCCGCTCCCGCAGGTCGAGCGCGCGCTGGACATGCGGCAGCAGCATCTCCAGCAGGCGGCAATCCTCGGGCGTGAAGGGGCAGGAGGTCTCGGCGCGATACAGGCCGATCGGGGTGGCATTCTTCCTGCCCAGTATGCCGCCCACGACATAGCGGCGGCCGTGGTGGCGGGCGAAGTCGGTGTAGTATTCGCTGCGCAGCAGTTCATGTTCGGGCACGATCTCCGACCCCAGCTTCGCCCGCATGAGGTGATGCTGCGGCGCCTCGGCGAAATCCCGCTGCGCCTGGCGCCGGATCGGGTCCACGCTGTGGAAATAGGCCGCATAGGCGGCCTCGGCGTCGCCGACGGGGGCCAGCAATTCCTGCGGCCTGCCGACCGCGGTCGGGACGATCAGGCCGGCCCGATCGGCGGCGAAGAGGCGGCGCAGCTCCGCCCCGACATCGATCCAGGCGACGTTGCCGGATGCGGCGTCATAGAGGGTCCCGATGCATGCCATGACCGCGCTGTGCGGATCTCGCGACATGTTCCTGCCCATTGAACCTGCCCGTTCGCCACGATGGCAGGCCCCGACCGGTACTGCAACGAGGTGATTCACGGCTGACGACCTGCGCCGCCAGCGAGGCTGCGCCTGGCGCCTCTCCGGCCGGGTCGCCGGTGTCGCTTGCGCCTCAGCGCTGGGCATAGTGCGCGCGCAGGTCCCCGGGCGCCGCGACGAGAAGGGCGGCGAGGACGAGAAACGGCTTCATGGTCGGATGCTCCCGAAGGGTTGCTCAGGCGCCGCCACGCGGCGCCGGCATCTTCGTCCATCCGGCGGTCCCGGCGCATGGCCAGAAATGGTCATGATCCTGCGGTATGGTGCGCGGCATTCATCCGGCCGAGACGGCCAGGCATCCCGCCCCGCGGCCCGTCCCACGGAGACCGCGATGACCGACGATCCTTTCGCGTCGACCAAGCCCGCCGAGATCGCCCCCTTCCTCGGCAAGCACTACATCTACACCTACGACAACGGGTGGCAGTACGAGTTCTACATCAAGAACGAGCGCCGCATCGAATACCGCGTCCATAGCGGCATCGTCGGCGGGCGCTGGGTCAAGGACCAGGAGGCCCATATCGTCCGCCTCGCCGATGGCGTCTTCAAGGTGTCCTGGGTCGAGCCGACCGGGACCTGCGTCAGCGTCGCGGTCAACCTCGCCGAGCGCCGCGTGCATGGCGCCACCTTCTTCCCGCGCTGGGTCGTGGACGCGCCGGAGAAGATCGTCTGCTTCCAGAATCCGCAGATCGACCTCATGCGCCGCTACCGCGATGCGGGGCCGACCTATCCGACCGAGCTGGTGGACGAGTTCGCCGACATCACCTTCATCGAGGATTGCGCGCCCGACGACGAGACGGTGATCGCCTGCGCGCCCGAAGCCCTGCCGGTCGGCTACACGGCCCGGCGGAACTGACGCGCACAGGAGCCGCCATGACGCGTTCTGGTCATGCGGCGGCCAGTGTTCCGGCGGCAGGGTGAGCGCCTTGCAACCTGCCGCCGGAGGCCCCCGTGCAGAAGCACCTCTTCACGCCACCTCGCCACCGCATGATCGTCGGGATCAGCGGGGCGACGGGCATCGTCTATGGCCTGCGCCTGCTCGACATACTGGGCCAGTTGGGCGTCGAGACGCATCTGGTCATGACCAAGGCGGGGGAACGCACCCTGGCCTATGAGACCGGCCGCACGGTGCGCGAGGTCCGCGCCATGGCGCATCACTGGTATCCGGATGCGGATATCGGGGCCGCCATCGCCTCCGGTTCCTTCCGCACGATGGGGATGGTGGTCGCGCCGTGTTCCGTGCGCAGCCTGTCCGCCATCGCCACCGGCAATACCGACGGGCTGCTGACCCGCGCCGCGGATGTCTGCCTGAAGGAACGCCGCCGCGTCGTGCTGATGCTGCGCGAGACGCCGCTGCATGCCGGCCACATCCGTTCCATGGCGGCGGCGACGGAGAACGGCGCCATCGTCTTCCCGCCCGTGCCGGCCTTCTACGACCGGCCCGCCACGATCGAGGACATGGTCGACCACACGGTCGGCCGCGTACTGGATCTGTTCGATCTCGACGCCGGGCTGGTCCGCCGGTGGTCGGGTCGCCCGGAGTCTGCCGTCACCGCCGATGCGGAGGCCGTGACATGCCCCTGACCGACCTCCGCGCCTATATCGACCACCTGCGCCGTCTGGGTGAGATCCAGGATATCGCGGCGCCCGTCGCGCTCGACCTCGAACTCGGCGCCATCGTGCGGCGCTGCTACGAGACGGGATCGCCGGCACCGCTGTTCAGCGCCTTCTCGGATCATCCGGCGGGCTTCCGCATCCTCGGTGCACCGGCGGGCCTTAGCCGCCAACCCGGGCGGCAACTCGTCCGCGTCGCCGCCTCGCTGGACATGCCGGCGGACAGCACGGGCCGAGACATCGTCGAGGCGCTCGCCGGGAGCCTTGACCTGCCGGCGATCGACCCGGTGGTCGTCGATACGGCATCCTGCTTCGAGAACGTCGCCATTGGGGATGCTGTGGATCTGACGCGGCTGCCTGTGCCGCAGCTCCATTGCGGCGATGGCGGGCGCTACCTCAACACCTGGGGATGCATCGTCGCGCGCACGCCGGACGGGTTCTGGACCAACTGGTCGATCGCCCGGATGATGCTGCTCGACGGGCGCCGCATGACCGGATTGGTGGCTCCCGAACAGCATGTCGGCATGGTCGCGAAGAGCTGGGCCGATATCGGCAAGCCGATGCCCTTCGCGCTGGCGCTGGGCGTGGAGCCGTCCATCCCCTTCATCTGCGGCATGCCGCTGCCGGCGCATGTGGACGAGGCGGCGCGGCTGGGCGCCTTCCTGCAACGGCCCTTGCGCACGGTGCGGTGCCGGACCGTGGATCTGGAAGCGCCGGCCAGCGCCGAGATCCTCATCGAGGGCCATCTGCATCTCGACGAGATGGCCGCGGAAGGTCCGATGGGCGAATTCGCCGGCTATCTCTGGCCTGGCGGCGCGATGAAGCGGCCAGTCTACCACGTATCGGCCATCAGCCATCGCAACGACGCCATCCTACCGGTGGTCGTCGCCGGAGAGCCGGTGGAGGAGAATCACACAGCCTGGGGCATCCCGACGGCCGCGGTCATACTGCACGACCTGCGCGCGGCCGGCCTGCCGGTGACCATCGCCTGGTGCCCTTTCGAGGCGGCACTGCATTGGCTGGTCGTGACCGTGCCGCGCGACTGGCGGCGGCGCAGCGGTGTCGAGGACGCACAGCACTTCTGTCGCCGCATCGGTGAGGTGGTGTTCCGGAGCAAGGCCGGCGCGGTCATCCCCAAGGTCATCGTGATCCCCGACGATGTGGACGCGACGGACACGAAGGAACTGGTCTGGGCCTTCGCAACGCGCTGCCATCCCCTTGAGGGCCATGCGGTCTTCGAGGGCATTGGCGCCGCGCCACTGCTCGCCTATCTGCGGACGAGCGAGAAGATCTCGGGCAGTACGGGCAAGATCGTCTACAACTGCCTTCCGCCCGACGAATGGGGCGAGATGCTGCCGATCCGCGCTTCCTTCCGTCATGGCTATCCCCAGGCGATCATCGCGCGCGTTACCGATCGCTGGCGGGAATATGGCTTCGATGCGCTCAAGCGCCCTGTGCCGTGACCGCCTTCGGCGGCGGGCAGTGGCCATTCGCGGCTTCGGCCGATGAGAAGTCAGGGTCGCCCGCAATCCGACAGCGCGCGGCGAATAACCAGTACTGGTCATGCAAAGCGGAGTGCTTGCCGCGAGTATCTCGGTACATCAACCGCTATCGAATGAGATCTCGGCGCGCGGGCGCAGCAAGCGATGGGAATTGTGAACCGATGCGGCGCCGGCGCATGACCGATCCCATGAAGAGGACACCATGAACACACGAACGGGCGTCGAGCTCATCCAGGACTTCCTCGACACCTATGAGATCCCGTATGTCTTCGGCAATCCGGGGACGACGGAGACCACCTTCCTCGCCGCCGTGGCGGCGTCGAAGGCCAGCTACATCCTGTCCCTTCATGAATCCAGCGCCGTGGGCATCGCCGCGGGCCATGCTCTCATCACGGGCAAGCCCGCCGTCGTGAACCTGCATACCTATGCCGGTCTCGCCAACGGCATGTGCAACATGCGCAACGCGTTGCTGTCGGGCGTGCCGATGCTGGTGATCAACGGGCAGCAGGATTCGCGCTTCCTCATCCACAATCCCGTCCTGGGCGCGCCGAACACGCAACTGGCCGAAACCGCCACGAAGTACGCCTATGAGGTAACCCGCACCGACGATCTCACGATCGCGCTGCAGCGCTGCTACCTGCAGGCTCGGCTCCAGCCGCAGGGGCCGGTCTTCCTGTCGGTCCCGATGGATTTCACACTGGACCGAACGGAGCACACGACCTTCAAGAAGACGCGGATCATCGGGGACGCGGTGCCGCGCGGCCTCGGTGAGGTTGCCCGCGCTCTGGAGGCTGTTCCGGCGGGCGGGCTTGTCATCGTCACCGACTATGCCGTCGGTGCGGCGCATGGCATCGACGCTGTCGGCCGCATAGGGACGGCGCTCGGGGCCGACATCTACGCGGCGCCGTTCCATGTGCAGGGGACGGTAGATCCGCTTCATCCGAACTTCCGGGGTCAGATGCCGCCGACGACGCGGGGGATCAACGAGACGCTCAGTCGCTACCACACCATGCTGCTGATCGGCGAGAAGGTCGACAGCTTCACCTATGACGGCCTGCCGGCGCTGCCGGCCGACCTCCAGGTCATCCAGATCGCACCGGCCGCAAGCCAGCTCGGCTTCGACTTTCCCTGCGACCTGGCGGTGCTCGGCGACATCCATGCAACGCTGGAGGCGTTGGCGGCGGCACTGGGCGCGACCGCGGAGCCGGCCAGGGAGCGCGCGGTGGGCGAGGCGGCGCTGGACGCGCGCTATCCCGCCTCCGGCGAGCGTCCGAGCGATGCGCTGATCCTGTCCGTACTGCGCCATCTCGACCGGGCGACCCATATCATCACCGAAGGTTCCTCCGAGGACGCCATCGTGCAGGACATGGCCGTGCGTCTCGGGTTTCGCGATGTGCATTTCTCGCCGCGCGGCGGGGGGCTCGGCTGGGCCATGCCGCTGGGGATCGGGATCGGGCTCGCGACGGGAAAGCCTGCGGTCTGCTTCGTCGGTGATGGGGGTAGCCTTTATTCGATCCACGCGCTGTGGACCGCGGCAAAATACGCCATCCCCTCCGTCTTCGTGTGCTTCGTGAACAACGAATACCGGCTGCTCAAGGATCTGTGGTGCGCTGCCATGGGGACGACGATCGAGACCACGCATTTCGTCGGCCTCGACTTCAACGACCCCGATGTGGATCTGCAGCGGATCGCTGAAGGATTCGGCGCGCGCAGCGAACGGATCTCGAGTCTCGAGGCCGTCGGTGACGTCCTTGCGCGGGCGCTTGCCCATCGGGGCCCGAGCTTCCTGATCATCGATCGTGAACCGTGACCGAGGAGGTGGCCATGTCCGGAGACTTCGAAGCTGCGTTGACCAGGCGCGTCTGGACGGATGACGCCTTCGCCGCCCGCGTCGAGAGCGATCCGGTCGGGGCGCTCGGCTCCATGGGTGTCGAGGTGCCGGCCAGTCTCAAGGTGAAGATCGTGGTGCAGCGCCGGGACAGAATCTACTTCACCATTCCGCCCGCCCGGGACCCCGGATCCACCCCGCCGGCCGCGCCGCTGAATCAGATGGACCTCTGGTCCAGCAAGGGCCTGTTCGTCTGGCTGGTTCCCGTTGCGGCCAAGTTCAAGTTGCTGGCCCTGCGCAACGCCGCCCGCCGGCAGGAGGACAGATCGTGACCGACGCCGATTTCGTCGAGCGGTACTACGAGCGCATCGCCACCGATCCTGCCTACCGGGCCAGGTTGCTCGCCGATCCCGTCGCTGTGGTGTGCGAG
The DNA here is from genome assembly GCA_041906015.1 of Roseomonas sp. Taxonomy (GTDB): domain Bacteria; phylum Pseudomonadota; class Alphaproteobacteria; order Acetobacterales; family Acetobacteraceae; genus Neoroseomonas. Next base: position 20,913 of record JAYRJZ010000037.1, read on the forward strand.
CAATTCGGCTACACGCCCGGACCCGGCTTGAAGATCGAGATCATCGAGCAGGTGGAGGACACCGTCGTCATCATGGTGCCCCCCAGGCCCGAGGCCGGGCAGGCACTCGAGCAGGAACTGACGCGCGTGACGGAGCAGGTGTTCGACCTGCTCTTCTCGTCCGGGATCGGCGGCTTCTTCATCCCGGACGAGACGCAGAAGTGGGTCCTGCGCGAGATCAGGCTGGCGGCGCAGGCGGGGACGGGGCGCAATGTCCGGGAGATGTAGCCCGACCTGTCGTCCCGGCACGCCATGGCGTCGTGCTGGTGGACGCCGCCGATGAAGCCGGGATTCTGGGACAACCTGATCCCGCTGAAGGGCGGCGTGTCCGGAGCGCAGCTTGCCGGCTGGACGCCCGGGCCACCAGCGCGATCGGGGCTTGGCTGCCGCATCCTCGCGGACCGGATGATCGAGGTAGCGCCGACCGTGTCGCTGGCTGCCGACGTTCATCTGCCGAAAGCGCCCGGGCGTTATCCGGCGGTCATCGCCTTCGCGGCCTACTCCAAGGAATTGCAGGCCGCGGGTGCGCCGACCGGGAACAACGAGACCGGCAGCCCGCCCGTCTTCACGGATCGCGGCTATGCCCATGTCATCGTAGCCCGGCGCGGCATGGGCCGCTCGGGCGGCGAGGATGCGGTCTACCTCAACGACACGGACGTGGCGGACCACGCCAAGGTCATCGCCTGGGCGGCGGCACAGCCCTGGTGCGATGGACAGGTCGTGCTGTTCGGCACGTCCTATTACGGAATGACGCAGCCGCAGGTGGCGCGCCTTCGGCCGCCGGCGCTGAAGGGCTTCTTCGCCATCGAGATGTGCACGGACTTCTTCCGCCACATCGCAATGTTCGGCGGCGCGCCGCAGCCCGGCTTCTTTGCGCTCTGGATGGGGGCGAACTTCACGCCGTGGCAGTTCCGGCTGCGCATCCCGCCGCTGCTGCGCGCCGTGACGAGCCATGTCACCAACTCCCCGCTGAAGCGCCTGTGGTGGCCACTGCTGAAGAGGCGCATGGCGCGCATCATGGCGGGGTTTCAGCGGCGGTCCCCGACGCTCGCGGCGCGCGAACTCTTCGCGGCCCTCATGCTCGACGGCAAGACGCGCGCCAGCTCTCCCTTGCCGGCGGGGCCTTCAGGTGCACTCGGGGACATCACGGTGCCGTTCGTGGTGGTGCAGAACCCGGGCTTCCTGAATCTCCACCAGTTCGGGGCCTACGATCTCTTCGAGAATGCCGGCACGCCATCCGGCCAGAAGTGGTTGATCATCGGCCCGCCGGACTACGAGCTGCCAGCCTATCATTGGCAGCTCGAGGCGCTGGCCTTCTTCGACCACCTCCTTTACGGCGCCGACAATGGCTACGCCGGCCAGGCGCCGGTGCGATACTGGGTGCAGGGGATCGACACCTATCGCACAGCGTCGGCCTGGCCACTTCCCGGCAGCGCTCCGCTTCGCCTCTATCTGGCCCCGAATGGCGCGGATGCCGCAACGCATCGGCTGGCGCGCGAGCCACGGCAGAACGGGCTGAACCGATGGGCTGCCGTGCCCCCGGGTGCCACGGTCTGCGCCGGCTTCGACGCCGTGGCGAACCAGACTCTGCGCTATGAGATGCCCATCGATGAAGGGCTTGAGCTGACTGGCCCCCTGACGCTGAGTCTGTCCTTCAGTTCCAACGAAATTGATTCGCACGTGGTCGCCCGCATGGGCGTCGCCTCGGTGGATGGTGCCTACCGGATCCTCTCCATGGGCACGATTCGGCCCGCCTGCCGCAGGATCGACCAGGCGCGCTCCACCGCCACCGAGATCGCCATCGACATCGACAGGCCCGAACCGCTGATACCGGGCACGCCGGTGACGCTCACCTTCAGCCTCACGCCGCAGCCTGTGGTGCTGAAGCCGGGCGAACGCCTTCGCCTCGACATCGCGAGCCGCACGGATCTCCTGCGCAGCGATGTCAGTCATGGGCATGCGCAGTTCGACATGCAGGTGCCGCCGTACTTCTCGCGCAACGCCATCCATTATGGGCCCGACACCTGGCTCGAGGTGCGGGGCGTGGGCGTACAGCGCCGCGCCGCCACGATCGACCCGGGACCCGGGACATCCGGAGCTGACCGCCCCGCCGCCGGGCGTATCGGCGGCTCAAACGCCCCCCAAGGCGGGGTCATTGGAGCTTGAACGCATGACCATCTCCTTCCTCCATTCCCGCGGGACGGAACTCCCGATCAAGATCCCGGCGATCGGGCTCGATCTCTTCGTCCGGATGCCGCCCGCGTCGAGCGATGGCGCCTTCTGCTTCATCGAGACCATCAACGCGCCCGGCAAGGGCCCGCCGCGGCACCGCCACCACGAGGCGGAGATCTTCCGCGTCATCGAAGGACGCTACCTCTACGAGGCCGATGGAAAGCGCTTCTACGCCGAGGCTGGCGACGTGGTGAGCATCCCGGGTGGGGTCGAGCATGGCTTCGTCAATGTCACCGACAAGCCGGCCCGCCAATTCATCCTCATTGCCCCCGCCCTCGATGCCGCAGCGTTCTTCACCGAGCTGGCAGGAGCCATGCGGGACGGCGTGCCCGACAAGGCCGCGCTCAACGCCTTCGGGGTCAAATGGGGTGTCGAGTTCCTCGGCCCTCCGATGAGTCCCCACGAGCTGCCCACCGAATGAGGCGTGTCAGCATGTTCGAGCATCCGCGCACGATCAAGCACGCAGGCACAGGAGCTGAGAGGTGACTGGCACAGTCTTTCCCATCTCGGTGGCGGAGATCGGATCCTTCCATGTGGGTGGGCGCGTGATGCGCCTCGAAGGCCTGCCGCCTCGTGAGCGGGTCAGCGCGCCCGGTGGGCCGGTGCACCGGGTCGACCCCAACGGCGAGATCATCGCCGGACAAATGTATGTCCAGTATGTCCGGCTTGCCGCACCGAAGGCAGCGGCGCCGCTGCTGATGTGGCACGGTGGGGGCATGACGGGCGTAACTTGGGAGACGACGCCCGATGGGCGGCCCGGTTGGCAGATGTTCTTCCTGCGCGCGGGTTTCGACACCTTCGTGTCGGACGCTGTCGAGCGCGGGCGCGCCTCTTTCGCGCCCTTCCCTCAGGTCTATCCTGACGACCCCTTTTTCCGCACGGCGCGGGAGGCCTGGGAGGAGACCTTTCGCTTCGGGCCTGGCGGTTCCTGGGATGCCGATCCGTCGAAGCGGCGTCCCTATCCGGGACAGCGCTTTCCCGTCCACGCCTTCGAGGCGTTCCTCGCGCAATGCGTGCCGCGATGGGGCTGCAACAACACGCTGACGCAGGCGGCCTACGACGCGCTGGTGCAGCGGCTCGATCCAGGCATCATCCTCACCCACAGCCAGGGCGGCAATTTTGGCCTCACCGCCGCGCTTCGTGCCCCTGAGCGGGTGCGTGCGGTCATATCGATTGAGCCCTCCGGTGCGCCGGATCCCGCAATCGCTGCCGCGGTCCGTCTGGCCGGCGTGCCGCATCTGTTCGTCTGGGGCGACAACTGGAATGACAATCCGTTCTGGGTCAAAACCCGCACAGCATCCGAGCGTTGGCGCGATGCGCTGATCGCCGCCGGCGGCGACGTGACCTGGATCGACCTGCCCGCGCGCGGCATTCGCGGCAACAGCCACGCGCTGATGGCAGACGACAACAGCGCCGAGATCGCCGGCCTGGTGCTCGATTGGATGACGACGCGCGGTCTTGTCCATCGTTGAGCCGGCGATCCTGGCAGCGGCCCACAAGCCGGCATGGTTGGAGTGGATGTCATGTCAGACGCAACCGCACCCTGCATACCGGCCACGCGGAGTGGATATGAGCTGCTGGCCGATCCGCAGCTCAACAAGGGCACGGCCTTCTCCGAGGCCGAGCGCGACGCCTTCGCCCTGCACGGCCTGCTGCCGCCGAATGTCTCGACCCTGGACGAACAGATGTCCCGCGCCCTGCAGGCGCTGCGCCAGGTCGAGACGGATCTCGAACGCTACGCTTTCCTGCGCGACCTTCAGGATACCAACGAGACGCTGTTCTACGCGACGCTGGTCGCCAACCTGGAGGAGCTGCTGCCGGTGGTCTACACGCCGACGGTCGGCGCCGGCTGCCAACGGTTCAGCGGCCTGTTCCGCAAGCCGCGCGGATTGTTCCTCAGCATCCCGCACAAGGATCGGATCGATCGGATCCTCGCGCAGCCGCGCTTCGATGCGGTGGAGGCGATCGTCGCCACCGATGGCGAGCGCATTCTGGGTCTGGGAGACCAGGGCGCCGGCGGCATGGGCATCCCGATCGGAAAGCTCGCGCTCTACACGGGGTGCGGCGGCCTGCACCCCTCGGCAACCCTGCCGATCCTGCTGGATGTCGGGACCGACAATGCCGATTGCCTGACCGATCCGCTCTATGTGGGCTGGCGGCACGAGCGCGTGCGCGGCCAGGAGTACGATGATTTCGTCGAGGCCTTCGTCGCCGCCGTCATCCGGCGCTGGCCGCGCATTCTGCTGCAGTGGGAGGATTTCGCGAAGAACAATGCGACACGCCTGCTGGAGCGTTACCGAGACCGGCTCTGCACCTTCAACGACGATGTCCAGGGTACGGCCGCGGTGGCGACCGGAGCCTTGCTCGCCGCCGTCAACGTCACCGGCGTGCCGCTCACCCGGCAGCGCGTGGCCGTGCTCGGTGCGGGTTCAGCCGGCTGCGGCATCGCCAGGCTGATCCGCGCGGCGATGTGCGATGCCGGCCTGTCGGAAGGCGAGGCGACCGCGCGGTTCTTCATGGTGGACCAAGCCGGGCTTCTGGTCGAAGGCATGCCTGGCCTCGCGCCCTTCCAGGCGCCCTTCGCCCAGACCAGGCAGGCGGTCGAAGGTTGGACACTCGATCGTGCCGAGAGGATCGAACTCGCGGACGTCGTGCGCAATGCGCGGCCGACCGCGCTGATCGGCGTCTCCGGCCAGGCGGATGCCTTCCCCGAAGACGTCATCCGCGCCATGGCTGAATGCAACGAGCGGCCAGTCATTTTTCCGCTGTCGAACCCGACCTCGCGCGCGGAGGCGAGGCCGGCGGATCTCGAAGCCTGGACAGGCGGACGGGCGCTGATCGGTGTCGGCAGCCCATTCCCGCCGATCACGCGCAGCGGCGTCCGCTTCAAGGTGGACCAGACCAACAACTCCTACATCTTTCCGGGCGTTGGCCTGGGTGCGCTGGCGGTCGGCGCCAGCCGCGTCAGCGACGGGATGTTCATGGCGGCCGCGAAGGCGCTGGCCAACGCGTCGCCTGCCCGCGACAACGCAAAGCACAATCTGCTGCCCCCTGTGGGCGCATTGCGCGAGGTCGCGGCGAAGGTCGCCCTCGCGGTCGCCATGCAGGCCCACAAGGAGGGATACGTCACCGGCGTCCCGGTCGATCAGATCCACCAGCGCATCCGCGCGAAGATCTGGACGCCCCACTACGTCCCGCTCGTGCCCGCGCAGGCGTAGCGTCTCGTTCCCGGCGTCGGCGCGTTACGGACCGACCGACGCCAGGCGCCTGACGAAGCGGTCCGAGATGGACCGCATGACCGCAGGATCGGCGAATTCCTCGACGTAGACGATATTGGCGATCAGCGTGCCGTCGTTGACGGAGACCGAGACGTTGGGGAACTTCTTCAGCCACCCCAGCGCATACTCGAATCCGGTCGCCGTCAGCCGTTCCGTCGGCCAATGGAAGTGGACCGACTGGATGTCGGAGACATTGATGGCGACGGGGGCCTGCTGCGGACTGCCGAACGCGCGTGGGTAGTTCAAGTAGTCACGGAAGATGCTGCCATTGGCGACGCCCTCATGGATATCCTGGAAGATGAGCTGGGCGATCTCCACCATAGGCCGTGCGAGGTCGGGCACGGGCGTGATGTGCCCGGTGATGGCGGTGAAGACCAGGTCGGGCGAGACGTGAGGCTCAAGCCTCCGGCGCATGTCCACCGAGGATCGCATCAGGATCCTGTTGGGGTTCCCTTCGGCGACGTCGCGTATCGCGAGGGCGAAGGACGCCAGCAGGAGCGAATGCATGGAGGAGTGGGTCGCGTGGCCCGTCTCCCTGATCCGGTTCACGATATCCTCCCCGATCACGACGCGCTCGAGCCGATGCGTGACAGGCCCCGCATCGTGGGATGCTCGCATCGGGATCTCGGCGAAGGCGCCGGCATAGGATGCCGTGGCACTCTCCGGCGAAAGCGCTGCCAGGCTGCGACTCACCGCCTCATCGACCGGGGTCGGGAAGGCCTGCTCGTTTAACGCCGGGCTCTCGCCGCGCACCACGCAATCGCACAGATGGGCAAGACAGGAATGCAGTTCGATCAGCGACGTCGCGTCCGTGACGGCATGGGAGGTCAACAGGAAGACATCCAGCGCGTCGCTGTCAGCGATGACGTGGATGCTGTAGAGCGTCGCCGCCGTGTCCAGCTCCGCATTCAGCAGTCGCGCATACATCGCCTCGGCGGTGCATGCGTCGCGCGACAGCCAGCTTTCGACGGCAGGGCGGTCGTCCCTCCGCTCGACGAAGCGCCGATCCTCGACGGCGGCGCGCAGGATGCCGTAGCGGGCTTCGAGATGGGCGACGGCCGCTTCAAACTGCTCTCGGCTGACCGACCCCGCGATGCTGCTCCGGCTCACCACGATCATGCGCGTCGCGATGTAGATCAGCTCCGTCGGCGAGGCTTCGCGATAAGTTCGTCGTCTGTTGCCAGATTGCCCCGGGGATGTCGCTTCAGTTGGATTGCTCGGCATGTCTGCTCCCATCAATGAATCACGCAGCCGTGCTGCTGTCTCCGATCGCTACCGTTCATCCAATCGCCTGACGCTGCCGGTGGGACCATCGGAGACGCGATGGCCTCGACGGCAATCATCCGACGGTTCCAGCCTCATTCTGCCCGGATGACTTGGTCGAGCCAGGATTCCACCAGCGCCCATTCCCCCGCGCGGACCGGGAGCGCGAGGTAGCCATCCGGCCGCACCCGCTCGATGCGGCCGCTGCCGGCGGCACCACGCATCGCGGGATCGATCAGCGGGTCGAAATAATCGATCAGGTCGGATGGCGGCGCTGCATCGGTCCGCAGCACGAAGCGCGGCGTATCGCCCTTGCCATAGGGCTGGCAGCATCAGCAAGAAGGGATGGAGCGAGGCGAGCCCAACCAGATCGAGCCGCGCGATGTGCCGCCTGCCGGAGAGGATGCTCGCAGCCGTCACGCGGTTCCCGCGGGCCACCAGTTCGCGGGATGCGCCCTGGCGATCGAGCGGCTCGAGCGTGCGAGGCCAGATGCCTATGGCGCGGGAGGTGTCGGTGCGCGCCGTCATCCGGTCAACGATGCGCACCGCCACGCCGTAGCGGGCGAGTTCCAGGGCGATCGTCAGGCCGACCGACCCCGACCCGATGATGAGAGCAGCGTCCGTCATGGTGGTTTTCCGCGCGCTCGTGCTGGTGCCGTCCACCATGCCGGGGGCCGGCGCGGCCAGCATGCCCAGAACTGCTGACGCGCCGCACAGGCTCGTGGCGCGCTACGCATGCCAGCAATGCTAACGGCCCCGCGACCGTCAGCCATCCAATTGTTCGCCACCCACATTGCCGATGGGCCTCCAGCAGGCGCCTTGCGACAACCTTCGACCAGCATTCTGAACGCTTCGTTGGCCGGTTGCCGGATCGAAGTCTGAAAGTGCCGACCGATCGTTCTTAGGGTCGGATGGCCTTTACGATGACTTGCCCTGTGCAAGTCCGATCCCATCCCCCACGCCGGACGGCGCGCCTCCAGCTACACCGTGCCAGAATGCAGGGATGGTCGCGTGTAGTCTTTGAGACCTGTTAGCCGCGTGCCGTAAGGGCGCTCACGAAATCCCGCACCAGGCCCGACGGCGGCCGCAGCCGTGCCGTCAGCAGGCGAGCAGTGCTGGTGACCGCCGGCCTGAACGGCCGGCTGATCAGGTCATCTGACCGTGTTCCCATCAGCCCGAAGCCGTCCATGAGCGCGATGCCGACACCCGCGCGTACCAGCGCGATTGCCGCATGGGCGTGCGATACCTCGACCGCGATGCGGAACGGCACGTTGCGGTCCGCGAAGGCGCGGGCCACGTGTTCGGTCAGCACCAGGTGGCGGCCCGGGCAGATCAGCGCGGCCTCGGCCAGATCCTTTGGCCCAAGGCTGCGCCGTGACGCCAGCGGATGGTCCGGCGGCATCACGCAGGTCAGGGCGGTGCTCCGCAGGTCCTGCACCGACAGGGCGTCGTTGCCGACCGGGCCGATGATGATGCCGAGGTCGTCGCGATGCGCCGCGATGCGCTGGATGACCTCGTGCGAACTGAAGGTCTCGACTGTCACCGAGGCTTCGGGCCGGCGCTCCCGGAAACGTCGGACCGCGTCAGGCAGCACCGCGCTAGCGAGGGATGGGATGGTCGCCACCGCGAGGATTCCGGTGCGCCCGTCGCGCAGCTCATCGGCCAGGCGTTCCAGCAGGTGGATTGCCGCGAAGGCGCCGAGCGTCTCCGGGAACATGATCTGCGCCTCGGCGGTCGGCCGCAGTCGGCGGCGTTCCCGCACGAACAATGCGAAGCCCAGGCGCTGCTCGACCTTCTGGAGCATGCGGGTAACGGCGGGCTGGGACACGTGCATCGCGGAGGCGGCAGCCGTGACGCTGCCGAGTTCCATGACACGGCGGAACACCTCCATCTCGCGCAGGTCGAGGTTCATAACCGTGCAACATGATCTCTGCCCATATCGGCATTTGTGCACATCCTTGGCCGGCGGCACCATCCCTGATGACGGGGGCCGATGAGAGCCCGCCGATACGGGAAGGACGGCGCCCTTGAAGGTGGTGGAAATCCGCGGCTATCAGCTCGGCTTCGCGCCGTCGCCGGCGATCGGCAATGCCACGCGGATGATCCGCCGCCGCGATTTCATGCTTGTCGAACTCATCGCCGATACCGGCATGCGCGGCTGGGGCGAGGTGTTCGCCTCCCCGGCGGCGGCGGCGGCCGTCGTGCGCACCAGGCTGGCGGGGCTGGTGCTCGGCGCATCGCCGCATCACCACGGCCGCATCTACGACGCCATGACGGCCACCCTCGGATATGACCGCCGGGGCCCGGGCATGATGGCGATCTCGGCCATCGACATGGCGCTGCACGACCTCGCCGCGCAGGATCGCGGCGTCAGCGTCGCGGACATGCTGGGCGGCGCGCTGCGTACGCGGCTGCCCGCCTATGCCAGCGCACCCTTCATCACCGACGCGGCCGATCCGTACGGCCACTACTCGGCTGAGGTGGATGCCATCCTCCGGCGCGGCTTCCGAGCGATGAAGCCGCGGGCCGGTGTCTCGCCCCGCGCCGATGGGGCAATGGCGCTCGCGCTGCGCCGGCAGGTCGGACCGGACGTCGCGCTGATGGTGGACATCAACCAAGGATACACAGCGCGAGCGGCGATCGAGTCCGCGCATCGCATGGCCGATGCCGACCTGCTGTGGATCGAGGAGCCGGTACAGCCCGAGGACATCGCCGGCTATGCCGCGATCCAGGCCGCCGTGCCCACAGCGATTGCGGGCGGCGAAGCGTTGGCTAGCCTCGCCGCCTTCCGCGACTTCCTCGCCGCCGGCGCGCTGTCCGTGCTGCAACCGGACCTGACCGTCTGCGGGGGCTATACCGGCTTCCTACGCATTGCGGCGCTGGCCGCCGCTCACGACCTTCCGGTCATGCCGCATGTGTTCGGCACCATCGTTAACATGCGCGCCGCCCTGCAGGCGGCTGCGCTGGTCACGCCGCGTCGCGGCGGGGCGCCGGCCTATCCATGGATCGAATACGACGCCTCGGTGAACCCGCTCCTGGATGTCGCCGGCACGCTGCCGGTGGGTGCGGATGGGATGGTCGCCGTGCCCGACGCTCCGGGCACCGGCCTTGATCTCGATGGCGCCAGGCTCGGCGCCTGGGTCAGCGACACATGGCAATGCGCTGCGTGAAAGGATACGGACGATGCACAATCTGACGCGCCGGGCTGCGCTGGCACTGCCCATGCTGGCCATGACGCATGAAGGCCGGGCCGCGACCTGGCCGGAACGGCCGGTGACGCTTGTCGTGCCGTTCCCGCCAGGCGGCAGCAACGATGTCGTGGCGCGGCTGATCGCGCAGGTGCTGTCGCGAACGCTCGGGCAGCCTTTCGTGGTGGAGAACCGCCCCGGCGCGAACGGCAACATCGGCGCGACCCAGGTCGCCCGGGCAGCGCCTGACGGGTACACGCTGCTGGTGTCCGGCAACGGACAGAACGCGATGAACCATGGGCTCTACCGGCAGATGCCCTATGATTCACGCACCGCCTTCGTGCATGTGGCGCAGATCGCGACGGTGCCGAACGCGCTGGTCGTGGCGCGCGACTTCGCGGCGGCCAGCCTGCAGGACCTGCTGCGGATGGCGCGCGAGAACCCCGGCGGCATCACCTTCGCCAGCCCGGGAAGCGGGTCCTCTGGCCATCTCGCCATGTCCATGCTGATGCGCGCGGCCGGGGTGGAGATGCTGCACGTCCCGTATCGCGGCGCCGCGCCCGCGATCACCGACGTCATCGCCGGCCAGGTGCCGGTGATCATGATCAATGTGGACATCCCCCTGCCGCATGTACGGGCGGGGCGGCTGCGCGTGCTGGCGGTGACCAGCGATGCGCCGAGCGAACTCTACCTCGACGCGCCGACCGTAGCCTCGCAGGGTTTTCCCGGCTTCTCGGCGGTCGGCTGGATGGGCATCTCGGCACCCGCCGGCACACCGCCCGACATCGTCGCGCGCCTGCACGCCGCGATCACCGATGCGCTGCGCGATCCGCAGATCCGCGAACGCTTCGCCGCCGGCGGCTACGTGCCGGCCGGCGGGTCGCCGGAGGACTACGCCGCCTTCATCGGCAGCGAGATCACCAAATGGGGCCAGGTCACGCGGGCCCTCGGCATTACCCTGGAATAGAGGCGGACCCATGCATTTCCTCGACCAGCGCCCGCGGCGCGAGATCACGCAGGGGATGCGCGATGCCGTACTGGAGGATCTGCCCGAACTGGCGATGATCACGCATGAGGAGTTGCGGCGCCGCTGCATCGAGGCGTGGTGCCTCGCCTTGTCCGAGACCAGCTTCGCACGCGTGTCGGACGTACCGGGTGAATCCAATCCCGGCCAGTTCGCGCTGCGCCGCGGCGACCAGGCGACGCATCTGCGCGGCGTGACGCGCATCGCGCTGTCCATCGCCGACGAGTTCGCCGCGATGGATCCCGGCGTGCGCATCGACCGTGACCTGGTGATCGCCGGCGGGCTGACGCATGACGTGGGCAAGCCGTGGGAGTTCGACCCGGAGAACCGCGCGCGCTGGACCGGCGATCCCTCGGCCTGCGGCCTGCCGTCGCTGCGGCATTCGGTCTACGGCGTCCACCTGTGCATCGCGGCGGGCCTGCCGGAGGAGCTGGCGCATATCGCTCTCGCCCATTCCATGGAGGGCGAACACCTGATCCGTAGCCTGGAATGCATCATCGTGCAGCGGGCCGATCACCTGTGGTGGTCGATCGCCGGCGGGTGCGGCCTGCTGCAATCGAACGGTGATCCGATCCTTGCGGCACGCAAGATCGTGCCTCGCCCGTTATCCGCCTGAACGAATGGCTGGGGAGGAAAAAATCCATGACGATCAAACGCCGGACCGGGTTGCTCGCCGCGGCTGCATTGGCAGTGCCAAGCGTCGCGCGCGCCGATTGGCCCGAACGCCCGGTGCGCATCATCGTGCCCTTCGCACCGGGGGGCAGTTCGGATCTGATCGCCCGCGTCATCGGGACGGCGCTGCAGGATCGTTTGCAGCAGCCCGTGGTGGTCGAGAACCGTGGTGGTGCCAATGGCAGCATCGGCATGGCCGCCGCGGCGCAGGCGCCGGCCGATGGCTACACGCTGGTGGTCGGCCATATCGGCACGCATGCCATCACCCCGGCGATCATGCGCAGCCCAGGCTATGACACGCTGCGGGATTTCGAGACCGTCGCCATCACCGCCACATCCTCCTCAGTGCTGGTGGTGCCGGAACGCAGCCCAGCCCGTGATCTCCAGGGGCTGCTGGCACTCGCGCGCGCTCGGCCGGGTGCGCTGAGCTACGGATCGCCTGGCGTGGGATCGCCATCCCATGTCACCGTCGTGCTGCTCTCGCGCATGACCGGCATCTCCGCGCAGCACGTCCCCTATCGTGGCGGCGGGCCGGCGGTAACGGATCTCGTCAGCGGCACGCTGGACTTCATGTTCGCCGGGCCGTCGGAGGTGGCGGGGCAGATCCAGTCGGGGCGGGTGCGACCGCTGGCCACGACGGGGGCGCAGCGTTCGCCGGGCAGTCCGAACCTGCCGACCGTCGCCGAGTCCGGGGTGCCCGGCTATGAATTCGCTGTCTGGCATGCGCTGTCAGTGCGCCGCGAGACGCCGCCGATGATCGTCGAACGGCTGCGGCGGGAGGTTGCGGCCATCCTCGCTAGCGAGGCGACACGGACGCGCTTTCGCGATGTCGGGTTGGAGCAGGGGCCAGCCGATGCCATGGCGGGCGATGCGATGCTGCGCGCCGATGTGGTGAAGTGGGGAACGCTGGCGCGGGAGGCGGGAATCCAGGCGGAGTAAAGCGGCACGCGAGGCGCGTCCGGATTTGGCCGAAAGCAGAATGGCAGCTTTGGAGGCCGGACAGGATTGAAGCGGACAGGCTTCGGCATAAGCGCAAGGTTGCCAAGAAGACGCTCCGGTTGCCAACGCGTAGCGCAGGATCCTCCTTGAACCGATGCAGCTTGGCCCAGGCGGTGGAGGTCGTGCTGGTGTGGCTGACGGGAGGGAGCATTGATAGCCAAGCGAACTTACTAGCACTACGTTGGCGGAACGTGTCTGGGCCTGAGGGCGAAGCTTCGGCTGCAATGTGGGCATCGGCGGCTGTGTGAGCCGAACAGAAGCTGCTGCATGGCGCGCCTGAGGGCGGGGAGGCTGGGCTCAGGCGGAGGTCCTGCGGCGCGTTTCCCCCCTTTGTCGCGGCGAGCCGCTGCGCTTGCAGGAAGGCGTAGGCGATCATGGTCATCAGGGCGTGGCGGTGCAGCCCAGCCCATGATCGCCCCTCGAAGTGGTCGAGGCCGAGTTCTTCCTTCGACTGCTGGTGTGCCTGCTCACAGATCCAGCGCGCCTCGATGGTGGCAGCGAGGGCGCGCAAGGAGGTGCCGACGGGCAGGTTCGAGAGATGGAACTTCCGCTCGCCGCTGGCGCGTCGCTCGCCGACGAGCCACACCTCCTCGCCCGGCATGTGCTGGTTGCCCAGTTCACCAATCCTCTGTGTGGGCCCATCGGCGATGCGCACGCGCACCGCGGCGAAGCGCACTGAGAGCCGCCCCTTGGGGCCGCTGCGCCAGGAAATGGAGCGCCAGGTCGCACCGGCGAGGATTGCCTCTGCTGCCTACGACCTCTGGTCAGGAACGTGGCGCTGGCGTGGTCGGCCGCAACCGACGACGGGAAAGACCAGCGCGACATCGGCCGGATAGACCTTCTGGTGGCGGGGGATGCCCACCGCCCAGCGCAGGCCGCGCGCGCTCAGCGCCTGACGGAAGGGTGAGCTCAACCCGTAGCCGGCATCGGCCAGCACAGCGCCGAAGCGCAGGCCGGCGACGCGCAGGCGATCGATCTCCTCGATGGCGATCTCGGGCTTCGTCCTCGTGGCCTGGAACGCCATAGGCACCCCGGCGCGTCGCATGCGCTTGGGATCTGCGGTCCAGTTGACAGGCAGGAACCGCCGCAGCCCCACCATCACGGGCACCTCGCCGCGCGCCAGGGTGAGCGAGACCAGGGTCTGGCAGTTGGCCTGCTTGCCGAGCGTCGAGCGCCGAGGCGTATTGCGGCGCCACGCCGACCGAGGCGCTGCCTTTCTGGGGCAGCGCGGTGTCATCCACCACCAGCACCGCATCCTCGCCACCGAGCAGCCCATCGGACTTGCGGGCCAGTTCTTCCAGCAGCGGCGCGGCGTCCCAGATGCCTGCAGAGACGAAGTGATGGAGCCGATCGTGTGTGCCGAGGCCGAGCCGGTCGGCCATCGGCTGAATGCTCTTGCGATCGCCCGGCCCGATCAGCCAGGCAACTTAGAGCGGACACATCCGCTGTCGCGCCTTGTGGCCGAGCCTTTCCAGGAAGGGCGCGAGCCACCGCTCCGGATCACTACGTCAGCCTGCGCCGGCATCGTCTCCAGCCATGATCGGCTCCCCGAAGCCGATCCCTCATGAATCACGCAACAGCCGCCGGGGGAATCCAGAAGCGCCAACCGGCCAACAGTTTCTGCCGAAGTCGTGCTAGCCAACACGCCGCCCAAAGATAGCATTGGCAACGTCGCCTACCGCCTCGACGCTTTCGCCCGCATCTTCGATGCACAGTATCCGGCAGGGGCTGGCTTCCAGGCCTTCATAGCGCCACGGGAAGGCGCCGATGATACAGCGCTTGTTCAACATCATCTCGATGTCACCACCGACGTTCTCCGCATGGATAATACCATGTTGGAATGCGAGAGAATGGAAAGGGAAGATGTCGTCGCGCACCAAGCGGCCCGATTTGTGAGTGTATTCGAAGGTCCCGAAATACTCGCCGCAGCTCTTGCCGACCCGCGACTCGAACTCCTTCGCCAAGTCCGGGCGCATCTCCCGGATAGAGGTGTTCATGGCATGGTCGCCGGACCCGCAATCGATGCCGAACCACTTGATCTTCTTCGCGATCATCCACTCCAGCAGTTCCAGCCCGCCACCCGGATGCATGCAGAAGTAGCGCACCAGATCCTGCTTGGGCTTGCCTTCCCAATACCGATGCCAGCCGGTGTGCAGGATCAGGATGTCACCGTCCTTTACCTCGACGCCCGAGGATTCGATCATGGCTGGCGTGATGACCGCCCAATCATCCATGTGCGGGGAGACATCGACAACGGCGCCGGGCGAGACGAGGAAATCCATCGCATAAGAAGCCATGTCGCCCATGCCGTCGGTGCCATGCATGGCACCATCGATATGCGTGCCGACATGCAGCGCGCTGTCGATGCGCTGGGCGACGATGCGCTTGGTCTGCAGATTCTGCGCATAATACATCTGGTTGCCGGCATAGCCGACCCAACCCGGCGTGTGCACGTTCATCAGATGCGTGAGGTCGGTGATCTTCATGATCGATCCTTGATGGACTTGAAGAATGGCGGCGCCAGTCTCAGGACTGGAGCAGGTGGACCGCTTCGGGTCGCCAGCATGCGCTGACCGCGTCGCCGACGGAGAAGCGCAGGGGGGCATTGCCGGAAGCGCCGTCATTGGGTTCGCGCGCCATGAGGGTCTGACCATCCGACAGGCGCAGCGTGTAGCTCGTGCTGGTGCCGTGATAGACGGCCTGCAGGACCGCAGCGGTCAGTGCGCCGGTCGCGGCGCCGGTACCCGGCTGGAGCAGGACTTCCTCGGGACGGATCGCCAGCTCGACAATGCTGCCATCGGCGCCGGCCTGCTGCGGCGGGCCAGGCAGCGCGGCATCCCCAGCCAGCAGGGCACCGCCAGACCAGCGCGCCTTGAGGAAGTTCGTCACCCCCATGAAGTCGGCGACGAAGCGTGTCCTCGGCGCCCGGAACACATCCTGCGGCGTGCCGAGCTGCTCGACGCGTCCCTGGTTCATCACGGCGACAAGGTCGCTGAGCATCAGCGCTTCCTCCTGGTCGTGTGTGACAAAAAGGGCGGTGATGCCCAGCTCCCGCGTGATCTGGCGCAGCTCCACCTGCATGGCCTCGCGCAGCTTGCGATCGAGGGCGCCGAACGGCTCGTCCAGGATCAGGATGCTTGGTTCGATCACGAGGGCCCGGGCCAGCGCGACACGCTGCTGCTGCCCCCCGGAGAGCTGGCTGGGATAGCGATCGGCCAGATGGTCGAGGCGGACGATCCCGAGCAGGCTGCGCACCCGCCGCACGATCTCGGCAGCCGCCACGCGGCGCATCTTGAGCCCGAAAGCGACGTTCTCGGCGACCGTCATGTGCGGGAAGAGCGCCAAGCTCTGGAACACCATGCCGATGCCGCGCTGCGCCGCGCTCAGCGCTGTGACGTCGCGGCCATCGATGCGGACGGTGCCGGAGGTCGGCGGCACCAGCCCGGCGACCATGCGCAGGGTGGTTGTCTTGCCGCAGCCGCTGGGGCCGAGCAACGTCAGGAACTCGCCGGACCGCACCTCCATCGAGACGGCCTCGACCGCCTGGAAGGCGCCATAGCGCTTGCTGAGGCCTTGAAGCTGAACCTGGGCCATGCGCCTAGCCCGCCAGCAGGCGCTTGAGGCCGAAGCTGCGTTCGAGCAGCACGGCAAGGCCCAGCGTCACCGCGATGAGCATGGAGGAGATGGCGGCAACCGAAGGATCGAAGCTGTATTCGAGGTAGGACATGATCGCCAATGGCAGGGTTGTGGTCCGCGCATCCACCAGGAAGAGCGAGACCGAGACGTCGTCGAAGGACAGGATGAGGCCGAAGAGCAGCCCGGCCAGGATGCCGGGCCGGATCAGCGGCAGCAGGATGTGGCGGAAGGACCGCAGGCCGGAGGCGCCGAGGGTCTCGGCCGCCTCCTCGAGCGCCGGATCGAGCCGCGCCAGCGAGGCCAGCACGGTCCGGATGCTGTAGGGCAGGATCGCGACGGTGTGGCCTAGCAGCAGGCGCAACGGCGCTTCGCGGACATCCAGCGCGGCCAATGCGATCAGCAGGGAAATGCCGGTGACGATGCCGGGCACGATCAGCGGCGCGAGGAAGACCGCCTCAAGTGCCGATTTGCCGGACCAGTGGCTGCGATGGAGCCCGATGGCCGCCAGCACGCCGATCGGCGTCGCCAGCAGGCTGGCCGCCACCGCGAGGGCAAAGCTGATCATGGCGCCGTCGCGGAAACTCTCGAGCTGGAGCGCATGGGCATACCAGCGCAGGGACCAGCTCCGCGGCGGGAATTGCTGCACCGGGTCGGCATTGAAGGAGACGACGACGACGCAGACCAGTGGCGCCAGCAGGAAGACGTAGCTGCCGATGACGAGGCTGCGGAAGGAAGCCCGTTGCAGCAGCGCGATCATCGGCGGGACATCCAGCGTGCCGTACGCGCGGCATTGAGGTAGAGGACGCTGCCCAGGATCAGCAGGGTCGTGGCCAGCAGGACGGCAACCAGGGCCGCGCCGAAGTGCCAGTCATAGGTGACGACGAGCTGCTGGTAGACCAGCGTCGTCAGGACGCCCGCACCGCTGCCGCCCATCAGCGCCGGCGTGACGTAGGAAGACATGGCGAGGCTGAAGACGATGGTGATGCCGGCGGCCACGCCCGGGTTCAGCAGCGGCAGGATGACCTGCCAGAAGATGGTGAAGGGCCCCGCACCCAGCGTATCGGCGGCTTCCGGGATCGCCGGATCGATGCGGTCGAAGGCGGCGAGCACCGACAGCACCATGAAGGGCAGGAAGACATGCACCAGCCCGACGATCACCGCGCCCTGGGTGAACATCATGTGCAACGGCTCCCGGATCAGACCGAGGCCGATCAGCGCGGTATTGATGATGCCGGCATCGCCCAGCAGCAGCATCCAGCCGAAGGTGCGGGCCACGATGCTGACGAGCAGCGGTGCCAGCACGACCACAATCAGCAGGCCGCGCCACCGCGCGGGCGTGCGCCACAGCGAAAGCGCCAGCGCGACGCCGAGCACCGCGCTGATCGCCGTGGTGACGATCGAAACCCAAAGCGTCTTCAACAGCACCGAGGCATAGAACCAGTCGAGGAGCCTGGCGTAGTTGCGCAGCGTGAGGGTCGAGGTCAGCTCCACCTCGCCGAC
The DNA here is from genome assembly GCA_041906015.1 of Roseomonas sp. Lineage (GTDB taxonomy): Bacteria > Pseudomonadota > Alphaproteobacteria > Acetobacterales > Acetobacteraceae > Neoroseomonas. Next base: position 38,744 of record JAYRJZ010000037.1, read on the forward strand.
CACCGGCGGATTGAAGCTCAGTCCGATCAGGTAGGCGATGGGGAGCAGCAGGCAGCCGGCGACCAGCAGGCAGGCCGGCAGCATCAGCAGGGCCGGAGAGCGACGGAGGGCGTTCATGGCATCGGCAGTCCCCAGGCCTCGCGCAGTGCGGCCAGCGGGCGCCGCAGCGCGAAGTAGAGACCCATATGCTCGAGCGACGCCTCATGCAGGTCGAGCAGCCGGTCCTTTACCGCGACGCAATCCTCGACGACGATCGTGTAGAAATCCCGCATCGCGGCCTCGCGCACCGCGGATTCGACGCAGCAATTGGTGGTCACGCCGCCGAAGACGAGCGTGGTGATGCCATTGGCGCGCAGCAGCACCTCGAGCCCCGTGTCGCGGAAGGCGCTGTAGCGGTGCTTCACGACGAGCGCCTCCCCAGGCGCCGGCTCCATGCCCTCGACGAAGGCCGCGCCCCAGCTTCCGGCGAGGCAGACCTCGACCTCCTCCGGCGCGAAACCGTTGCTGGCGCCGGGCTCGGCAGCCGAGGCCGTCCATACCGCCGGCTCCCTCCGGTCGATGGCCGGGAAGCGGTAGGGCGAACCAACGCCGCGGAAAACCTGGCCGTACTCGGCCTTCACATGCACGATCATCGTGCCCGCCTCGCGCGCGGCGGCGAGCAGGCTGCGCAGGCGCGGGACGGTCTGCTCGATGCGGGTGATCGGCTCCCCATTGCGGCCGGCAGCGCCGTCGCGATGGCAGAAATCGTTCTGGACATCGATGAGGACGACCGCGGTCCGCGCCGGGTCCAGGCGGCTGCGCAGGTCGGGCAACAGGGACGCGGCCTTGACCTCGGGCTGCCATCCTCGCGGGCCCGGCGCGGCGTCACGCCACGCGGCGAGCGCCGTCGCAACTGGCATCTCCGCGACCTCATAGCCGAGCGCGCGCAAGCAGGATTCGGCATTGGCGCGGAAGCCGGCCTGCAGATGCTCCGCGAGCACCACGGCGGCGATGCCGTTGCTGCGCAACAGCAGGTCGATGCGCGCACAGAAATAGGCGCCGGCCGGATCGCAGCGCAGCCGCACCTCGTCCGGGGCCAGGGTCGTGGTGGACCAGTCCAGGCCGACGCGCCGCCCCTGGCTTTCGACGAAGTCCACCAGCACGCGGAACACGCCGGCCGCCGCCGCGCCGGCCGGCGCATCGCGGGCGATCAGCGCCGTGCGTGCCGGGTCATGCCAGGCGGGTGCCGACTGCGACATGCGGTCAGAACGCCACTTCCCGATTCCAGCGCTCGGTCAGCGCAGGCATCTGGGGAATCACCTTGTACCAGTCGAAGAGTTGCAGCCGGTCGATGGTCGGCACGCGTTCGCGCGTCGCCGCCGAGATCTCCGCATGCACATTGGTCGGGCCCGCGACCAGGCCGTTGCAAACCGCTTCCTGGATCGGCTTGGAGAGCGCGAAGTTCACGAAGCGCTTGCAGAGCGCGGCATTCCGCGTGTTGCGGGCGATGTGATAGGACACCGCGCCGACCATCCCACCCTCGCTCGGGATGACGTACTTCACGGGCTTGCCGGCATCGATCAGCGCATAGGGCGCGATATGCGTCGTCATGCCCACCGCCCAGGCCTCGCCCGAGGAGAGCAGGTTGGTGATGTCGACGCCGCTGCGGAAGAATTGACGGACGTTGCCGCGCAGCTCCTTCAACGCAGGGAAGGCCGGGGCGAGATTGTCTTCGTTCCCGCCATACAGCCGGGCGGTGAGGACGATCAGCTCCCATGATCCGAAGATGCCGATCGCCGGCAGCGTCACCTTGCCTCGCAGCGCCGGGTCCCACAGATCCCGCCAGGAGGTGATGGGCTTCGGCACCAGGTCCTCGCGATAGGCGATGCCATAGGAGACGTAGTCGAGCCCGACGCCCTGGCCGCGCCACTGATCGATCCAGATCGGAGCGACATCGGCGAGGTTCGGGATATCGGCCCTGGTCAGCTCCATGCCGATGTTCTCCTGCACGGCCCGGATGTTGTCCGGGTATGGCAGCAGCAGGACGTCGATCTCCGGATTGCGGCGATTGACCATGGAGCTCGTCAGCCATTCGGCCGGGGAGCCTAGCTTCAGCTGCGTGCGGATGCCGGTCTCCCGCTCGAAGGGCTCGATGATCGCGCGCCGGTATTCGCGCTCATAGACGCCGCCAAACACGGTGGAGACGATGCTGCCGCCCTGCGCCCGCGCCGGGGGCGCGACACCGATGGTTAGCGTGGTGGCCGCGGCGGCGCCGGCGATGAAGTGCCGACGGGGAACGCTGAGCGTGGGATTGGACGCCATGGTAGGATCCTCCGACTGATCGACTGTCATCACCGGGCGGCGCGTGCCCCGGAAACGCGGACGACCTCGCCCCATTTGACGTATTCGCTGCGCGCGTATTGCCTCAGCTCCTCGGGTGAGGAGGTAGTGATGACGGCGCCCAGTTCGGCCAAGGCCTGCCGCGTCGCCGGATCGGCGAGCCCCTCAAGCACAGCCTTGCGCACCGCCTCGATGCGGTCGGCGGGGGTGCCAGGCGGGGCATAGATGGCGTACCAGCCCTCGGCGATCACGTCCTCGACACCGGCTTCGGCCATGGTCGGCACATCCGGCAGCACAGGGACACGGCTGGCGGATGCCAGCGCCAGCGGGCGGAAATCCCCGGTGCGGATATGCGGCATGACCACGGGAATATCGACCAGCAGCATGTCGATCTCGCCGGCGAGCATCGCCGTCACCGCCGGGGCCCCGCCGCGATAGGGGACGTGCAGAAGGTCGATGCCCGCGCGCATCTTGAACAGCTCCCCCGCCAGATGCAGCGTGGATCCGACGCCGGTGGACCCGAAGGTGTGCTTGCCTGGCTCACGCTTCGCGAGCGCGATGAGCTCCGCGACGCTGTTCGCCGGCACATGCTTGCCGACGACAAGCAGTTGCGGCGTGCGGACGAGCTGGGTTACCGGCGCGAGGTCGCGCTCGACGTCATAGGGCATGCTGTCCAGCATGTGGGGCATGACGGCGAGCGCCCCGGCCGAGGCCATGACGAGCGCCTGACCGTCCGGCCGGCCGCGGGCCGCGGCTTCGACCGCAAGGACGCCCGAAGCACCCGCCCGCGTGTCGATGACCAGCGGCGCGCCAAGGCGCGACCCGATCGGGCCGATGATGAGCCGCCCGATCGTGTCGACGGTACCACCGGGTGGGAAGCCGATGATCAGGCGCACCGGGCCGCTGGGGTAGCTTTGGGCAAACGCTGCCGGCGCCGCGCCGGCCATGCCGGTCACCATCAGGGCCATCGATCCACGTCGCGTCAACATCGTCGAGCTCCTTGCTCAGCCAGCCATGGAACCGTGCATCGCATCGACACCCCCGACATGCGTCCGCGAAGCGGATGCGCTGCCGGTTAGGCGCCGTCCCCGGACCCCGCCGCGTCGCTCTTCGCTGCCGCGCGGGCCACGGGCAGCGTAAAATCGTATTTAGTCATATTCAATACGCTTTTGACCGCCCCGGGCATTTTCGATGCCCCGGCCACGATCGATGGCATGGATTGATTGCCATGCGCCGGTTAGGCCTTCGCACGAAACGCGATGCACGGCGACTGTTCCCGCTCGGCATTTTTAATGATACTAAATTTTGTCGCGCCACCACGCGCGTGTCATCGTCCAGGAGCACCCGAAGGCCATGTCCATGCCCCGCCAGATGCATCTCGGCGCTTTCATCCTTGGGGCCGGCCATCATATCGCGGGCTGGCGCATGCCAGGCGCGGAGGCCGGTTCCGAGAATCTGGATCTGATCACGCGCATCGCCCGAACCGCCGAGCGCGGCAAGTTCGACCTGCTGTTCCTGGCCGACGCCGTGAACACGCGGCCCGACATGCACCCCTCGATGGTGCTGCGGCTTGAGCCGCTGACGCTGCTCGCCGCCCTGGCCATGGTGACGGAGAAGATCGGCCTCGCCGCCACCGCGTCGACCACCTACACCGAACCCTACAACCTCGCGCGCTATCTCGGCTCCATCGATCACATGAGCAACGGGCGCTGCGGCTGGAACATCGTGACCGGCGCCTTTGCCGATGCCGCCGCCAACTTCAGCCGCGACCGGCACCCGCCGCATGACGAGCGCTACGCCATCGCCGCGGAGTTCGTGGAGGTCGCCAAGGGCCTCTGGGACAGCTGCGAGGACGGCATCCTGACCATGGACAAAGCGAGCGGCCAGTTCCTCGACGCCGGCAAGATGCATGCGCTGAACCATGTCGGGACCTATTTCCAGGTGAAGGGTCCGCTCAACATGACGCGCCCGCCGCAGGGATATCCGGTGATGATCCAGGCCGGCGCCTCGGATGCCGGCCGCGACCTGGCCGGCCGGATCGCCGAGATCGTCTACGCCGTGCACCAGGATATCGAGGTCGCCCGCGCCTTCTCGGCCGATCTGAAGCGACGGGCGACGGGCTTCGGCCGCTCCCCGGACCACATCAAGATCATGCCCGGCATCAGTGCGATCATCGGCGGCACCGAAGCGGAGGCAAAGAAGCGGCTCGCCGAGCTGGGCGAATGCGCCGATCCCAAGGTGGCCCTGCAGGTGCTGGGGGAGCGCCTGGGCCACGACCTGACCGCCTTCGACCTGGATGCCCCCGTGCCGGATCTGCCGCCTTCCGGGGTCATGCGCGGCCATGCGGAGACGCTGACGGCCCTGGCGCGCAAGGAGAACCTCACGCTGCGCCAGCTGCGCAACGTCGTGGCGGCGAGCATGGGCCATCGGCTGATGGTCGGCACGCCCGAGCAGATCGCCGACGGGCTGCAGGAATGGTTCGAGGCCGGCGCGGCCGATGGCTTCAACGTCATGCCGCCCTGGTTCCCCGGCGCCTTCGACGACTTCGTCGACCACGTCGTGCCGATCCTGCAAAGACGCGGCCTGTTCCGTCAGGACTACGCAGGGACGACTCTGCGTGACCACCTCGGCCTGCCGCGGCCGGAGCATCCGCTTGCGAAGCGTGCGTCTGCCGGAAGCATGACCGCTTCAAGCTGAAGCGGTTGTGCCGTGGGATCCCCGTGATGAGGCGCGACACACGAATGCCGGGCCTTCGGGAGGTGAGCCCCCCGGATCACCTCACCGTCCGGCGATCGCCGCGCGCAGTCGCGCCGGGGTGATCGGCAACTGCGTGATCGGCACGCGTCGCCCGAGCGCCGCGTCCACCGCCGCGGCGATCGCCGCACCCGCCGCGGTGGTGCCACCCTCGCCCGCGCCCTTCACGCCCAGCGTGCCGATGCGGCTCGGCGCATCCTCGGTCAGCAGAATATCCACCGGCGGCATCTCGGCGCAGGTCGGCATCAGGTAGTCGGCAAAGCTCGTCGCGAGGGGCTGGCCGTCCTCGGTGTAGGTGAACTCCTCCAGCAGCGCCCCGCCGATGCCTTGGGCCGCACCGCCCTGGATCTGCCCCTCCACGAGCATCGGATTCACCGCGCGGCCGATATCGTAGCCGACGGCGAAGCGCTCCAGCGCGACGGCGCCGGTCTCCGCATCGACCCGCGCCACGGCCAGGTGAATCCCATAGGGATACGTCATGTGGCCTGATTCAAAGGTGGCCTCGGCGGTCAGGCGATCGGCGCCATCCTCCGCCAGGCAAGCAGAGACGAGCGCCGGCAGCGCGATGGACGGGCCCGGGCCGGTCGGACCGACCGCACCGTCGCGCAGGCGAAGCATGTCCACCGGCTGCTGCAGCAGCTCGGCGGCTTTCAGCAGCAGGCGCTGCCGCAGCGTCCCGGCAGCCAGGACGATGGCGCTGCCGGTCATCACCGTGACGCGGGTGGCGAAGGCGCCCATGCCGCGGGCGATGCGGTCGGTCTGGCCGTGCGTGACAGTGACCTGTTCATGCGACAGGCCGAGCTGATCCGCCGTGATCTGCGCCAACGATGTTTCGACGCCCTGGCCGACCGAGGCGACGCCGGTGATCAGCGCCGCACGGCCGTCCTCGTACAGCTCGAGGCGAACATCGTCGAAAGGCCCGAGGCCGCTCTTCTCGACGAAGAAGGCAAGGCCGGCTCCGACATGCTCGCCGGCGGCCCGGCGCGCGGCGAGCCGGGCCTGAAGGTCATCATAGCCGAGGTGCTGCAGGAACTTGTCGAGCAGCAGCGCATAGTCGGCGGAATCATAGACCAGCGGCGTGCCGAGTGCATCGATGCCGCGGTCGAACGGCATCGCCGTGGACGGTATCAGGTTGATCCGCCGCACCGCGACAGGATCCATCCCAAGCCGATCGGCGATCGCATCCATCAGTCTCTCGCGGACGAAGGAGCCTTCGAAGCGACCGGGGGCGCGGTAGGTGCCGGCCGGCGTCTTGTTGGTCAGGCGGACATGCGCCGCGGCGGAGTAGGCCGGGAAGACGTAGGGGCCGGGCAACATCCCGGCGGCGAGGTCCGGTACCGTGCTGGCATGGGTGCGGACATAGGCACCTTGGTCGACGAAGAACGCGTCCTCCACCCCCAGCACGAAGCCGTTCGCATCCACGGCGGCGCGAATGTGGTGGCGCTGGTCGCGGGAATGATTCGCCGCCAGCAGATGCTCGCGCCGATCCTCGATCCATTTGACCGGCCGGCCGAGCCGCATCGCCGCCAGACAGACCAGCACATCCTCCGGATACAGCTCGCCGCGGATGCCGAAACCGCCGCCGACATGGCCTTCATGGAGATG
>JAYRJZ010000156.1:0-6352 GCA_041906015.1 Roseomonas sp.
TCCCCGGACCCCTCCCCAGCAAAGGCCGAAAGGCCTTTGCAAACCTCCACTTGGCGCCCTGCACCACGGGCAGGATGAACGCCGAAGCCCGCTCTTGCGCCCGAAACGCGCTGCGCGGGCTCGGCATTGGCGTGGTGCCCAGCGCCAAGTGCCGGCGGTTCAGGCCACACGGTGGTCAGGGGACGCCATCGACCTTGCGCAGCAGCGCCGATGGGAACTCGGCGGGGTGGCGGCGCTCCGGTTCCTGTCCCGGCCAACCAGCCAGGTCATCAGGAGGGCCTGTGGGAACCCCGGGTACAAGGCAGCCCGCAGGCGGCGACGGCGGCGAGTAGCATCGCGGCCACCCACCAGGCCTGCCAGGTGCCGAAGGACAGCATCGCCGTGACGGCGGCCGAGACCAGCGCGCCCGTCGCGGCGGCCGGGGAGGGTGCGCGCGATGCGGCGACGCCCAGCCACCAGGCGAGCAGCGCCGCGATCGCCGCGCCCACCGCCCCGAGCTCCAGCCATAGCTGCAGCGCACCATTATGCGGATGCAGCGGCAGCACATTCACATGCGGTTCGGCGAACCAGCGCCGCAGCGCCGGGTCCGCCACGCGCATCCGGTCCAGCGCCGCCGCCGAGGGCTGGTCGCGCCCGCCCGGGACCTCGCGGCTCGCCTCCATGCCCCAGCCGAGCAGCGGGCGTTCCGCGATGCGCGTCGCGGTGAAGTCCCAGATCAGCATGCGGTGCAGCGCCGATGGCGGGAGCTTCTCCAGCGGCAGTGCCGGCACCAGCGCGACGAGCAGCGGCATCACCATGATCGCGATGCCCAGCCCGGCGCCGATCAGCCGCGGCACGAAGCGCGGCGCGAGCGCCGCCGCACCCGCCGCCATCAGCCCCAGCACCGCCGCGATCTTCGCCGTGTCCCCCGGCAGCAGGATCAGCACGAGCGCGCCCGCCAGCACGGCCGCGATGCGCGCCACGGCCGGCCAGGGTAGCGCGACGGCGAGCGGCAGCAGCAGCGCCATCACCGAACCGGCCGGCTTCAGCCCGAAGGCGAGGGTAGCCGGCACCTCGCGCAGCCCGCGCACGGCGGCACGGATCGCATTGCCGCTCAGCGTGTCGATCGTCGCGGCGAGCAGCCCGACCGCAAGCCCCGCGGCGAGCACGAGCACCAGCCGCCGCCGCGTCGCGTCATCGCCACCGGTCATCGCCTGCGCCGCACCGCCGGCCAGCAGTGCCATGGCGGCGATGGACAGGCCCGTGGTGACGGCGCGCCCGGGCTCGATGGCCCAGGCCGCGCTGAGCATGCCCCACAGCCCGAGTGCGATGCCAGCGAAGACCGCCGCGCCGCGTGGCCAGGGCAGGGCCCGGTCGCGCCGCCAGGCGGCAACGACGCTGAGCAGCAGCGCGACCAGCGCGATCGGCGCCATGGCCTTGGATTGCAGCACGACCGCGAGCGGCGCGATGGCCAGGGCGACGGCGATGGGAAAGGCGGGGGAGGTGATGGGCACGGTCTTCACGGTCGCCGCTGGAGGGGCTCTGCCCCTCCAGACCGCCCCGCCAAAGGCCGAAGGGCCTTTGGAAACCTCAACCTGGTGTCGGGCGGGCGGGGCGGACAGAACCGGCTGGGCGGCATCGGGCACGACAGAAGCGCCCGGTGCCAGGTATTGGTTTCCAAAGGCCCTTCGGCCTTTGGTGGGGAGAGGTTCGGAGAGGGGCAAAGCCCCTCTCCGATGCGCCTTACACCGCCGCGATGCTCTCGCGCCGCAGCTCCACCGCCAGCGCGTCCACCGACTTCTCCACGCGGCTCAGCATCTCGGTCACCTCGTCCTTGGTGATCACGAGCGGCGGCGAGAAGCCCATGCTGTCATTGGCCATCGCACGCAGGATCACGCCGTTCTCCTCGCCGAGCTTGCACAGGCGCGGGCCGGCCTTCTTCGCCGGGTCGAAGGGCTTGCGCGCCGCCTTGTCGGCCGACAGCTCGATCGCCCCGATCAGGCCGACGCCGCGGACTTCGCCGACGATCGGATGGTCGGTGAAACGCTTGCGCAGTTCGGCCTGCATATGCGCGCCGACTTCCGCCGCGTGGTCGACGATCTTGGTCTCGTCATAGATCTTCAGCGTCTCGATCGCGACGGCGGCCGAGACCGGGTGGCCCGAATAGGTGAAGCCATGGCCCCAGGTGCCGACGGCCGAGGAGCCCTCGGCGATGCCCTGGAAGACGGCCTCGTTCACCATCACCGCCGAGATCGGCAGGTAGGACGACGACAGTGCCTTCGCGCAGACCAGGATGTCGGGCTGGATGTTGAAGGTCTGCGCGCCCCAGTAGCTGCCGGTGCGCCCGAAGCCGCAGATCACCTCATCCACCACGAAGAGCATGTCGTACTTCTTCAGCACGGCCTGCACCTTCTCGAAATAGGTCTTCGGCGGGACGATCACGCCGCCGGCACCCATCACGGGCTCGGCCCAGAAGGCCGCGCATTCCTCGGCGCCGCCCTCGGCGATGATCTTCGCTTCCAGTTCCTCGGCGAGGCGCGTCGCGAAGTCTTCCTCGGACTCGCCCGGCTTCGCCTCGTGGTAGTGGTGCGGCGTGCCGACATGGATGAAGCGGCCATTGGCGATCGGCGCGTCGAACAGCTTGTGGTTCGCCGGCAGGCCGGTCAGCGAGGCGGCGGCGAGCGTGATGCCGTGATACGCCTTGATGCGCGCGAAGACCTTCTTCTTCTTCGGCTTGCCGATGGCGTTGTTCATGTACCAGACCATCTTCAGCGCCGAGTCATTCGCCTCGGAGCCGGAGTTGCCGAAGAAGACCTTGCTCATCGGCGCGGGCGCGCGCTCGATCAGCATCTCGGCCAGGTCGATCATCGGCTCGTGCGACTTCGACGTGAAGGAATGGTAGAAGGGCAGCTTCCGCATCTGGTTCGTCGCGGCCTGCACCAGGCGCTCATTGTCGAAGCCGAGCGAGGCGCACCACAGCCCGGCCAGCGCCTCGATGTATTCCTTGCCCTGCTCGTCGTAGATCTTCACGCCCTTGCCGCGGGTGATGACCAGCGGACCCGTCTGTTGGAACGCCTTGGCGTCGGTGTAGGGGTGCAGGACGTTCGCGATGTCGCGAGCGGCGTTGGAATTGCGCGGCGGGGTCATGGCAGGGCCTTCTCCAGGCGAAAGAGGGCGGCACATTAGGCCCGGACGCCGTCCGACCCAAGGGGGCGCGGTTGCGATCGGGCCATGCTCGCGCCACTTTGCCCGCGCAAGGAGTTCGCCATGACCGAGATCAAGCCGCACGCCGCCCATTGGGGCAGTTTCGAGGCCGTCGTGCGCGATGGCCGCGTCGTCGGTGTCCGGCCCTTCGAGCGCGATCCCTTCCCCGGCAGCCTGATCGAGGCGACGCCCGACATCGTCCACGCCCCGTGTCGCGTCGATCGCCCTCATGTCCGCAAGGGCTGGCTGGAAGGACGCCGCAGGGGCGCCCTGCGCGGCGGCGATGCCTTCATCCCGATCTCCTGGGACCGTGCGGTGCGCCTGGTGGCGGAGGAAACCCGCCGCGTTCGGGCCGAGCATGGCCCGACCAGCATCTTCGGCGGCTCCTATGGCTGGTCCTCGGCGGGGCGCTTCCACCACGCGCGGTCGCAACTCCAGCGCTTCCTCGGTCTCGGCGGCGGCTATACGGGGCAGATCAACGCCTATTCCTACGCTGCGGCGCAGGCGCTGCTGCCGCATATCCTCGGCACCAATGAGGTGCTGCTGGGCCGCACCACGGATTGGGCGGCGATCACGCGCTATTCCAAGGTGATGCTGTGCCTGGGCGGGCTGCCGCTGCGCAACGGCCTCGTCACCTCGGGCGCCGCCGGCGCGCACAGCAACGAGATGAACCTGCGCGCCGCCGCCGCCGCCGGGCTGCGCTTCGTGCAGGTCTCGCCCAACCGTGCCGATGTACCCGATTGGTGCAACGCCGAATGGATTCCGATCCGCCCCGGCACCGATACCGCGCTGCTGCTCGCCATGGCGCATGTCATCGTCACGGCGGGGCGCGAGGATCGCGACTTCCTCGCCACGCGCTGCGTCGGCTGGGACCGGCTGCGGTCCTACATCACCGGTGAGTCCGACGGCGTCGCGAAGACCCCGGAATGGGCCGAGCCCATCACCACCATCCCGGCCGCGACCATCCGTCGCCTGGCGATGGAACTCGCCGACCAGCCGGCCATGCTGACCGCGACCTGGTCGCTCCAGCGCGCCGACTATGGCGAGCAGCCGTATTGGATGCTGGCGGCCCTCGCCGCGATTCTCGGCAAGATCGGCAAGCCGGGGGAGGGTGTCGCCTATGGCTATGGCAGCGTCGGTGGCATGGGCCATCCGCGCCGCGAGGTGCCTTCCTTCTCCATGCCCGCCACGCGCAACCCCACCGGCGCCTTCATCCCGGTCGCGCGCGTGACGGACATGCTGGAAAAGCCCGGCGAGACCTACGACTTCAACGGCCGCGAACAGCGCTATCCCGACACGCGCATCATCTGGTGGGCGGGCGGCAACCCGTTCCATCACCACCAGGACCTGAACCGCATGCTGCGCGGCTGGGCGAATGCCGAGACCATCATCGCACAGGACCAGCACTGGAATGCGCTGGCCAGGCACGCCGACATCGTGCTGCCGGCGACGACCTCGCTCGAACGCAACGACATCGCCAGTTCGGGCCGCGACCGTTTCCTGCGCGCCATGCACAAGGCGATCGACCCGGTCGGCCAGGCGCGCAACGACCACGACATGCTGGCCGACATCGCGGAGGAGCTGGGCTTCCGCGACCGCTTCACCGAACAGCGCAACGAGGAAGCCTGGCTGCGTCATCTGTTCGAGCAATGGCGCCGCAACTGCGCCCGCATCGGCCAGGACACGCCGGATTTCGACGCCTTCTGGGCCAAGGGCTGGTGGGAGGCCGAAGCCCCCGCGCGCGGCGAGGAATACACCCAATTCGCCGATTTCGCGGCCGACCCCGACGCCAACCCGCTCGACACCGCGACCGGCAAGGTGGAGCTGTTCAGCCCGACCATCGCCTCCTTCAACTACGATGATGCGCCGGGCCATCCGGTGTGGATCGAACCGCGCGAATGGCTGGGCGCGGAGAAGGCGCGGGACTTCCCGCTGCACCTGCTCTCCTACCAGCCCGCGACGCGGCTGCATGGCCAGCTCGACCCGGGCCGTGTCGCGGCGGCCGACAAGATCGAGGGCCGCGAACCGATCACGCTGAATCCGGAGGACGCCGCCGAACGCGGGCTCGTCGCCGGCGACATCGTGCGCGTCTTCAACGACCGCGGCGCGTGTCTTGGCGGCCTGCGCACCGATCCCGGGCTGATGCGCGGCGTGGCGATGATGGCGACGGGCGCCTGGTTCGACCCGCTGGAACCGGGCGTGCCCGGCAGCCTCTGCGTGCATGGCAATCCGAACGTCCTGACGCCGGATATCGGCACCTCGCGGCTGGGGCAGGGGCCGTCCGCGCAATCCTGCCTGGTGCAGGTGGAGAAATGGACCGAGGCGCTGCCCCCCGTCCGCGCCCACCTTCCCCCGCGCATCGAGGAGCCCGCCGCATGATCGCCCGCCGCCTTCTCCTCGCCGCCCCGTTGGCACTGGCCGCGCCGGCGCTGCGCGCGCAGTCGCTGACCATCCGCCAGGACCTCTTCGTCGCGCCGGGCCTGCGCGAAGGCGTGCTGATCCGCTGGGGTGACCGCGTCACCTTCGATGCGCCGGACTGGAACCCCGCCAATCCCACGCCGCAGGCCGCGGCGGCACAGTTCGGCTGGGATGCGCGGATCGTGGCGCTGATCCCCTCGCCGGAAGCCTCGGATGGCGTGCCGCGCGCCGTGCTGGTGGTCGCCCACCCCACCGTGGACGCCGCCATGGCCTTTCCCGGCGGCCGCGATATCCCGGCCGTCGCCGGCGCGATGCAAGGCGCGACCCTGCTGAACGTGGCCCGGCGCGGTGGCGCCTGGGTGGTGGTCGATGGTGGCTTCCAGAACCGCCGCCTGACCGCGGCGACGCTCTGCCGCCTCGGCAGCGAGGGCGGCCCGGCGACCGGCATCGTCGGGGCGACCGGCGGCTGCGCCACCCCCTGGGGCAGCGTGCTGCTGGCCGAAGGGGCCGCCGCTGCCTGGGTCGGGCGCCTGCCCGGCATCGAATCATCCACGACCGGCATGCTGGTGGAAGTCGATCCGTCGGACCCGGTGTCGGTGCCGGTGAAGCGCGCCGCCCCGGGCCGCTTCGGCGCCGTGGACGCCGCCGCCGGGCTGGCCGCGGATGGCCGTGCCGTCGTCTGGATGGTGGATGGGCGGCCAGGCGGCTTCCTCTATCGCTTCCTGTCGGAAGGCATGGCCGGGGCCTCGGC
>JAYRJZ010000157.1:0-6241 GCA_041906015.1 Roseomonas sp.
GGCCTGGACCGCCGGCACCTGGTGCCGGGCGCCCCCCGACCCCTCGCAGCGCGCTTCGTGCGCAAGAGCGGGTTTCGGCTCCATTCTGCCAGTGGCGCACGGCGCCAAGTGAAGGTTTCCAAAGGCCTTTCGGCCTTTGGTGGGGAGAGCTCGAGAGGGGCAAAGCCCCTCTCGCTTCCACCTACCCGACGAAGCGGTTTCCCGGCGCCGGTATCCCCAGGCTGTCGCGCAGTGTCGTCCCTGGATAGGCGGTGCGGAACAGCCCCCGCCGCTGCAATTCCGGCACGACGAGCCGCACGAAGTACTCGAGCGGCTTGGTGTAGAAGGGAAACAGCAGCGTGAAGCCGTCGCAGGCCTCCGCTTCCAGCCATTCCTGCATCTTGTCCGCGACCGATGTCGGCGTGCCGATGACGAGCTGGTGCCCCAGCGACGTGCCGAGATAGCGCGCGACCTGCCGTATGGTCAGGTTCTCCGCCCGCGCCTTTGCCACCAAATGATCCTGCCGCGCCTTCGCCGCGTTGGATGGCGGCAGGTCCGGCAGCGGCCCGTCGATCGGGTAGCTGAAGATGTCGAGATCGCCACAGAGCCGCGCCAGCAGCCGCATGGCGTTGCGTTCATCCATCATCTCGCCGAGCTCGCCGGCGATCTGGTCGGCCTCGTCCTGTGTCTCGCCCAGGATGGTCATGAAGCCCGGCATGATCTTCACATGATCCGGGTTGCGGCCGTGGTTAACGGCGCGCGACTTCAGGTCGTCGTAGAAGATCTTGCCTTCGCTGATCACCGACTGCGCGGTGAAGATCATGTCCGCGACGCGGGAAGCGAGCTTGCGTCCATCGCCCGACGACCCGGCCTGCGCGATAACCGGCCGGCCCTGCGGCGAGCGTGGCAGGTTCAGCGGCCCGCGCACCGTGAAGAACTCGCCCTTGTGGTCGAGGATGTGGCCCTTCGACGGATCGAGATATTGGCCGGATGCCTTGTCGCGGATGAAAGCGCCGTCTTCGAAGGAATCCCACAGCCCGGCGCAGACGTCGAAGAATTCCTCGGCGCGTTCGTAGCGATGCGCGTGGTCGGGGTGCTTGTCGAAGCCGTAGTTGAAGGCTTCGTCCTCGATCTGTGAGGTGACGAGGTTCCATCCCGCGCGCCCGCCGCTGATATGGTCCACCGACCCGAAGCGCCGCGCGACGGTGTAGGGATCGTTGTAGGTCGTCGTCGCGGTGGCGACCAACCCGATGTTCTTCGTGACCGGCGCGAGGGAGGCGATCAGCGTCGCCGGTTCCGGGAAGACCTGGCGCCCCATGCCCGGCCGCCACGGCCCGGCGCCGTCGAGATTGGCGCTGCCATTCACCGCCGCCGTGTCCTGGAAGAACAGGCAGTCGAGGCAGCCGCTTTCGGCAACCTGCGCCATCTTCACGTAGTGCGGGAAGGACATGTCGGATTCCGCGACGGCGAGCCGATGGCGCCAGCCGGCGGAATGGCTGCCCGGCGTGAAGAAGAAGGCGCCGAGATGAAGCTGCTTCATGGTGCGGGACGGACCTCGGTGGCCATGGTGTACTGATCGCCGCGCGGGGTCATGGCGAGCCCCCGCCGCAGCCCCCAGGATGCGCCGACATGGAAGATCGGCAGCATGGGCAGGTTGTCGGCGACCCAGCGGATGGCTTCCTGCGTCGCTTCCTCGCGCTTCGCCGGGTCGAACTCGCTGTCCACCCGCAGCAGGATGGCGTCGAACTCGGCGTTGGAGAAGCGCGTGCGATTCCAGGTGCCATGCGCGCGCGCCGGGTTCGGCGTACGGATCAGCGCCGTCAGCGCCTCGGACGCGATGCCCGAGGATGAGCCGAACATCGACAGATGCGCCGAGAGCTCCGGCGGGCCGCTCGCCGTCAGCGTCGCGCTGCGACGCAGGTAGATCGGCATGGGCAGCGCCTCGACCGTCGTGCGGATGCCGACCGCGGTCAGCATCTGGCCGATCGCCTGGCAGGTGCGCGCGTCACCCGCGAAGCGGTCCTGCGTGCAATGGATGGTGAGGCTGAAGCCCTGCGGATAGCCGGCCTCGGCCAGCAGCGCGCGGGCGCGCGCCGGGCTGTATTCCGGCACGGGCAGGCCGGGCACATGGCCGACGAAGCCTTCGGGCGCGATCTGCCCGGTAGCGGTCGCACCACCTTCCATGGCGCGGCTCGCCAGCGCCTCCCGGTTGATCGCGTGGTTCATGGCGCGGCGCACGCGCAGGTCGCGCAGCGGGTTGCCCGGCAGCGGCTGCCCGTCCGCGCCCGAGGCATTCGGGATCTGCGCGCTCATGCTGTCGAGGTAGAAATAGTGGGTGAAGACGGAATCCCCGCTGACGAGCTGCGTGCCGGCATTGTCGCGAACGCGCGCATGCAGGCCGGTCGGCACCGTGTCGATCACGTCCACGTCGCCGGCGAGCAGCGCGGCCACGCGCGCGCTGTCATTCGGGATGAAGCGGATCTGCACGCGCGCCCAGGGTTCGGGCGTGCCGCGCCAGGTGGGGCTGCGTTCGAAGGTCACGTCCTGCGCCGGTGTCCACCGACCCCAGCGATAGGGGCCGGTGCCGATCGCCGCGCGACCGCCATTGAAATCGGCATCCTGTGCACCGTCTGCCGCGCGGGCGTTCACCATCGCCACCGCGACGAGGAAGTCCGGCTGCAGGGGCGTGGGCACCGTCGTGCGCACGATCAGCGTGTGGGCATCGGGCGCTTCCACCGCCGCGACGTTGCGGACGGCGGCGGTATAGGTGCGCGGCCCCGTCGCCGCCTTGGCGCGCAGGATCGAGAACGCCGCATCGGCCGAGGTGAAGGGCGTGCCGTCATGGAACACGGCATCGCGCCGCAGCGTGAATTCCCAGGTCAGCGGGTCGATCGCGCGCCAGGATGTCGCGAGCAGCGGCCGCGGCCGCAGCGTCGCATCCTGCGTCACCAGCGTCTCCCACACATGGAGCTGCGCGTTGCGGTTCGGCGTGAAGGACTGATGCGGATCGGTCCCGTCCATCGAGGCCTTGAAGGCGATGCGCAGCGTCTGCGCCTCGGCGGCCGTCATGCCGGCAAGCAGCAGCGTGGTGGCGAGGAGAAGGCGTCGCATGGCGGGGTTCTCCGGCACTCGGCACGGCCCCGGCGGCCGCGCTGTCGGCGGGCGGGGTTGAGCAATCGGCATGCCATGCCGCTTGCGCCATCTTGCCTGCGCGGCGCGGCGCGACCACCCTGCGCGCCATCTTGCACCGCACCATCGCCGGAGCCAGCCCATGTCCGCCCGCCAGATGCATCTCGGCGTCTTCGTCCTCGGCACCGGCAATCACATCGCCGGTTGGCGCATGCCCGGCGCCTATGACAGCTTCGTCGATCTGAAGGTCATCCAGCACATCGCGCGCATCGCCGAACGCGGTTGCTTCGACCTCCTCTTCCTCGGCGACGGGCTGGCGGTGAAGGAGAACGACCATCCCTCCTTCACCGTGCGCTTCGAGCCCATCACCATGCTCGGCGCGCTGGCGGCGACGACGACGCATCTCGGCCTCGGTGCCACGGCCTCCACCACCTACAACGAGCCCTTCAACGTCGCGCGGCAATTCGCCTCGCTCGACCATCTTTCGGGCGGGCGCGCGGCGTGGAATGCGGTGACGAGCTCGGGCGGCCTCGCCGCGCTGAATTTCGGGCGGGAGCACCCGCCGCATGCCGAGCGCTATCGCGTCGCCGAGGAATTCGTCGATGTGGTGCGGGGCCTGTGGGATTGCTGGGAACCGGGCGCTGTCGTCGCGAACCGGGAGACGGGGCAGTATCTCGACTTCTCCAAGGTCCACAGCCTGGATCACGACGGTCCCTATTTCCGCGTGAAGGGTCCGATCAACGCGCCGCGCTCGCCGCAGGGGCGGCCTATCATCCTGCAGGCGGGGTCATCCGAGCCGGGGCTCGATCTCGCGGCGCGCACGGCGGATGTGGTGTTCAGCGTGGTGCAGGATCTCGATGAGGCGCGCATCGGCTACGCGGCGCTGAAGTCGCGTATGGCGCGCTTCGGGCGCCGACCGGAGGAGATCGCCGTCCTGCCCGGCGTGATGCCGGTGATCGGCGCGACGCGGCAGGAAGCGCGCGACACGCTCGACCGCCTGCAGTCCTTCGTCACCGGCAGCAATGCGGCGGGGTTGCTCTCGGGGCGGCTCGGCATCGATGTCTCGGGCTTCCCGCTCGACGAAAAGGTGCCCGACCTGCCGCTGCCGGACAGCTCCCACGGCTTTGCGCGCGCGATGCTGGCCAAGGCGCAGCGCGAAGGCATGACCTGGCGCGACCTGCACAACCTGACCGGCGCGGCGCGGGGGCATTGGGTGATCACCGGCACGCCGGGCGACATCGCCGACACCCTGCAGGAATGGTTCGAGACCGGCGCGGCGGACGGCTTCAACATCATGCCCGCCTGGTTTCCGGGCGCCTTTGACCAGTTCGTGGACCAGGTGGTGCCGGAACTGCAGCGGCGCGGATTGTTCCGGACGGCCTATGCCGCCACGACATTGCGCGGGCATCTGGGGCTCGACTTGCCGCAGAGCCGGTTCGGGTGAGTGGGCAGGTTTTGCCCCGCAGGCGCGATGACCGGGGCAAGGGTGGCCGGGGAAGGGCGTCGCCCCTCCCCGGGCCCCTCCCCACCAAAGGCCGCAAGGCCTTTGGAAACCTCGACCTGGTGCCGTGCGCCACGGTCAGAATGAACCCCAAGGCCCGCTTTTGCGCACGGCGCGCGTCGCGAGGGAGCAGTATGGACGCTGCGCCCAGCGTCAGGTCCCGGCGGTCCAGGCCATACCATGGCCTGGCGGGGTGGTTTGGAGGGGCGGAGCCCCTCCAAGGCAACAGCGGCAGCATCCAGGCTCCTGCTGACATGCCCCGCTCTCCCCTTCAGCTTGTTTTCGCAGCCGCGAAGGCCCATACTGCGTTCATCGCGCGGTGATGCCGCGCGCCACGCGCCGCCCGGCCGCGTGATCGGTCCCCGCGTTGCGGTGTGGGCCCGGGCCGGGAAGCAGGCGCGCCACCCACGGACGGTCCCAATCCCGCGGGGCTTTCTCACCGCAGCGACGCGCGCGGCGCAATGCCTGTGCGCGCGTGACAGGACGTATCAGTGACCAACACCTTCGAGGCGCTTGGCCTCGACACTCGCATCCTCCAGGCCCTGGCCGAGGAAGGCTATTCCACCCCAACCCCCATTCAGGCGCAGTCCATCCCCATCGTGCTGGAAGGGCGCGACCTGCTCGGCATCGCGCAGACCGGCACGGGCAAGACCGCTGCCTTCAGCCTGCCGGTGCTGAATCGCCTGGCCGCGACGCCAGGCCGCCCGCCGCGCGGTGGCTGCCGCGTGCTGGTGCTCTCCCCGACGCGCGAGCTCGCGTCGCAGATCGCCGACAGCGTGAAGGCCTATGGCCGGCATCTCGGCCTGTCGGTCGCCGTGATCTTCGGCGGCGTCGGCTTCGGGCCGCAGCGCGCGGCGTTGGCGCGCGGCGTCGATATCCTGGTCGCCACGCCGGGCCGCCTGCAGGACCTGCTCGACCAGGGCGCCGGTCGGCTCGACCATGTCTCGACGCTGGTGCTCGATGAAGCGGACCAGATGCTCGACAAGGGCTTCCTGCCGGCCATCCGGCGCCTGCTGAAGGCGATCCCGGCCAAGCGCCAGACGCTGTTCTTCAGCGCCACCATGCCGGCCGAGATCAACAGGCTCGCCGCCGAGATGCTGACCGACCCCGCCCGCGTCTCGGTCGCCCCCGTGGCGACCACCGCCGAGAAGGTCGCCCAGCGCGTCATCCACCTGGCCGCCGCCGGCAAGCGCCGCGTGCTGGCGGAGCTGCTGAAGGGCGAAGACATCGGCCGGACGCTGGTGTTCAGCCGCACCAAGCACGGTGCCGACCGCATCGTGAAGCAGCTCGACCAGGACGGCATCAAGGCCAACGCCATCCATGGCAACAAGGCGCAGGGCGCGCGCGAACGCGCTCTCGCGGCCTTTCGCGACGGCTCCGCGCCGGTGCTGGTGGCGACCGACATCGCCGCGCGCGGCATCGACGTGGATGGCGTGACGCACGTCATCCAGTTCGACCTGCCGGAAGTGCCGGAAACCTATGTGCACCGCATCGGCCGCACGGCCCGCGCGGGTGCCTCCGGCGAGGCGATCGCCCTCTGCTCCCATGAGGACCGCGACAAGCTGCGCGCGATCGAGAAGCTGATCCGCCAGCAGATCCCGAGCGAGAAGCGCGAGGTATCCGCCGAGGAGA
>JAYRJZ010000038.1:0-43272 GCA_041906015.1 Roseomonas sp.
GGCGGTGCCAGGCGCCAGATTGAGGTTTGCAAAGGCCTTTCGGCCTTTGCTGGGGCGGGGTTCGGGGAGGGGCAAAGCCCCTCCCTGATGCACGAGCGCCGTCCCGCGACGGGCCATCATCGCCGCTCGAACCGATATGGCGCCGCGCTCTCCTCCGACGGATCCAGGGCCAGGCGGTGTTCCAGCGGCGGGAAGGCGCGGCTTCGGCAATCGCCGCGGTCGCAAAGTCGGCAGGACAAGCCGATGCCGACCGCCGCCGCTTCCAGATCGAGCCCGTCGGCATAGACCAGCTCCGGCGCGCGCGTGATGTCGCAGCCCATGGCGATGACGTGCACGGGCGGGGGTTCGCCCCAATGCGCCGCGCGGCCCTGCACGGTCTGGGCGATGGTCAGGAAGGTCGCCCCGTCGGGCAGTCGTGACACCTGCACGCTGATGCGGCCTGGCGTCGAAAAGGCCTCATGCACCACCCAGCGCGGGCAGGATCCGCCGAAGCGCGCGAAGGGGAAGCCGGCGGCGGAGAAGCGCTTGCCGACATTGCCCGCCGGATCGACGCGCAGGAAGAAGAAGGGCACGCCGCGCGCACCATCCCGCTGCAGGGTCGAGAGGCGCTGCGCCGCCTGTTCGAAGGAGACGCCGAAGCGCGCGGCCAGTGCCTCGATGTCGTGGCGCATGTCGCGTGCCGCGGCGAGGTAGGGCGCATAGGGCATCAGCAGCGCCGCCGCCGCATAGTTGAGCAGACCGATGCGGATGAGCTGCGCGGCTTCGGGCGTGGAGGGCTCGCTGCCGGCAAGCGTGGCGTCCAGCGCCTCGCGCGCTTCCAGCAGCATCAGGGTGAAGGCCATCTGGAAGCCGCGGGATTCACGAGGCAGCGATTCCGACAGATGCAGCACGCGCGCCGCCGCGTCGTAGCGACGCAGCGCGCCGTCCAGCGGGCCCACCAGCACGGTCAGGCCATGGGCGCGGCGCAGGCGCTCGGCGATGGCGTGGTTCATTTCCGAGGGGCGCGCACCGATCTCGCGGCCGATCTGCTCTGCGATGGCCTCCAGTGGCGGGAAGTGATTGGCGCGATCATGGAAGAAGTCGCGCGCCTCCTCGGTGGGCAGCAGGATGCGCGTGCCGGTGGGCAGGGCGAGGCCCGAGGAATCCTCCCGAGCCACGCGCCAGGCGCGATAGAGCGCGAGCATCGCGCGCGCCGCGTTTGGCGCGGAGGCGGCCAGCGTCGTGACCTCCTGCTCCGGTACTTCCTCAAGGCCGAGCATCGGGTCGGACAGCACTTCGCGCAGCCCGGATTCGAGCTGGCGTTCGGCAGTCCCCGACAGCGCGGCGAGCTCGACGCCGAGCGTCTCGGTCAGCTTGATCAGCAGCGAGGCGGTGACGGCGCGCTGGTCGTGCTCGATCAGGTTCAGATAGCTCGCCGAGATGCCGAGCCGCGTGGCCAGCGCCTGCTGTGTCAGTGCGCGTTCGCTGCGCAGGCGGCGGACGGTGCGGCCGATCAGGGGGCGCGCCATGAATTTACACCTTTTACAAAATTGCTGTGAAGAATGTGAAAATCCGCACGTTCTTGCGGCAATGCACCCAAGATCGCTGGTGATTCTCGGCGGCGCAATGTGAATTATTCACGGGCGCCGGATGCGCCGGCCGATAACGATGTGACCGAGGAACACCAATGCGCCCGACCATCATGCCCTGCTTCGCTCCCGATGGCTCCGGCGGCTCCCTGCCGCCGCAGGATCCCAATCGCTTCGCCGGCATTCGCCGCGACTACACGGAAGCCGATGTCGCCCGCATCGCCGGCTCCTTCCGCGTCAGGCACACGCTGGCCGAGAACGGCGCGCGTCGCCTGTGGGATCTGCTGAAGAACGAGCCCTTCGTGAACACGCTCGGCGCACTGACCGGCATGCAGGCGTTGCAGCAGGTCAAGGCGGGTCTCAAGGCGATCTACCTGTCGGGCTGGCAGGTGGCGGCCGATGCCAACTCGGCCGGGCAGATGTATCCGGACCAGTCGCTGTATCCGGTGGATTCCGTGCCGAAGGTGGTGTCGCGCATCAATGCCTCGCTGCGCCGGGCAGACCAGATCGCCACCATGGAGCGCCATGACGGCAAGGCCGACGACCGCACGCACTACATGGCGCCGGTCATCGCGGATGCCGAGGCCGGCTTCGGTGGCGCGCTCAATGCCTATGAGCTGATGCGCGGCATGATCGAGGCTGGCGCCGCCGGCGTGCACTTCGAGGATCAGCTTGCCTCGGAGAAGAAGTGCGGCCATCTCGGCGGCAAGGTGCTGGTGCCGATCAGCCAGCACATCCGGACGCTGAACGCCGCACGGCTCGCCGCCGATGTGGAAGGCGTGCCGACCGTCCTGCTGTGCCGCACGGATGCGGAATCCGCGCAGTTGCTGACCGCGGATGTGGATGAGCGCGACCGGCCCTTCATCTCCGGTGATCGCACCCCGGAAGGCTTCTTCCGCATCAAGCCGGGTGTCGGCAAGCAGTACGCGATCGCGCGCTCGCTCGCCTACGCGCCCTATGCCGACCTGCTGTGGTGGGAGACCTCCGACCCCGACCTCGACGATGCGCGTGAATTCGCCGAGGCGATCCACCGCGAGTTCCCGGGCAAGATGCTCGCCTACAACTGCTCGCCGAGCTTCAACTGGCAGCGGAAGATGGGTGTCGAGGCCGCGGCGAAGTTCCAGCGCGAGATCGGCGCCATGGGCTACAAGTTCCAGTTCGTCACCCTTGCCGGCTTCCACAGCCTGAACCTGTCCATGTTCAAGCTGGCCCGCGGCTACGCCGAGCGCGGCATGGGTGCCTATTCGGAACTGCAGCAGGCCGAATTCGCGGCGGAGGCCGAGGGCTTCACCGCGGTGCGCCACCAGCGCGAGGTGGGTGTCGGCTACTTCGACGCGGTGGCGATGGCGGCTTCGGGCGGCCAGGCTTCCACCACGGCGATGGCCCATTCGACCGAGGCGGCGCAGTTCCACGACCAGAAGCAGCCGGAAGCGGCGCACTGAGATACGAAAGGGAGATGAGAGTCATGAGCAATAGCGATCGTCACGACGACGGCCTGGTGCATGCCCACAACTGGGCGACCGAGCCGCCCCGCGCGGCCCAGACGCGGCGGCCGCGCATGACGCCGGCGCCCACCGAGGATCACGACGACGGCCTGGTTCACAGCCACGGTTGGGCCTGCGGCGAGCGCGGCCGGCCAGCCCACTGACGCGCGGCGCAGCCTGAGCGGCGGCGGTCTCCGAGAGGGGGTCGCCGCCTTTGCGTTGCATCAGAGACATGATCGCGTAACAGCCGCATGCGCACAGGGGCGGTACAGGAGACCCGATGCATGCCCGCCAAACGCTATTCCATTCCCAGCATCGTTCTGCACTGGGCCATGGCCCTCGCCATCCTGCTGGCCTGGGTCGGCATGCAGGTCGCGGAACAGCTGGGCCGCGGCCCGACCAAGGCGCTGGTCGAAGGGGGCCACGCGCTGTTCGGACTGGCCGTGCTCGCGCTACTGCTGCCGCGCGTTCTTGCCCGGGTCCTCGGCCGTCGCCCCGGCCCGCCGGAGGGCGCGCCGGAATGGGAGGTGCGGCTCGCCGCCGCGACGCATCTGCTGCTCTACGTGCTGATGCTGGCCTTGCCCGTGGCTGGCATCCTGACCGCGATGAGCGGCCGTGGGCCCTTCGATCTGGCGGGGCTCGGCGCCATTCCGAACGTGCTGGCCTCCACCGGGCTGCGCGGCACCTTCAAGGAGGTGCATGAACTGCTGGCCAACGTCCTGATCGCCGTGGTCGCCCTGCACTTCCTGGCGACGCTGTTTCACGCCTTCGTCCGGCGTGACGATGTCGCGACGCGCATGATGCCGTGGCGCGCCCGGCGCGACGCCGCGCCTACGGCGTGAAGTCCGCGTAGTCCTCGCTGGGACCCGGCGCGCCATGCGCGGCGCGCCGCAGTGTCGCCTCGATGCGCGCCGCGATGGCATCGCGATAGTGCATCGGGTCCCAGTAGTTGGTGGGTTCGCGCGTGATGGGGCTGGCGCGCCAATAGTCCAGTACCACCGTGCCCGGCCGCGTGCGGGCCATGGCGACAACCTGGCGTTTGCAGGCGTCGGCCCGCGCGGCGCTGTCGCTGCCGGGCGCGCCCTGCGCACCCAGCCAGAGCGGCATGAACACCAGCACCAGCCGCGTCGGCTCCGGCGTGGCGGACACCATCGTCTGCAGCAGGGCGAGCGGCGGGAAGGCCACCTCCGCCGGCGGCGCCGGCCTGGCCCAGTCGGCATCCTGCGGCACGGGCGGCAGATGCGTGGCGGCGCGCGCGGCGTCGTAGCGATCTTCGGGCGGCAGGAAGCGGGTGTAGCCGTCGCGCCCGTAGCGGGGGCGCATCAGGCCGGTCAGCACGGCGAATTGCCGCGCGGCTTCCTGCACCGCGTAGAAGGAGAGCATCTCGCGATAGGCCGGCCAGGGACTCGATTCGTAGAAGGCCTCGGGGAAGGCGCGCGGCGTGTAGCGCTGCAAGGGGGCTGGGTCGCACCAGACGTGATCGAGGCCGATGATCACCGCGCGCGGCTGCGGATGCGCGTGGAGGAACACCTCGAAGAGGCGCGACTGCTCATAGGCCGTCGCGGCATTCATCGCGAGGTTGGCGAAACGAGCGTCGAAGGCCTGGTTCAGTTCCGCCGGGCGCAGCATGCGCATGGTCGAGGTGCCGAAGATCGCCGCATCGAAGCGCTGCGACCGCGCGAGGCCCGGAAAGGCATAGCGGGCGTTGGTCGAGATCGGCGGCCGCTCGGCCGGGATGTGGAAGGGCAGCACGCCCCAGGGGTCGACCAGCGTGACGAAGGCATAGACCAGCGCGACGCCGATCGCGGCCGTCGCCGCCGCGCGGGTGAAGAAGCGCTTCCACGCTCCGGCGTCAGAACTGGAAGTAGATGAACTCACTGGGCGTCCTGGAACCGGATTGCAGGAGGAGAAGCAGCAGCACGATGCCGATCGGCACGGCGAGCCAATGGATCGGCCGCAGCCGCAGCAGCGCGACCTGCTGGCTGGTCGGCCCGACCAGCGCCACCGCCGCGCCGATGATGAAGGCGACGGCGTGATCGACCTTCACATGGCCGACGCCGTCAACGCCGGCCATGCCGCGCAAGACCGTCCAGGCGGTCGTGAAGTCCGGCGCGCGGAACAGTACCCAGCCCGCCATGACAAACAGCAGCGTCAGCGCCCAGCCGAGCAGCGCCGGCATGCGCAGCCCCGCCCGCGCCCAGGCGCCATTGATCGCGAGCGCCACCCCGTGCAGCCCGCCCCAGACCACATAGGTCCAATTCGCCCCGTGCCATAGCCCGGCGAGCAGCATGGTCACCACGGCATTGCGCGCCTGCATGGCGCCCCCGCCTCGGTTCCCGCCCATCGGGATGTAGAGATAGTCGCGCAGGAAGCGCGACAGCGTCATGTGCCAACGCCGCCAGAAGTCGCGGATCGAGGTCGCGCGATAGGGCGCATCGAAATTGTAGGGCATGCGGAGCCCGAACATCAGCGCGAGCCCGATCGCCATGTCCGAATAGCCGGAGAAGTCGAAATAGATCTGCAGCGTGAAGGCGCTGGCCGCCACCCAGCCTTCGGCGAGCGAGGAGCCGCCCGTTGCCGAGGCGGCGGTGAACAGCCGGTCCGCGACCTCCGACACATAATCCGCGATGCCGAGCTTCTTGGCCGCGCCAATGGCGAACAGCACCAGCCCGCGGGACAGGTTCTCCCACACTTCTTCCCGCCGCGGATCGGCGGCGAACTGGCCGATGATCTCATTGTGGCGAACGATCGGCCCGGCGATGAGCTGCGGAAAGAAGGTCACGAACATGAAGAAGTCGAGCAATGGATAAGTGTGCGCCTGCCCGCGCCGCAGGTCGATCAGGTAGGAGATCTTCTGGAAGACGAAGAAGCTGATGCCGAGCGGCAGGATGATGTCCCAGGGCGTGTATTCCATCCCCAGCAGCGCGGTGAACGACCCCGCGAAGAAGTTGGTGAACTTGCACACGCCCAGCACGGCGAGATTCACGGCCACGCCGATCACCGGCCAGTCGCGCTTCGGGTCGGCCTCATGCAGCCAGGCAATCACCCAGTTGAGCAGCGTCAGCCCGACCAGCAGGGGCACGAAGCGCATATCCCAGGCGGCGTAGAAGATGAGCGAGGCCACCACCACGACGATCTGCCGCAGCGTCCGGCTGCCGGCGCTCGCGTAGTAGAGGGCGAGCGTCACCGGCAGGAACAGCAGGATGAAGATCTGACTCTGGAACAGCACGGGGCGGGCCTAGCACAGGGGAGGGGAGGCTCCTAGTCGAGGGGCTCCGCCCCTCGAGCACCCCGGCAGGAAACTCAGTTTCCTGCACCTTCGTCCGATTTCTGCGAAATCGCCGGGATGGGCCTGACAGCCCCGCCGGAGCGCCTTGGTGACAGCCAAAAAACGGAGAGGGTCCGGGGGAGGTGCCCTCCCCCGCCCTTCCCTTCAGGCCAGCGCCTCCGACTTCCGCGGCGTGACCGGCACCTTGAGGTAACGCACCCCATTGCTTTCCGCCGGCGGAAACCGCCCCGCCCGGATGTTCACCTGGATCGAGGGCAGCAGCAGCAGCGGTGCGGCGAGGGTCGCGTCCCGCTTGGTGCGGAAGGCGACGAATTCCTCCTCGGTCACGCCGTCCTTTACATGGGGGTTGTGGGCGCGCTGCTCGGCAACGGTGGATTCCCAGGCGAAGACGTCACGCCCAGGCGCCTTGTAGTCGTGGCACATCCACAGATGCGTCTCGGGCGGCAGGGCGAGCAGCTTCTTCATCGACCGATACAGCACCCGCGCATCACCACCCGGGAAATCCGCCCGCGCCGTGCCGTAGTCGTGCATGAACAGCGTGTCGCCGACGAAGACGTCGCCGCCGATGCGGTACGACACGCAGGCGGGGGTGTGGCCGGGGGTGTGGATCACCTCCGCATCCAGCGAGCCGATGCGGAAATGCTCGCCATCCTTGAACAGGTGGTCGAAGTCGCCGCCGCCGGGCTTCACGTCCTCGGCTGCGAAGACGGGCCGGAAGATGGCCTGGACGTCCTTGATATGCTCGCCGATGCCGATCGGCGCGCCGGTCTTCGCCTTGATGTAGGGGGCAGCGGTCAGGTGGTCGGCATGGGCGTGGGTCTCGAGCACCCAGTCGATCGCCACACCTTCGTCTGCCGCCGCGGCCAGGATGCGGTCGGCGAAGGCGACATCGGCGGTGCCGGAGCGGTTGTCCCAGTCCAGCACCGGGTCGATCACCGCAGCCCGCTTCGTTGCCGGATCCCAGACCAGATAGCTGATGGTATTGGTCGGTTCGTCGAAGAAGGCGCGGATCGTGGCTTTGCCGGTCGTCATGCGTTACTCCCAGACATTCCATGCGCTCCATCTTACTATAAGCGGGCGACCCTCGCGTGCCACGAGGATGGGGTTGGCCGTCATGCCTTGCCAACGGAAAGCGGCGTCGCTTCCATGCCGGCGCACGGGAAACAGGGATCAACCATGCGCCGAAGTGCCGCCTGCCTCACGCTGCTGTTCTGCCTGATCGCCGGCAGCGTCGCGGCACAGCCCGCCATGCTCGTTCTCGACGCCTCCGGTTCCATGTGGGGACGGATCGAGGGCCGGACCAAGATCGAGATCGCGCGGGAGGTCGTCGCCGGCCTGATGTCCCGCTGGCCGGTCGGGCGACCCATCGGCCTGATGGCCTATGGCCACCGCCGCAGCGGGGATTGCGCCGATATCGAGGTGCTGGCCCAGCCCGCGGCCGACCCGGCCGCCATCACCGCCCTGGTCCGCCGGATCACCCCGCGTGGCCGGACACCCATGGCGGATTCGGTGCGCGTGGCGGCCGAGGCGCTCGGACCGGGCGGCGGCAGTGTCATCCTGGTCTCCGATGGCATCGAGACCTGCCATCCCGATCCCTGTGCCGTCGCCCAGGCCATCGCGCGATCCGGCGTGCGCCTGGTGATCCACACGGTCGGCTTCGGCATCAGCGACCCGGCGGCGGTCGCGCAACTCCGCTGCATGGCCGAGGCCACGGGCGGGCGGGCGGTGACCGCCCAGGACGCCGCGGAACTGGCCGAGGCGCTGGACCGCGCCGCGGCCGCCCCGACCCCCGGACCCCGCGCCGCGGCCCCGCGCCCCGAACCCGTGCCGCAGCCGCGGCTGATCGTCACGCTGCGCCTCTGCGCGACCTGCGAGCCGATGACCGGTGATGCCCGCATCCTGCTGCGCCGGGGCGAGGCGGTGGTCGCCACCAATGGCGACCCCTTCGGCCGCTTCTTCGATCTGCAGCCGGGCGCGTATCAGGTCAGCGTCGAAACACCCTATTTCACGCGCGGCCCGGTCGTCGCGACGGTTCCGGCGCTCGGGGCGGGTCGCATCGATGTGGTGCTGGATGCCGGCTGGCTGGTTGGCGACGTCCGCAGCGAGCCTTCCGGCACCGACGTCACGGACCGGGCCCGGCTTGAGTGGGAAGCCCTGGGCGAGCTGCCCGACGGCGACCACCGCGGCGGCGAGGCGCAGGGTGGCCCCTCCTTCCTCGTCCCGGTCGGCACGCACCGGCTCACGGCGCGGATCGGCAATGCGCAGGGCAGCACCGAGGGCGCGGTGACGGCAGGTGAGGTGGTGGTGGTGCGCGTTCCCATCCGCTTCGGCACGCTCGCCCTGCGACGGGAGGGCTTCGGCAGCGACACGCCACGCATCACCATCACCGATCTCGGCACGGACGAGGTTGTCTACGACGACTGGCCGGCCGAGGAGATCGCCGAGATTCCCCTCGCCCCGGGCCGCTACCGCATCGCCGCCGACCATGAGGGGCGTGTGGGATCGACCGAGATGGAACTTGGCGCCGATGAGACACAGGCGGTGACGCTGCAGCCCGCCGGGTAAGGCGGTCCGGCGCATGGCAGCACGGCTGCCGCTTCGCCATGTCCGCCGGGAGGAGCCGGAGGGCAAGCGCCCCCTCCGGATGGCGCCGCGCGCGATCGCGGCGCGGCTCAGAATTTCTCCACCCAGGGCCGCACCTCGATCTCCCAGGACCAGGCGGAACGGTGCTGGCGGATCAAATGGAGGTAGGTCTCCGCGATCGCATCCGGATCGAGCAGCGTGTCCTCGCCTGTCCCGAGCCGCCGGGCGCTGCGGATGCCGCCATCGATGACGATATGCGCGACGTGGATGCCTTTGGGGTGCAGTTCCCGCGCCATGGATTGCGCCAGGCCCCGCAGCGCGAACTTGCCCATGGCGAAGGGCGCGGACTGCGCATAGCCCTTCACCCCGGCCGAGGCGCCGGTCAGCAGGATGGTCCCCGAGCCGCGGTCGAGCATGCGCCGCGTCGCCTGCTGGGCCGCCAGGAAGGCCCCGAAGGCGCAGACCTGCAGCGTCTTCTGCACATCGGCCGGCACCAGTTCCACGAAAGGCCCGCGCGTGCGGTAGGAGGGGTTGTAGACCACCACCTCGGCATCGCCCTCGGCGGCGAACAGCCGTTCGACATGGGCTTCGTTCGCCGCATCGCAGGCATGGGCGACGGCGCCCGTCTCCGCCACCAGCGCGTCCAGCTTGGCAATGTCCCGCGCGGCAAGCGCGATGTCGTAGCCCTCCCGCGCCAGCAGTCGCGCCAGGGAGGCCGAAAGCCCATCCCCCGCGCCGATGATCAGGGCCTTCGGCATGCATCTCGCTCCTTCGCTGTCCCCGGCATGTGGGGCCGATTGCGCCGGGCGTCAGGCCCCGCGGGGCGCGAGAAGGATGACCGCGGCCCCCACCAGGCACAGCGCGGTGCCGAGCGCATCCCAGCGATCGGGCCGCACACCCTCCACCACCCACATCCAGGCCAGCGACGCGGCGATGTAGACGCCGCCATAGGCCGCGAAGGCGCGCCCGGCCGCGGCGGTATCGACCCGCGTCAGCAGCCAGGCGAAGGCGATCAGCGAGGCCATGCCGGCCACCAGCCACCAGGGGCTGCGGCCGAGGCGGATGACGGCCCAGAAGGCGAAGCAGCCGCCGATCTCGGCCACGGCGGCGAGGGCGTAGGTCAGCAGCATGGGGCGATCGGAAAGGGGCCTTGCCCCGCTCCGGGGCTCAGCCAGCCAAAGGCCCGGGGCCTTTGAACATCGTCACGACGCCACCTCATGCCAGCGGTCCCTTGTTCCTGACCTGTGGAACCGAGAGGGGCGACGTCCCTCTCGGGCTCACCCCACCACGGGTGCCCACTCACGTTGCTTCGCAACGAGAGTGGGGCGCGCATAGGCCGAAAGGTCCTTGGAAACCGATACTTGGCGCCGGGCGGTCCTGTCAGGACCAACGATGAAACCCGCTTTGGCGCACGATGCGCGCTGGGAAGGCAGGAAAGCCTGTCATGCACGGCACCAAAAGACGGCTTTCCAAATGATCCATCATTTGGCGGGGTGGCTTGGAGGGGCGGCGCCCCTCCAATTCCAACCGCACCGGTCATTTCCCAGGGCCGTTGGTATCAGTCGATGCTTTCCAGCAACTCGCACAAGGTCGCGCAGCGCGGCGCGAGATCCTGCCACAGCACGTGCTCGAAGGGCGCATGCGCCCCCGCGCCGGTGCAGCCGAGCCCGTCCAGCGTCGGCACGCCCAGCGCCGCGGTGAAGTTGCCATCCGACCCGCCGCCGCGATGCTGCTTCGGCAGGTCGTAGCCGATGCGCGCCGCGATGCCGCGGGCCATGTCGTAGAGCTTCGTGATCTCGGGCGTCTCGACCATGGGCGGGCGGTTCATCCCGCCGGTCACCTCGATGCGGATGCCGTCATTCTCGCCGGCCATGGCGTGGATGGCGCGTTCGATGCGCTCGCCGTCCGGGACGGTGGCGACGCGGCAGTCGATCTCGCAGCCGGCCTCGGGCGGCACGACGTTGGGGCGGGTGCCGCCCCAGATCGGCGCGACATTGGTCGTGGTGCCGCCGGCGAGGTCGGTCAGCGCATGGATCTCGAGGATCTTGCGCGCCAGCGCCACCACGGCGCTGCGCCCATCCTGCCAGTTGCCCCCGGCATGGGCCGAGACGCCATGCACCTTCATCACGAAGCGGCCCACGCCCTTGCGCGCCGTCACGCAGGACCCGTTCGCCCCGCCCGCCGGTTCGGGGATCAGCACGGCGCGGGCGCCGGTCGCGGCCTTTTCGATCGGCGCGCGGCTGGTCGGGCTGCCGACTTCCTCGTCCGGGGTCAGGAGCAGGATGATTGGCCGCTTCGTCGTGATCTTCTGGCGCAGGATCTCACGCACGGAATGGAAGGCGAAGAAGGAGCCCGCCTTCATGTCGTAGATGCCCGGGCCATGCGCCTTCGCGCCATCCACCTTCCAGGGCATGGAGGTGGCGAGGGTCCCGTGGTCCCACACCGTGTCGAGATGGCCGGCGACGACGACCGGGGCGCCCTCCCCGGGGGTGCGGGCGATCAGCGTGTCGCCATAGCCGTCATAGCCGGGGATCCGTTCCAGCGCCGCGCCGACCGCGGCGAGTTCCGCCTGCGCCTTGTCGATCAACCCGTTCACCGCCTTGGGATCGGTGGTCGGCGTCTCATGCAGCACCCAGCCCTTGAGTTCGTCGAGGATGCGTTCGGAGGAGCCGATCTGGGTCTGGGGCATGGCGGTGGCTGTCCTGCTGCTGCGAGCCCTGGCTTCTGGCAGCGGGGTTTTCGCTTGTCCATCCCGTGCGGGGCCGGTAACGACCCTGCCGCAGCGCAGCAGGAGGGCCGCTTCGCCCATGCCAGAGTCCTACGCCTTCGAGGACCTTTCGGTCGGTCTGACCGCGAAATTCTCCAAGACCATCACCGAAGCCGACATCGTGCTCTTCGCCGCCGTCACCGGCGATACCAACCCGATGCATCTGGACGCCGAATACGCCGCGACCTCCATCTTCAAGGAACGCATCGCCCACGGCATGCTGGCCGCCGGGCTGATCACCAAGGTGCTCGGCACGCAGCTTCCCGGCCCTGGCACCATCTACATGTCGCAGAGCCTCAAATTCCGCGCGCCCGTGCGGATCGGCGAGACGGTGACGGCCACGGTCGAGGTGACGACGCTGCACCCCGAGAAGCGCCGCGCCACGCTGCGGACCGTCTGCACCGTCAGGGGCGAGCCGGTGCTGGAGGGGGAGGCCTATGTCTCCGTGCCGTCCCGCCTCCAGGCGGCCAAGGTCGCGGAGTAGCGCCATGCGTCGCGTCTGCGTGTTCTGTGGATCGGCCGTGGGAGCGCGGCCGGACTATGCGGAAGCTGCCGAAACGCTCGGCAAGGCGATCGCCGCCCGTGGTCTTGGCCTGGTCTATGGCGGGGGCGCGATCGGGCTGATGGGCGTGGTCTCGCGCGCCGTGCTTGCGGCGGGTGGCGAGGTGACCGGCATCATCCCCCACGGCCTCGTGGTGCGGGAGGCCGGCAACCGCGACCTCGCCGACCTGCGCATCGTCGCCTCGATGCATGAGCGCAAGGCCATGATGGCCGAGCTGTCCGACGGCTTCCTGGTGCTCCCCGGCGGCTATGGCACGCTCGAGGAAGTGGTCGAGGCGCTGACCTGGCTCCAACTCGGCATCCACGGCAAGGGCGTGGTCTTCATCGACACGCTGGGCTACTGGCAGAAGCAGATGGCGATGCTGGACCACATGGTCGCCGAGGGCCTGCTGAAGCCCGAGTTCCGCGCCATGGCGATGATCGCCCCGGACCCCGAGGCCGCGCTGGACAAGCTCGCCGCCTTCACCCCGCCCCCCATGCCGCGTTGGCTCCTGCCTGGCGAAGCCTGATGATCATCACCGATTGGGGCCAGGTCCCGCCCGAGGCGCGCGGTGCGACGGTCGCGCTGGGCAACATGGATGGCGTGCACCTCGGCCATGTCGCGGTGCTGCGCGCCGCCCATGCGGCGCGGCCGGAGCTGAAGCTCGCCGCCCTGACCTTCGAACCCCATCCCCGCGAGCATTTCCGCCCCGACGACCCGCCCTTCCGCCTGACGCTGCTGCCGGCCAAGGCCGCCGCGATGCAGGCCGCCGGCGCGGGTCTCGTCTACGCCCTGCCGTTCGACGACGCTTTCGCCGCCATGACGGCCGAAGCCTTCGTCGAGGAGGTCCTGCATCGGGGGATCGGCGCCAGACACCTCGCCTGCGGGCCGGATTTCGCCTTTGGCCACCGCCGCGGCGGCGATGTCGCTTTCCTGGCGCGCGAGGCCGAGAAGCGCGGCATGGGCCTGACCATCGTGCCTCCCATCCAGCAGGATGGCGAGGCGATCTCCTCCACCCGCATCCGCCGGCTGCTGCAGGACGGCTATCCGGAACGCGCGGCGGAGAAGCTTGGCCGGCCCTGGGAAATCCGCGGGACCGTGGTGCATGGCGACAAGCTCGGCCGCGTGCTGGGCTGGCCCACGGCGAATATCTGGATCGGCCGGCACCTGGAACCGGCGCGCGGCGTCTATGCCGTGACGGTGGCGCTGCCGGACGGGTCGGAGGCGAAGGGCGTGGCGAATGTCGGCCGCCGCCCGACGCTTGGCGGCGACCCCGAGACGCGCCTCGAGACCTTCATCTTCGATTTCAGCGGCGATCTCTACGACCAGGAGATCGGCGTGCGGCTGGTGCGTTTCCTGCGGCCGGACGCGAAATTCGCCGGGCTCGATGAGCTCAAGGTGGCGATCGCGCAGGATGTCGAGGATGCGAAGGCAGCGCTCGGCTGAAGGACGGAGCGAGAGGCTCTCCGCCCCTCCCGGGCCGGCAGCCGTGCGGCCTGGACCGCCGGCACCTGGCATCGGGCGCGGCGGCAGCGTGGCATCGGTCCGGCGCGGTTTGGACAGGGGTCGACCGCGATGCCGGGTTCATTGCGCCGGGCATCGGCCTTTCCGCCGGATGGCAGGGCGAAAGCCGCCCGCGCCCGATAATTCATGAAAATACACTTAAATGGATGGGCTGCCGGGCGCCTGCCAACACCGGGAGGAGGGGCGTTTTCGTTGATAAATCAACGGTTTTCGGTGGGGTCCCGGAGGGTCGACGCCTCGTCATGCTGCGCCGCTTTCCCCGCTGCCCCATTTCTGCCACTGTCCGCGCCGGACGGAGTGCCACGCTGGGATGTTGCTTCACGGTAGCTGCGCCTCGCGCGATGCGGCGGCGGTCCTGCTGCTGGGTCCATCAGGGTCCGGCAAGTCGGATCTGTTGCTGCGCCTGATCGCCCGAGGCTGGGATCTGGTGGCGGATGACCAGGTGGTGCTTGACGGGGTCGCGGTGTCGGCGCCGCCCGCCTTGCGGGGGATGCTGGAAGTCCGCGGCCTTGGCGTCTTCCAGGATGTGGCGGTGGCCGAGGGGGCTCGACTGACGCTGGTGGTGGAACTCGTCGCACGGGGCGACGTGACGCGCATGCCGATGCCGGCCCGATGGGCGCCGGCCGGCGTGCCGCGTGTCGCGCTGCATGCCTTCGAGGCTTCGGCGCCGGAGAAGGTGGCCCTGGCCCTCGACGCCGCGCTGGGGGTCGCGGGCCAGCGCGCCGGGGCCTTCGCGGCATGATGGACGGTACGCCAGCGCCCGCCCTGCGCCGCCAGTTCGTGCTGGTGACGGGGCTTTCGGGGGCGGGCAAGGCGTCGATCCTCAATGTGCTGGAGGATCTGGGCTATCAGGCGGTGGACAACCCGCCGCTCGCGGTGCTGGGTGCGCTGGTGGATGACGGCGACCCGCTGCTGGCCGCCGCGGTGGACAGCCGGACCCGCGATTTCGAGCCTGAGACGGCGCTGCGCCTGATCGACGGGCTGCGCGAACGGTCCGACATCGCGCTCACCCTGGTCTTCGCCACCGCCGAACCCGATGTCCTGCTGCGCCGCTTCACCGAGACGCGGCGGCGCCACCCGCTCGCTCCGGGCGGGCCGCTCGGGCATAGCGTGGCGGACGGCATCGCGCGGGAGGAAGCGCTGCTCGCACCCCTGCGGGTGGCGGCGGACATGGTGGTCGATACCTCCGACCTGCCGTTGCCCGAGCTGCGGCGCA
This sequence comes from Roseomonas sp., assembly GCA_041906015.1. Lineage (GTDB taxonomy): Bacteria > Pseudomonadota > Alphaproteobacteria > Acetobacterales > Acetobacteraceae > Neoroseomonas. The sequence goes on from JAYRJZ010000038.1 coordinate 14,973, forward strand.
TGATCGAACGCCGCTTCGGCACCGAGGATACGCCAGGCATGGGCGTCTCGGTGGTCTCCTTCTCCTATGCGAAAGGCCTGCCGCGGGAAGCCGACCTGGTCTTCGACCTGCGCTTCCTGCGCAACCCGCATTACGTCGAGGCACTGCGGCCGCTGACAGGGCGGGACCGGGCCGTGGCCGACTATATCGAAGCCGATCCGGATTTCGCGCCGTTCTGGCGGTGCATGACCGATATGTTAAGCCTGCTCTTGCCGCGCTACGCACAGGAAGGAAAAAAGTACCTCACCATCGCGCTCGGCTGTACCGGCGGAAAACATCGATCGGTCCTGGCGGCGGAACGACTGGCACACCATCTTCATTCTGGCGGCTGGCGGGTGGATCTGAACCACCGGGAGCTGACGGCCGGCGCGACGCCGGGGACAACGCGCGGAGATACCGCGGCGACCTCCCCAGCGGAACCGCGCCTCGCCGGTCGCGCAGCGGGGCGGGAGGCCCTGACACAGGCATCATGATCGGCATGGTTCTGGTCACCCACGGTCGCTTGGCCGAGGAATTGCGGCACGCCATGGAACACGTGGTCGGCCCGCAACAGGCCGTCGCGACGGTCTGCATCGGTCCCGACGACGACATGGAGCACACCCGTTCGGACATCCGGCGCTCGGTCGAAGCGGTGGATCAGGGCGATGGCGTGGTCGTGCTGACGGACATGTTCGGCGGCACGCCCTCCAACCTTGCCATGCAGATCGCGGACGGGGCGGGACCGATCGAGGTGCTGGCGGGCGTGAACCTGCCGCTGCTGATCAAGCTCGCGAAGCTGCGCGGCACGGAACCGCTCGCCGAGGCGGTGGACCACGCGCTGGCCGCGGGCCGCAAATACATCGCCAGCGGGAAGGAAGTGGCGGCCGGCACGGCCCCCGCACCGCCACCCGCGATGAGGAGGAACGGTGCGTGAACGAATGGCCCGATGAGCCGGGGGCGCGAATCGCCTCCGAGCCCCCGCCCGTCGATTCCTGCGGCTGCGATGCGTCCGGCGGTAACGGCATGGTGCTGCGTCGCAATGTTGTGATCCCGAACAGCCGCGGCCTGCATGCCCGCGCGGCGGCCAAGCTGGTCTCGACCGCCGAGCGCTTTTCCGCATGCGTGACCGTCGTGCGGAACGGAGAAAGTGTTCCCGCCTGTTCGATCATGGGGCTGATGATGCTGGGCGCAGGCCAGGGTGCCGAGGTTATGATCGAGGCCGAAGGCTGGGACGCCAAGGAAGCGCTCGAGGCGGTTGCCGGCCTGGTTGAGGCCGGCTTCCATGAAGACTGACAGGAACGAGAAGACCGAGACTTCGAAGGCGAAGTCCAAGGCCAAGTCGCGGGAGGTCATCGTCCCTGGCATCGCCGTCTCGCACGGCGTGGCGGTCGGCCTTGTCTACGACACCACAGAACCGCCGGCCGAGACGCCCTATCGCTCCATCGCCGCCGAGGCAGTGGATGAGGAGAAGCAGAAGCTCGCCGCCGCCATCGCCTTTTCGCGCAAGCAGGTCGGCAAGCTGAAGACGCGGATCGCCGTCCTGCCCGAGGAGGCGCAGGAGGAGATCGCCCCGCTCCTCGACGCGCATCTGATGATGCTGGGCAATTCGCGCCTGATCCGTGGCGCGCGCAAGCGCATCGAGACCGGGCTGCTCGGCGCCGAGACCGCGGTGCAGGAGGAGGCGGAGGAGATCCGCGCCGCCATCCTCGCCGCCAAGGACGACGACAAGGCGGGTCTCGCGCGGCGCGCCAACGAGATTCGCGACATCGCCCGCCGCCTGCTGCGCAACCTGACCGCGCAGCCCTTCCGCAGCTTCAAGGACCTCCCCGAGGGCTGCATCCTCGTCGCCGAGGAGCTGACGCCGGCCGATGCGGCGCTGCTCGACCCCTCCCGTGTCGCCGGCGTGGCGACGGAGGAGGGTGGGGCGGATGGGCATACGGCCATCATGCTGCGGGCGCTCGGCATTCCGGCCGTGCTCGGCGCGCCGGGCCTGACCGAGGCGGTGCAGCGCGGCGACCAGGTGGTGCTGGACGGCACGGCCGGCACCATCGCCGTGCACCCTTTGGCGGCGACGCTCGCCACGGCGAAGGAGAAGCTCGCCGCCTTCGCCAAGGAACGGGCGAAGCTGTCCAAGCTGCGCCGCCTGCCCGCCGAGACCACGGATGGGGAGGCGGTCGAGCTGCAGGCGAATCTCGAGATTCCGCAGGAACTGCCGCTGATCGCCCAGGCCGGTGCGATGGGCATCGGCCTGCTACGCACCGAGTTCCTGTTCATGAACCGCGAGGACCTGCCGGACGAGGAGGCGCAGGTCGAGGCCTATACCCAGATCGTCGGTGCGATGGACGGGCTGCCGGTGACGATCCGCGTGCTCGACTGGGGCGGGGAGAAGGACATGGAAGCCCTGGCCGAGGGTGTTGCCCCCGGCCATGCCGGCTCCAACCCCGCGCTCGGGCTGCGCGGCCTGAGGATGCTGCTCAAGCGCCCGGAATTGCTGGAGGTCCAGTTCGCCGCGGTGCTGCGCGTCGCGGCAGCGCATGGTGACGGGCATGTGCGGCTGCTGCTGCCGATGGTCACGGTGCCTGAGGAGGTGAGCCAGGCGCGCGAGATCTATGAGCGCGTTGCCCGCCGCCTGCGCCGGCGTGGGGAGAAGCTGCCCGAGAAGCTGCCGCCGCTCGGCGTGATGATCGAGACGCCCGGCGCGGCGCTGGCGGCGGACGCCATCGCGCTGGAGGCGGATTTCTTCGCCATCGGGACCAATGACCTCGCCATGTACACCCTCGCGGTGGACCGGGCGGAGGCGGAGGTCGCGCATCTCTATGACCCGCTGCATCCGGCGGTGCTGCGCCTCGTGCAGTTCGCCACCGAGGCGGCGCTGCGACTGCGCATGCCGGTTTCGGTCTGCGGCGAGATGGCGGGCAACCCGCAGCTCACGCCGCTGCTGCTGGGGCTCGGGCTGCGGACCTTCTCGATGAACGCCTCGGCGTTGCCGAGGGTGAAGCAGGCGGTCCGGATGCTCGACATCGGCGATTGCGCGCGCTTCGCGCGGCGCGTGATGGAACAATCCGACCCGGCACGCATCCGTGAGCTGGTCGCCGGCTTCGCCGAAGGCGTCATCGAGCGGGCGTAAGCGCCCCGGCGACCGGGCCGCTGGAGCACTTCATCGCGGCTTCCGCCTGATATGACCGGCGCCAACAGTCAGTTCCCAAAGGCCATGGGCCTTTGGTGGGGTGAGGCAGCGGGACGAAGCCCCGCTCCGAGGTACCGTGCGCAGGCATACGCACGCGGCGGGACCGTCTCACCGGTCGTTGCACACTGCCGTGAAATCCTTCACGCGGCTCACGCCCGGTAATAACCGGGTAACCTAACGCCTTGATCCTGCCTTGGTTGCGCCGCCTCGCCGCCCCCGGCGACCAGGAGGCTCGAACCATGGGACGAGGGAAGGCATATCCGATGCGCCATATCCAACGCGCTGCCGTGACCGGCCTCTTCGCCCTGTGGCTCGCGCCGCTTTCGGCGGCGGCGGAGGCCCCGGGCAACGCCAATCTGCGTGTCGATCGCGGCGTGCAGGCGGAACGCCCCTCGCTCGAGAGCCGCAAGGGCGAGGAGGACGACGCCAGCGAGGCCGAGACGCTGGCGCGGCGCTGACGCGCCCGCCCTCCGGCCCCGGCCGCGACGGCGTTCTGCTTCGGATATCCTGGACCAACCTTGATTCCGTTTCCGCGAGGGACTGGCATGGCCCATGCCGCCATGCTTGATTGCGCCGCCGCAACCCCCCGAGGAGAGGATCATGGCTGCCCGCGACGACGATGAGGAATTCGACCTCGGCATCAGCCTCGAGGCCGTCGCCGCGATCGTGGATGCCGCCCGCGCCGTGCAGGAAGGCGAGGAGAGCGGCGCCCTTGAGCGCGAGGAAGACAAGGACGAAGGCCTCGACGCCGAGGATGACGAGAATATGGATGAGGACGCGCTGCGCGCCTTCATCGCCGACCTCAACGAGGATGAGCAGGCCTCGCTGATCGCGCTCGCCTGGATCGGGCGCGGGGACTATACGGGGGAGGAGTTCGAGGAAGCGCGCAACCTGGCCAGGGAGCGCAATGTGCGCGATCCGGCGGAATACCTTCTCGGCATCGAGAATCTCGGTGACATGCTGGAGGAGGGGCTGTCGGAACTTGGCCTGTCCCTTGAGGATACCGACTGACGGTGCCGTCGCGACTCGCCCTGCTGCTTCTGCTGCCGCTGCTGACCACCTGCTCCGCCCGCGACTCCGCGGTGGCGGAGGATGGGCGTGAGCGGCTGATTGGCCTGCGCGCCGACGACCTGCGCCTGTGCGCGGGCGTGCCGAACCTCAGGGACAATTCCGCCGGCGGCGACTTCTGGACCTATGACCGCAATCCGCCGGCGGCGGGCGTTTCGGCGCCAGTGCCGGTGATCGGCGGTTCGCTCAGCATGTCGGCGGGGTCGACCTGTCGCGTCACCTTCCAACTGGTGGACGGGAAGGTCACGCGGATCGCCTATTCCGCCGCCTCCGACCTGCCCATGTCGCAGAATTCCGCCTGCGCCCCGGTGGTGCAGGGCTGCCTGCGCCTGGTGAACCAGCATGAGGTCACGCCGGAATAGGACCTGCCGGCAGGGCCGCGATCTCGCGGATCAGCTTGCGTTTCACCGCGACGCCGAAGCTTTCGAAATCCTCGGCCACGATCATGAAGTGGCCATCCCCGCCGATCACGTTGTCCCGGTAGTAGTCGTCGAGCGGGATGGGCGGCATGCGCCCGAAGGTCGGGCGGTCGTTGATGATGGGCAGTCCGTTGATGATGATGCCTTCCGCCACCGCCGCGTCGCGTTCCTGGTCCGCCGGCGGGCCGGAATTGTTCACCCCGTCGCCGGAGACGTCGATGACCTGCCGCGTCGCCTCCCACGGGCATTCCGCCAGGACCTGGCGGGAATGGCGGATGGCGCCGGAGATGGAGGTCCAGGAGAGCGAGGTGCGTGGCGCCTCGGCCAGTTCCCCGGCCCAGGCCTGTGCCTCGGCCAGGGTCGCGATGCGGTGCCAGGGGATGACGGTGCGCTGGTACTCGATGCCCGCCCATTCGACATAGGCGATGGCCACCGCGCCGATCAGCCCGCCGCGAATGGCCGCCATGACCACCGGATCGGCGACGGCGTTGCGATAGCCTTCCCGTTGCAGCCGGGCTTCGTCCTCGTCGATCGACCGCGAGACATCGACGGCGAGGACGAGCGCGACATCCACCGCTTCCTCGGCACGGGCCGGTCGGAAGGGGGGCATGGCCGCGGCGCCCGCGGCGGTGAGAAGGGTCCTGCGGCGCACTCGCTACCTCCTCGTCTCGCACCGGCATCGTTGCGCCGCAACAACTCCCGATTCAACAATTCCGTCGCAACCCTGTCGCGTATTTGACGTTGCGGCCAGGATGCCGGAGCCGACCTCTTCCCCCGCCATGCCATCGCCACGGCGGGCTGCCCTGCTGGTCAATCCAGCCTCGGGATCGGCACCCGACGCGCCGGGGGCCATCGCGGCGCTGACGGCGGCCCTCGATGCGGCGGGCTATGCGCTGGTGCAGCCGCCCCGGCCCGATCTCGCGCTCGACGCGCAGATCGCGGCTGCTCTGGCTGTCCGGCCGGAGGTGATCTTCACCCTGGGCGGGGACGGCTCCCTGCGCGCGGTGGCTGAGCACATCCTGGCGCACGACATCGTGCTCGGCGTGCTGCCCGGCGGGACGATGAACCGGGTGGCCGCGCGGCTCGACATGCCGGCCAACCCGATCGAGGCGGCGCGCAGCCTCATGGATGCCGAGGTCGAGCGACTCGCCGTCGGCGCGCTGAATGGCCGCGTCTTCCTGTATCAATGCCTGGTGGGACGCAGCTCGCGCCTGGTGCGCTTTCGCGAGATGCAGCGCGGTGTCGGCGTCGCCGGCTGGCTGCCGCTGCTGCTTGCCGCGCTGCGCCTCGCTGCCCGCCCGCCGCGCCGCGCCCTGCGCCTGCTGGGGGAGGGCGAGACAGTCCGCGCCGATGCCGTGGTGGTCACCACGCCCTTGCCCGGCGACGACCCGCTGTTCCGCATCGAGGCCGTCCGTCGCGGCAGCCGCCTGGCAGCGCTGCGGCAGGCTTGGCGTTGGATCCGCGGCCGCCTGGCGGAGGATCGGGACGTGGTGACGCTGAGCCGCCCGCATCTGGCGATGACGGGGCGCGACGCCGGCGTGCGGGTGACGCTTGATGGGGAACAGCGCCTGATGGCGCCGCCGCTGCGCTTCCGCCTGCGTCCCGCGGCGCTGCGCGTGCTGCGGCCGCGCCGCGGATGATCCGCATCGCCCATCTGTCGGATCTGCATTTCGGGGCGCACCGGCCGGAACTCGTCGCCCCGCTGGTCGCGGATGTCGCCGCCTTCGCGCCGGATGCCATCGCGATCAGCGGGGATCTGACGCAGCAGGCGCTGCCGTCGGAATTCGCGCAGGCGGCCGCCTTCCTCGCCGCGCTGCCGGCGCCGGCGGTGGCCGTCCCGGGCAACCACGACATTCCCAAGGCGGCGATCCTGGAACGCCTGATCGACCCGCGACGGCGCTGGCTGCGCAGCATCGCACCGACGACGGAACCGGGCGTGATCCTGCCGGGACTGGCGGTGATCGGTCTCGACACCGTGCGGCGGATGCAGGCGCATCTCGACTGGTCCGCCGGGGGTGTTTCAGAGCGGCGGCTGGCGCGCCTCATGGCGTGCATTGCGGCGGCCGGCAGCCGGACCGTGGTGGTGGTGGCGCACCATCCGCTGCGCCACCCGGGCTGGGCCGGCGACCGCGCGGTGCCGGTCGGCGCGGCTTGGGCGCTGGAGGCGATGCGGCGCAGTGGGGTCGCGGCGATCCTGTCGGGCCACCTGCATCACGCGGCAGCGCCGGCCGGCGCGCCGCCCGTGCTGGTCTGCGGGAGCAGCCTGTCGCATCGGGTGCGCGGGGTGCCGAACAGTTGGTGCCTGGTGGAACTGGGCGGGAGCGCGCCCAGGGTGCGGGTGCGGGTGGCCCAGGGCGTGGACTGGCGCGATGGGGCGTAGGGGTGCCTTTGCAAACCTCGACCAGGCGCGGTGCCCGGCGGGCAAAAAAGCGCCGGGACCCCCTCCTGCGCACGGCGCGCGCTTCGCGGGCCATCCCGTCTGTCATGCCTGGCGCCAACGGATTGCGGTCCAGGATGCCCAGCATCCTGGCAGGGTGGTTTGGAGGGGCGGCGCCCCTCCAACAGCGACCGTGGAACCATCCGGATCAGCGGACAGCTTTCACCAACCGGACACGGCGCCGGGCGCCAGCGGCGATCTGGCACGCCGAACGACGCCCTATTGCGCCGCCTTTCTCCGATCGTTCACGGCCGCAGATGCACCACGGGCAGCCCCACCGCCTCGGCGACAAGGCTCCGGTGGCAATGCCGTGGATCGGCCTCCAGGCACAGCAGGCAGACCGGTTGCTGCCGTGCGAGATCCGAGAGATTGGCAAGCGCCGCCTGTGCCTCTGTCCCCGCGAAGTGCTGCCCGAAGATCCGCCGCATCTCCGCCGGCTTGCCGGCGCGCACGGCGGCGCGTCCTTCGGCCGGCGTGCCGAGCGCGCGCAGATGCAGGTAGCCGATCCCGGCCCCTTCGAGGGCCGCCGACAACGCTGTCTTGGCGAAGCCCGGTTTGCGGCTGTTGGCGAGCGCGCGGACATCGACCAGCACGCGCACACCGCTGTCCTGCAGGGCCGAGATCAGCCCCGCCGGTGTCGTGTTCTCGTAGCCGACGGTGAAGACCGTCACTTCTGCGCCGCGGCGTGCGCGGCGAGGCAGGAGACATCCAGCAACTGGTTCACGCCCGCCTGCATCGGCACGATCTGCGCCGAATGCGACAGGCCCGTCAGCAGCGGCCCGATCACCGTCGCGCTGGTCAGCCGCGGCACGGAGCGCGTCAGGATGTGAGCGGCGTGCAGGCCCGGCATGATCAGCACATTGGCCGGCCCGGTCAGCCGGCAGAACGGGTAGAGCGACGCGCGCAGCCCGGGGTCGAGCGCGACATCGGCCGACATTTCGCCGTCGAATTCGAAATCCGCCCCCCGTTCGGTCAACAGCTTCACCGCATCGCGGATCGAGCCCGGGATCGTCCCGCGCGGATCGCCAAAGGTCGAGAAGGAGAGGAACGCGACGCGGGGTTCGAGCCCGAGCCGTCGAGCGGCCGCGGCCGAACCGCGCGCGATGCCGGCCAGCGTCTCGGCATCCGGGCGTTCATGCACGGCGGTGTCGGCCACCAGCACCGTGCCCGCACGGCGCGAGACGATGATCGACACGCCGAAGACGACGCGGCCCGGGATCGGGTCGATCGCCATGCCGATACCTTCCATCGCGACCGAGTAGGAGCGCGTGGTGCCGGTGACGATCGCATCCGCATCGCCGGTCGCGACCATGCAGGCGCCGAAGACGTTGCGATCCTGGTTCACCAGGCGCTGGCAGTCGCGCAGCAGGAAGCCTTCGCGCTGGCGCTTCGCGTAGAGGAATCCCGCATAGCGACGGTTGGAATCGGACAGCCGCGCATTGTGGATCTCGATCCCGTCCGGCAGCGGAATGCCGAGGGCGGCGGCGACCGCGTTGATCCGGTCCTCGCGCCCCACCAGGATCGGCGTGCCGTAGCCGGCGTTGCGATAGGCGATGGCGGCGCGGATGACCTTCTCTTCCTCGCCTTCCGCGAAGACCACGCGCTTGGGGTTGCTGCGCACGGATTCCGCGATGGCCTCCAGCGCGCCGACCGTCGCGTCCAGCCGGTTGGCCAGATCGCGCGCGTAGCGCTGCAGGTCGATGATCGGGGCGCGCGCCACGCCCGATTCCATCGCGGCCTTCGCTACCGCCGGCGAGACGCGGGAGATCAGCCGCGGGTCGAAGGCGTTGGGGATGATGTATTCGGGGCCGAAGCGCAGCGCCTTGCCCGCGCCGGCGCCGGCGACCTCCTCGGGTACGTCCTCGCGCGCCAGCATCGCCAGGGCTTCGGCCGCGGCGATCTTCATCGTGTCGTTGATGGTGGAGGCGCGCACATCGAGCGCACCGCGGAAGATGAACGGGAAGCCGAGGACGTTGTTGACCTGGTTGGGATAATCCGACCGGCCGGTGGCGATGATGCAGTCCGGCCGCGCGGCGCGCGCCTCATCGGGCGTGATCTCCGGATCGGGATTCGCCATGGCGAAGAGAATCGGCTGCGGTGCCATGGCGCGCAGCATGTCCGGCGTCAGCGCGCCTTTCACCGACAGGCCGAAGAAGACATCCGCCCCGTCCAGCGCCTGGGACAGGGTTCGTGCATCGGTGGTCACGGCATGCGCCGATTTCCACTGGTTCATCCCTTCTGCGCGGCCGCGATAGATCACGCCCTTGGTGTCACACAGCGTGACGTTCTCGGGCCGCATGCCCATCGCCTTCACCAGCTCGGCGCAGGCGATGGACGCCGCGCCGGCGCCATTGATGACGAGCTTCGTCGTCCTGATGTCGCGCCCGGTCAGGTGGATCGCGTTGAGCAACCCCGCTGCCGCCACGATCGCCGTGCCGTGCTGGTCGTCGTGGAAGACGGGAATGTCCATCAGCTCGCGCAGGCGCTGCTCGATGACGAAGCATTCCGGCGCCTTGATGTCCTCGAGGTTGATGCCCCCGAAGGACGGGCCGAGGTAGCGCACCGAGTTCACGAAGGCGTCGACATCCTCGGTATCCAGGCACAGGTCGATGCCGTCGACATCGGCGAAGCGCTTGAATAGCGCCACCTTGCCTTCCATCACCGGCTTCGACGCCAGCGCGCCGAGGTTGCCGAGGCCGAGCACCGCCGTCCCGTTCGAGATGACGGCGACGAAATTGCCCTTCGCCGTGTAGTCGTAGGCGAGCTTCGGATCGCGATGGATGTGCAGGCAGGGTTCGGCCACGCCCGGCGAATAGGCGAGTGACAGGTCGCGCGCGGTGATCAGCGGCTTGGTCAGCCGGATCTCGAGCTTGCCGGGGCGTCCCTCGGCATGCATGGCGAGCGCCTCCTCGGCCGTGACGCGGGTCGTGCGCGTGTCTTCGCCAGGGGGGTGCTTCAAGTCGTCCATCGGAGTGCTTCCCGTCGCGCGTGTTCGCACCATTGTGCAGCCGCATGGCCCGCGCGGCGACCCCCCGGCTTCGCAGGCGCGGCATGATCCCTACGCCATCTCGCGCCCTTTGCGGCGCTAAGCCGACACCCTGGCAACGGCGACCGATATCGGGCGTTGTCGGCGACGGGTTCGGCGAATCGGGAGAACGGGATGCGGCGGAGACGCTGCCGGGTCGAGGCGGTGGTGCGGATCGCGCGCGCCTGGAGGAGGCTGGCGCTGGCCTTTCTGGCCCTTCTGATGCCTGTCCGCATCGAGGCCGCGCCGCCGGGCGCCCCCGCCGCCGGCTGCGAGGCGCCCGAACCGGTGCGCGACCTGCAGCTTTCCTTCACCAGGCTGGCGCCCTTCGCCCGCGACATCCTGGCGCATCACAGGGTCAGTGCGTCCGTCGAGGGAGATGGCCGCGAAGCGCGGGTGAGGGTGCATCTGCGCGCGCTGCGTGACCTCGACCTGCCGGAGGGGCACCCGGCCACCGCCTATCTGCCCGGCCTGGACGGCGTGGCCATTCTCCAGGACCGCCGATCCCGCCATCCCGCGCTGTGGCGGGTGGACACGGCGACGGTCGCCGCCGCGAACCGTGCCTATGACGTGCGGGACGATGGTCCCGGCACGCCGCCACGGCTGGAGGAAAGCGAGGATGAGCAGGGTCTCGAGGATTACCGGCTGATCGGGCTGGTGACCGACCGCTACACCGGCTTCGGCGCCATGGTGCTCGAATCGCGCCCCGGCGCCCGGCCGCCGCACCGGATCTACGCCATCGCCGGGACCCATGTCTTCGAGCGGACGGATCTGCGGAGCTGGGCCTCGGGCCTGACGATGGGGCGGGCGCAATACGTCTCCAACGCGGCGCTGCGCTTGGTTCGTGACGCGGCGGACTACGCCACGACCGGCGGCGAGGTCTTCATCACCGGCCAGAGCCAGGGCGGGCTCGTCGCGCAGGGCCTCGGCGTGATGCTGCAGGCCTATCTCGATTCGCGCGGGGTGCCGCATCACCTGGTCCATGTCGTCTCCTGGGGCGCGAGCGGGGCGCGGGAGACCTTCGCCCGTGCCATCGCCGCACAGCGTGCCGGCGGTGGTCGTGGCTTCCCGGCGCAGATGGAACGCCACTGGGCCGAGACCACTCCCGAGCAGGCCGGGACCATGGCGGTATGGGACGCCATCACCGCGCGATGGGCCGATGTCCCGCCGGGTGGCGAGGATGCCTGGCTGACGCGAATCGCATCCCGCATGCGCGTCGTGGGCTTCTTCTTCGAGATCGATTTCTTTGCCCGCGGCGGCAGCTTCCTCGGCACGGCATTCGCCTTCCCCACCGCGCTGGTCCTGCCCGAGGAGTGCGACATGACCGTCGCGGAACTCATCATCGGCATGCAGCCCGGCAGCTTTGGCGTGCGGCTCGAATCGCATTTCCTGAAGGGCTACCGCCGTGCGGTGGGGCGCGGGGCGATCGGGCTCGCCCGGCCCGCGCGGCCGGCGCGGTGGGAATGGTTTTCCGACCTGATGCCGACGCTCGAGGATCTGGGCGATCTCTGGCTCGAGGTGCTGCACCTGTCGCGTGACGCCACCACGCCCGTGCATTGGCGGGGCTGCACCGCCAGTGCCGAATGGTTCACAACCGCCAACCGCTACTGCCGGGCGTCGCATTGGCCCGGATGCAGCCCAGCGCCGGAGGAGGAGCGATGGTGTCTGGTGCGCCGGGGGCGGTGAAGGGGGGCGGACAGAGCCTTTCGCGTCCCCATCAAGGCCGGAAAGGTCCATGAGAACCAGTATGTTATGGCGGCAGGGCCCCCGATGGTTTCACCAGTTGGTGGAGCCGCCGCAACCATTGAAGCCGTCTATCGGCTGCCAAAGCCGGTCGCCGCCGGTTTGCCGCCCCACCCCCCTGCGTGCTAACCGCCGCCGCGTCTTTCCGGCGTGCATGCCGCGCCTCGATGCGAGGGGTTCTCTCCCATGTCCGACCAGCCGTTTCCGCCTCCGGGTCCCAATGGGGCCGCCAACCCCGCGACGGGACCGGTGGTGCTGAACATCCAGTTCACCAAGGATCTCTCCTTCGAGGTTCCCGGTGCGCCCGATATCTACCTGACCCTGCGCGAGGCCCCGCGCATGGACATCGCCCTCGACGTCCAGGCCCGCCGCCTGCAGGAAGGGCAGGAGACCTATGAGGTCTCCCTGCAGATCCGCGCCGATGCCAAGACCAATGACGGCAAGACCGCCTTCATCGCCGAACTGGTCTATTGCGGCATCTTCACGCTGAACGGCGTGCCGGGCGAGATGCTGGAGCCGGTGCTGCTGGTGGAATGCCCGCGGCTGCTCTTCCCCTTCGCGCGCAACATCCTCGCCGATGTCACCCGCGACGGCGGCTTCCCGCCGGTGCTGCTGGCGCCGATCGACTTCGTGCAGCTCTGGCAGTCGCGCCGGGGCCAGTCCTCGGCGACCATGCCCGTCGCCAACGCCTGAACGGCAACCCGGGGTTGACGCGGGCCCGGCCCGCGTCATCTGGGACGGCACCATGACCCAGCGACGCATCGCCATCGTGCTGTTCAACCTGGGCGGCCCGGACAGCCCTGAGGCCGTCCGGCCCTTCCTGACGAACCTGTTCACCGATCCGGCGATCCTGCGGGTGCCGGCTTTCGTGCGGCCGTTCCTCGGGCGCTACATCGCCTGGAAGCGGACCAAGCCGGCGATGGAGAACTACGCGATCCTGGGCGGCAAGTCGCCGCTGCTCGAACTGACGCAGGACCAGGCGCGCGCGCTGGAGGCGGCGATGGCCGGCGAGGCCGACACGGCCGTGCGCTGCTTCATCGCCATGCGCTACTGGCATCCGCTGTCCGACGTCGCGGCGCGGGAGGTGAAGGCCTGGGCGCCGGACGAGGTGCTGCTGCTGCCGCTCTATCCGCAGTATTCCACCACGACGACGGGCAGTTCCGTCACCGCCTGGGCAGAAGCCTGCCGCGCCATCGGCTTCAGCGTGCCGACGACGACGCTGTGCTGCTGGCATTCGCATCCAGGCTTCGCGGCGGCGACGGCGGCGATCGTGCGCCGGTCCTACGACGAGGCGCGCGCCAAGCTGCCGGCCGGTGTCCCGCTGCGCATCCTGTTCTCCGCCCATGGCCTGCCCGAGAGCATCGTGAAGGCCGGCGACCCCTATCAATGGCAGGTGGAACGCTCGGTCGCCGCGGTGGTCGACGCGTTGGCCATCGACGGGCTCGACCACGCCATCTGCTACCAATCCCGCGTCACGCCCGAACCCTGGATCGGCCCGTCCACCGAGGCGGAGATCGAACGCGCGGCCCATGACAAGGCCGCGCTGCTGGTCTGCCCCATCGCCTTCGTCTCCGAACATTCGGAGACGCTGGTGGAACTCGACGTCGAGTATGGCGAACTGGCGCACAAGCTTGGCGTGCCGGGCTATTTCCGCGTGCCGGCGCAGAACAGCGATCCGGGCTTCATCGCCGCCCTTGCCGATATCGCGCGCTCGGCGCTGGGATCGGGGCGCGCCCTGTGTTCCTTCGCCGGGGGGCGGCAGTGCCCGAGGCAGCATGGCGACTGCCCCCACGCGAAGGAGCGCGCCGCATGAGGCCGCAGGCTGTCCTCTTCGATTGCGATGGCGTGCTGGCCGACAGCGAGATGCTGGTCAACGCCATCGTCGCGGAGCAACTCACCGCCCTCGGCTGGCCGATGAGTGCCGCGGAGGCCCGGCAAACCTTCCTCGGCCTCGCCCTGCCGGACATGGTGCCGCGCATCGAGGCGCGGGTCGGCAACCTGCCGCCGGGCTGGGCGCAAGAGGTCGCGGGGCTGCTGGCGCTGGAGATGACGCGCCGGACGCCGGCGATCCCCGGCGCGGTCGAGGCGGTGCGCCGGGTGGCGGCCGCCGGCATTCGGGTCGCCGTCGCCTCCAATTCCGGCCGGGCGGAGCTTGCGGCGAAGATGCGCGGCCTGGGTCTCGCGGAGCTGATCGGCCCGCGGGTCTTCTCCTTCGAGGATGTGGACCGCCCCAAGCCGTATCCGGACATCTATCTGGCCGCGGCCGCCGCCTGCGACGCGGCGCCACAGGATTGCGTGGTGGTCGAGGACAGCGTGCCGGGCACGCGCGCGGGAATCGCGGCGGGATGCCGCGTGCTCGGCTTCGCGCATGAAACGCCGCGAGGGGTGCTCGCCGCGCATGGGGCGGTGCCGTTCGATGAGATGGGCGAACTGGACGCGCTGTTGGGGATCTAGGGGACCGATGTCCTGGAGAGGGGCGTTTCCCTTCCCCAGACCTCACCTCAGCAAAGGCCGAAAGGCCTTTGAAATCCGTCACTTGGCGGTGGGCAATAGGGTGGCGCAGCGTTGCCGGGCGACCATGATGCCGGGCACAAGAGCGGCTGCTTCTTGTCCGAGCTTCCTCCGCGCATCGCGCCAGATTGAGGTCTCCAAAGGTCTTTCGATCTTTGGTCGGGTGGGGCCGGGAGGGGCAAAGCCCCTGCCGGTCGTGATGCCCAGCATGGGGGTCAGGGCAGCCGCATCAACAGCCTGGCCAGGCGCTTCATTCGGCCGGACAGCAGCGTCGGCGTGAAGAACTCGCCCGCTGCCCGCGTCGCCGCCACCTGCAGCGTCGGGTAGGGCATCACCGTCTCCGCCAGGGCGGAAAGGGGCAGCCGCCGCCCGATCAGCAGGGCGAAGGTACCTGCGATTTCCTCAACCCCTGGCCCGACCAGCGAGGCGCCGAGCAGCCGGCCCTGCGCATCCGCCACCAGCTTCACCAGGCCGCCCGCCCGGTCCTCGGCGATCAGGCGATCGTTTTCGGCGAGCGGCCAGCGCAGCACGGTCAGCGCGGTTCGCCCGGCGCCGCGCAATTGTGCCTCGGTGGGGCCGATCTGGACGATGGCGGGGTCGGTGTGGATGACGCGCGGCAGCGCCGCGCCATCGAGGCGCGCCGGCAGACGGAACAGCATCGACCGCGCAATCAGCGCCGCGTGGTGGATCGCGGCATGGGTGGCACCTGCGGGGCCGGCGCCGGCCGCATCCGCGACGTCCCCCGCCGCCCAGACCCGCCGGTTGGAGACGGAACGCAACGACCGGTCGGTCGCGATGCCGCGCGCCGAGGCCCTGATGCCCGCGGCTTCCAGGTCGAGCCCCGCGAGCCGCGGCGCCCGGCCGAGGGCAAGCAGGAGATGCGTGCCGACCAGCCGGGTGCCGTCCTCGAGGATCACGGCCAGGCCATCGCCGTCGGGTTCGGTGGCGACCGCCCGGATGCCCTCGCGCAGCGTGACGCCGTCGGCGGCGAGGGCCTGGCGCAGCGGCCAGAGGCATTCCGGATCCTCATCCGCGAGGATCGAGGCCGCCTCGATGAGCGTGACGCGCGCGCCGAGACGGGCATGGGCCTGGGCCATGTCGACGCCCGTCCGGCCGCCGCCGAGGATCAGGAGGTGTCCGGGCCGTTCAGGGAGGTCGAACAGCGTCTCGTGGGTCAGGAAGGGCACATCGGACAGGCCCGGCAGGCGTGGGATGACCGGCGCCGCGCCGGCGGCGACCACCGCCCGGCGAAAGTGGAAGCGGCGCCCGCCGGCCTCGATCACGTCGCGGCCGGCGAAGCGCGCGGCGGCGCGCATCACCGTCACGCCCATCCCGCGATGGCGTTCCTCGGAGGCGTTCGGCGCGACGCCGGCGATGGCCCTGGCGAGGTGGGCCCGCACCCCATCCCAGTCGACCTCGGGCGGGGGCAGGCGGATGCCCAGCCGATGGACCCGCCGGGCCTCGGCGGCCGCCCGCGCGGCCGCGCGCAGCGCCTGGGCCGGCACGTCGCCGGTGGTGAGGCTCGTGCCGCCCATCGCCCCGCGCTCGAACAGCGCCACCTTGAGGCCGAGAGCGGCGGCGATGGCCGTGATCTGGCGGCCTGCGGCTCCGGCCCCGATCACCGCCACATCGACATCAGGCATCGTGGCTCCTTACTCTGTGGCGCGGCGGACCGCGGCCAAGCCCGATGCCCTGCCCGGGCCCGGAGCGCAAGGCATGGGGTCCCCGGCACGGCCGGGCCCATCACAAATGACTCCTGCTCGGTTGACGGGGGGCAAGGCTGGTCCCTATACGTCCGACCCTCGCCGGGGCGCCCTGAGGAAGGGGTCCGCCGGCGCGTTCTGCTGGCACCGCGGCCGGCGGGCCAGCACTGCGTTCAGGAGACTTGTCGTGAAGCGTACCTATCAGCCCTCGAAGCTTGTCCGGAAGCGCCGGCACGGCTTCCGTTCCCGCATGGCGACCGTGGGCGGCCGCAAGGTTCTGGCGAACCGTCGCGCCAAGGGCCGCAAGCGCCTTTCGGCCTGACCCTGTCCGCCGGGCGGAACCTCGCATGTCGGGCAGCGCCGACCCGGCCGCGCCCCGTGCGGGCGTTCCCGCCAGTCGGCTGAAGAAGCGCCGGGACTTCCTGCGCGCCGCCTCGCGCGGCAAGCGTGCCGCTCGGCCGGGCCTGGTCATCCAGGCCCTGGCGACCGAGCCCGGCTCTCTGCGCCTCGGCTTCACGGTGACGAAGAAGGTCGGCAATGCCGTGGTGCGCAATCGCGCGCGGCGCCGGCTGAAGGAAGCTGCGCGGCTGGCCCTGCCGGGCCTCGGCCTCGATGGCTGGGACCTGGTGTTGATCGGGCGCGATGGTACGGGCGGGCGGGATTTCCGCCAGCTCCTCGGCGATCTGCGCGGCGCGCTGAAGCAGGTGGGGGTCCTGACATGACCGCCGCGGCCACGGCCCTGAAGGGCTGCGTGCATGCCTATCGCTACACGCTGCGCGGCATCATCGGCAGCCATTGCCGCTTCTACCCCTCCTGCAGCGATTTCGCGCTCGAGGCTCTGTCCACCCATGGCGCGGCGCGCGGTTCCCTGATGACCGCGAAGCGCATCCTGCGCTGCAACCCCTGGAACCCGGGCGGCTATGACCCGGTGCCCGGCCCCATCCCGCCGAAAGGCTGAGAAACCCGACCGATGGACCAGAAGCGCCTTTTTGCCGCGATCGCGCTCTCGATCGGCATCCTGCTGATCTTCGACGTGTGGAACCGGACCAACCGGCCGCCCACCCCGACGAACCTGCCCGAACGGCCGGCCCAGACGACCGCCGCGCCGTCGGCCCCGACCGTGCCCACGCCGAGCGCCGCCGCGCCGGGCGCAACCGCGGAGGCCAGCGCGGCCACCCCACGGGCCCCCGCCGCCCGCCTGCCCATCGAGAACCCGCGCGTATCCGGCAGCGTCAACCTGCGGGGCGCGCGCATCGACGACCTGGTGCTGTCCACTTATCGCGAGACGCTCGCGCCCGATTCTCCGCTGGTGCGCCTGTTTGCCCCGCGCAGCGACCCCAATTCCTATTTCGCGCAATGGGGCTGGACGGCGGCGAGCCCCGGCGTCCGTGTCCCGGACAACGAGACGGACTGGACCGCGAATGCGGACCGCCTTGTTCCCGGCACACCGGTGACGCTCACCTGGGACAACGGCCAGGGGCAGGTCTTCGAGATCAAGCTGACGCTCGACAACGAGTATGTGGTCACCGCCGAGCAGATCGTGCGGAACAATGGCAGCGAGCCGGTCACCGTCCTGCCCTGGGCCCGCATCCGCCGCGAGCACACGCCGCATACCGCCGGCTTCTACATCCTGCATGAAGGCTTCACCGGCGTTCTGGGCGGCCGCCTGCACGAGGTGACCTACAAGGACGCCCAGACCGAGGCCGCGCGCCGCAACGGCATCGCCCTGGAACAGGAGACCACCGGCGGCTGGGCCGGCTTCACCGACAAGTACTGGCTGGCCGCCGTCATGCCGTCCTCGCCGAACGAGACGCTGCGCGCCGCGTACCGCTTCGCGAATGAGGGCGGCGGGGCGGCTGGCGAGCGCTGGCAGGTGGATATGTCCGCCCCCCAGCCGGTCACCATCGCTCCGGGCGCGACCAGTGAGATGGGTACCCGTGTCTTCGCCGGTGCGAAGGAAGTGCACCTGCTCGATTCCTACATGGAACGCCTGGGCATCACCGATTTCGACAAGGCGATCGACTTCGGCTGGTTCTACTTCCTGGTGAAGCCGTTCTTCCTGGCGCTCGACTGGATCTTCCGCCTGACCGGGAATTTCGGCGTCGCGATCCTGATCTTCACCGTGCTCATCAAGGCCGCCTTCTTCCCGCTGGCGAACAAGGCCTACCACTCGATGGCGCGGATGAAGGCCCTCGCGCCCAAGATGACGGAAATCAAGGAGCGCTATAAGGACGACCCCCAGAAGGCGCAGCAGGAGATGATGGCGCTGTACCGGTCGGAGAAGGTGAACCCCGCCTCCGGCTGCCTGCCCATCCTCATCCAGATCCCGGTCTTCTTCGCCCTCTACAAGGCGCTGTTCGTCACCATCGAGATGCGGCACCAGCCCTTCTTCGGCTGGATCCATGACCTGTCCGCGCCGGATCCGACGAACCTGTTCAACCTGTTCGGCCTGCTGCCCTTCCATCCGGAACAGTGGTCGACCTTCCTGCACATGCCGGCCTGGGCGCTGATCATGGGCGTGACCATGTTCGTGCAGCAGAAGCTGAACCCGCCGCCGCCGGACCCGATCCAGGCGAAGATCTTCCAGTGGATGCCGGTGATCTTCACCTTCATGCTGGCGTCGTTCCCGGCGGGCCTGATCATCTACTGGGCGTGGAACAATACGCTGTCGGTCGCGCAGCAATACTACATCATGCGGCACGACCGGGCGGCCCAGAAGGCTGCCAAGGCCGCGAAGAAGTAAGCAGGCGCGGGGGAGGGCACCTCCCCCGCGTCCCCCTCCGTTTTCTGTCTGTCACCAAGGCGCGCCATCGCAACAGGCACGGCCCATCCGGCAGAGGGACCAAGATGACCGGACTTGCCGAAGCCAGGGATGATGCTGAGCGCGAAGCGCTGATCGAACAGGGGCGGCTGCTCTTTGCGCGGCCCTGCACATTTTTCTATGCGGCCCAGAAGTCGGATCAGTTGCCGCCGCCAGGGCTGCCGGAAGTGGCGTTCTGCGGGCGATCCAACGTCGGCAAGTCGTCGCTGATCAATGCGCTGACGGGGCAGAAGGCCCTCGCGCGCGTGTCGCAGACGCCGGGGCGTACGCGCCAGCTCAACTTCTTCAACCTCGCCGACCGCCTGACGCTGGTCGATCTGCCGGGCTACGGCTACGCCAAGGCATCGAAGGACATGCAGCGCGACTGGCAAGGCGTGATGTTCGACTATCTGCGCGGCCGGCCGAACCTGATGCGCGTGATGCTGCTGCTCGATGCGCGCATCGAAACCAAATCGGCCGATCGCGCGGCGATGGATCTGTTGAACACCGCGGCCGTTGCCTTCCAGATCGTGCTGACCAAGGCTGACGATGTCGGGCCGCAGAAGCTGGCGGCCCGCATCGAAGAAGCCGAGGCGCTCGCGCGCAGCCATACCGCCGCGCATCCCCTGGTGCTGGTGACGAGCAGCGACACCGGCCAGGGCATCCCCGAACTCCGTGCGGAGATCACCTCCCTGGCCGGCTGAGGGCGTTACGCCGCGCGCACCTCCGCCAGGAAGCTGCTCACCTGGCCGCGCAGTCGCTCCGACTGGCGCGACAGCTCGGCCGAGGCGCCGCGCACCTCTCCCGCCGCCTGGCCGGTGCGTTCGGCGCCGTCCTTCACCCCGGTGGCATTGCGCGAGGCATCCTGCGTCCCGGCCGCGGCCTCAGCCACCGCGCGGCCGATCTCCTGCGTCGCCGCCGCCTGCTCCTCGCTCGCCGCGGCGACCTGGCCGGTATTGGTGTTCAGCTCCTCGATGGTACGGGCGATGCCGGCGATGGCCTCCACGGTGCGGACGGTCTCGGCCTGGATGGTGGAGATCTGCTGGCCGATCTCCTCCGTCGCGCGCGCCGTCTGCGCGGCGAGCTGCTTCACCTCGCTCGCCACCACGGCGAAGCCCTTGCCGGCCTCCCCCGCCCGGGCTGCCTCGATCGTCGCGTTCAGGGCGAGGAGGTTGGTCTGCCCCGCGATGTCGCTGATCAGCCGCAGCACGTCGCCGATCCGGCTCGCGGACTCGGCCAGGCCGCGTACCGTCCCGTCCGTCTCGCGCGCCGCCTCGGCGGCGCGGCCGGTGATGCCGGCGGTGTCGCGTACCTGCCGGGCGACCTCGGCGATGGAGGCCGCGAGTTCCTCCGCCGAGGCGGCGACGGTCTGGATGTTGGTGCTCGCCTGTTCGGTCGCCGCCGCGACGGCGGCAGCCTGGCTGGTCCCGTCATTGGCCGTGTCGGCCATCGACTTCGCCGTCGCATCGAGCTCCGTCGCCGCTGCGGCGACGGTGCGCAGGACATCGCTGGCCTCGCTGTCGAATTCGGCGACCAGCCGGTCGATGCGCGCGGCGCGGGCAGCCGCCTCCGATTCCGCCTCACGCTGGCGCTTGGCCAGCGCATCGGCCTCCTTCAACCCTTCGCGGCAGGTGTCGACGGCGCGGGCCAGCGCGCCAATCTCGTCCTGGTCGGCCGTTTCGACCAGAGTGAAGCTGTAGTCGCGCTGCGCCAACTGGCCCATCGCCGCGGACAGGTGCCCGACGCGCGTGGCGATGCTGCGGCCGATGGCCAGCGCGATCAGCACGGCCACCACGATGGCCACGCCCATCACGGCAATGGTGATCCACAGGACCCTCTGCGCGATGTCGTCGGCCGCCTGCGCCTCGCTGACGGCCTGCCCGGCGTTGAGCTGCGACAGCCTCTCGACCGCGGTGAGGAGGGCCTGGTACTCCGCGGCCATGCCGACGAGCATGCGCAACGCCGCCTCGTTCTCGTTCGCCGCGAGCAGTCGGATCGCTTCGTGATGCTTGGGCATGTAGGCTTCCTGCCGGGCGCGCACCTCCTCGGCCAGGCGCCGTTCCTCGCCTTGCCCGATCAGCGGCGCATAGCGGTCCCAGGCGCCCTGCATCGCGCGATAGAGCGGCTGGAGCCGCGGCATGCGCGAGGCGCGCTCGGCCGGATCGGCGAAGAGCTGCAGCGCCGTTTCCGTCTGGCGGATCTGCACCAGCGCGGCGGTGTACGCCCCGAGGTTCTGCACCGACGGCAGCCAGTTCTGCGACAGGTTGTTGTTCGAACGCCGCAGCTGCGCTTCGGCGAAGAGGCTGGTCAGGCTCACGACGCACAGCAGCAGGATGACGACGCCGAAGCCTCCGAAGAGCTTGGCGCGAATGGACAGGCGAGACAGCATGGAGCGGACCTCGGGCGGTTGGGGGTGCCAGGGCCGCATTGTCCGCGTGAATCCTTACCGGAGCCTGATTGGCGCCATGGTTTGGGCCCAACGCTTCCTCTGGGGACTTCCCCCATCGGGCTCGCTTCGCCAGGATGCGCGCCCCGCGGGCGATGCCCGCCCCAGACCCTGCTGACGGAGGCGCCCTGACCATGGACCGCATCTCCCTGGGCCGCCCGGCCCCGATCACCGGAATGACAACCTCCATCGCCGACGGCGCGGCGTGAGCGAGACCGTCGCGACAAGCCCGGCCGCCCCTGCGGTCGCGAAGCCGCCCGCGAAGCGGCGGATCAACCTGGCCCTGCAGGGTGGCGGGACGCACGGCGCCTTCACCTGGGGCGTGCTCGAACGCCTGCTCGAGGATGATCGCCTTGAGGTGGATGGCCTGTCCGGCACTTCCGCCGGGGCGATCAACGGCGCGATGCTGGTGCAGGGCCTGCTGGAGGGCGGGCCGGAAGCCGCGATCGCTGCGCTGGACCGCTTCTGGCGATCCATGGCGCGCCGGCTGTCGATGAGCCCCGTCCAGGCCACGCCCTTCGAGAAGCTGGTCTGGGGCCATGACCTCACCTGGTCGGTGGCGTATCGGACCTTCGACACGCTTTCGCGCGTGCTCTCACCCTACCAGCTCAATCCCTTCCCGATCGACTTCAACCCGCTGCGCGACGCGCTGACCGACAGCATCGACTTCGAACGGCTGCGCATGGAGGCGAAGGCGCCGCGGCTGTTCATCTCCGCAACCTCGGTGCGCACCGGCAAGCCGCGCGTCTTCAGCCGGCGGGAAGTCACGGTGGAGGCGCTGCTCGCCTCCGCCTGCCTGCCGCAGGTGTTCAAGGCGGTGGAGATCGACGGCGAGCCGTACTGGGACGGCGGCTACCTGGGCAATCCGGCGCTGTGGCCGCTCTATGACCAGGGCGGGCCGCCGGATATCATCCTCGTCCAGCTCAACCCGCAGGTGCGGGAGGAGCATCCCACCACCGTCTCCGACATCGTGAACCGGCTGAACGAGATCACCTTCAACGGTTCCCTGATGGCCGAGATGCGCGCCATCGACTTCGTGCAGCGCCTGCTCGATGCCGGGCGGCTGGAGCAGCCGCGCTACCGGCGCCTGTTCATCCATCTGATCGAGGATGAGGAGCGGCTGCGCGGCTTCAAGCTGTCCACGAAGTTCAACGGCGACTGGGACTTCCTGTGCATGCTGCGCCAGTATGGGCGCGAATCCGCGGAGGCCTGGCTGGCCGAGCACTTCGACAAGCTCGGTCGCGAGAGCTCGGTGGATATCCGGACGCGGTTCCTGTGATGGAGAAGGGGGCTCTGCCCCTCTGCTTCCCGCCCGAGGAGACGAGAGGCCAACCCGCATGACCACCCTGACCTCGACCTGGGACGCCGCGCAGTATCTCCGCTTCGAGGATGAGCGCCTGCGCCCGGCGATCGACCTGATCGGCCGTATCCCGCATGCCGCGCCCGAACGGGTGGTCGACCTCGGCTGTGGCGCGGGCAATGCGCTGCCGCTGCTCGCCGCGCGGTTTCCGGGCGCGGCCGTGACGGGCGTCGATGGCAGCGCGGCGATGCTCGCCAAGGCCACGGCGACGGGCTTCGCGACCGAGCAGGCCAACATCGCCGACTGGTCGCCCGCCGGAAAGGTGGACGTGCTGTTCAGCAACGCGGCCCTGCAATGGCTTGGTGGGCATGAGGCGCTGTTCCCGCGCCTGTTGTCCGCCGTCGCGCCGGGCGGGGTGCTGGCGGTGCAGATGCCCGCGATGCATGACCGCCCCCTGCGCGCCGAACAGGAACGTATCGCCCGCGATGGCCCCTGGGCGGCGACGCTGTCGCGCATTGTCAGCGCCCCGCCGATCCTGACGCCCGGCGCCTATTACGACCTGCTGCGGCCGCGCGTCGCCGCGCTCGATCTCTGGGTGACCGAATACATCCATGTGCTGCGCGGGGAGGATCCGGTGGTGCAATGGGCGATGGGCACCAGCCTGCGACCCTTCCTGGACGCGCTGGAGGGTCCCGAGCGCGATGGCTTCCTCGATGCCTATCGCGCCGCGATGCGCGCGGCCTATCCGCCACAGCAGGACGGCGTGGTGCTGCTGCCGTTCCGGCGACTCTTCATGCTCGCGAGGCTGGCATGAGCGACGCGGCCGCGCTGCGCCGCATGATCGAGGCAGCGCGCCGCGTGGCCATCTTCACGGGCGCCGGCATCAGCACGGAATCGGGTATCCCGGATTTCCGTGGCACCAACGGCGTCTGGACCAAGATGGCGCCGATCCAGTTCCAGGACTTCGTCGCCTCGGCCGAGGCGCGGCGCGAGACCTGGCGGCGGCGCTTCGCCGGTGATGGCACGATGCGCGCGGCCCAGCCCAATCGCGGGCACCGGGCGGTCGCGATGCTGCTGCGGCAGGGCAAGGCGCAGGCCGTGATCACGCAGAACATCGACGGGCTGCACCAGGCCTCGGGCATCCCGGAAGCGCAGGTGATCGAATTGCACGGCAATTCGACCTACGCCCGCTGCCTGAGTTGCGGGACGCGCTACGAAATCGGCGCCCTGCGCGCGGTCTTCGAGAGCGAGGGCGACGTGCCGCCCTGTACAGTGTGCGGCGGGCTGGTGAAGACGGCCACGATCGCCTTCGGCCAATCCATGCCCGAAGAACCGATGCGCCGCGCGCGGGAGGAGACGCTGGCGGCGGACCTCTTCATCGTGCTGGGTTCCTCGCTGGTGGTCTATCCGGCGGCGGGCTTCCCCGAGATCGCGAAGCGCAACGGGTCGCAGCTTGTCATCGTGAACAAGGAGGAGACGCCGCTCGACGACATCGCCGATCTGGTGGTGCACCAGTCGATCGGCGAGGTGCTGGGTGGCGCCGTCGGCGTGAATTGACCGGGTGGCGCCGCCTGCGCCGGCGGGTCCCGCCGCATGGGCCGGCCTGCCTCACGCTCCCTGCTGCGCCACCATCCGCCGGAAGGCGAGGAAGAGCGCCAGCGCCGCCATCAGCAGGCCCGCCGCGAAAAGCACCGGCACGACCGCTCCGCCTGACAGGTCCGCGAGCCAGCCGGCGAGCGGCGGGAAGCCCGTGCACCCGGCGTAGAACCACGCGAAATACACGCTAAGCCCCTGTGCCCGCCGTTCCGGCGGCAGGCCCAGCGCCGGCAGCGCGGAGAAGATCGTCAGCGGCAGCGCGTAGAAGAGCCCGTGCAGCAGCAGGATCGGCGCCGCCCAGCCGAGGCCGGCGAAAGGCAACAGGGCCGCCAGCGCGGCCGCGAGCGGGATGCAGCCCAGCACCATCGGCAGCACCAGGCGCGGCCGCCGCGCGAGGATCGCCCCCGCCGGCACCGCCAGCACGTTCACCCAGGACATCAGGGAGGTGGCGAAGCCGGCCTCGGCCACCGAGAGCCCGCGCGCCACCAGCAGCGGCTGCGCGAAGGTGACGAGCACCATGTAGGTCCCGTTGATCATCGCCCAGCAGGCGCCGGCGACGCACATCAACCCCACCTCCCGCCGTGACAGCCAGCCGGTCGCCGGGCGCGCCGGCGCCGCGTGGGTTCCGGGGCGGGAGGCCACCGTCAGCGCCAGCCAGGCGAGCCCCATCGCCGCCGCGCCGGCCAGGAAGGGCCATTGCCAGCCATGGGCCACGGCGACCGGCGGCAGCAGCGCCTGTGCCGCGGCGATGCCAACCGGCCAGCCCAGGATGTAGACGGCCATGGCCGGAAACAGGTCGGGCCCCTTGAAGCGTTCCTGGACGATCTTGGTCAGCAGCAGGATGGCAAGCACCGTGCCGGTGCCCATCATCAGCCGCCCGGCGTAGAGCATTGCCACGCTCCCCGCCGCCGCCGAGGCGAGGCCGCCCGCGACAAGCAGCCCGAGCCCGATCATTACCCCCAGCCGGTCGCTCAGCCATGGCGCGGCCAGGCCGATCGGGACGACCAGCACCAGGCCCGGCAGCCAGAACAGACCGACCAGCGTGCCGAAGCTGGTCCAATCCAGCTCGAAGGCCGGCACCAGCGCGGGTTCCGCCGCACCGGGTGCCTGGAACAGCACGCCGAGTGCCGCCCGTACCAGGAAGATGGCGACGAGGAAGCCGGCGGCCTGCTTCATCGCAGCACCAGCAGCCGGGACGGCGCGCGCAGCCGCACGCGCAGGATGGCGTGTTGGCGGAAGCGGCGGGCGAGCACGATGATGCGGCGGAGATCGGCCAGCAGCAGCAGGTGATGCTCGACCCAGCGCGGCCGTTCGGCGCGGCCCATGCCCTCGCGGAACGGCATCCGCGCGGCGTGGCGCAACCGTGCCAGGGCGCGGTCGTTCCAGCCGCGCGGCATGGCCCGGCTGAACGGGTTCCACGCGCCGACAAAGGCGCCTTCCCGCACCCGTGCCGTGGCCAGCAAGGCATCCAGCGCGCGTGATGGCCGCCCAAGCCGCACCACCGCGCCCGCGGCCTCATAACCCGTTACGCGCCATCCGCGCGCGAGGCGCGCCGGAACGGGTAGTGGCTCGGGATGCAGGATGCGGGTGTTCGGCAGGCTCACGAGAGGTGCAGCAGCATGCCCTTCAGGTATTGGCTCTCCGGCAGCATCGGATGCAGCGGGTGGTCCGGCCCGGCGCCGCCCATGTGCAGGATGCGGGCGTCGCGCCGGGCCCGATGCATGCCCCAGGCGACCGCGTCGGCGAAGTCGCCCGGCGAGACGTGATGGCTGCAGGAGGCGATGAACAGGAACCCGTTGCGCTCCACCAGCCCTGCCGCGAGGCGTGCCAGCTTGCCATAGGCGCGAAGGGCCGCCGGCTGGTCCTTGCGCGTCTTGGCGAAGGCCGGCGGGTCGGCGATGACCACACCGAAGCGCTGGCCGCTGCCGAAGAGGCGTTCGAGCGCTTCCATCGCCTCGCCGCGCTGGGTCGTCACGCGATCCGCGACGCCGTTCAGCGCGGCGCCTTCGGTCGCGGTCGCCAGAGCGTGTTCGCTGCGGTCGAGCAGCGTGACGCGCGCCGCCCCCGCCGCCGCGCAGCCGATGCCGAAGCCGCCAGTATGGCAGAAGGCGTCGAGCACCGTTACGCCCTTCGCGAGCCGCGCGACGCGCGCGCGATGCTCGCGCTGGTCGAAGAACCAGCCGGTCTTCTGCCCACCCAGCAGATCGACGGGGAAGCGCAACCCGTTCTCCTCCACCGCCGCGCCGGTGGCGTCGCCGGCGAGCAGCCGCGTTTCTTCCGGCAAGCCTTCCAGCCCACGCACGCCGCTGTCGTTGCGGGCGACGATGCCGCGCGGCGCGACCAGCGCCGTCAGCGCCTCGACGATCATCGGCGTCGCCGCATCCATGCCGGCGGTGTTCGCCTGCACTGCCAGCACATCGCCGTAGCGGTCGACGATCAGTCCGGGCAGGCCATCCGCCTCGGCATGCACCAGGCGGTAATGCGGGGCATCGAACATCCGGTCGCGGATCGACAGCGCCTGCGCCAGCCGCGCACGGAACCAGTCCGCGTCGCAGGCGGCGGCCGGATCGGCATCGAGCCGCCGCGCGGCGATCAGCGAATGCGGGTTGAAGTGCCATGTGCCGTGCTTCACCCCGTCATCGCCTTCCAGCCGCACCACGGAACCCGGCGGCAAGGCCTTGGCGGCCGGCGTCATGGCGATCTCGTTGGAGAAAGCCCAGGGATGGCCAGCTTTCACGCGGCGGTCGCGGCCGGGCAGCAGGCGGAGCACGAAACGATCGAGGGACATGCCGCCGCCTAATCCCTCCCGCCTGCCGGGGCAAGCCTGCGGCAGGACGAGGGTGTTGCCGTTGTGCCAGAGGTGCCGAAATATTTTCGATCCATTGATTGTATGTCCGGAAAAAATCGCCATCTAAATGTTGCGGACATGCCCGCGGAATTGATCGGGGGTATTTCCCCCGTCTCCGTCGGACGGCCGGGCTTGCCCCGTGCGACATGGCCGCCAGGAGAATTCGCCATGTCCGCCGGTACTCCGAGCGCCTTCGCCCGCTTCTCCGCCGACGCGTCCGCGCGATGGACCCGCGCCAAGCCCCTCCTCCTCGCCCTTGGCGTCGGCCTGGTGGCCGGGCCGATCATCTCCGGCATGGTCGGCTTCCAGATGCGCACCAGCACGGCACAGACCCTCGCCCATGCCGGCGTGGTGGAGCAGCAGGCCATCTTCTGTGCCGATCGCGCCCGGGCGGAGACGCCGGGATCGGCGCAGCTCGACTGGTCGGCGCGCAACGCGCTGGCGCGCCGCTTCGCGACCTATCCGGCCGGCGGCACCACGGTCGATCCCGACGTCGCACGCGCCTGCGCGGATCGTCTGGCGCGGTGACCGGCCATGGAATCCCGCACCACGACCGAGCTGGTGGAATTCAACCGCCCTTTTCTTCTGTCATCCCGATCAGGCCCATTGCCCGCGGGCTGCTACCGGGTGGAGACCGAGGAGGAAATGCTGGACGGCATCTCCTTCCCCGCCTGGCGGCGAACGAGCATGACGATCACCCGGCACGGCCTGACGTCCGGCCGGCTGACACAGGCACTCTCGATCACGCCGGCGGAGCTGGCCGCGGCGCTCGCCGTCGATGGCAAGGCCCGGCCATGACGCAGGCATCGCCGCGCTGGGATGGCCATCGGCTGCTCTTCATGCTGGCGCTCGAGGGCGGCGGGGAGGTGCGGTGCGCCATCTCGCGCCTGGCGCTGCTCGGCATCAGCGGTGGGGGGCTTCTCCGCAGCATCGACCTGCCGGCGCTCTTCGCCATCGCGCGCCCGCGCATCGAGGCGGCCGCACGGGCCAAGCTCAGCGCGCGGTCGAGCCCGCCGCTCGGTGTGCTGCATATCTGGGAGGAGGACATCCTCGATCCCTCGCCCGGCGCCTCGCCGCGCGCCATGGAAGCCTCCATGCGTCGCGGCTGATACCGGCCAGCCTTTCGGCGGACACGGCATCAGGCTTTCCTTTCGCGCGCGGCCGCCCCGCCAACCCCGCGCGCCATGCCGCTCGCCTCG
>JAYRJZ010000039.1:0-43033 GCA_041906015.1 Roseomonas sp.
CGCCCCAGTTGCGAGCGGTGAAGTCCATCACGAAGGACTTCGACGCTTTCCAGGGCAGGTCCTTCCGCTTGCCCGTGAAGTTCGCCGTCTGGAACAGCACGGTGTAGGCAGGGTCCTCGCGCTCGGTCAGCGTCAGCAGCCGACGGAAGGCCGCGCGGCGCTTCTCAAGGTCGCTTTCCACCTGCAGCAGGTCGAGCAGTCGCGGCGCCTCCTCATTCTGCCACTGTCCCGCCGCCCAGGTCTGTCCACCCGGGCCATAGACCGACATCGGGGCGACCGGGTCGTTGAAGACCGCGGTATTGGAATTGTCGCACAGGCCGCGGCCGGGGAAGCGGCCGAGGATCTGGCCCCAATTCTCCTTCATCTCGATCGGCACGTTCAGCCCCGCCTGGCGCCAGCCCTCCACCAGGATCTGAGAGCTCGCGACCTGGCCCGTGTAGTAGTTGTTGAGGAGCTGATAGGGGATCGGCTCGCCGCGGTAGTTCGCCTCGCGCAGCAGGCGCCGCGCCTCGGCCGGGTCGAAGCGCGGCGCTTCCCAATCGGCCAGATACATGTCGCCGTAGACATCCCACTGCAGGCCGCGCGGCACGCGGGTGCGGCCGCCCCACAGGCTGTCCACGATCGCCTGGCGGTCGATGCTGTGGGACATGGCGCGGCGGACCAGCGGGTTCGCCAGAACGGGATGCGTCTTGTCCCACACGATCAGGCGGATGTTGTTGATCGGCCCGCCCTGGACCTCATGGCGCGCGCTGCGCTCGACGCCGCCGATCTGGTCGGGCGGCAGGTCGCAGATGAAGTCGTAGTCGCCGGCGAGCAGCCCGTTCACCCGCGCCGCGACATCGGGCACCTCGACCAGGCGGATCGACTTCAGCGGCGGCCGGCCGCCCCAATAGGCGTCATGCGCTTCGAGCAGCAGGTCGCGGCCAGGGCGATGCTCCACGATGCGATACGGCCCGGTGCCGACCGGCTTGCGCGCCCAGTCGAGCCAGGACGGTGCCGCGTCGAAGGCGGCGCGGGAGAAGATCGCACCCGAGGTTCGCGTCAGCCGTCCTTCCAGCGTGACGTCGGGCACGCTGTTGACGAAGCGCACCGTGCGGGCATCGACGATCTCCATCTTCTCGAAGCCGGGAAAATGGGCGCGGGAAATGGCCACTGCCTCGGGTGGGGGCGTCTTGCCGCCCTGGCCGGCCGTGGTGGAGACGAACAACCCACGGCTATCGGCGGCAAGCCCCGTCCACATGCGCTCGCGGGAGAAGGTGAAGGCGACGTCCTCCGCCGTCATGGTGCGGCCGTCATGCATCGCCACGCCCTCGCGCAGCGTGAGCTCGAGCGTCTTCGGATCGATCCGCCGCCAGGCGGTGGCGAGCACCGGGCCGGCGCGCTCCGTCTCCTGCCAGTCGATGCCGATCAGCGGTTCGGAGAAGGAGGGCATGATGCGGAAGCCGACATTGGACTGCTCCCGCATCGGCTCCAGCGTGCCGGAGGTGCTGATGATCTGCACCGCGATGGTCACGGAAGGCCGGTTGTCGGCCTGTGCGATGGCGATGCGCGGCAGCGTGCCGGCAGCGGCGAGGCCACCCAGCAATGCGCGACGATTCAGGTTCATGGCGATGTCCCCTCAGCCTTGCGTAATCGGGGCGGGACGCTAGGACGCATCCTGTGACAGCCGTGGGACCGGCACGTGAAGCCTACGGGATGGGCATGGACCGATTTCGGACTTGTCCACCCCTTTGCGCCCGGGCCGCACGGTGCGAGCCTCGCGCCGCGAAGGAGACACCGCATGAGCACCGAAGCTGAGATCACCGCCTGGCTGGCATCGCAGAAGGAGGCGATGCTCGCCGAACTCGCCGAGATGGTGAACACCGATGGCGGGTCCTACGACAAGGCGGGGGTCGATCGCACCGGCGCGCAGGTGAAGCGCTTCCTGGAATCGCACGGCATCGCGGTCGAACTGCTGCCACAGCAGAAGCATGGCGATTGCCTGCGCGGCATCGTCGATGGCGGGCATGAGCTCGGCACCGGCAACCAGCGGTCCAACATCGTGCTGATGGGCCATCGCGACACGGTCTTCCCGAAGGGCGAGCCCGAGCGCCGGCCCTTCACCATCAAGGACGGCCGTGCCTATGGCCCCGGTGTGGTGGACATGAAGGGCGGCATCGTGATGAACATGTTCGTCATGGCCGCTTTCAAGAAGTTCGGTGGCGCGCCCGGCCCGATCGTCGGCCTGTTCACCGGCGACGAGGAGATCGGCAGCCCCGAAGGCCGCCCTGTCATCGAGGCCGAGGCGCGGAACGCCCGCGTCGTCTTCAACAGCGAGCCGGGCCGTGCCTCGGGCAATGTGGTGAAGGCGCGCAAGGGCGGTGTCTTCTCCGTGGTGGACATCACCGGCAAGGCCGCACATTCGGGCGGTAATTTCGAGGCCGGCATCAGCGCGATCGGCGAGGCCGCGCACAAGATCGTCGCCATCCACGCGCTGACCGACCTCAAGCGCGGTATCACGCTGAATGTCGGGCTCATCCAGGGCGGCCAGTCGGTGAACACCACCGCGCCGGCCTGCCAGTTCCAGATCGACCTGCGCTATGTCGAAGTGCCCGAGCGCGACGAGATCATGGGCAAGATCCATGACATCGTGGCGAAGTCCTACGTCCCGGGCACCAAGGCGACGCTGGTGGTGAAGGGTGAGTTCCGGCCGCTGAACCCGTCCCCGGAATCGGAACGCGTCTTCTCTGTCTATCAGGCGGCGGCCGCGGAATCCGGGCTGAAGGTCGAGGCGGAATTCACCGGCGGCTGCGCGGATTCCGGCTTCACCGCCGCACTTGGCGTGCCGACGCTGTGCGGCGTCGGGCCGGTCGGCGGGCTGGCGCACAGCCCCGAAGAGTATCTGGAGGTCGAGACTCTGGTGCCGCGGGCGCAGGCCATGGCACGGTCGATCCATCGGTTGGAAAAGGCCGGGATCTGAGGGGCGGCGGGGAGGGGGCCTCGTCCCTCCTCCCCAGACCCCGCCCCCAACCAGGATGCGGGGCATCCCGGACCACAGGCGCTGGGCGCAGAAGCCCGGCCCCGCCGGGCGTCACGACATTTGGCGCCACGGCCCGGCTGTGCCATGCCCCCAGCCATGGCGCATCACGCGGATTTCGAGATCTTCCTTGCCACGGCACCGGGCCTTGAGCCCGTGCTGGCCGATGAGGTGCGGCACAAGGGCTTCAAGCGCCCCAAGCCCGTGCCCGGGGGCGTCGTCACCATGGGGGGCTGGCCCGAGGTCTGGCGGGCCAATCTCTGGATCCGTGGGGCGGGGCGCGTCCTCGCGCGCATCGACAGCTTTCGCGTCGACCACCTCGCCCAGCTCGACCGCCGCGCCCGGCATGTGCCTTGGGCCGGGGTGCTGCGCCCCGACACGCCGTTTCGCGTCGAGGCGCATTGCAGCGCCTCGCGCATCTACCACAGCGGCGCCGCGGCGGAGCGCATCGCGCGCGCCATCACGGAGACGCTTGGCGGAGCGCAGGCGGAGGACGCGCCCGTTACCGTCATGGCGCGCATCGACCACGACATCTGCAGCATCAGCATCGACACCTCCGGCGAGCCCCTGCACAAGCGCGGCTACAAGGAAGCGGTGAACGCCGCGCCGATGCGCGAGACCATGGCCTCGCTGTTCCTCCGCCAATGCGGCTATGACGGGAATGAGCCGGTGCTGGACCCCATGTGCGGGTCCGGCACCTTCGTCATCGAGGCCGCGGAGATCGCCGCGCGCCTGAACCCCGGCCGCGCGCGCCACTTCGCCTTCGAACATCTCGCGACCTTCGATGCGGAGGCCTGGGAGCGCATGCGCGCGGTGCGCAGCGGCCACACGCCGACCGCGCGCTTCCATGGCAGCGACCGCGACGCCGGCGCGATCGCGATGAGCCGCGCCAATGCGGAACGTGCCGGCGTCGCGGCGCTGTGCGACTTCCGCCAGGCCGTGATCAGCGACGTCGTACCGCCGGAGGGCCCGCCGGGCCTCGTCATCGTGAACCCACCCTATGGCACGCGGCTGGGCGAGGCGAAGAAGCTGCTGCCGCTGTACCAGACGATGGGTCGCGTGCTGCGGGAACGCTTCACAGGCTGGCGCGTGGGCCTCATCGCGACCGAAGCACGTCTGGCGCAGGCGACGGGTCTACCCTTCCTGCCGACCGAAGCGCCGGTGCCGCATGGCGGCCTGCGCATCACGCTGTATCGCACCGCCGCGCTGGGTTGATGCGCGCGCGGGCGCGCGCTGTCATCGACGCCACGGCTTCCTCGCGAACATCGCGCGCACCATTTCGCCTTCCTGCAGCACCATGTCGCGATAGGCCTGCCCGACCAGCGGGCGCAGCGGCAGCGCCACGCGCTCGGCGGCCGTGGTGAATTCCGGATCGGCGAAGATGGCGGTGAAGGCCGCTTCCATCAGGCGCGTTGCCTCCGCCGGGAAGCCAGGCGGCCCGACGATCCCGCGCGCGGAGCCGATCACCACGTCGAAGCCCTGTTCGCGGAAGGTCGGTACCTGCGGTGCGGCCGACCAGCGCGCCGGCGAGGCCTGGCCGAGGCAGCGGATCTTGCCCTCGCGCATCAGGGCGATGCCTTCGCTCATGTTGAAGGAAGCGACGTCCACCGCCCCCGACAGCAGGTCCCGCTGGACCTGCGCCGTGCCGTTGAAGGGGGCGTGCAGGGCGCGGATGTCTGCCTGTTCCTCGAGCCCCAGCAGTACCAGGTGGTCGTCCGATCCGACACCGGCCGCGCTGCCGACCGAGACGCTGTCCGGCTGCCGCTTCAGCGCCGCAACCAGGTCCGCGAGGTTGCGCAGCCGCGACCCCGGCAGCACCCACAGCGCGCAGGCATCGTCCACGATATTGGCGATGTAGGTGAATTCCTCCGCCTTCCAGCGCACCGGGCGCTCGAGCGGCAGGGTCGAGACGTTGAGGCTGCCGATCGCGCCGATGGTGTAGCCATCCGGCGCGGCATTGAAGACCGCCTCCATGCCGAGCTGACCCGAGGCGCCCGGCTTGTTGCTGACCACGAAGCGCACACCCGGCAGGCGGGGGGCGAGGTAGTGAGTCGCGAAGCGCGCGACGGCGTCCACCCCGCCGCCGGGCGGGAAGGGGACGATCACCTCGATGGGCCGGTCCGCGGGCCAGGCGGCCCGCGCCGGGCGGATGACGGGCAAGGACAGGCCAAGCCCGGCCAGCGGCAGGTGACGGCGAGAGATCATGGACGTTTCCCCGGGTTCGTTGCCGCAACCATAGCCGCCGGTCGCGGCGGCCTGCAAAGCCGCCTTTCCTGTCATCGCGCGGCCGGCCACAATCGCGGCCGGCACGTCGGGGACGGAACCATGGATGCGGCACTGCGCGATCGCTACGGCGTCGAGGGCCAATGGGCGATCTGGAAGGAACACACGATCCGCTGGGCGGAATGCGACATCTACGCCCATGTGAATCACGCGGCCTATCTGACGCTGTTCGAGGATATGCGCATCGACTGGTGGCTCGGCGCCGGCGGGGGCTTCTCGGCGACCGCGCCGGGGCCGGTGGTCGGCTCGCTGGAGGTGAAGTACCACCGCCCCGGGCATTTCCAGGACAAGGTGCTGCTGACGGCGCGCACCGCATCCTTCCGCCGCACTTCCTTCGTGCATCAATACGCGATGTGGCGGGACGGGCTGTTGTGTTCGGCGCGCGCGCTTTGCGTCGTCATCGATAATGCGACGGGCGCGAAATCCGAGCTGTCCGAACCCGTGCGCCGCCTGATGGCCGAACGTGACGGCGCGGTGGCGGAGGTCTGAGGCGGTTCAGGGCTTCGTCGTCTTCGAGGCGAACCAGTCCGCCACGGCCATCAGCAGATAGCCGGTCATGAAAACGAGATTGATCACCACCAACCAATAGAGCTGCGCCTCGCTGACCGTGTCCTCGAGTTTCATCAGCGCCTTCAGCATGGTCACGCCGGAGATCGCGGCCATGGAGGCGAAGAGCTTCTTCTTGAGGCCGCCGAAATCCACCGTGGTCAGCCAGGCCGGCCAATCGCGCGCACCACCCGGATCGATGCGCGAGACGAGGTTCTCGTAGCCCGAGAACAGCACGATGACGATCAGCCCCGCCACCAGCGTCAGATCCACCATCGTGAGCACGGTGATCATCGCCTGGTGTTCGGATTGCGTCATCGCGTTGGCCAGGCCGTACCACAATTGCCGCAGGAAGGCGGCGAGCAGGCTGAAGAGCGCAAGTCCCAGTCCGAGATAGAAGGGCACCATTGCCCAGCGGCTGAGGACGATGATGCGCTCGATCAGCCGCTCCATGGGCTCAGAGCCCCCGTTCGGCCCTGGTGGCGGCCAGGTCATCCTCGATGAAGGCACGTACCAGGTCCTCCAGCGGTTCCTGCTCGGGGAAGCCGAGGCGCCGGGCGCGATCCGCGGCGAAGGCGGCGGGCCACCCGACCACGATGTCGAAGACCTCCTTGTCGAAGGCGAAGCCGACCTTTTCGCGCGCGGCATGTCCCGCCACGGCTTCCAGCGCCTCCAGCAGCTTCGCCACCGTCGCGCTGCGCCCCGGCGGGTTGACGCCGCGATCGATGCCGAGCGGCGCGGTGTCCATCGTCGCCGCGTGCAGGAACCATTCCATGGTGCTGCGCGGGGAGCAGATCCACACCGCGAATTCCGGCGGCACCGGGCAGTCGGTGGAAAGCCCCAGCAGCGGCTCGCGGATGATGGCCGAGACGAAGGAGGAGGCCGCCTTGTTCGGTCGCCCGGGCCGCACCATCACCGTGGGCAGGCGGATCGAAACGGCATCGAGGAAGCCCTTGCGCGACGCATCCTGCAGCAGCAGCTCGCCGATCGCCTTCTGCGCGCCATAGGAATTGGTCGGCACCTGCCGCCCGTCATCCGGCACGACCGCCTCCTGCCCGCCGCCGAAGGAGGCGACGGAGGAGGTGAAGACGACCCGCGGCTTCGTCCCGAGCGCGCGGCAGGCGGCAAGCACGGCGAGCGTGCCCTGCAGGTTCACCTTCATCCCGAGGTCGTAATCCGCCTCGGCCGCGGCGCTGACGACGGCGGCCAGGTGGAAGACCATCGCCGTCCCCGCGGGGATGGCTTCGGCCACCGCGGCGGGATCGGCCACATCGCCGCCGAGGCAGGTGACGGGGAAGGGCGCGGCGGGCGCGGTGGGCGCCGCGAGGTCGAACAGCGTCAGGCCGGTGATCGGCTTGCCGCCCAACCTGCCGTCCCGCGCCAGCCGCGCGGCCAGCTTCTTGCCCAGGAATCCGCCGCCGCCAAGAATCGTGATGCGCATCGTCGCTCCTCTCCTCCCCGACCCCAGGGTGCGCCGCCGCGGCGGTGTCGCCAAGCCCCGCCGCCCCGTGGCACGCTGCGGCATGGCCCGCGACCCCGCCCTTGAAGACCGTTTGCGCGCCGCGCTCGCAGGCATCGGCCCGCTGGTGTGGAAGCCGATGATGGGGGGCATCTGTGTGATGCTGGACGGGCATATGCTCTGCACCGCGAGCCGACGGGACGGCCAAGCCATTTTCATGTTCCGCCCCGGCCGGGAGAAGGCCGCCGCGGCCATCGCGCAGGGCCTCGCTCGGCCGCTCAAGGCCGGCAGCCGCGTCATGCCCGGCTATGTCGTGCTTGCCGCGGAAGCCTGCGACGATGCTGCATTGCGGGACTGGATCGCGCTGTCCCGCGACGAGGTCGCCCGCCTGCCACGCAAGGGTTGACCGCGCGCCCCGCCCTGGCGCATGGGCCGCCCATGATCCCGACCCGCCCCTTCCGCTTCCTGATGAACCGCCGCCAGGGCACGCCAGGCGTGGTGGTGCTGCCCGATTCGGGCTTCCGGCGCGCGCAGGAGGAGATCGCCTCCTGGCCCGGCTATGCGCCGACGCCGCTGATCGACCTGCCCGATGTCGCGGCGGCCGCCAAGATCGGCGCCGTCGCCTTCAAGCATGAGGGCAGCCGCTTCGGCCTCGGCTCCTTCAAGGCGCTGGGCGGGGCCTATGCGGTGATGCGGCTGCTGCAGGCGGAATTGGCGAAACGCGGTGTGGCCAATGCCGCGACCGCGGCGGCGCTGATGGAGGGGACGCACAGGGAGGCGACGAAGGCCATCACCGTCTGCTGCGCGACCGATGGCAACCATGGCCGTTCCGTCGCCTGGGGCGCGAAGCTGTTCGGCGCCGCCTGCGTCATCTTCGTGCATGAGCATGTCAGCCAGGGCCGCCGCGACGCCATCGCACACTATGGCGCCGAGATCCGCGTCGTCCCCGGCAATTACGACGACGCGGTACGGGAAGCGCAGAAGCAGGCGGACGCGAACAAGTGGTTCGTCGTCTCCGACACCTCCTATCCCGGCTATACGGAGGTGCCGCGCGACGTGATGCAGGGGTATCGCGTCATGGCGGACGAGGCCGCGACGCAGCTCGGCGCCGCGCCGACGCATGTCTTCATCCAGGGTGGCGTCGGCGGTGTCGCCGCGGCGGTATCCACGCAGATGCGTGCGCGCTTCGGCGGTGCGGTCAAGGTGATCGTCGCCGAGCCGGAGAAGGCCGCCTGCCTGCTCGCCAGCGCCGAGGCCGGCCAGCCCACCACCATCGAGGGCGATCTCGACACGCTGATGGCGGGCCTCGCCTGCGGGGAGCCCTCGCTGCTCGCCTGGCAGGAGTTGGAGCGTGCCGCCTTCGCCTTCATGGCCGTGCCCGATGACTCGGCGGTGGACTGCATGAAGATGCTGGCCGCGCGTACCCCGCCGGTGGTGGCCGGGGAAAGCGCGGTGGCGGGCCTCGCCGCGCTGCTGCTGGCCGCGGGCGAACCCTTCGCGCGCGCAGCATTGGGGCTCGGCGCGGACAGCCGCATCCTGCTCTTCGGGACCGAAGGTGCGACGGATCCGGAGGTCTATGCGCGGCTGGTGGGCCATCCCCCTTCATCGAAGTGACATGGTTCTGTAATCTCCCTGCAAAGCGGCGCGGCTAAGCCGCCGCGTCGCCATAACGGGAGAGGACGACCCGATGCACCGCCGTACCCTGCTGACCGGGGCGATGTCCCTGGGTGTCGCCGCGCCGGCGCTGGGGCAGACCCAGCCCGTCGAGATCCAGTTCTGGCACGGCCTGGCCCAGCCGCTGGGCGGGCTGCTGGAAAAGCGCTGCACCGACTTCAACGCCACGCAGACCAAGTACAGGATCGTCCCGACCTTCCGCGGCTCCTATCCGGAGACGATGGTCGCCGCGATCGCGGCCTTCCGCGCCAACAACGCCCCGCACATCGTCCAGATGTTCGAGGTCGGCACCGGCACGATGATGAATGCCGGCCGCGCGGTGAAGCCGGTGCACGAGCTGATGGCCGAGACCGGCATCAGCATCGACTTCGACGACTACCTGCCTGGCGTCCGTGGCTATTACAGCCTGTCGGACGGGCGGATGATGTCGATGCCCTTCAACAGCTCGACCACCATCGTCTGGTACAACAAGGACGCCTTCCGGGCCGCCGGCCTCGACCCCGACAAGTTCCCCGAGACCTGGCAGGCGCTGACCGAGGCCCTACCGAAGCTCAAGGGCGCGGCGGGCACGCAGGTGCCGATGAGCACCGCCTGGCTGACCTGGGCGCATATCGAGAATTTCTCGGCCATCCACGACATTCCGCTCGCCACGCTGGCGAACGGCTTCGGCGGGCTCGGCACCGAGCTGCAGATCAACAATCCGCTGGTGCAGCGCCACATGGGCAATCTGGTCCAGTGGCAGAAGGACAGCCTGTTCCGCTATGGCGGCCGGAACAACGCCGGCGAGCCCGCCTTCCCGAATGGCGAGGCGGCGATCATGTTCACCTCCTCGGGCTTCCGGGCGCGGGTGCAGCGGGAAGCGCGCTTCAACTGGGGCGTGGCGATGCTGCCCTATTACGAGGGCACGCCGCGCGCGCCGATCAACTCCATCATCGGCGGCGCCAGCCTGTGGGTGATGAACAAGGGGCCGGCCGCCGGCGGCGGTCGCTCGCGCGACGAATTCCAGGGCGTCGCGGAGTTCTTCAAGTATCTGTCGACCCCCGAGGTCGATGCGCAGTGGCACATGGACACCGGCTATGTGCCGGTGCGCCGCGCTTCCTATGCCATCGCGAAGGACAGGGGCTTCTATCGCGACAACCCCGGCGCGGACGTGCCGATCGAGCAGCTCCTGCGCGGCGGCGGCGTGCTGACCGACAACAGCCGCGGCATCCGGCTCGGCGGCTTCGTCGAAATCCGCACCATCATCGAGGAAGAGATGGAGCGCGCCTTCCAGGGCCAGCAGACCGCGGAGCAGGCGCTGGCCAGCTCGACCACGCGCGGCAACCAGGTGCTCCGGAACTTCCAGCGCGCGAATCGCGGCTGACATGACAGGCGCGGCGCCGCGGAGGCTTGATTGAGAAAGAAGGTCATCTTCCGCGGCGCCCTGCTGCCCTATCTGCTGCTGCTGCCGCAACTCGCCATCACGCTGGTCTTCTTCTTCTGGCCGGCGGGCATGGCGGTGTGGCAGTCCACCCAGCGCGAGGACGCCTTCGGCCTGTCCACCGAATTCGTCGCGCTGGAGAACTTCACCGACCTCTTCCGCGACCCGATCTACCTGAACGCGGCGTGGAACACGGTCGTCTTCTCGGGCTCGGTCGCCGCGCTGGCGCTGGGTGCGGCGCTGTTCCTCGCGGTGCAGGCGGACAAGTCGATCCGTGGAGCCGGGCTCTACAAGACGCTGCTGATCTGGCCTTACGCGGTCGCTCCCGCCCTCGCCGCGGTGCTGTGGCTGTTCATCTTCCATCCCTCGATCGGGCTGGTGGGGCGCGGCTTCTCCGTGATCGGGATCAACTGGGACTACCGGGTGAATGGCGGGCAGGCGATGACCATGGTCATCATCGCCGCGGCCTGGAAGCAGGTCTCCTACAACTTCATCTTCTTCCTCGCCGGGCTGCAATCGATCCCGGCCTCGGTGCTGGAAGCCGCGGCGATCGACGGTGCGCGGCCCTTCCGCCGCTTCTGGACCGTGATCTTCCCGCTGCTGTCGCCCACCGCCTTCTTCCTGCTGGTGGTGAACCTGGTCTACGCCTTCTTCGACACCTTCGGCGTGATCCACGCGCTGACGCGCGGCGGCCCGGGCAACGCGACCGAGACACTGATCTACAAGGTCTATGTCGATGGCGTGCAGAACCTGAACTTCGGGTCGTCGGCCGCGCAATCGGTGATCCTGATGATCATCGTGATCGGCCTGACCGCCATCCAGTTCCGCTACATCGAACGCCGGGTGCATTACTGATGTCGGGCGCAACCATCGATGTCGAGCGGCTCGCCGCCGCCTCCCGTCGCCGGCAGGTGCGGGACCGGGTGCTCACGCATCTCGCGCTGGTCCTCGGCATCATCGTCTTCGCCCTGCCCATCTGGATCACGCTGGTCGGGTCCACCCACGACACCGACACGATCGGGCGCGGCGACGTGCCGCTGCTTCCTGGCACCGAGGCGCTGAACAACTACGCCCATGCCTGGGCGCAGGGC
Source organism: Roseomonas sp. (assembly GCA_041906015.1). GTDB lineage: Bacteria > Pseudomonadota > Alphaproteobacteria > Acetobacterales > Acetobacteraceae > Neoroseomonas. Next base: position 11,490 of record JAYRJZ010000039.1, read on the forward strand.
GGGGGCGGGCGCAATACCTTCGCCGTGCCGGCATCCACCATGCTGTGGAACAGCCTGCTCATGGCGCTGCTGATCGCGGTGGGGAAGATCGCGATCTCGCTGCTCTCGGCCTTCGCGGTGGTGTTCTTCTCCTTCCCCGGCCGCATGATCTTCTTCTGGATGATCTTCATCACCCTGATGCTGCCGGTCGAGGTACGCATCATCCCGACCTTCCAGGTGATGACCGACCTCGCGCTGATCGACACCATGACGGGGCTGACGCTGCCGCTCATCGCCTCGGCCACCGCGACGCTGCTGTTCCGCCAGTTCTTCCTCACCATCCCCGACGAATATGTGGAAGCGGCGAAGGTGGATGGCGCGGGGCCGCTGCGCTTCTTCAAGGATGTGGTGCTGCCGCTGTCCACCACGAACATCGCCGCGCTCTTCGTCATCCTCTTCATCTATGGCTGGAACCAGTATCTCTGGCCGCTGCTGATGGTCTCCAACCGCGACCTCGAGACCATCATCGTCGGGCTGACCAAGATGATCGGCATCGGCGACACGCAGAACGAATGGAACCTCATCATGACCACGGCGGTCTTTGCCCTGCTGCCGCCGGTCGCCGTGGTGGTGCTGATGCAGCGCTGGTTCATCAAGGGCCTCACCGAGACGGAGAAGTGACGGCGTGGCGAGTCTCGATATCGAGGGCGTGACGAAATCCTTCGGCGCCACGCGTGTCCTGCATGGCATCGACCTCGCCATCCGCGACGGCGAGATGGTGGTGATCGTCGGTGCCTCGGGCTGCGGCAAGTCGACGTTGCTGCGCATCGTCGCGGGGCTGGAAAGCCCGACCTCGGGCGCGGTGCTGATCGACAAGGTGAACGTCACGCCGCTCGAACCCGCGGATCGCGACATCGCCATGGTCTTCCAGACCTATGCGCTCTATCCGCACATGACCGTGTTCGACAACATGGCCTATGGCCTCAAGATCCGCGGCCTGCCGAAGGACCAGATCCGCCGGCGCGTGCAGGAAGCGGCCGATCTGCTGTCCATCGGCCAGTTGCTCGACCGCAAGCCGCGCCAGCTTTCGGGCGGGCAGCGACAGCGCGTGGCCATGGGCCGTGCCATCGTGCGCGAACCGAAGCTGTTCCTCTTCGACGAGCCTCTCTCGAACCTCGATGCCAAGCTGCGCGTGCAGATGCGCGCGGAGATCCGTCGGTTGCAGAAGCGCCTCGCCGTGACGTCCCTTTTCGTCACGCATGACCAGGTCGAGGCGATGACCCTCGGCGACCGCCTCGTCGTCATGCATGAAGGCCGCGCCGCGCAGATCGGCACGCCGATGGAAGTCTGGGCGAAGCCCGCCGATACCTACGTCGCCTCCTTCATCGGCAGTCCGGCAATGAACTTCCTACCCGCGACGCTGGCCGAGGGAGGTGGCGCCGCGCGGCTCGCCAATGGTGCTGTCTGGCGCTTCGTCGATGGCCCGCGCGCAGGCGGGGAGGGACGTGCGGTGACCATCGGCATTCGCCCCGAACACCTGCTGCCGGACCCCGCCGGCCTGCCGATCACGGTCGAACTGGCGGAGCCGCTGGGTTCGGAGACCGTGCTGCATGGCCGGCTCGCCGATGGCACGGCCCTGACGGCGCGGGTCGCCGGTGTTGCGGCGGCCGAGGCGATCAGCCTTTCGCCCGACCCCGCCGCGCTGCACGTCTTCGACGCCGAGACGGGCAAGCGCCTCGATCCTTGACGCGGGGCGCGGCTCCTTCCGACACTGCGCCCCGATGCGGGCGCATGACCCGCCGGGAGGAACGCACCATGGACCGTCGTCACGTCCTGCGGCTCGCCGCCGCGGGCAGCCTTGCCCCCTTCGCCCTGCGTGCCCAGGCCCCGGCCTGGCCGACCCAGCCTGTCCGCATGGTGATCCCCTTCGCCGCCGGCGGGCCGACCGATGTGGTCGGGCGCCTCGTCGCCGACCGGATGAACGAGTTCCTGCCCCAGCGCGTGGTGGTCGAGAACCGCACCGGATCGGGCGTTGTCATCGGCACCGATGTCGTCGCGAAGTCACCCAAGGACGGCAGTGCGGTACTCTACAGCACCATTGCCCATGCCGTGCTGCGCGCGCTGTTCCCGCGCCTGCCCTTCGACCCGATCGCGGACTTCACGCCGGTCGCGCTGTGCGGCCAGATCCCGATGATCATGCTGGTGCATCCCTCCCTCGGCGTGTCGAACGCGCCGGAGCTGATCGCATTGCTGAAGGCCAATCCGGGGAAGTACGACTATGCCTCCTCGGGCAATGGCGGGGCGGTGCACCTCGCGACGGAGCTGTTCTGGCACCAGGCGGGCAATCTGCGCGTGAATCACGTGCCCTTCCGCGGCAGCAGCCAGGCGATGGCCGATGTGCTCTCGGGCCGCATCCCGATCATCATGGATGTCGCGGCCGGCGCGGTGCCGTATCTCCAGCGTGGTGAACTGCGCGCGATCGGCATCTCCGACCTTCGCCGCAGTCCCGCCGCGCCGGATGTGCCGACCTTCCACGAGCAGGGCGTGGCGGAATTCGTCGCCTATACCTGGCACATGGCGCTGGTGCCCTCGGGCACGCCGGCGCCGGTCGTCTCGGCGATGAACGCCGCCATCAACCGCGTCATGAGCCAGGATGCGGTGAAGACGCGGCTGCAGGAACTGACGATGAACGTCGTCGCCGACAGCACGCCCGCGAGCGCGAAGGCTTTCCTCGATGCCGAGATCGCGAAGTGGGAGCCGATCATCCGTAACGCCGGGATCACCGCGAACGGATAGGCGGACAGGACGTTCCGAAGGCGATGTAACGCGTGGTTTCTCCCGGTTGACGCGGGGTCGGGGGCCGGCCAAGTACGGCCATCGGGAGAAACAATATCATGAACCGTCGTTATCTGCTGGGCCTCGGCGCTGCCGCGGCCCTGACCCCTGTTGCCGCCCGTGCCCAGTCCACCGATTGGCCGACCCAGCCCGTGCGTCTGATCGTGCCCTTCGCTGCCGGCGGGCCGACAGACATCCCGGCGCGTCTTTTCGCGGATGAGATCTCGAAGATCCTGCCCCAGCGCATGATCGTGGAGAATCGCACCGGCGCCGGCGTGGTTGTCGGCACGGATGCCGTGGCGAAGGCCCCCAAGGACGGCTACACGCTGCTCTACACCACGGTCGCGCATTCGGTGCTGCGGCCGCTCTTCCCGCGCCTGCCCTTCGACCCGATCAACGACCTCGCCCCGGTGTCGCTGATCGGCGTGATCCCGATGGTGATCACGGTGAACAAGGACTTCCCGGCGCGGACCCTGCCCGAGTTGATCGAGAAGCTGCGCGCCGAGCCGGGCAAGTGGGACTATGCGAGCAGCGGCAATGGCGGCGCGCTGCACCTCGCGACCGAGCTGCTGTTGCGCCGGGCCAATGTGCGCGCCAACCACGTCCCCTATCGCGGCGTCTCGGCCGCCATGCCTGATGTGCTGAACGGCTCGGTCCCGATCATCGTGGATGTGGCGACCACCGCACTGCCCTTCGTGCAGCGTGGCGAGACGCGCGCCCTCGCCGTGATGGACGAACAGCGCCTGCCGCAGCTTCCTGACGTGCCGACCACGGCCGAGGCCGGCTTCCCCAGTCTGCTGGCTTACACGTGGCATATGGTCATGGCCCCGGCAGGCACGCCGGCCCCGGCCATGAACGCCGCCGCGGCGGCCTTTGGCCGCGTGGCGAAGGAGCCGAGCGTCCGCACGCGCCTGTCCGACCTCGCCATGCGCATGGTGGACGACCAGTCCCCCGCCTATGCGAAGGCCTGGCTCGAGGCCGAGCGCACCAAGTGGGAGGGCATCATCCAGGAGGCCGGCATCCGGGTCGATTGACCCGGTCCGGCGGGCCGTGATGCACCCGCGCTGATGGGGCGGAGAGGGGCCTTTGGAAATCAATACTTGGCGCTGGGCGCCGCTCGACGGACTGAATGTCGCGGCCAGCTCCGGCGTGGCGTTACCCTGAGGTTTCGCCCATCTGCCCGCGCACGGCGGCGACGGCGGCCTCGGCGGGGAAGATCGTCACCTGCCGTCCGCCCTGCCATTGCAGCAGGAACGGCTTGGCGCGCGTGTTCTGCCCGCGTTCGTCGAAGCGCGCGCCCCAGCCGGTGGGGGTCGTGCCCTCCGCGATATCAGTCGCCAGCACGGCGGTGCGGATGCGGTCCTTGTCCATGCCGCCGGCGCGCTGCACCGCCTCGAGGAAGACGCGCCCCCCGAAGTAATTGGCCAGAGAGTGTCCCGATCGGGGATCGGCGCCGTATTGCCGCTTGTAGAGCTCGACGAAGGCCGAGACGCCGGGCGCGAAGCGTTCGTTCACCGCGAACTGGGTGAAGTCCACATTCATCACGCCCTCGAAGGCCGGCCCGACCGCGCGCGCCGTGTCCGCGAGCGAATAGCCGGCGCCCGAGCCGATCACCATGCGCGGCTTCCACTGCGCCTCCTGCATGGCGCGGAAGAAAAGCACGATGTCGTTCTGGTAGCCGGTGTGCAGCACGATGTCGGCGCCGGCGGCGCGCAGCCGCTGCATGACCGATCCAAGCTCCGCCGAACGCGGCGAGTAGCCGATCTTCTCGGTAAGCGTCAGGCCCCGGCTGCGGATCTGCTGTTCCTGGAAGCCGCTGACCGTCTGGCCGTAGAGCGCGTCCTCGAACAGGATCGCGATCTTCAGCGCTGCCGGCTCCACCCCATAGACGGGCGCGAGCACCTCCGGCACCGCCGCGACCGTGGCCGCTCCGAAATCGGAGGATCGCGGACAGGTGCGGAAGACGTAGCGGAAGCCCCGCTCCGTGATGGGATCGCTGATCGCGCCCAACTCGAAATAGGGAATGCCCTGCAGCTCGCTGACCTGCGTCGCGGCGAAGGAGAGCGGGGAGGCATAGGTACCGAACACCGCACCCACGCGGTCGGTGCCGATCAGGCGGCGGACCTCGGTGATGGCCTGGTTGGCGTCCACTGCATCGCCCTTGGCGAGCTTCACCTGGCGCCCGAGCACGCCGCCCGTCGCGTTGCGCTCCTCCACCGCCAGTTCGAGCCCGCGGAAGCTCTCGTCGCCCAGCAGCGCCAGCGTCCCCGAGAAAGGGAAGAGCGCGCCGAACTTCAGCTCGCCGGCCTGCGCCATGACTGGGCGCGGCGCGGCGAGCGTGGCGGCGAGGCCGGCCAGGACGGCACGGCGGCGGAACAGGGGCACGGCCTTTCTCCGAAGGGGGGCGGCGCGATGTTCTGCGCCCGGGCCCGTGCTGGCAAGCCCGCCCGCCTTGACGCGGTACGGGGGCGGAGAGAATGGTCCGCTCGGACCAGCATGAGGAAACGGCACCGATGACGACCCTGCCGCAGGAGATGACGATCATCGCCCATGGCGACGGCGGCGGGCCGGAGGTGCTCGCCCCATCGCGCGCGGCGGTGCCCGTCCCGCAGCCCGATGAGGTGCTGATCCGCGTCATGGTCGCGGGCGTGAACCGGCCGGATGTGCAGCAGCGCAGCGGTTCCTATCCGCCGCCCCCCGGGGCGAGCCCGGTCCTCGGCCTGGAATGCGCGGGCGAGGTCGTGGCCGTAGGTTCGGCCGTCACCCGCTACAAGGTTGGCGACAGGGTTTGCGCCCTGACCAATGGCGGTGCCTACGCCGAGTTCTGCGTTGCGCCCGAGGCGCAGACCCTGCCCTGGCCCGCCGGCTATGACGCGCTGCGCGCCGCCGCCCTGCCCGAGACCTTCTTCACCGTCTGGGCCAACCTGTTCGGCCATGGCCAGCTTCAGCCGGGCGAGACCGCGCTGGTGCATGGCGGCACCTCGGGCATCGGCGTCACCGCCATCCAGCTCGCCAGGGCCTTTGGCGCGCGCGTCTTCGCCACCGCCGGCAGCGACGACAAATGCGCCGCCTGCCTGCGCTTCGGCGCGGAAGCCGCCATCAACTACCGCACCCAGGACTTCGCCGAGGAAGTCCGCCGCCTGACCGCCAAGGAGGGCGTGGATGTCATCCTCGACATGGTCGGCGCGGCCTATTTCCAGCGCAACCTGCGCTCGCTCGCCTGGGATGGGCGGTTGGTGATCATCGCCTTCCTCGGCGGCTTCGAGGTGGAGAAGGCCGACATCCGCCCGATCATGCTCAAGCGCCTGACGGTCACCGGCTCGACCATGCGGCCGCGCACCACGGCGCAGAAGGGCAAGATCGCCGCCGGGCTCGAGGCGAAGGTCTGGCCGATGCTCGCGGCCGGGAAGTTCGCCCCCGAGATCTACCGCACCTTCCCCCTCGACCAGGCAGCCGAGGCGCATCGGCTGATGGAAAGCAGCGCGCATATCGGCAAGATCATGCTGACCGTCGCGGGCTGAGGAGGCGCCGATGTTCGATCTCACCGGCAAGGTGGCGCTGCTGACCGGTGCCACGGGCGGCATTCCGCGCGCGACGGCGGCACTGTTCCGCCGTCTGGGCGCGGCGCTCGTGCTGACCGACCTCGATCCCGCCGCCCTGGACGACCTGGCCGGCACGCTGTCCGGTGCGGGCCCGGCCGTGCTCACCGCGCGGGTGGACGTGACCGACCGCGCCGAGATCGACGCCGCCGTCGCCTTGGCGGTCAAGGAACTCGGCGGGCTCGACATCCTCGTCACCGGCGCCGGGCTCTATGTCGAGCAGGAGGTCGCTTCCATGTCGGACGCCGATTGGCGGCGGACGATCGGCGTGAACCTCGATGGCGTCTTCCATGCTTGCCGGGCGGCGATGCCGGTGCTGCGCCAGGGCGGGTCGATCGTGAACATCGCCTCCATGGCGGGGCATCGCGGCTCGGTCCGTCACGCGCATTACGCTGCCTGCAAGGCGGCGGTGCTCGGCTTCACGCGCTCGATCGTACATGAGCTCAGCCCGCGCGGCGTGCGCGCCAACTGCGTCTCACCCGGCATCATCGCCACGCCCATGACCGAGGCCATCATGCGCGACAATGGCGCCGCCCTGATCGGGGCGACACCGATGCGCCGATTCGGCACGCCGGAGGAAGTTGCCTCCGTCATTGCCTTCCTCGCCTCCGATGCCGCCGCCTTCGTCACGGGCGAGACGATCCACATCAATGGCGGCCTCTACATGGATTGAGCGCGGTGTTCTTTCTCCTGCTCGCCGCTGCTCTGGTGTGTGCGCTGCTGCTCGGATGGCTGCCGCGGGGCGGCGGGCGGGCGCTCGCGGCGGGTGGCGCGGTGCTCGCCCTGGCCGGCGCGGCGCTGGTGCGGTTGCGTGCCGGCACGCTGCCCGGCCAGGGGCCGCGGCGTTGGCATTCGCCCTCCTGACGCGGAACGGACACGCGCGCAGCCGCTTCCCGGCTTTCCAAAACGGCGCGCATGCGCTCACATCGCGCAGTGCGCCGAGACGCACGAACGGTTGATCACGGAAGCTGGGATACCCTGTCACACCTCATGCGCTCGGCCTTTCATCTGCTGGTCGTGGCCATTCTCCTGTTCGGAGGAGCCTGGCCGGTCACCAAAGCCGCCCTGGCCCATGCCACGCCGATGTGGTTCGCGGTCGGGCGCGCGGGGCTGGCCGGCGTGGTCTGCGCGCTGCTGCTGGCCGCGCTTGGCCGCCTGCATCTGCCGCGGCGGCGGGACATGCCGTCGGTGTTCGCCCTCGGCCTGCTGCAGCTTGGAGCCTTCTTCGTTCTCGCCCACGCCGCGGTGGCGATGGTCCAGGCGGGGCGGACCGCCATCATCTCGGCGGTCGTGACCTATTGGCTGATCCCACTTTCCGTCCTGGTGCTGGGGGAGAAGGTGCCGCCGCACCGCTGGGTCGCCGCCGGGCTTGGCCTGGCCGGCGTCGCCGTGCTCGCCGGGCCCTGGGCGGTGGATTGGGGGGACATGGCCCAACTGCTGGGCCATCTGATGCTGATGGCCGCGGCGCTGCTCTGGACCTTCGCCATCATCACCACGCGCCGGTTTCCGCCGGCGTCCTCGATCTTCGAACTGCTGCCCTGGTGCTTCGGCCTGGCGACGGTGTTCATCCTGCCCTTCGCCCTGGTGCTCGAGCCCGATGGCGGCATCTTCGGGCCGTCCTGGCCCTTCATGCTGTATATCGGCCTCATCGTGGCACCGATCGGGACCTGGTGCGTCATCGAGGTCGGGCGGCGGCTGCCCGGTGCGGTCGCTTCGGTGGCCTTCCTGCTGGTGCCGGCCTTCGGCGTGCTGGTCAGCCATCTCTGGCTCGGCGAGCCGCTGGGCTGGGACATGCTGGTGGGCGGCGGGCTGATCGTCGCCTCGGTGGTGCTCGCCGCGCGGGAGTGATCCTCGCCCGCTGGTGGCATCGGGCGGAGGATCGTGCGAAGGGCAGGGGATGATCCTCGCCCATACCGAAGCGGGTTCCGGCCCGCCGCTGATCCTGCTGCATGGCCTGTTCGGCGCCGGCCAGAACTGGGGCGCGATCCGCAAGGCGCTCGCGCCGCGCTTCCGCGTGCTGACCCCGGATCTGCGCAACCATGGTGCCTCACCCCACGCCGCGGGGATGACCTATGCCGCCATGGCGGCGGATGTGATGGGCACGATGGATGCGGCGGGCATCGACCAGGCCGCGATCCTGGGCCATTCGATGGGCGGCAAGGTCGCGATGACCCTGGCGCTGACGCATCCGGAACGCGTCTCGCGCCTCGTCATCGCCGATATCGCGCCGGTGCGTTATCCGCCCAGCCTGCGTGCGTACATCGCCGCGATGCAGGCCCTGCCGCTGCGCGCGGGCCTGACGCGCCGGGACGCCGATGCCGCGCTGGCCGCGACCATTCCCGAAGCAGGTATCCGGGCCTTCCTGCTGCAGAGCCTGCGCCTGGAGATCGATCCGCCGGCCTGGCGCCTGGGCCTTGCCGAGCTTGCGGCTGCGATGCCGGAGATCGAGGGCTTCGAGGTCCCGCCGGATACCCGGTACGATGGCCCGACGCTGGTCATGGCCGGGGAGTCGTCCCGCTACATTCGTCCCGAGAACCAGGCGCTGTTCGAGAAGCTGTTCCCGCAGCTGCGCTTCGTCACCGTTCCGAAGGCGGGCCACTGGATCCATGCGGAGAATCCGGCCGGCTTCCTCGCCGCCCTGGAGTCCTTCCTGGACCCCGCCGCGTAGGGCGCAACCGATTTGAGGGATCCAGGGGCCCCGAGCCCATGGACGGTCGGGGGTATCGGGGGAGGGTCCTGCCCTCCCCCGAGCCAGGGTCACCGCCGTGTCGGGGTGAGCTCGGCTTCCAGTTCCCGGATACGCGCCGTCAGCGTGGTCCGCATGGACGCCGCATGCGGCTTCAGCCCGGCGAGCGTATCCTTCAGCTCCCGCAGCAGCTTTTCCTTCTCCGCCTTGCTGCGCTGGATGGGGCGCGCGTCGGAGAACTGGCCTTCCCGGCTTCGCATGAAGTCACCTCAATGTCGTATGGCGGGCGTTGATGGCCGGCGCCCAGAATCGGCGCGGGCCCGGCGAATATATCACCGGGCCCGCGAAAGTGTGGAATGACGCTGGCGTCAGATGTCGAGCATCAGGCGGCGCGGATCCTCGATGCTTTCCTTGACACGCACCAGGAAGGACACGGCCTCCTTCCCATCAACGATGCGGTGATCATAGGACAGCGCGATGTACATCATCGGGCGGATCTCGATCTTGCCGCCCACCACCATCGGACGCTCCTGGATCTTGTGCATGCCCAGGATGCCCGACTGCGGCGGGTTCAGGATCGGCGTCGACATCAGCGAACCGTAGATGCCGCCATTGGTGATGGTGAAGGACCCGCCGGCGAGTTCGTCGAGCTTCAGCGCACCGTCACGCGCCTTCTTGCCGAAGCCGGCGATCGACTTCTCGATCTCGGCGAAGGAGAGCGTGTCGGCGTGCTTCAGCACCGGCACGACGAGGCCCGAGGGCCCGCCCACAGCGATGCCCATATGGACGAAGTTCTTGAAGACGAACTCGTCGCCGTCGATCTCGGCGTTGACCGCCGGGAATTCCTTCAGCGCCGCGACGCAGGCCTTCACGAAGAAGGACATGAAGCCGAGCTTCACGCCCTGCTTCTTCTCGAACACGTCCTTGTACTCGTTCCGCAGCGCCATCACCGCGCCCATGTCCACCTCGTTGAAGGTGGTGAGCATGGCGGCGGTGTTCTGCGCTTCCTTCAGGCGGCGCGCGATGGTCTGGCGCAGGCGCGTCATCTTCACGCGCTCCTCGCCGGCTTCGAGCGCGCGCGGCGCCTTCGGCGCGGCCGGGGCGGCGGCGGCGGGCGCCGGGCGTGCCAGGTATTCGAGCACATCCCCCTTGGTAACGCGCCCATCCTTGCCCGTGCCGGCGCCGAGGGCGGCGGCGGGGACACCGGTCTCGGCCATCATCTTCGCCGCGGCGGGGAAGGGAGCCTCGGCCGGGGCACCGGGGACGGCGACGGGGCCGGAGGCAGGACGCGGCGCCTCGACCTTCGGCGCGGCCGGAGCGGCCGGGGCGGGCTGCGGCGCCGCGGCGGGCGCGGCAGCGGTGGCGGCCCCGCCGGCGGCGATGGAACCGAGCACTGCGCCGGGTTCGACTTCCGCCCCTTCATTCGCCGCGATGGCTTCCAGCACGCCGGCGGACGGCGCGTTGACCTCGACCGTCACCTTGTCGGTCTCGAGTTCCACCAGCGGCTCATCGGCGGCCACGGCTTCGCCGGCCTTCTTCAGCCAGCGCGCGACGGTCGCGGTGGAAACGCTCTCGCCCAGGGTGGGAACCAGGATGTCGGTCATGTCTTCTGTCCGTCTTCTTCCCTGCGCGCGGTCACAGCCCGAGGGCCGCGCGCACCAGGGCTTCCTGTTGCTGCTGATGGATACGGGCAAGGCCGGTCGCCGGGCTCGCGGCTTCGTCGCGGCCGGCATAGACCGGGCGCTTCGCCTTGATGTCGAGGCCTGCCAGCACCTTCTCGATACGCCGGTCCATGAAGGTCCAGGCGCCGTAGTTCTCGTGTTCCTCCTGGCACCATACGACTTCGGCGTTCTTGTAGGGGGCGAGCGCCTTGGCGAGGTGCGTGGCCGGGAAGGGGTGCATCTGCTCGACGCGCACCAGGGCGACGTCGGTGATGCCCTCATCACGGCGCTTCTGCAGCAGGTCGTAGTAGACCTTGCCGGTGCAGAGCACGACGCGCTTCACCTTCTCTTCGGGTGCGATCGCGTCGATTTCGGGAATGACGTAGCGGAAGGCGCTGCCCGGGCCGAAATCGGCGAGCGAGCTGACCGCCAGCTTGTGCCGCAGCAGCGACTTCGGCGACATCAGCACCAGCGGCTTACGGTAGTTCGCCTTGAGCTGGCGGCGCAGCGCGTGGAAGTAGTTGGCCGGCGTGGTGAAGTTGCACACCCGCATGTTCCGCTCGGCGCAGAGCTGCAGGTAGCGCTCCAGGCGCGCGGAGGAATGCTCCGGCCCCTGGCCTTCCATGCCGTGCGGCAGCAGCATCACCAGGCCCGACATGCGCAGCCACTTGGTCTCCGCACTGGCGAGGAACTGGTCGATGATGACCTGCGCGCCATTCGCGAAATCGCCGAACTGGCCTTCCCACAGCACCAGCGTGTGCGGGTCCGCGAGCGAATAGCCGTAGTCGAAGCCGAGCACGCCGAATTCCGACAGCAGCGAGTTGAACGCGTCGAAGCGCGGCTGGCCCTCGCGGATGTTGTTGAGCGGGACGTATTCGGCCTGGGTCTTCTGGTCGATCAGATAGGCATGGCGGTGGGAGAAGGTGCCGCGCTGCACATCCTCGCCCGACAGGCGCACGCGATGGCCATCCAGCAGCAGCGTGCCGAAGGCGAGCGCCTCGCCGGTCGCCCAGTCGATGCCTTCGCCGGTGTCGATGGCCTGCTTCTTGGCTTCGAGCTGACGGGCGATCTTCGGGTTCACGTTGAAGTCGGCCGGCACGCGGCACAGGGCCGCGCCCACCTCGCGCAGCGTGTCGAGCGCCACGGCGGTTTCGTGGAGCTGTTCCACATCCTGCCCGGCGGTCGCCGGCTTCAGCCCGGTCCAGTGGCCTTCCAACCAGTCGGCCTTGTTGGGCTTGAAGGACTGCGCGGCCTGGTAGGCGTCCTCGAGCGTCGCGGTGAAGCCGTCGAGCACCGCCTGCGCCTCCTCGGCCGGGATGCTGCCTTCCTTGGCGAGCTTCTCGGCGTACAGGGTGCGGGTGGTCCGCATCTCCTTGATGCGGTTGTACATGATCGGCTGGGTGAAGGCCGGCTCGTCGCCTTCGTTGTGGCCGTGGCGGCGATAGCAGACGATGTCGAGCACCACGTCGCAGGCGAACTGCATGCGGAACTCGGTGACGAGCCGCGCGGCGAAAACCACGGCCTCGGGGTCGTCGCCATTCACATGCAGGATCGGCGCCTGCACCGACTTCGCGACATCCGTGCAGTACAGGCCCGAATAGGCATGCACGGGCACGGTGGTGAAGCCGATCTGGTTGTTGGTCACGACATGGATCGTGCCGCCGGTGCGGTAGCCGATGAGCTGGGACATCGCCAGCGTCTCATAGACCACGCCCTGGCCGGCGAAGGCCGCGTCGCCATGCAGCAGGATGCCCATGACCGTATGGCGGGTCTTGGTATCGCCGGCCATGTCCTGGCGCGCGCGCACCTTGCCCGCCACCACGGGGTCCACGCATTCCAGATGCGAGGGGTTCGGCTGCAGCGAGAGATGGACCTTGCGCCCCTCGATCTCGATGTCGGTCGAGGTGCCGAGGTGGTACTTCACGTCGCCCGAGCCCTGCACGTCGTCGGGGTTGGCGCCGACGCCCTTGAACTCGGAGAAGACCTGCACGAAGGGCTTCTTCACGACGTTGACGAGGACGTTGAGACGGCCGCGATGGGCCATGCCGATCGCGATCTCGTTCACCCCGCCCTTGGCGCCGGTGCGGATGACTTCCTGGATCGCCGGGATGGTGGATTCGCCGCCCTCCAGGCCGAAGCGCTTGGTGGAGACGTATTTGCGGGCGCAGAAGGCCTCGAAGCCCTCGGCCTCGGTCAGGTCGGCCAGGACCTGCTTCTTGGCCGCCTTGTCGAAGCTGGCGACCCAGGGGGCGCCTTCGATGCGGCGCTGGATCCAGGACTTCTGCTCAGGGTCCTGGATGTGCATGAACTCGACGCCGATCGAGCCGCAATAGGAAGCGCGGCAGATCGCGATGATCTCGCGCAGCGTCGCCGTCTCCTTCCCCAGCACCATGTCGAGGAAGATCGGCCGGTCGAGATCGGCCTCGGTGAAGCCATAGGTCTTGGGGTCGAGCTCCGGATGCGGCTTCGGCTTGGTCAGCCCCAGCGGGTCGAGCTGGGCTTCCAGATGGCCGCGCACGCGGTAGGAGCGGATCAGCATCAGCGCGCGCAGGCTGTCGAGCACGGCGCGGCGGGTCGCCTCGGGGTCCGCGGCGGCGGCGGGGGCGCCCTTGGCTCCCTTGGCCGGCGCGGCGGGCTTCTCGGGCTCGGGGCCGAAGGCGCCGCGGATGCGCGGGGCCCAGGAGGCGCCGGTGGCATCCGTCAGGACCGAGCGGGCCTCATCGTTCAGCGCGGCGAAGAGCTCGGCCATGGAGGGGTCGACGCTGTCGGGCTTCTCGGCCCAGCGGGCGTAGAGATCCGCGAGGTAGGCGGCATTCGCGCCAGTCATCGCGGTTGCGAGGATGTCCACTCCGGCCATCGTGTCTCTCCGTGCCGGCGGACGGCGCCGCCGGTGTCACGTCAGGTTGCACTTACATGCGGGTCGCCGCCGCCCCTGACGCAAGGGTACGGCGGCGTCGCTTAACATAGGGCGGATGCCCCAATTGTGGCAGGGCGTTAACCCCGCCAACAGGTCAGCCCTGCGGGCTGATCAGCCCTTGAGGGCCTTCACCATGGTCGAGCCCAGCGCGGCCGGGCTGTCGGCGACATGGATGCCGGCCGCGGCCATGGCTTCCATCTTCGCCTCGGCCGTGTCCTTGCCGCCCGAAATCACGGCGCCGGCATGGCCCATGCGGCGGCCCGGAGGGGCGGTCGCACCGGCGATGAAGCCAACGACGGGCTTGTTCGGCTTGCCCGGACCGAAATTCTCGGCCTTCAGGTATTCGGCCGCGAGGATCTCCGACTGGCCGCCGATCTCGCCGATCATGACGATCGACTTGGTCTCGTCGTCCTTGAGGAAGAGCTCAAGCACGTCGATGAAGTCCATCCCCTTCACCGGGTCGCCGCCGATGCCGACGCAGGTGGACTGGCCGAGACCCGCCGCCGTGGTCTGCGCCACCGCCTCATAGGTCAGGGTGCCCGACCGCGAGACCACGCCGACCGACCCACGCTTGTGGATGTGGCCCGGCATGATGCCGATCTTGCAGGCTTCCGGGGTGATCACGCCCGGGCAGTTCGGCCCGACCAGGATCGACTTCGACCCGGACAGCGCGCGCTTCACCTTCACCATGTCGAGGACGGGAATGCCCTCGGTGATGCAGATGATGAGCGGCAGCTCGGCGTCGATCGCCTCGAGGATCGCATCCGCCGCGAAGGGCGCGGGGACGTAGATCACGGAGGCATCGGCACCCGTGCCGGCGACGCATTCGGCCACCGTGTTGAACACCGGCAGGTTCAGTTCGGGATGCATCGTCCCGCCCTTGCCCGGCGTGGTTCCGCCCACATACTTGCTGCCATAGGCGATGCCCTGGCTGGCGTGGAAGGTGCCCTGGGCTCCGGTGAAGCCCTGGGTCATGACCTTGGTGTTCTTGTCGATCAGGATCGCCATGGTCAGGCAGCCTTTTTCACGGCGGCGACCACCTTCTGGGCGGCGTCGGCCAGGTTGTCGGCAGGGATGATGGCGAGGCCGGATTCGGCCAGGATCTTCTTGCCGAGCTCGACATTGGTGCCTTCGAGACGCACCACCAGCGGCACCTGCAGATGCAGGTTCTTGCTCGCCACCACGATGCCCTCGGCGATCATGTCGCACTTGGCGATGCCGCCGAAGATATTGACCAGGATCGCCTTGACGTTGGCGTCGGAGGTGATGATGCGGAACGCCTCGGTCACGCGCGCGGCATTCGCCGTGCCGCCGACATCGAGGAAGTTCGCCGGCGAGGACCCGTACAGCTTGATGATGTCCATCGTCGCCATGGCGAGGCCGGCGCCGTTCACCATGCAGCCGATCTCGCCGTCGAGCGCCACGTAGTTCAGGTCGTTCTTGACCGCGTCGAGTTCCTTCGGGTCCATCTCGCTGTCGTCACGGAGCTCTTCGAGATCCTTGTGGCGGTACAGCGCGCTATCGTCGAAGGACACCTTGGCGTCGAGGGCGACGATGTCGCCCGCACCGGTCACGACCAGCGGGTTGATCTCGACGATCATGCAGTCGAGTTCGAGGAAGGCGCCGTACAGCGCCGTGACGAACTTCGTGAAGGAGGCGACCTGCTTGCCTTCCAGCCCGAGCCCGAAGGCGAGCTTGCGGCAATGGAAGCCGGAGATGCCCGAGGCGGGATCGACCGCGACCTTCAGGATCTTCTCGGGATGGTGCTCGGCGACCTCCTCGATCTCCATGCCACCTTCGGTGGAGGCCATGATGGTCACGCGCGAGGTCGCGCGATCGACCAGCAGACCGAGATAGAGCTCGCGCTTGATGTCGCAGCCATCTTCCACATAGACGCGGGAGACGACCTTGCCGGCCTCGCCGGTCTGCTTGGTGACGAGCGTCTTGCCGATCATCGCCTCGGCCGCGGCCTTGACGTCGTCGATCGACTTCACGACGCGCACGCCGCCCTTGCCGTTCGGGTCTTCCTTGAAGCGACCCGCACCGCGGCCGCCGGCGTGGATCTGTGACTTCACCACATAGACGGGGCCGGGGAGCTGCTTCGCGGCGGCCACGGCCTCATCGGCCGTCCAGGCGACATGGCCGTCGAGCACGGCGACGCCATAACGGCGCAGCAGCTCTTTCGCCTGGTATTCGTGGATATTCATCCCAGGGAACCCCCTTGGCCTGACAGGAAAAGGGCCCGGTGTCGCCACCGGGCCCCGGTGGATCAGCCCACCAGCTTCTTCGAGGCGTCGATCAGCTCGCGGACCGCGCCGCAGGACTTGTCGAACGCCGCCTTTTCTTCCGCGTTGAGCTCGATCTCGACGATCCGCTCCACGCCGCCGGCACCCAGCACCACGGGCACGCCGACATAAAGGTCCTTGATGCCGTACTGGCCTTCGAGCCACGCGGCGCAGGGCAGGACGCGCTTCTTGTCCTTGAGGTACGCCTCGGCCATCGCGATGGCGGAAGCCGCCGGCGCGTAGAAGGCCGAGCCCTTCTCGAGCAGCTTCACGATCTCGCCGCCGCCATTGGCGGTGCGCGCCACGATCGCGTCGATCTTCTCCTGCGTCGTCCAGCCCATCTTGATCAGGTCGGGGACCGGGATGCCGGCGACGGTCGAATAGCGGGTCAGCGGCACCATGGTGTCGCCATGGCCGCCGAGCACGAAGGCGGTCACGTCCTCGACCGACACGTTGAACTCATGGGCCAGGAACAGGCGGAAGCGGCTGGAATCCAGCACGCCGGCCATGCCGACCACCTTGTTCGCCGGCAGGCCGGACTTCTGCTGGAACACCCACACCATGGCGTCGAGCGGGTTGGTGATGACGATGACGAAGGCGTTCGGGCAATGCGTCTTCACGCCCTCGGCGACCTGGGCGATGACGCCGGCGTTCTTCGACACCAGGTCGTCGCGGCTCATGCCCGGCATGCGCGGGAAGCCGGCGGTGATGATGACCACATCGGCGCCCGCGATCGCGCTGTAGTCGCCCGAGCCCACCATGGCGGAATCGAAGCCGTCCACCGGGCCGGACTGCATGATGTCGAGCGCCTTGCCCGCGGCGACGCCCGGGAACACGTCGAACATCACGACGTCACCGAGTTCCTTGAGCCCGACCAGGTGGGCCAGGGTACCGCCGATATTACCTGCGCCAATCAGCGCGATCTTCTTGCGGGCCATGGGGGGAGTTCCTCAAAGCTTGTGATGCGGTGCGGAAAGCGCCGCCTCCCTACTCCCACGCCCGCGCGCCGGCAAGGCGCCCCGGGGCGGCTTTCCGGCGTCCTTTCAACGGGATTGCTGCTCAGAGCGGCAGGCAGCGCACCACATCGGCATGACCGCGGGCGAGGGTGGCCAGGGTCCCGGCCGGGCAGCTCTGCGCCTGGGCGTTGGTCGCGGGCGCGAGGCCCGATTGCCAGGCGACGTTGCGCCGGTCTTCGCCGCGCGTCCGAGTGTTGGCCTGCTGGCGGCGGGCGGTGCTGCGGCCGGCCGTGCCGCGGGTGGTCGCGCGCGTCGCCGTCTGGCGCGTTCCGGTGCGGGCCATGGCGTCGCGGCGGGGCGGCGTGGCGGCAGCCTGGCGCTGCGGCGCCGCCGTGGTCCGGCGCGCCGCGCTGGCGCGTGCGGTCTGGGTGGAGCGGCTTGGCGACTGTGCCTGGGTCTGCTGGGTGCGGCTCCGCGCCTCGGCGGGGGCGGTGGAGACCACCGTGGCAAGGGCCAGTAGGGCCATGGCCAGGAATCGCATGTGCCGAACCTCTCGTGACGGTGTGCGTTGTATCATTGACTTTCTAGCCGGCGAGCCGGCGGCGGGAAACCCCGCTGCCGATTCCATTGATCCCCGTCAAAGCCGGCCGGAGCGTGGCACTCCATAAGATATTACGCATTCAAGTGCAGGAGTCAGCGCGATGCATCAGGACTGGCCGGGCCTTGCCGCCGGATTGTCGGGGCCGCTCAAGGAACTGCGTGGCGGCGCCGCCGAGGTGATGAAGGGCTTCGGCGGACTGGCCCGGGCCGCGCTCGAAGCCAAGGCGTTGGACACCAAGACGAAGGAACTCATCGCCCTTGGCATCGCGGTCGCCACGCGTTGCGCCCCCTGCATCGCCTATCACGCCGAATCCGCCGTGAAACTCGGCGCGACCCGGGAGGAGGTGATGGAGACCATGGGCATGGCGATCTACATGGGCGCCGGCCCGTCCGTGATGTACGCCGCCCAGGCGGTCGAGGCCTTCGACCAGTTCAAGGCGAAGGCGACCGCCTGACGGCCGCCGCGCAGGCTCGGGCGCGCTGGTTGCCGGTGACAGAACGATCCGTCATCCTGGGCGGGTCCCGATCAGCGGAATCCGCCTGGTCGGGTGACGATGCTCGCAGGAACAGGGATCTGGAGGCGTTGCCGTGAGCCAAGGCGAACGGGAACGGCTCCAGGCACCACGCTGGGTCAGGAGCCGCGACCCCCTTGGATCAGTCCGACCTGCCCGATCGCGCTGCGAGGCGGCGGGTGCTTCTTGCCCGTGCCCGCGAGCTGGCTGAGGGCCGCTCCTGGCGGGAACTCTGTGCGTTTCTGCTGGACCAGGATCCGCTCGCTCCGGGGCCGGGCCTGGTGGTGCAGGCCATCGACGCGGCGCTGGCCGAAAGCGATCCGGCTGCCCTGCAATGGGCGCTCCGACACGCGGTCGAGGGCCGGCTTCCCCACCGAGGGCGCGCAGCGGTGGCGCTGCGGCTGGCGCGCGGCGGCCATCCGGAACAGGGCTGGGCCGTTCTGCAGGCGGACCCGGCCGCGATCGAGGCGCCCGAGGTGCGCTGGTCGGTGCTTGCCGCCCTGGCCGTGATGGCGGCCAGCAAGGCCGCCACGCCCGAGCGGCGCAGGAGCGCCCTCAGCCTGCATGCGCGCCTCCTCGCGCAGGAAGGCGTGCCGCCCGAGGCCACGTCGATCCGCTTTCCGGCGGCCGCTGCGCTCGCTCCGCCCGCCTTCCCCCTGGTGGTCCGCTATGCGCCGACGGCTGATCCGGAAGCCCCGGCAGCGATCGAGCGCCACCTGGCGCAGAAGGAGATCCGCCTCGCCCAGGAAGCGACGCCGGTGGTCCAGGTCTATCGCGATGTCGCGATCAACCGCCTCGGCCATCTCTGGCGGGCCGGCCGGCGCGAATCCGATGCGACGGCGCCATCGGTCCCCGCAGGCGTCCGCGCGGTGGGCGGAACCAACAACCTTTATCACTGGCTCGGCGCCTGGCTGCCCTCCATCGCCTGGCGCTTCATGCCGGGCGCACCGGCCGATCTGCCGATCCTGCTGCGCTCGGACGCCCGGCGGTTCCAGCTTGAAAGCCTGGAATTGCTGGGCGGGCCGGACCTGCCCATCGTGCAGGTCGGCGCGGCCTGCCGGGTCGGCGCCCTCTATGATGTGGACAACCGTGCCGTCCGGCTGGACCCCGCCGGCGGGATCGAGCCGGTGATCGCCCGGCTGATCGCGGCGGCCGAGGCCCGGGTGCCGGACCCGCCGGTGCGGGCGGAGCGGCTCTATATCTCGCGGCGCGATGCGGCGAGCCGGCCCATGGCGAACGAGGCCGAACTGGAAGCGCGGCTCGCGGCGCTCGGCTTCACCTCGGTGATGCTGACGCCCTACACCCTGTCCGAGAGCATCGCCATCATCCGCGCCGCGCGGGTCATCGCCGCCCCGCACGGTGCCGGGCTCAGCCACCTCCTCCTCGCCCGGCCGGGTACGGCGGTGTTCGAACTGATGCCGTTCAACGAGGAGGTTCTGCACGTCAGGCTGTGCATGGCGCGCCTGTCGCGCCTGCGCGGCCACCGCCACCTGCTCTGGGTCGAACGCCGGGAGCAGGAGGGCATGGCCTGGCACGCCAGCATCCCCGAGGCGGTGGCCGCGATCGAGGCCTTCCTCAGGTCAGATGCGGCAGGGCCAGGTATTCCTGGCTTTGCATCTCCATGAGGCGCGAGGCCGTGCGTTCGAACATCGCCGCGTTCTCGCCGCGCTCATAGAGCCGGTCGGGCACGTCCTGCGCACTCGCCACGAGCTTCACGCGATGCTCGTACAGCGCATCGATCAGGGTGATGAAGCGCCGCGCCTTGTCGGCATTGTCCGGGCTGAGGCGCGGGATGCCGTCCAGCACCACCGTGTGGAAATGCGTCGCGATGGCGAGGTAGTCCGCCGGGCCGAGCGCCTTGCCGCAGACATCGTCGAAGTCGAAGCGCGCGACGCCGCGCGCCGCCTGCGGGATCTCGACCGCGCGGCCGAGCAGCGTCAGGCGCGTGGGCGGCGCGTGGCGTTCGCCCGTCAACTCCTCGAAGGCGGCATCGAGCGCGCGTTCGGCCCGGCCATCGGGGGGCACATGCCAGGTCGGCAGGCCGCGGATGCGGTCGCGGCGATAGTCGCGCGCCGAATCGAGCACCATCACCTCGATCCGCTTCTTGATCAGCGCGATGAAGGGCAGGAAGGCGTCGCGGCCCGGCTTGCCCTTGAACAGGTCGTCGGGTGCGGTGTTCGAGGTCGCGACGATCACCACGCCGCGGGCGAACAGCGCCTCGAACAGCCGCCCCAGGATCATGGCGTCGGCGATGTCGTGCACCTGGAATTCGTCGAAGCAGAGCAGCGCGGCCTCGGCGACGATGGAATCCGCGAGCGGCGGGATGGGGTCCGTCGCATCACCATGCTGCTTCTTCCAGTCGAAGATGCGGCGATGGGCCTGCTGCATGAACTGGTGGAAGTGCAGCCGCTTCTTCCGCGCCACATCCGCGCTGGCGAAGAACAGGTCCATCAGCATCGACTTGCCGCGCCCCACCTCGCCGACGAGATACAGGCCGAGCGGCGTGCCGTCCGGCGCCTCCTCCACCGGCTTGCGACGGAAGAAGCGGCCGAGGAAGCCCCCCGTCTCGGGCGGCTCGACCTTGGGGTCATAGCCGCGGGTGCGGCGCCACAGGTCCTGCAGCTTCTCGACCGCCAGCTCCTGTGCCGGATCGGCGGCGATCAGCCCGGCGGCGATGCGCGCGCGCAGCGCGGGCAGGGGGCCCTCGGCGGTGGACACGGCCGGGGCGGCCGCCGGCGCCGCGGCGGACAGGCTGTTCGGGCTGGAATCCATGATGCCCGCGCATAGCCCCAACATGCGCCAGCGACAACCGCGGGCATGATCGCGCTTTACAGCCGCCGGCGGGCGGGCAAGCCTCCCTGGCGACGCTGATCGCCAGGACGCCATGCGCCGCGCCGCCCTGCACTACCATCCGGATGGGTATGTAAGCTCGGGTGGGCCGGTGCTGGGCCGGCAGGTCGCCGGCGAATCCTTCCTGCGCGGCCTAGTCCGGCATGGCGGGCTGGGCGAGATTGTCGCCCTGGTGCAGAGCGAGAATCATCGCCAGGCCTTCCTCGACCAGGTCGCCGCCATCGCACCGGCGCTTCCGGCCCGGGCTCACGGCTTCGAGACGCCGGAGCGCTTCGACGAGGTCGGCACGCTCTTCCTGCCCGGTTGTGGCATGGGCTCCTATGCTTGGTGGCGGCGGCGGCACCGGCAGCGGGCCTTCAGCCTGTGCGGCGTGACCCACACCACGGCCACCGAGCGGACCATGGACGCGCTGGGCGAGCTGCTGGTCGCGCCGCTGCAGCCCTGGGACGCGCTGATCTGCACCTCCCACGCCGTGCACGCCATGGTGCGTCGGCTGCTGGGCGAGCAGGGCCGCTATCTCGGCCAGCGCTTCGGCGCGTCGCGGGCGCCGGGGCCGATCCTGCCCATCATCCCCCTCGGCATCGACACGGCGGCCTTCGAGCCGGTTCCCGGCGCCCGGGCGCGCTGGCGCGACTGCCTCGGCATCGGGGAGGGGGAGGTCGCGGCGCTGGTGGTCGGGCGGCTCAGCCTCGCGACCAAGTTCACCCCGGCGCCGATGTTCCTCGCCCTCGAACAGGCGGCCCGCGGGACGGCGCAGCGGGTGCACCTGATCCTCGCCGGCTATTTCGAGACGCCGCGCGACGAGAAGGCCTTTCGCGAGGGCGCGGCGGCGCTCTGCCCCTCCATCACGCTGCACCACGTCGATGCCAGGGCCGACCCCGCCCGGCGCGAGATCTGGTCGGCCGGCGATTTCTTCACCTTGCCGATCGACAATATCCAGGAAACTTTCGGCTTGGCCCCGGTCGAGGCCATGGCGGCCGGGCTGCCGGTGGTGGTGACGGATTGGGACGGATTCCGCGACACGGTGCGCCATGGCGAGACCGGCTTCCGCGTTCCCACGCTGATGGGTGGCACCGGCGACGACCTGGCCCTGCGCCATGCCGCGGGAATCGATGGCTATGGCGGCTATCTCACCGGCGCGGCGCTGCATGTCGCGATGGATGTCCGCCGCGCGGCCGAGGCCTATGCGACGCTGATCGCCGAGCCGCAGCGGCGGCAGGCGATGGGGGAGGCGGCCCGCCGCCATGCGCGGGCCACCTACGACTGGGCGGCGGTGATCCCGCAGTACCTCGAGCTGTTCGACTATCTGGACGGCGTGCGGCAGGAGGCCGCGGAGATCGCCCCGGCCGAGCCGGGTCGCGACCCCGTCCCGCTGCGACCGGACCCGATGCGCGCCTTCGCGGCCTATCCCTCCGGCTCCGTGACGGCCGAGACCCGTTTTGCGTTGGCCCCAGGGGCAGGGCTCGAACGGCTTGCCGCGCGTGGCGCGGTGCCGGGCACGGTGAACCGCGGCAGCCTGCTGCCGGGGCAGGAAACCCTGGTGCGCATCCTGGCGCGGCTGGGCGAAGGGCCAGCGAGCCTCGGCGAGCTGACGGGGCTCGCGGCGGGCCGGGAAGCGATGCGGGTGCCGCGCGGGGTGCTCTGGCTGGCGAAGATCGACCTGGTGCGGCGCGTGGGGTGAGAATGCGACTGATGGAAGTGGAGCGGCTTTGTGCCTCGCCGATCGCCGGCGCTGTCGCATGATGGATCAGATCCCGGACTGGCCGGCCATGCTCGGTGTCGCCATCGCGGCCCTGGTCGGCGGCCTTGCCCGCGGCTTCTCGGGCTTCGGCGCGGCGCTGGTCTTCGTGCCTCTGGCCTCGGCCGCCGTGGGGCCGCGTGAGGCGGTGCCGGTGCTGGCCCTGCTTGAATCCGTCTTCTGCCTGGCCTTCCTGCCGGGGGCCTGGGCGCATGCCATCCGGCGGGAGGTCTCGGTGATGTCCGTCGGCGCCATGCTCGCCGTGCCCCTCGGCAGCTGGATCCTGGCGCAGAGCGATCCTGTGGCGCTGCGCTGGGCGCTGACCGCGCTGGTGCTGGCGGCGGTGGCGATCCTGGCCTCGGGCTGGCGCTACCGGGGAAAGGGATCGGCGCCGATCATCCTTGGCGTCGGCGCGGTGGGCGGGGTGATGAGCGGGACGGCCATGCTGGGCGGCGTGGCGCCCGCCACCTGGTGGCTGGGGCGCAACGCGCCGTCGGTGGTCGTGCGGGCCAGCATGAACCTCTATTTCGCCATCCTGACCGCCGGGGTGATCGCGGCCTTTTCCTGGCAGGGGCTGTTCGGCTGGCGCAGCGTCTGGCTCGCCCTCGCTGCCGGGCCGGTCTACGCGGTCTCGCTCTGGGGCGGGTCGGCGCTGTTCGGGCTGGCCAGCGAGACGGCCTTCCGGCGCATCGGCTATGCGCTGATCCTGGCGGCCGCGCTGCTCGGCATGCCGTCGTGGGATCCCCTCACGGGCCGATGATGCGGGCGGCTTCCATGATGGCGCGGATCCGGTCGGTATCGGTCGCGCCGGCCTCGACTCGTGCGATCGCCTGGGCCTCGGCGATACGGATGGCGGCGAGGCGTTCCAGCACGGCGCCCGCCTGGTCGAGCGGGATGACCACCACGCCATCGGCGTCGCCCACCACGATGTCGCCCGGGCGGACCGGCACGCCGCCCACCGTCACGGGCGCGCCCACCACGCCGGGCCCGTTGGCGGCCGGCGAGTTCGGCACGATGCCGGCGGCGAAGAGCGGCAGGCCGGTCGCCACGATGCCGGCCCGGTCGCGCGCCAGGCCGTCCGTGACGAAAGCGGCGATTCCCTTGTTCTTCATCATGCCCGCGACGATGTCGCCGACCACTGCGGTGCCGGTGTAGCCATCGTTGGCCAGCATCACGACATCGCCCGGCTTCGCCTCGGCCAGCGCGCCATACACGCCCACCACATCGGCGGGATAGGCGAGGGCGGTCAGCGCCGGCCCCACGAAGGCGGCATTGCCCGGGTCCATCGGCTTGATGCGATGGTCCACCGCCCCGCGCCCGTCCATCGCATCCACCAGGTGGGAGGTCTGGGCGCCGCGGAAGGCCTCGATGAGCGCCACGCCCGGCCGGGCGTGACCGCGATGGATGGTGAGCATCGGCGGGTTGTCGAGCATGGCGGGCAGCCCCTGATTTCGTTAACGGGACAAGCCTCGCGCGCCGGGCAAGGCCCGTCCAGATGGGGGCAGGGGCGCCGGAAAACACCCCTCTCTGCGTGCGAAAACGCCCTCGGTCGGTTGCGGGGAGGCAATGCGTATGTTAAGCGCCCGCCGCCGCACGAGGCTTCCTCGCGCGGCCATGCCGTATGCCGCAGCCCAGAAGAAACAGGACCGCGATCGCCCGTGGCCGCCGCCGAGACCATCCAGACCGCATCCCCCGCCGCCGGGAAAACCGGGGGCGCCCCTGAGCGCTACGCGCTTGCGCTGCTCGGCCTTGCCGATGACAAGCGCCAGACCGATCCCGGTGCGCTCGACCGCATCGCCGCGGATCTTGAAGGCCTGTTCGGCCTGTGGCGCGATGACGCGACGTTCCGCGAGTTCGTCGCCGATCCGCGCCTCGACGCTGCGAAGCAGCGCGCCGGTGCCTTTGCCATCCTGGAACGGGTCGGCATCGGTGCTGAGGTGCGCAACCTCGTCGGCGTGCTCATCACCAATCGGCGCCTGGCCCAGCTTCCGGCCGTCGCGCAGGCCTTCGGCACCCTGCTCGCGGAACGCCGCGGCCAGCAGACGGCCGAGGTGACCACCGCCCATCCGCTGACGGACACGCAGCGCACGCAGATCACCGCCCGCCTCACCGAGGCTGGCTGGTCCAACGTGCGTCTCGCCGAAAGCGTCGATGCCTCCATTCTCGGCGGGCTGATCGTCCGGATCGGTTCTCGCCTCTATGACAACAGCATCAAGTCCAAGCTGCAGCGCCTGCAGTACGCGATGAAAGGGGCCGCCTGACCATGGAAATTCGTCCCGCCGAAATCTCGGAGATCCTG
The DNA here is from genome assembly GCA_041906015.1 of Roseomonas sp. GTDB lineage: Bacteria > Pseudomonadota > Alphaproteobacteria > Acetobacterales > Acetobacteraceae > Neoroseomonas. The sequence goes on from JAYRJZ010000039.1 coordinate 36,407, forward strand.
AAGGCTCAGATCGCCGGGTTCGACGCCGACGCCAACGTGGCCGAGGTGGGCACCGTGCTGACCGTCGGCGACGGCGTCGCCCGCGTCTATGGCCTGCAGAACGTCATGGCCGGCGAGCTGGTGGAATTCCCTGCCGCCGGCCTGCGCGGCATGGCGCTGAACCTCGAATCCGACAATGTCGGCGTCGTGATCTTCGGCAACGACAAGGGCATCCGCGAGGGTGACACCGTCTCCCGCACCGGCTCCATCGTCGATGTGCCGGTGGGCAAGGGGCTGCTCGGCCGCGTGGTCGATGCGCTGGGCAACCCGATCGACGGCAAGGGTCCACTGACCGACGTGACGCGCACGCGCGTCGAGGTGAAGGCGCCGGGCATCATTCCCCGCAAGTCGGTGCATGAGCCGATGCAGACGGGCATCAAGGCGATCGACAGCCTGATCCCGATCGGGCGTGGTCAGCGCGAGCTGGTCATCGGCGACCGCCAGACCGGCAAGACGGCGGTGATCATCGACACGATCATCAACCAGAAGCCGATCAACGCGTCCGGCGACGAGTCCAAGAAGCTCTACACGATCTATGTCGCGGTCGGTCAGAAGCGTTCGACCGTCGCCCAGCTGGTCAAGACGCTGGAGGAGCAGGGCGCGCTCGAATACTCGATCATCGTCGCGGCCACCGCTTCCGACCCGGCGCCGATGCAGTATCTGGCCCCTTATGCGGGCTGCGCGATGGGCGAGTTCTTCCGCGACAACGGCATGCACGCGGTCATCTTCTATGATGACCTGTCCAAGCAGGCCGTCGCCTATCGCCAGGTCTCGCTGCTGCTGCGCCGTCCGCCGGGCCGCGAAGCCTATCCGGGCGACGTGTTCTACCTGCACTCGCGCCTGCTTGAGCGCGCGGCGAAGATGAACGACGACTTCGGCGCCGGGTCGCTCACCGCGCTGCCGGTCATCGAGACGCAGGCGGGCGACGTTTCTGCTTATATCCCGACGAACGTGATCTCGATCACGGACGGGCAGATCTTCCTGGAGACGGAACTGTTCTTCAAGGGCATCCGTCCCGCGGTGAACGTCGGCATTTCCGTGAGTCGCGTCGGTTCCGCGGCGCAGATCAAGGCGATGAAGCAGGTCGCCGGCCGCATCAAGCTCGAGCTCGCGCAGTATCGCGAGATGGCGGCCTTCGCACAGTTCGCCTCCGACCTCGACGCCTCGACCCAGGCGCTGCTCGCCCGCGGCGCGCGGCTGACGGAACTGCTGAAGCAGCCGCAGTTCAAGCCGGTGCCGGTCGAGGAGCAGGTGATCGCGATCTTCGCGGGCACCCGCGGCTATCTGGACCGCATCCAGGTCGGCCAGGTCGGCGAGTTCGAGCGCCGGCTGATCTCCGAGATCAAGTCCCGCGCGCCCGAAATCGTCAACGCGATCCGCACGGAGTTGCAGATCTCGGGCGACACCGAGAAGAAGCTGGTCGCCTTCCTGGACGACTTTGCCAAGTCCTTCGCCTGAGACGCGGCTAGGGGAAAGCTCCGATGGCCAGCCTCAAGAGTCTTCGCATACGCATCAACAGCGTGAAGTCGACTCGGAAGATCACCCAGGCGATGAAGATGGTCGCGGCGGCCAAGCTCCGCCGCGCCCAGGCGCAGGCCGAGGCGGCGCGGCCCTATGCCGAGCGGATGGAGCGCATGCTCGCCTCCCTCGGCGCCGCCGTCGCGGGCCGCCCGGACGCGCCGAAGCTGCTGGTCGGCTCCGGCGGGGACAAGGTGCAGCTGCTGGTGGTGGTGACCGCCGACCGGGGACTCGCCGGCCCCTTCAACACCAATGTCGGCCGCTTCGCGCGCAACCGCATCCGCGAACTGGAAGCCCAGGGCAAGACGGTGAAGGTGCTGACCGTCGGCCGCAAGGGCGCGTCCTATCTCAAGCGCGACTTCGCGTCGCGCATCGTCGGCGAGATCACCTTCCAGGGGAAGAAGACCGTCGGCTTCGAGGACGCGGCCGCGATCGCCGAACGCATCACGGCCATGCTGGAAGCCGGCGAGTTCGACGGCTGCTCGCTGGTCTACAACCGCTTCCGCAGCGTGATCGCCCAGGTCGCGACCGAGCAGCGCCTGATCCCGGCGCCGCTGCCCGAGACCGCGGGCGAGGCCGAGCCCATCGGCCTGCAGGCGATGTACGAATACGAACCGGCGGAGGAGGAAATCCTCCAGACGCTGCTGCCGAAGAACCTGGCCATCCAGGTCTACCGCGCGATCCTGGAGAACGCCGCGGGCTTCTACGGCAGCCAGATGACGGCGATGGACAACGCCACGCGCAATGCTGGCGACATGATCAATAGACTGACCCTCACCTACAACCGCACGCGCCAGGCCAACATCACCAGGGAGCTGATCGAGATCATCTCCGGGGCCGAGGCTCTCTGACGAGGACGATGCACCCATGAAGAACAATGTCGGACGCATCACGCAGGTTCTGGGCGCCGTGGTGGACGTGCAGTTCCCCGCCGAGCTGCCCAACATCCTGAACGCGCTCACCACCGATGTGGACGGGCGCAAGCTCGTGCTCGAGGTCGCGCAGCACCTGGGCGAGCGCACGGTGCGCACCATCGCCATGGACACGACCGACGGTCTGGTCCGCGGGCATGAGGTGGTGGACACCGGCGCGGGCATAGCGGTTCCCGTCGGCAACGGCACGCTCGGGCGCATCGTCAACGTCATCGGCGAGCCGATCGACGAGCGCGGCCCGGTGCCTCACGACAAGACCTACACCATCCACCGCGAGGCCCCGGCCTTCGAGGACCAGGCGACCTCCGCCGAGATCCTGGTGACGGGCATCAAGGTCGTGGACCTCCTCGCCCCCTACCTGAAGGGCGGCAAGATCGGCCTGTTCGGCGGCGCCGGCGTGGGCAAGACCGTGCTGATCCAGGAGCTCATCAACAACATCGCCAAGGCGCATGGCGGCGTGTCGGTCTTCGCGGGCGTCGGCGAGCGCACGCGCGAGGGCAACGACCTCTATCACGAGATGTGCGACGCCGGCGTCATCAAGCTGGGCGAGGGCACGACCGAAGGCTCCAAGGTGGCGCTCGTCTACGGCCAGATGAACGAGCCGCCGGGCGCCCGCGCCCGCGTCGCCCTTTCCGGCCTGACGCTCGCCGAGTATTTCCGCGACGAGCAGGGCCAGGACGTGCTGTTCTTCGTGGACAACATCTTCCGCTTCACCCAGGCGGGCGCGGAAGTGTCGGCGCTGCTCGGCCGCATCCCCTCGGCGGTGGGCTATCAGCCGACGCTCGCCACCGACATGGGCGCGCTGCAGGAGCGCATCACCTCGACGAAGAAGGGCTCGATCACGTCCGTGCAGGCGATCTACGTGCCGGCCGACGACCTGACCGACCCGGCGCCCGCGACCTCCTTCGCGCACCTGGACGCGACGACCGTTCTGTCGCGCCAGATCGCCGAGCTCGGCATCTATCCGGCGGTGGATCCGCTCGACTCCACCAGCCGCGCGATGGACCCGCGCATCCTGGGCGAGGCGCATTACAACACGGCCCGCGAAGTCCAGAAGATCCTGCAGACCTACAAGTCGCTGCAGGACATCATCGCCATCCTGGGCATGGACGAGCTCTCGGAAGAGGACAAGCTGGTCGTGGCGCGCGCGCGCAAGATCCAGCGCTTCCTCTCCCAGCCCTTCCACGTCGCGGAAGTGTTCACGGGCTTCCCGGGCGTCTTCGTGAAGATCGAGGACACCATCCGCTCCTTCGCGGCGATCTGCTCGGGCGAGTACGACCATCTGCCGGAAGCGGCCTTCTACATGGTCGGCACGATCGAAGAGGCCGTGAAGAAAGCGGAGACGTTGAAGCAGGCCGCTTGATAGCGGCCCGCTTCAACTGGGCTTCTTGTGCCCTCAGACGCCGGGCGGCCGCATCCGCGGCCTTGGCTTCGCCGCACCGGCGGCGGGCCGCATTCGCGGCCTCGGCCCGAACGATGTTCGGGCCGCATGGTGCGCTTAGGTTTGTGAGGTTGTGATGGCCACGCTCCAGCTCGAACTGGTCTCCCCCGCGAAGCTGCTGCTCAGCCGCGCGGTGGACATGGCGACCATTCCCGCCGCGGAAGGCGAGATGGGCGTGCTGCCCGGGCATTCGCCGATGATCGTGGCGCTGCGTGGCGGCGTGATCGCCGTGACCGATGGCGGCCAGGTGACCGACCGCCTCTTCGTCGCCGGCGGCTTCGCCGAGATCACGCCCGACCGCGTCACGATCCTCGCCGATGAGGCGACACCCGTCGCCCAGCTCTCGAAGGCCGAGGCCGAGCGGCGCATCGCCGAGGCCGAGGCGGCGCTGCCCGCGCTGACCGGCGAATCGGGCGAGAAGGTCGATCTGGCGATGGCGCGCGTGCTGTCCGCCCGCGCCATGCTGGCCGCCGCCGAAGCCGCCTGAGGCTTCCCCGAGGCAGGAACTGCGGCCCGCGCGCCACGCCGGTGCGGAATGCGGGCCCGCGCCTTGAATCCATGCAGGCGGCGTAGAACATTGCGGTTCTGCGACGCAGCATCGCGGCCCGCTGCGGCGTTGTCTCGTGGCGGCAACTGGAGGCGATCATGAAGCACTGGCGCATGGACCAGATCGACTGGGACAGCTTCGATGCTTCCAAGGTCGATCCCGATGTGGTGCCGATCATCAAGGCCGCCGCCATGGTCGAGCGCAACGCGCTGGAGTATGCTGCCTATCTCGGCAGCGTCTTTCGCGAGGACGCGCCCTTCCGCCAGGCCGCCGACCACTGGGCGGTCGAGGAAGTGCAGCACGGCGATGCGCTCGGCAAGTGGGCGTGCCTGGCCGATCCCCACTGGGACTACGCCGCGGCCTTCGCGCGCTACAAGGACGGCTACAAGATCGAGACCACGCGCGAGACATCGCTCCGTGGCTCGCTCAGCGGCGAGCTGGTCGCGCGCTGCATGGTCGAGACGGGGACCTCCTCCTACTACTCCGCGCTGGGCGATGCGACCGAGGAGCCGGTGCTGCGCCAGATCTGCCGCCTGATCGCGGCCGACGAGTTCCGCCACTTCAAGCTGTTCTACGACCACATGAAGCGCTTCCTGGAGCGCGAGAAGATCTCCCGCTTCCAGCGCTTCCGCGTGGCGCTCGGCCGCATCACGGATTCCGAGGATGACGAGCTTGCCTTCGCCTTCCATTGCGGCAACGAGCCGCCGGAGATCGGCTTCGACCACGACCGCTGCATCGCCGGCTATATGGGCCGCGCCATGGCCTACTATCGCTTCAAGCACTGGGAGCGGGCGATCGGCATGATCTTCAAGGCGATCGGGCTCGAGCCGCGCGGCAGGCTGTCGGACCTCGCCGCCAAGGGCAGCTGGCGCCTGCTGCAGCACAAGCGCAACAAATACGAGGCCGTGATCCGCTCGGCCAGCGCGAAAGAGGCCGTGCCGCTCGCCAGGGCGGCATAGGCTCGGCGGGGCGCGAAGCTGCCCCGCCGCACGCCCGGAACCATCAGCCGATCTGGCCGGCGATCCAGCTCTTCAGCGCGCCCTTCGGCATGGCGCCGACCTTCTGGTCCACCGGCTTGCCGTCCTTGAACAGGATCATCGTGGGGATGCCGCGCACCGCATACTCGTTCGGCGTCATCGGGTTGTCGTCCACATTGACCTTCGCGATGGTCAGCTTGCCCGCATATTCCGCGGCCAGCTCGTCCAGGATGGGGCCCACCATCTTGCAGGGGCCGCACCATTCCGCCCAGAAATCCACCAGCACGGGGCCGGGGGCGGACAGCACGTCCGCCTGGAAGCTGTCGTCGGTCACGGCCTTGGTGAGTTCGCTCATCGGGGGTCCTGTCCAAGATGACGGCCGGGGGGCCGCCGATTGAGGCCGAAATTCGGCAAGCCGGGGCCGAAGGTCAAGCGTCCCGTGCCCCGCGTCCGGCGCATGGCGGAATGCGCCCATCAGGGAGCATGGGCATCGAGCAGGGAATCCGGCAGGTCCATGAAGCGCGCGCCATAGGTCCAGACCAGCGCGCAGGCGACGGCGCGGCCTGGAAAGGCCGCGCGCAACAGGGCGCGATAGGCGGCCATCTGGCGCAGGTAGAGCGGCGGGACCGAATCGGCCGCACCCGGCGGCGGGCGGTTGGTCTTGTAGTCGATGACGAGCACGCGGTCCGCCGTGACCCGCAGCCGGTCCACCTGGCCCGAGATCATCCGCCCGCCGATCTCCCCGGCCAGCGGCGCCTCGGCCAGGCTGCCGGGGCCGAGCGCCTCGGCCAGCGCGGGCTGGGCCAGCAGGCCAAGCACTTCTGCGAGCGTCTCCTGCCGCTCGGCCTCGGTCAGTTGCGCGCCGCGGCGCGCCAGGAAGCGCGCTGCCGTCTCCTGCCAGCGTTCGGGCGGGTGGTCGGGCAGGTGTTGCAGCAGCGCGTGGACCAGCCGCCCGCGCCGGAAGCGCCGGCCGAGCGGGTCGGCATTGCCGCCGGGGCTCGCCGCCGGCGTCTCCTCCTCGCCCGCCATGGCCGAGGGCGCGGCGGCGGCGGCCACGGCTTCCGGCGCCAGTTTCTCCCGCGCCCAGGCGGGGACGGCGACGGCGCTGGCCGCAGCCTGCGGCGGCGGGTCGCGCTCGCGGTCCCCGACCGTCTGCGCGCAGATGAGATGGCG
>JAYRJZ010000040.1:0-42266 GCA_041906015.1 Roseomonas sp.
AGCCCGACCTTGTTCTCGAATTTCTCGGCCAGTTGCATGGTGGAATAGAGCCGGCCTTCAGCTGCCTCATCGAGCAGGATGCCGAGGATCACATCCTGCTTGCGCAGCCGTTCGGCATCGAGTTTGCGTCCGATGTCCTGCCTGACCAGGCGCTCGCCGCGTCGATCGAATTCCACCCAGCGGCCCGCGATTTTGTCGACCAGCATCGGCTCGAGGCCGGGGCCGTTGCGGAGCTCGACATGCAGCTCGCGCTCGGTTTGCTCCTCATCGGGGCGGAACAGGATAGCGCCCGAGGTGTAGTAGCCACGCAGCGCGCTGGCGCCGGAGAGCGACAGGAAGGGATCGTCCTTCACCTGCTGCTTGCTGAGTTTTTTCGTGTGGTGGGCGAGGATGATGCCGGCCTCGGGGGCGACCTGGTCGCGCAGCGCTTCGACCCGGCCCTGCAGGAAGAACATCATCGCGCCGTTGTCGTTCTCGCCTTCGCCCGCGGGCCCGCCATCGAAGAGGTTGCGGATGGGGTCGATGCAGATGATGTCGGGCGGAGCGTCGGGGAATGCGGTACGGATGGCCGCTGCCACGAGGGGCACGCCCTGGTCATCGAGCAACATGCGCAGTTTGGGGGTGACAACGAGGGTGTCGCGGGCGCGGGCCACGATCGCGGGATCGAGCCGGAGCTGCTGCAGGCGTTCCCGCAGGTAGTGGTACTGGATCTCGGCCTGCAGATAGAACACCCGCAGCGGGCGTGGTGCCGTGAAGCGCAGGAACGGGGCGCCGGCGGCGGCGTGCACCAGGAGGCTGATCAGGAAGTCGGATTTGCCGACCTTCGGCGCACCGCCGAGCACCAGCATCCCGCCCGGGGTCAGCAGGCGCGGCCCGATTAGGTCGTCGGGCATCGGAGAGGTGTCGTCCAGCAGCGCGCCCAGGGTGTGCGCGGCGATGGTGCTGGGCGGCGGCGCCGCAGCGCGGAGCAGTGGCGGCCCGTTGCGGTCGACATGCAGGGACCAGATCGCATCGGCCTCCGCCTTGATGCGGTCCAACGGCCATTCCGGTCGGAGGCAGGCGGCATTGTATTGGCAGATCGCCTCCCAGCCCTCATCGCCGGTCATGCGCCCCTCGTGGACCATGCGGACGAAGTGGCCGATGGCGGCGCTGGCGCCCTGGAAGCGGGTCCAGGCGTCCTGGGCGCCTTCCCGCACTGGCGTGGTCAGGACCGCATCGAGGCCGGGGCGGCTGGCGCCAGGGCCGGCGGCGGGCGCCGCGAGGCCGGGCATGGTGGGCATGGCCGCCACCGCCGCGGCGAACTCGGGGAGCTCCACCTCGACCCTTGGGCGGTGCTCACGAATGGTGACCCGCCGCTGCACACCATGCTTCTGATGGACGGTGCCGGGCACCCGGATCGGCTGGTGCGCGGAGCGGAAGTGATGATCGCCACCGACCTTCTCCGCGATCTCGCCGCGCAGGGCGCAGACCCGCGCCAGGTCTTCGCCCTCAGCCGGCTCGGTGAGCCGCCACCAGGCGTGCAGCTTGGCGGCGCCCTCGGCGGTGCGGCCGCCGCTCTCGATCAGCAGCGTTGGTGCCCCGAGGTGGTGGACCAGATGCACCAGCTTGGCAGCGATGTCGCCGGCGTCGAGATCGACGACCACCGTCTGCATCTGCAGCACATGCTCGGCGCGGGCCTGGCCCTGCTCGGCGACGGTGCCGGGGATGACATAGACGGCGCTGCCTTCGCGCGCGGCCCAGGCGGCGTAGGCGCTGAGGGATGCGGCAGCGTGCCGATCGGCCGTGACCCAGATGTTGTGTGGCTTGGTGTCGAGACCCTGGCCCTGGTCGACGAAGCCGCGGACCGGAATCAACCCGTCGCAATAGCCGAACACCACGTCCAGGAAGGCGGCGATCTGCTCGATGTCCGGCGCGAGGAAGCCGCAAGCAGGCAGCGTCGACTCCCCATCGCTGGGAAGCCGATCGACGGCGATCGGCCCAGCGGCGGGAATCTCGCTCGCGCTATCCTCCGGCAGCGGCGCGGCATCGTTGAAGTCGCCCCATTCCGTCATGCAGGCTGCGCCCAACAGCGTTTGGCCCAGGGGCAGAAGCGGCACTCGAAGTGATCGGCCTGCGCGGCAACGCGGGGCAGCAATTCGCCGGCATCAGTCGCGGCCAGGATGCGCACCGCCCGGTCCGACATTCGCTGCGCCAGATCGGCGTTGAACGGCACCAGCTCGTGGTGCAGCTCCGCCGTGTCCTTGTTGATGGCGGTGAACAGCGCCGGGTTGTCCGCCACGCCTGGAACGCTGGCGTCCATGTAGGCCTGGTAGACGGCGATCTGCGCCGCGTAGATCGGCTTGGCCGCGGCGACGCCCTTGCTGGACGTCTCGCGCCAGGCCTTGGCGTTCATGGTCTTGCATTCCCACAGGGCCGGGAACGCCATGCCGGGGATGGTCGGGCCGGCGGCGAAGACTCCGTCCACATGGCCGCGGATGCGACCGCCGGCGACCGAGAAGCCGAACTGCTCGCCATGCTCGGTACCGCCGCGACGGGTGTAGAGCTCGAAGCCGGCGGCCCGCAGCCAGGCGACGGCGACGTCCTCCAGCGCGTGGCCGATCCCGAAGATGCGGAGCAGCCGGCCGTCGAAGTCGGCGCCTTCGTCCTTCGGGGCCTTCACGAACTCGAACTGCAGCGCCCGCTCGCAGGCATGGCCGAGGCGAGAGCCACCCAGGTAGCTGCGCGGCGGTGTCGTCTGATTGGCTGTGACCAGTGCCGCGTCGATGGCGGCATTCACATGCGCCGAGGTCTGGCTGCGGCTGTTGAAGTCGAGCATCAGAACGGCACCTCCACCGCCGCGTCCTGCCGGGCGATCGCCTGCATCGCCTCCTGGAAGCCGCCGACGGCGACCTCGATCAGGGTGAGCACCTGCGCCTCGCTCAGCTCCTGGAAGCGGGTGCCCCAGCCGATCTCGGCCATGGTCTCCGCGACGCGGCGCATGGCGGCGCGCATCGCGGCCTTCTCCTGCTCAGTGAGGTCAACCATGGCGGACGACCTCCCCGCCAAGCGCGACCAGAAGCCCTGGCAGGCGATGCAGCAGAAGGAGACCGAGGGCCGCGGCTTCTTCCGCGGCGCCGGGTCGAACCAGCCAAAGCCACGCGCCGGGCGGGAGCAGACGGCGCAGGGCGGTTCCGGGGAGCGGGCCATCGATCATGCCGCCTGCCCCAGCGCCGCGGGCTGGGCGCTGCGCACGAGATGCTGGATGGCCTGGCGGTTGAACTTGAAGGTGAGCAGCGCCGAGGCCTGGTAGCGGGTCATGCCGAGATCGGCACGGGCCGCCGGGGGCAGGTGGATCAGCTGACGCTCGGTCGGCGGTTCGCGCAGCCAGCGCCGGCTCTTATGGGCGCTCTCGTCGGTCTCGTGGGTGTTCAGCCAGTCATCCGCCGCGGCCAGCGCTACCAGCCGCTCGCCGATGGACAGCAGGCGGGGCCGCTCCTCCTTCGCCCCGCCGACCGCGTGCCACGCCCCGTTCAGGAAGAAGATGCCCGCCCAGCCGTTGAACCCATTGGCCAGCAGTGCGGCGTCATCGCCGAACAGGTCGCACCACTGGAAGGCAGAGCGCCGGAGGAGATCGATCTCGGTCATGATGAAGTCGGTGAGCGGCGCCGTCTCGCGCCCGCGGGGCTCGAAGGCGTGGCCGCAGATCGGGCACTCCATCACCGCGATCGGCATCTCGGCCTCGCAGGAGGGGCAGGCCTTGGTGGGCGGCTCACCTTCGCCGGGCTGGCAGTCGAGATCGACGTCCTGCTCCAGGCAGCCGTGGATCTGTGAGGAGGTGCCGAAGTCGAGCACGATGCAGTCGCGCTTGACGATGCCAGGATGCTCCGTGGGATCCACGGTGCGCAGCCCGCGGCCGACCATCTGGATCATGGTGCATTTGAAGGAACTGGGCCGCAGCAACACGACGCAGGAGGTGGGGGGATGGTCCCAGCCCTCGGTCAGCACCGCGACGTTGACCACGATGCGCGCCTCGCCCCGGGCGTAGGCGGCCAGGACGGAGCGTCGCTCGCCGTCCGGCATGTCGCCGGTGACCACGACGGTGGGGACGCCGGCGGCGTTGAAGGCGGCGGCAACGTGCTCGGCGTGTGCGACCGTGGAGCAGAAGGCCACGGTCTGGCGGCCGCCGGCCTTCTCCTGCCAGTGCTTCACCACGGCGTCCGTGACCGGCACCGTGTCCATGACACGGGCGACCTCGCCCATGTCGAAATCGTCGCCGCTGCGGCGCACCGCGCGGAGCTCATCCTGGACGCCGACATCGATAATGAAGGTGCGGGGTGCCACCAAGTGGCCGGAGGCAATAAGTTCGCCGAGGCGGATCTGGTCGGCAACGTTGGAGAAGACCTGGCGCAGCCCGATCTTATCGCCGCGGTTCGGTGTGGCCGTGACGCCATAGATGCGGCAGGCCGGGTTGCGATCCAGGGCGCGGTCGATGATGCGGCGATAGCTGTCGGCGACGGCGTGATGCGCCTCGTCTATCACCAGCAGGTCCAGCGCCGGCATCGCCTCGAGGTTCGCCTGGCGGGTCAGCGTCGGCACCATCGCGAAGGTGACCTGGCCGCCCCAGGACTTCTGGCCGGCATCCACCACCGAGGTGGAGATTCCGGAATTCACGCGGCGGAACTTCGCCAGGTTCTGCGCCGTCAGCTCATCCCGATGGGCGAGGACGGCGGCCTTCGCGGCGCTGCTGCTGATATGCTCGCCCACCGCCGCCGACAGCATGATGGTCTTGCCGGCGCCGGTTGGGGCGACGCCGAGGGTGTTGCCGTGCTGGCCGAGCGCACGAAGGCTGCGCTCGACGAAGAGCTTCTGGCGGGGGCGGAGCATCATGCTGCTGCGGCCCTCCCTCAGCGCGCCCAGGCCGGGCGAGGATCGGCCCCAGCGGTGGGCTGCGGCGCCGCGGCAGGGAAGGCGCCCTGGTGGATGGCCGGTGCGACGGGTGGCGCATAGGCCGGGGCGGGCGGCGCAAAACCCGCCAGCGCCGCCTGCCGCCCCATCACCTGGGCGTAATCCCGATGGTCGGGCGTCACCGCCATGCGGATTTCGTTCTTGGTCTCGCCGCCAGCATCGGTGCCGTGCTCGATCTTCGCCACGAACTCGAGGCCATCGAGATCCGCGAAGCCGCCGATGCGGCGCGCCGCCTGCGCCTGGGGCGAGACATCCTTGTCGGAGATGCCGCGGGCGGAGTTCAGCATTCCGCGCAGGAAGCTGCGGCCCATCCCTGCCCACTCCGGCCCCTTCGGGCTGTGGAGGCCGATCAGCGTGAAGATCTTCCGCTTGGCGTAGGGCCCCTCCAGCACGGTGAACTCGCCATTGAGATAGACGGCGCCGGTGCTGCCGCGCGTCGCGTAGCCGCCGGTCCAGCCCTGGCTCGGATCGTCGAAGCCGCCGGGGCGGATGGTGAGGCGGACCTTCGCGAGCGTCCCCTTGGGGATCAGATTCGGATTGGACTGGGCGTCGTTATAGTCGTTCCAGGCAGCCATGGTGCTTCGGCTCCGATCAGGTGTTGGGGGGGGGGGCGGGCAGCGCGATCGACGGCGCGCCGTGGGCGTCGATTGGCGGCGATGGGCTGCGGATTTTCTGGAAGAGCTGCCCGAGATGCGGCGGCTCCAGCATGTCGAGCCGGCCGCTGCGATCCTTCGCGGGATAGCCCCAGGGGTTCAGCGTCTGGCAGACCAGGCCGCGGAAGGACGCGACCGCAGGCTGCCCGGGCGCGACGTCCGGCTTGATCTCGGCCAGCGTCATGACCTGATCGACGATGCCGGGCAGCTCGAGGCCGGTCTTGCTGCCGTCGATCTGCGGCACGAAGACGCGGCGATTGAAGTCGTCGAGCTTCTCGTCGAGGATTCCGACGAAGATCACGTTGCGCCCGCGCGCATGCTGCAGGTGCGTGAGCCACGCGATCATCTCGCGGCCATGCAGCCCATAGGCGCCGCGGATGTCGGGCTTGCCGGTCTTCTCGGAATGCGCCTCGGGCTGGCCGCGGCACCACTGGAAGCAGAGCCGGCCTGCGACTGTGATGCTGTCCACGAAGATCGTGGCGAAGCCGTCCATGTGCGCCGGATCGCCATAGGCCTGCAGGACGCGCGCATACTGCGCGGCGGAATAGGGCTGGTCGTCGCGCAGCGCGGGGTTGGGGCCGGCCAAGTACAGCGCGAGGTCGCGGCATTCCTCCCAGGTGCGCGGACGGATGGATGCGCCACGCCAGTGCTGCACGGCGAGATCGCCGGCCTCCAGGTCGATGAAGAGCGTGGTGCCCTCGTCGAGCGTCAGCAGGAGGTAGGTCTTGCCGATGCCGCTCTTGCCGAAGATCACGGCCTTGATGCCGCGCGCCTCAGCCTGCCGCTCGTCGGCGGTGATGATGCGCAGCGCCATCAGCGGCCTCCCCGCATCGGGATGACGCCGGCGCCATGCGGGCTGTCGCGCAGCGCCGTCTCGGACATGATGGCGAGGCGATAGGTGGCGCGGCCGGTGCGGACCGTGCGCGCCGGCTCGAAGGCCGCGCGAATGCGATCTGGCCAGGCGGCGTAGGCGCGCTCAGCCACCTTGAAGCTGACTTCGACAAACACATCGGGATCCTCGCCGCCGGCGCGGATCTGCTCTGTGAGGGCGGTGAGCCGACTCTGGTCCCATTCCACGCGCTTCGGGAGATCGGCGGTGACCTCGACGTTGCCGTCCTGGAAGCGGACGGTGCCGGTGTCCTTGCCGGCCGCGGCGCGGGCGCCGATGGCACGCTGCTCATACCTCATCGCGATGGCGCCCTCGATCCAGTCCAGCGCGCGCTTGGCGATGTCGAGGCGGGACCGCGCCTCCTCCTGCAGCAGCGCGAGATGCTCCGCCGGCAGGTCGATCACCTGGCCAACTGGCAGGGCCCGCATATCGTCGAGGGAGGGGCGGTTGCTGAGCGCGGCCTGCATCATGCGGCCTCCCGGCCGAGCAGGTCGGCCAGCGCGTAGCCGGCGGCGCTCCGCGCGCTGAGCGGCCGCGGCCGAACGACCAGCAGGTAGGCGCAACGACCCTCCGCCACGCGGCGTTGCACGAGATGCCCAAGGCCAGTCTCCGCCATCGCCCAGACGCGCCGCGCGACGGCTTCGAGATCCTCGCGGCGTTCGGCCGGCAGTTCGGAGGCGATCCTGTCGCGATCACGGGCGAGCAGGCCGATGTGATAGACGATGGCATCGCCGGGCGACGCATCGGCGTAGCGATCGCACAGGCCGTTCTCGGTCAGCACGACGTCGAGCAGATCCTCCAAGTTCAGCAGGATCTCGTTCGACAGCATCTCTGGGGGTGTGAAGCGCACCGGTCGGCTCTCCCTCTCACGCAAGGTCGTCATCTGGTTTCATACGGATCAGCGAGAATCCGTTCTCACGGCCTCAACGCGGTGAAGGCGGAGGGATGCGCGCCCGCGGCACGGAGCCAGCAGCGGAGATCGGCAAGAGCGCGATAGAAGGTCGCCGGCGACACGCCGCTCGCGTCGCGCGCATCGACCACGTCGCGATGCGCGACGATCAGGTCGAGGAGCGTCCGCGATGCACCAGGCAGTTCGATGGCGGCGCTGCGCAGCGCGATGGGCAGGTCGGGATCGAGCCAGGCTGCGGAGAGCGTGCTGGCGATGCCGTGGGCGTCGTTGGCGTCGAGTGGAACGGTGTCGATCGGCACCGGCGCCCGCGCACGGTCGATGACCACGTGCTGGGCGAGCAGAGCGACGAAGGTCGACCAGGAAGCCCGTCTGGAATCGTAGCGGTCGGCCGCCTCGACGATGGCGAGCAGGATGTCCTGGGTCAGGTCCTCCCGATCCACCCGACTCAAGCGCCGGTGCCGGGAGAAGCGGCCGGCATGGTGACGGGCTGACGCCAGCGCCACCCGGATACGATCATTGTCCCACTTGTGGGGATTCTCAGCCTGTCGGGGCTGTTGCTCGGGCATGGTGCGGATCCTTGGCTGAGGCGGCTGCGACGACCTCAAGCCAGCACGGCGTTCCCCGGTGCGACGAGGGCGGAAAGGTGCCGAATAGGGCGAAAATGCCCCCGATTGATTTCCGCACCTACGTTCTTTCAAAGGGTTAGATACAGGCCGGCACTCCCGGGCGCTCGCGAGGTGCCGAATTCCGATTTGCGCACCACCCCGGCAAACGACTGCTGGACGCCACCTGGGCGAAGAACATAAAATGAACAAGCGCGTTGCCGAAACGCGGCTTCCCGAGGACCGTACTCCTATGACACTGACGATCGACTATGCCTGCCGACCGGGGAGCGCGGCGCCACGCTCGCTCACCGTGGCCGCCATCCGGGCGGTCGCCGGGCAGGTGCGCCAGCAGATCCGGCGCGAGCCAAGCGAATTGGCCCTATCTCTCCCTGCATTGCTCGATGTCAGTCGAGAGGTGGCCGTGAACGGGCGCCGGCTGCTGGTGTCCTGGGACATCGCGGGCGCGCTGCAGGACGAGATGGGCCGGCCCGTGCTCGGCCTGTGCGACACCGATCCCGACGAGCCGGGTTGGGCCTTTCTGGCGGTCAATGGGCCGATGACTGTCCATCGGCCAGATCTCGCGCTCAGCACCGCCGCGCATGAGCTTGGGCATCTGCTGTTCGACGTGCCGGCCGCGCTGGACGACGGTCCGCGGCGCTATCGCGCCGTCGCCAGCTCGCCGCAGGCACTCGACCGCGTAGGCCGTGGTGCTGAGGGTCGGGCAAATGAGTTCATGGGTGCGCTGTTGGCGCCGCCGGTGCCGCTGCACACGCGGTTGCTGGCCCATGCCCGTGGCGAGGGGCTGCGGTTGGCACGCGGACTACATCAGGGCCGGCCGGGCAGCCCCGTCCTTGCCTCCGGCAACGCACCCGACGCCGTCGCCGGCGTCATCGCGGCGCTTGCCGGGGATTTCGGCGTGTCGGAACGGTTCATTGCCGTGCGCCTGGCGCGCTACGGCCTCATCCAGGGAGAGGTGTGATGGCGTTTGGGGCAGCGGTTCGCGCCCGGCGCACGGAGTTGCGCATCGGGCTCAATGACATGGCAGAGCGGATGGGCATCTCGCCCGGCTACTGGTCGCGCGTCGAACGGGAGATCGAGAAGCCGCCCAGCGACGAGCTCGTGCAGCGCGCCGCGGCGATCCTCGGCATCCAGCTCGACGACCTGTTCGTGGAGGCGCAGCGCTTGCCGCCCGATATGCGACGGGACATCGGCAAGGTGGTGCTCGCCTATCGGCGGATGCGCCCATTCGCCGCTGGCTGAGGAATCTGACATGGCGACGCGGCCCAAACACAAACGCTTCTTCAGCATCGACGACGTCGGCGCTCATTTCGGTCTGTCGCTGGTCGACATGGGGGTCATGGCGGCCGAGGGGCAACTGCGGCTCAGTGTCCCGGTTGCAGGCCTGCGCGTCGAAATTGGCGACTGGGAGGAGGACGGTGATGGCCATGGGTTCCGGATCCCGGCTGGCTTTCGCATGCTGAATGGCCTGGTCGACCTCTACCCCGTCGACGGCTGGACCATCTTGCGCAACGGCACCGGTGTTGTGCACGCGCTGCCGACGGAAGGTGCTGGGTATACGAGCATCGAAAATCCGGATCAGGAGGGCCTGCTGGTCACGCGCGATGAGCTCGGGGTGCGCCGTGAAGAATGGCGCCGTCTCGAAGCGCAGGACGGTGATCACGAGGCGGAGGCGGATGCACCTGCCCGTTCTCGCCGTGGGGTGCAGCCGACTCACGATTGGGATGCCGCAAGGCTGGAAGCGTGCCGGCTGTTCTATTTCGAAGGGGTGCCGGAATCCCAGGCAGCCCTGATCCGCCACATGCAGGCCTGGTTTGCGTCCAAGGGGCTCAAGGTGCCCGATGACAGTACCTTGAAGCGCCGCCTTCGCGATGTGTGGGCGATGTTCGGACCGGAAGCGAAGAAGCACGCCGCCTGATCATTGCGTCCTACGCGATGCCATGAGAACGACGCCGCGCAGATCCGTAGATAAGGGGCAGGACGATTGTGGATCGCCATGCCTCCTTCACCGATCAATCATCACCTTGCTCCTCACCTCCGTGAGGTCTGCGACCTCCTCGCGCGCGGCATTCTGCGGCTGCGCAGCCGCGCTGCCGAGGATCTCGCCCGTGATTCCACGCAGGTCGAGGCTCGCGGAGACGTTCGCCTACACTCCACCGCCAGGCAGCGCCGTCATGCAAACCCCAGGAGAAAGGGAGTCGCATGACCCGACGATTGACCACGAAGGTGAAGCAGCAGGACGCCGCACCGCCGACGCCGATTATCCCGAAGATCCCGCCGACGCAGGTGCTGCCGCGCCTCGCCGCCCTCAAGACGGCACCGATCGCGCAGTTGAAGCAGCAGTGGCGGGAGTTGTTCGGCAAGGAGCCGCCGCCGTTCAGCCGCAGCTATATCACCAGCCGGCTCGCCTATCGGGTCCAGGAGCTGGCCTATGGTGGACTGAAGCCGGAGACGCGGGCCCGGCTGGAGGCGCTCGGCGAGCAGCTGGACGGCGGGAACATCGTGCTGCGGCGGATCCGAGCCGATAGCCGGCCGCTGCCGGGCACGCGGCTGATCCGCGAGCATGACGGCGTGCAGCACGTCATCACCGTGCGGGCCGATGATTTCGAATATGAGGGGCGGCCGTATCGGTCGCTGTCGGCCATCGCGCGGCACATCACCGGCACGCGTTGGAACGGCTGGGCATTCTTCGGGCTGCGCCAGCCAGGCGGTAGCGCATGAGGCGGAAGGCATCTGCCGGCGACGTGATGCCGGCGACCACAAGAAAGCTCCGCTGCGCGGTCTACACGCGCAAGAGCACGGACGAGGGGCTCGACAAGGAGTTCAACACGCTCGACGCTCAGCGTGAGGCCTGCGAGGCGTATGTCGCGAGCCAACGCGCCGAGGGGTGGACCCTGGTGCGGGACCGCTATGACGATGGCGGATTCTCCGGCGGCACCCTGGAGCGCCCTGCGCTGAGGCGCCTGCTGGCCGACATCGAGCAGGGGCTGGTCGACGTCATCGTGGTCTACAAGATCGACCGGCTCAGCCGCTCGCTGATGGACTTCGCCAAGCTGGTCGAGACCATGGAGGCGCACGGCGTCACCTTCGTCTCGGTCACGCAGTCTTTCAACACGACGACCAGCATGGGCCGGCTGACGCTGAACATCCTGCTGAGCTTCGCGCAGTTCGAGCGAGAGGTGATCGGGGAGCGCATTCGCGACAAGGTGGCCGCCTCGAAGGCGCGCGGCATGTGGATGGGCGGGAAGGTGCCGCTCGGCTACGAGGTGCAGAATCGCAAGCTGATCATCAACGAGGCAGAGGCGCCCCGCGTCCGGCGCGTCTTCGAACTCTTCGTCGAGACCGGCTCGGGGGTCGAGACGGTGCGCCGCCTGCAAGCCGAGGGCATCGCCAGCAGGTCCGGCAAGCTGTTGGACAAGGGAGATGTCTACAAGGCGCTGAACCTGCGGACCTACATCGGGGAGGTCAGGCACAAGGGGAACGTCTATCGTGGCGAGCACGAGGCGATCGTCCCGCGGGACCTGTGGGACCGGGCGCACGTCATTCTGCAAGTCAGCCCGCGCACCCGTGCTGCGCAGAATCGGCAGCACGCGCCGGCGCTGCTGAAGGGGCTGATCTTTGGGCTGGACGGCCGCGCCATGTCGCCGACGCATGCGGTTAAGAATGGCCGACGCTATTTCTACTACGTCGCCCAGCGCGTGCTGAAGGCCGACACTGATGTCGGTGACAGCATCGTGCGGCGCGTGTCGGCGGCGCAGATCGAGAGCGCTGTGATCAGCCAGGTGCGAGCCTTGCTTCGGCAGCCGGAGATCGTCGTCGGCGCGTGGCTTGCGGCACGGCGGGAGGCGCCGGACCTGGCGGAGCACGAGGCTCGGGATGCGCTGCACCGGCTCCACCCGTTGTGGGAGGAGCTATTCCCAGCCGAGCAGGCGCGGATCGTGCGGGCGCTGGTCGAGAGGGTGGTCGTCGGGCCTGCCGGCGCTGAAATCCGGCTCCGGGTCGAGGGTTTGGCCGGTCTGGTTCGGGATCTCGGCGCCATCGCACCCACGGCGCTGAGGGCTGCAGCATGACGGCCGCGACCAGCATCACGGTGCGGGTGCCGCTGAAGATCCGGCGACGGCCGGGACGGAAGACGGTGGTGACGCCAGCGCAGCAGGGTGACGCCTCCGCGATCCCGACACGCGCCGACCCGGCGCTGGTGAAGGCGCTGGCGCGGGCGTTCCGATATCAGCGTCTGCTCGACGAGGGTCGGTATGCCTCGATTACCGAGATGGCAGCGGCTGAGCGGATCGAGCGGGGATATCTGGGGTCGCTGCTCCGCCTGACGCTGCTGGCGCCGAAGATCATTGAGGCGCTCCTCGATGGACAGGCGCCGGATGGTAATGCTCTGCCGGCGCTACTTCAGCCGTTCCCCGAGGTCTGGGCCCATCAGCGAGGCGTGGGTTATGGATCCTGCACCCCCGACAGCCGGCTTGTGCCCTGTGTCTAGTGCTCGCGGCACCCGTGAGCAGCCTTCGGCCAAGTGACGCCGATCAGCACAATTAATGTTCACTTTTTGTTCTTTTTTCACTAAAGTCTTGTGGTCCTCGCCGGTTTAGGCGAGATTTGAACCGCGCGGTTCGGCCCCCAGAGATGGGACCGGCCGCGCATTCGATTCAAGGGGCGCGCCGATGTCGACGCTGGAAGTCGCCGAAAACTGGAGCCGCCGGCTCGGGCTTGCCCGCAGCCCACTCCTGGGCGACGCCCGTGACGTTCAGCAGCTCCATCACGCCCTACTCGACGGCGTCGACGGCAGCTTCTCCCTCTCGGGCGGCCGGATAGATGTGGGCGCGGTGCTAGACTGGACATGGTCCTCTCAGCTAGCCACCCACGTGACGATCGAGGACGATGCGGTGTTTGCGCGGCAGGTCGCGACCAACGCGCCCGTGCTCCGGTTCAAGCGCGAGCAGGTCGACCGCAACCCCGAAGCCTTCCTCTCTTCGATCGTCGCGAAGCAGATCGAACCGCCGGTTGACGTTGTCGAACACGTGGTGGGCTGCTTCCGGTCCCACCGGCACGTCGCGGCGGCGGCCGGCCTGGACGCTATGCAGGCGCTCGACACCTTCCTGGCGGTAATGGGGGAGGAGATCCACGGCCCCAATGACGCTGGCCATTCGGGGCGCACCGCGGCGGCCGCCAGGGCGTTGCTTCCGGCCGACCACGAATACCGCATGCGCGAAGAGCTGCGCTACAGTCGCCTCGCTGGGCGCCGGGCTGAACTCGCCCTAACCATGCGCCATGCGGCGGGCATGGTCTTCCAGGAGGCGCATGCCGAGTTGCTGACCGAGCCGCTCCAGCCGCAGCTATTCGGCCTTGCATCGGTTTCCGGGCGGCCGTCTCGAACGCAACTCGGTGCCTACTACACTCCACCGGGCCTCGCACGCACGCTTGCCGACCTAGCTATCGCCGACCACCTCCACAAGCCGGCAATCAGGATCGTCGATCCGGCCTGTGGCTCCGGAATCTTCCTCTGCGAAGTACTGCGCGCCCTCGAACGCCGGGCCTATCGGGGAGACGTCGAGCTCGTTGGCCTCGATGTTTCAGCCAGCGCGATCGCCATGGCGCGGTTCGCGCTGGATCATGGCGGGTTCATTGATCGGCCGGGCGTGAAGACCACCGTGCGCGTCAGCGACTTCCTGCTCTTAGAGGAACGTCTCGATGCTGACGTCATCTTAATGAATCCGCCGTTCCTCGCTATGCCGGAGATGGACAGTCAGGTACGCGCGCGGCTCCAGCAGATCCTAGCGGACGCGTTTCGCTACCGCCCCGATCTCTCCATGGCGTTCACCTCCCTCGCGCAACATCACCTAGTGCCCGGCGGCACACTGGCCACACTGCTTCCCGCCGGCGCCCTCAGTCAGACGGGTGGGATCAAGTGGCGCGATGGCCTGCTGCGCGCCAACGCGCTAGAGCTCATTGCCGTCCTAGGCGACCATGGACTATTTCGCGACGCGCTCGTGAACGTCGCCTCTCTTGTCCTGCGCAAGGCGGACAAGCGGGTAGATATTGCGCCCACGATGCTGTGGGCGAGCCAGAAGCGTGGTGCCAGCAGCGCCGCCCTTCGGCGCCTGCGCCGATGGGCGGCCGGCAACCGCCACTCGGAGCGGACGATCGACTGGTCGATCTACCCGATGCCGCAGCGCCTGCTCGCCGAACGTGACGACTGGACGCCGCGCCCCTATAGCCTCGGTAGCCTGCCCGAACGCCTAATCGAGACGCCCGGCGTAGTCGCCGTGGAGAACCTGTTCCACGTCGAATTAGGAGTTCGGGCCGGCACGACCGGCTCGGCACTGCAGATCGACACGGCCGACTACGAGCGTCTGCCCGCGCGTGATCGGAAGCTGTTCCGACCAGTCGCCGAGACGCGATCCATCCGCAACGGACGCATCCAACCCGTGACGTGGATCTTCTACCCGGACGAGCCAATGACGGCCTCCGAGATCCAGCGGGTCGCACCCACCTTCTACACGCGACATCTGGAACCGCTCGATCTCCCCCCGGACACGCGCGTGGACCTCGAGCGCGCCCGCCGTGACACCAACAGGGCGCGACGGCCGCGGCTGGTCGCACGCGCCTACATCGCCACTGACAGCTTCGCCGTCGACGAGGACGGTAGCCATGTTGTGGTCCAGGGTTACTCGTGGCTTCCCGGCGAAGCGCTGCTGGACACCTCTTTCGAGACGGTGCCGCTGCTCCACGACTACGCCTTTCTGCTCAACTCGCGCCTCTTCTTCGCCCTGCTGCGTGAGAACGGCAGGATCGTGGGCGGCGGTCAGGTTGACGGCGCGAAGAACCAGGTGCGCCGCGTGCCGCTGCCCGATCTGGCGGCCATGTACCTTGAGACGCCGGAGCTGGAAGAACAGGCTCGCGCGCTGCGCGAACTGGACGCTCGCGAGCGTCCAGCCGCGCCACTCCTCGACGCGTTCGCTGCAGCCGCATACCGGACGCGGGTGGATGAGTGGTCGGTGTCATGAGCTTGCCACTGGTTCGGGCCCGGCGCGCCGTCGAGAGTCGGCTTCGCAGCCTCGGGCAAAGGTTGAACAACGAGCTCGGATTTCGTGACCAGCGCCTGCGCTTCATCGTGCACGCCAGACGCAGCGGCCCGACGACCTGGGTGCTGCGCAACGAACAGATCGATGCGGCCGGCACTGTCCTGCCCCAGGGAGCAGTGGCCGAGCTCGCTCAGGCTGCCAACGACGAATCCATCCTCTACTTCGGATACAATGAAGAATGGCAGCCTGCGCGCGGGCGCGATCAGATCGAGTTTGTCTCCAGTAACCTGCGGTTCGTCATCGCCGGCGTCGAAGACATGCCGAACCTGCGCTTCCGGCTCGAATGGGCGGGAGCGAAGACCGAAGGCGGCGCCGTTGGCTTTCCCGGCGTGGGCGCCGCGCACCCGCACTGGCAGTTCGATGTGGACGCCGGATGGGTCGACCGAGTGCCGCCGGCAGCCGAAGAAGAGAAGGCTGTCGACATCGACCTCGAACCGGTCGCCGAGGACGTCAACCTTGGTGATGACGGAGGCGGCGGCGGCGTCGCGACACCGCGGGTCAGCGCCACGCTTGCCGGTTTCCACCACCTCCACCTTCCGGCCCGCACGATGTGGCACGACCTGATCTGCGTAATGCCAGATGTGGCGACACCTCAGCAACACACCCCAGAGTCCGAAGAGCAGATTGATCGCTGGGTAATCTCGGCGCTGCGATATCTCAGGTCGGAGTTCCAGACCTACTTGTGAATTGAGAACCTCGCGTCTTTTCATCACGCTGAAGTCGGAATTTTTACGTCGCTGGAAAGCGCCGATTTGAGACAAGCGGCAGGTCTACAGGTGACGGCAGGTATTCCCCTCGGCGTGCGTGAAGCAGCCATTCTGCTTCCAGCCACCGCAGATAATCACAACGACGACGAGCGGAGGCTGATCAGACTACCCACACTCCATGCACGTCATCAGCCCCCGCTTCTTCCGCGCCGACTCTATCGCGTAGCCGCAGCGCAGGCAGTTGGCGCCATCGTCATCGGCGTCGAACGGGTCTGCAACGTGCCTGGCGGGCGGTGTCGTCGAGACCTCCTTGCGCGGCCGTCCTCGGCCACGGCGTGCGCCGACGTCAAGCACTTCAGCCACGTTCAGCGATCCAGGAGCCGAGGATGCGTCCTCGGTCGCTGCTGGTTCCCAAGCCGGCATCACGTGCGTCGTGAGCTTTGTCGCAGCGACTGGGACAGGCGCAGGGAAGACGGGCGTCGCGACCGACCGCTGTGCTTGAAATCCTCCCTCCCAGGATGCGGCGCGGAGGCGCGGGTCCGGGCGCTGCGGACGATCCGTGGTCCCGCGGCCGGACCGCACGTGAACCACTTCCACGGTCCTGCTGCCGCCGGCGCCGTTGCGACGGGGAATGCTCAGCGTCTCGCGCCGGTCCGCCGGTTCCGGCTTGTCGTCCTTGAAGCGGGCGAAGACGCGGTCGATGTCGTCCATGGACGTCCAGTATGGCGAGGTAAAGCGGCATTTCGGCGCCGCAGAGAAGCTTGGTGGTCGATCAACGATTCGCAGGAAAGCGCGATTCCAGGGGCGATCGAATGACTAACTTTCGGCGCCAGGGCTCGAAAAACAATACCGTAATTCAACGGCTTAAGCTTGAGGGTAAAATCAGCCTACCCTCAAGGTCTGGAGACTCTCTGCTCTCTCCGGCCGAAAATCGGCTCTGGTTGCGAAATCGAACCATCAAGGTCCGCGCGCAAACCACGGCCAAACCTGCGCCTCAGCGCGGTGTCGTGACCAGGAGAGACAGGTTGTGACAGAGAAGATTGGAGCAGCGGTGGGAACCGGGAAAACAACTCTCTCTGGGCGTTCCCCGGGTGCCGGCGCTGCCCGAGACGGCCAGCGGGCTTCGGACGCCTGATCAAGCAGGGCACAGCCCCCGGCCCGCATCGGCCCGTCGGCCCGCCTGCATAGTGTCGGCGACGTCTGCCTGACCTACGGCCTCGTGATGGACTGACCAAGCATCATCGCCGCGGCCTTGGCGGCTATCATCATCGTCGTCGCATTCGTATTGGCCGAGACGATCCGTGGCATGACCGAGGCATCGGCCACGCGCAACGCGTCGATGCCGCGCAACCGAAGCTCCGGCGTTACGGGCGCGCCGTCGCCACCCATGCGGCAGGTGCCGCACAGGTGATAGACGGTCGATCCTTTCGCCCGCGCATAGGCAAGCAGCGCATCGTCGCTGACCTGCTCCGGACCAGGTGTGGTTTCTCCCGCCGACCACGGCGCGAGGGCGCGCGTGCCCAGCAGATGTCGCGCCATGCGCAGCCCGGCGATGGCCGCTGCGCGATCCTCCGATGCCATCAGGTAGTTCGGCTGGATGGCCGGCGCCTGGCGCGGATCGGCGCTGCTGGCACGCACGGAACCACGGCTTTCGGGCCGGCACTGCCAGACGCCGATGGTCATGCCCGGCACGTCCTGGAGGCGCCCCGTCACGCCTTCCTCAGAATAGGAAGCGGGGGTGAAAACAAACTGCAGATCCGGTTCGTCGAGCGTGTCGCGCGATCGCGCGAAGGCGCCGGCATGGGCCGGGCTGTAGGCAAGCATCCCGCGCCGCGTCAGCACCCAGCGCGCCATCTCCCACCACAGGCGCGGCGGACGCGCCTGCTCGTTCAGCGTGACCGGGCGTGTCACGCGATGCACCACGCGCATGGCGTAGTGGTCCTGCAGGTTCTCCCCGACGCCCGGATTGTCGGCGATGACCGGCAGGCCGAGCGCGCGCGACAGCGCCGCCGGGCCGAGGCCCGAGACCTGCAGCAGATGCGGTGACCCGATCGCGCCCGCGGCGAGCACGATCTCGCCCTTTGCATGCGCCGTCAGCGTGCGGCCGTCGCGGGCGAAGGTGATACCGTTGGCGCGCCCTGCGGCCGTCTCGATGCGTAACACCAGCGCATTGGTGACGACGCGCAGATTGGCGCGGTCGCGGACCGGCGCGAGGAAGGCGCTCGCCGCGCTGAAGCGGCTGCCGCGGCGGATGGTGCGCTGGTAGGTGAAGACGCCTTCCTGCGCCGCGCCGTTGTAGTCCGGGTTGCGCGCCAGGCCGCATTCGGCGCCGCCCTCCAGGAAGTCGGCGACGATCGGATGCAGCGCGGGGATGTCGGAGACATGCTGCGGCCCACCGGCGCCGCGATGCGCATCGTCGCGGTAGTCCTCGAGGCTGCGGAAATGCGGCAGCACATCCGCATGCGACCAGCCGCGGCAGCCCGCCTGCGCCCAGTCGTCGAAATCCCGCGCCGATCCGCGCACCCACAGATGCCCGTTGATCGCCGAGGAGCCGCCGAGCACCCGCCCGCGTGGCGTGTGGATCGCGCGTCCCGCCACGCCGGGGCCGGGTTCGGTGGAAAAATTCCAGTTGAAGCGCGGATCGCGGAAGGTCTTGAGAAAGCCGGCCGGCACCTGGAGGTACGGATGTCGCGCCTCGCCGCCCGCCTCCAGCAGCAGCACGCGGCGGCGCGGATCGGCGGAGAGGCGGTTGGCCAGCACGCAGCCGGCGCTGCCCGCGCCGACGATGATGTGGTCCCAGTGGCCCTCGAAAGCCTCCGCCGTCATGCGGCCGCGGCGAGGGTCGGCGCGGTGCCGGCGACGCAGGTCCGCACCATGTGGCGGCGTTCCGTTGTCGTCGCGAAGGGGGTGGCGCGGTGCAGCACGGCGCGGTTGTCCCACATCACCAGATCATGCGGACGCCACTTGTGCGCGTAGGTGAAGGCAGGCTGCGTCGCCAACTCCATCAGCTGGTCGATCAGCGCGCGGGACTCCGCCTCGCCCATGCCCTCGATGCTGCGTGCATGGGCGCCGAGATACAGGGCCGGACCATGTGGATTCTCCTCCAGGACCAGCGCCTGGCGCACCGGCGGGTGCTGGCTGCGTTCGGCCTCGGTCACCAGCGCGGCATCGACGCGACTGCGCGACCAGCCGAAGTCATGGATGGCGACGCGACCCCGCAAGGCGTCCTGCTCGGCCCGGTCGAGCGCCGCGAAGGCCGCGCGCATGGAGGCGAACTCGGTATCCCCGCCGGCCGAGGGAATCTCCCGCGCCGAGAGCAGCGAGGCCCGCGCCGGCACCGGCTTGAAGGAGGAATCATGGTGCCAGAACCGGTTCGCCTTGTTGTTCAGCACCTGCTTGTCGGTCGGCGGCGTGATCGCGCCGTCCGGGCCGATATTGGACAGGATGATGACCGGGCTGCCTGCCCCTGGGGCGCCAGCGCGGGTGCGTTCCAGCGGCCCGAACCCCTCGCTGAAGGCGATCTGCGCCGCGTCGTCGATCCGCTGGTCGGGGAAGACCAGCACCGAGAAGCGATCGAGCGCGTCCCGCAGTTCGGCCATCCGCGCCGCGTCCACGCCGCGGGCGATGTCGATGCCCGTGATGCGGGCGCCGAGAATGGGGGTGAGCGGGGTTGTCTCGATCATGGGGGCGTTTCCTTCTGCCCCCACCTTGGCGTCGCGTCGTATTCCCGCGCCAGCCGGCATCTTCGCAAAACACTCTGCCGTCAGGCGGCAGGATCCGCGACGGCGAGCAGATGCGCGACGAAGGCGGCGATCTTGGCCGGAAGGCGATCGGCGCGGGTATGCACGGCGTAGATCTTGGCCTGGTAGCGCCCAGGCCAGGCCGGAAGGCCGGGCAGCAGCGGCGTCAGGCGGCCGGTGGCGACGTCTTCGCTAAGCATCCATTCGGGCAGCAGCACCAGGCCCATGCCGTCCAGCGCGGCCTGGCGCAGCGCCTCCCCACTGTTGGAGCGGAACGGCCCGGATACGGCGAAATCCTGCCGCGTGCCGTCGGCGGTGGTGAAGACCCAGATCGGCGCCTCATCGGCCTCGCGATAGGTCAGGCAGGGGTGGTGCAGCACGGCGTCGGGCGTGGCCGGGGCGCCGTGCCGAGCGATGTAGCCGGGGCTGGCACACAGGATTCGCCGGCCGGATGCCAGCCGGTGGCCGGTGAACGATTTTCCTGCCGGCAGGCCGAGGCGAATGACCAGGTCCACCCCATGCGTCGGCAACAGCCCGGTCTGCTCGGTCAGCGCCAGGTCGATCTCCACCCGCGGATGCGCGTCGCGGAAGCCGGCGAGATGCGGCACCACGTGACGCAGCGCATAGGAGCGCCGCGCGACGATGCGCAGCGTGCCGGTCGCTTCCTCGTGCATCTCGCGCGCCTCGATCATCGCGGCGTCGAGGCCCTCGAGCAGCGGCGTGATGCGGGCTGCCAGGCGCCGTCCCGCCTCGGTCGGCGCGACATGGCGCGTCGTGCGGTCGAACAGCCGCAGCGCGAGTTCGTCCTCCAGTTCGCGCAAAGCCCGCGATGCGGCCGTTGGCGACAGTCCGAGCGAGCGCCCCGCCGCGGCGATGCCGCCCCGATCAAGAGTGCGCAGGAAAAGCCGGAGCGCGGTCAGCCGGTCCATGAGGCAACGCTAGGGCGAGCGGGCCTACGCCGGAAGCGGGGTTGATCGCGACGCGGCCCCCCCGGGGTGTGCCGAGAGCCCAGCCATCCTGACGCCTTGGAGACGCCCTCTGACGATGCCTCCCATGTGGCGACGCGTGCCGAGCGCCGCGGACATACCTGCGCACGAGGGCACCCTGGATGATATTGTGGATAGGAGTTGTTGGCGGAGGGAGTGCGACCGGAAACGCATAGTCTCTGGAACCAAGGGCCGCAGCGCCGCAGCCAGGAGGGCTGCTTAATGCGGAAGTCAAGCAGCCTTCTTGAGAGGATCGAAGGCCTGGCGGGTCTGGATCATGGTCCAGCGCACGGTGACGTATCGCCGCGCGTTGGCTGCCTCCGGTACCCTGAGGCTGTCGCGGCGGCGCGTTGCGCTGCGGGCATATTGGGGCGGCCGGCCTCGGGCGGCGTTGGGCGCCGTCACCCCGACGGCACTGGCTCGGCGAGGTCGAGCCGCAACAGCACCGCCTCTGTCATCCGTGTGCAGCGCGCGCCGTCGAAGGGGAACGCCTCGCGCAGGGTATCGCCAAGCCGCAGGTCGAGCGCCGCGCGGAGCAATCGCCGCGCGCGGTGCAGCCGCGTCCTGATCGTTTCCGGCCGGACACCGAGGATCTCGGCCGTCTCCTCGACGCTCATCCCATCGACGTCCCGGGCGACGAGCACCAGTCGGAAGACTTCGGGCAACTCATCGATCGCCGCCTCCAGCAACCGGCGAATCTCGCGTCGCGCGGCCGCGCCTTCGGGATCGCTTCCCTGCGCTGTAGGAAACATGAGGATGCAGGCTCCTCCGCCTTTCTGTGCGACCTCGATTGCCTCCAGACCAACCATGACCCGCCGCCGGCGCAGACGCCCGAGCGCCTCATTGAGCGCTATGCGCGTCAGCCAGGTCGACAGGCTGGCATCCCCCCGGAAACCGCCCAGGGCCCGGAATGCACGCACATAGGCCTCCTGCACCACGTCCTCGGCCTCGGCGTCGTCGCGCAGCACGCTCCGCGCGGCCCGGAACAGATGGCGATTGTTGCGCCGCATGATCTCGCGGAACGCGGTCGCCTCGCCCCGGCGGGCCTGGATGACGAGTTCGCCGTCCGCGAGCTCGGCATCGGCGGCTTCGCCTGCGGCCTTGGGGTGCTGGTGTCCTCGCATTTGCTCACTCCTCGCACGTCTCGACATTCGATCCCAGTCAGCCAAAAAGGTTCCCGGCCGTCCTCTCCTGCCGTCCGAGCCCGACCGCGGAGAGGAACTCTGCCCGTGTCTCAGGGTGGTCCCGGAAGGCGCCGAGCATGCGGCTTGTGACCATCACCGCGCCGGGCTTGTGGACGCCGCGGGTGACCATGCAGCCGTGGGTGGCCTCGACGGCAACGGCGACGCCCCTCGGGCGCAGTACGGTCTCGATCGCATCGGCGATCTGCGCCGTCATCCGCTCCTGGATCTGCAGCCGTCGGGCGTAGAGCTCGACGATGCGGGTCAGCTTGGAGATGCCGACGACCCGCGCGCCAGGCATGTAGGCGACATGGGCCCGGCCGAGGACCGGCGCCATGTGATGCTCGCAGTGGGACACGAAGCGGATGTCGCGCAGCAGCACGATCCCGTCATAGCCGCCGCTCTCCCCGAAGGTCCGCTCCAGCAGCGCGACCGGGTCTTCCTCATAGCCTCCGAACCACTCCGCATAGGCGCGGAGGACGCGGTCCGGCGTGTCTGCCAGCCCTTCGCGGCCGGGGTCGTCACCCGCCCAGCAGATCAGCGTTCGCACCGCAGCCTCGGCCTCGGCGCGCGAGGGTTGGCGAGCGCCCCCGGTACCCTGCCCGAGACCAGCGGCATTGCCGATTAGTGTTGTGAGAGCATCCATCCCGTGTCCTCCTGGTGCCGTTATCGGCCCTGTGCCGTGATCAGGGACTTGGATGCCGGAGGGCGCGATAATGTTCCGGGCCGCCGCCGGGAACATCGACGGGCGTGCTGCATCAAAGCTGATACGTAACCGACGCGGGCGGATCCGCTACCCTTGTCTGAAAATGGCGTCCCCGCCCTGCGCCGACATCCAGCGGCTCGAAGGAGGCTTCCATGGGCGGAGACCAAGCAGCATCGGGTGGCCCGGACCTGACCGAGGGCGTGGCCCTTTCGGAACTGCCCGACGGGGGCATACTCGCCGGCCATGTTGGCGAGGAGGCTGTGCTGCTGGCCCGCCGTGGCGAGGAGGTTTTCGCCATCGGCGCCACCTGCACCCACTACCACGGGCCGCTCGCCGAGGGCCTGGTGGTGGGCGAGACGGTGCGCTGCCCCTGGCACCATGCCTGCTTCAGCCTGCGCACGGGGGAGGCGGTGCGGGCGCCGGCCTTCGATCCCGTCGCGTGCTGGCGCGTGGAACGGCGCGACGGCAGGTTCTTCGTCGGTGAGAAGCTCGCGCCGAAGGCCCGCCCTGCCCTGGCACCGGACGCGCCCGGCCGCATCGTCATCATAGGCGGGGGTGCCGCCGGCTTCGCCGCGGCCGAGCAGCTGCGTCGCGAGGGCTACGGCGGCACCCTGACGCTGCTGAGCGCGGACGATGCGGCGCCCTACGACCGGCCGAACCTTTCCAAGGACTACCTCGCCGGCACCGCGCCGGAGGAATGGATGCCGTTGCGTCCCGAGGGCTTCTACGCGGAAAACGCCATCGACCTGCGCCTCGGCGTGACGGTCGCCGGAATTGATCCCGCAGGGCGGCGCGTCGCGCTTGCGGGCGGCGAGGAGATCCCTTTCGACCGGCTGTTGCTGGCCACAGGCGCCGAACCTGTGAGACCGCCGATCCCCGGCGCCGACGCGCCCCAGGTGCGCACGCTGCGCTCCCTGCAGGACAGCCGCGCCCTGATCGAGGCGGCGACGGCGGTCCAGCAGGCGGTACTGATCGGCGCGGGCTTCATCGGCCTGGAGGTCGCCGCGTCGCTGCGCACGCGTGGCCTCGCGGTGCATGTCGTCGCCCCGGAGCGGCAGCCGCTCGAACGCGTCCTCGGTCCCGAACTCGGCGCGTTGGTGCGCCAGCTCCATGAAGAGCAGGGCGTCGTCTTCCATCTGGAAGAGGGAGTCGCCGCGATCGAGCCGGGACGGGTGCGGCTCAAGGGCGGCGGAAGCCTGGAGGCAGGGCTGGTTGTCCTCGGCACTGGCGTCCGGCCGCGGACGGAACTTGCAGAGCGCGCCGGCATCAAGGTGCAGGACGGCGTGCTCACCGACGAGTACCTGGAGACAAGCGTGCCTGGCATCTTCGCCGCCGGTGATGGTGCACGCTGGCCGGATCCGCACAGCGGCGCGCGTATCCGCATCGAGCACTGGGTCGTCGCGCAGCGCCAGGGCCAGACAGCGGCACTCAACATGCTCGGGCGCCGCAGGCGCTTCGACGCTGTACCATTCTTCTGGAGCCAGCACTACGAGACCTCGATCAACTATGTCGGCCACGCCGCAGGCTGGGATGCGATCGAGGTGGAGGGCGATATCGCCGCGCGCAGCGCCGTGCTCCGCTACCGCCGCGACGGGAAGGTCCTCGCGGTCGCCTCGGTCGGCCGGGATCTGGAGAGCCTCGAAGCCGAAGCGGCGATGGAACGCGATGGCATCGCCGCGCCGGCCGGTGCCGAGCGCGGCAACCGGAGGGGTGATGACCGCGCTCGCCACGTTTGAGCGAGCAGCTTCACGCATGCGGCCGATTCCGGGCGTATGCGACCAGATCCCGACGTCGGTGGCCGACAGGTCCGCGCGCCGTGGCAACGTCCGGCTCTCTCGCTGCGCCGGACAGGGGGCCCCGGAACTGCCGCCGGGAAGCGGGTGGCAACGGGGCGTCCGGTACCCCCGTCCGGACTCGTGGAGGTATCCCGCATGAGCACCCCGGTGGCACCGCCTCGACCTTCCTCCTACGACAAGAAGATCGCGCTCGTCCTGCAGGGCGGCGGCGCGCTCGGCAGCTACCAGGCGGGCGTCTACGAGGCGCTCTCGACCTCCCAATTCCTGCCGGACTGGATCGCCGGCATCTCCATCGGGGCGGTGAATGCAGCGATCATCGCGGGCAACGCGCCGGAGCAGCGCGTCGCGCGGCTGCGGCAGTTCTGGGAGCGCATCACCTGTCCGGCCGCGCCCTGGTTCGCCCTGGTCGATGGCGCGCCCGGCGCCGGCTGGCGCGACGACCGGCAGGCTGCCGCCGCCGCCGCGATGCTCTTCGGCCAGCCTGGCTTCTTCGCCCCGCGGCCGCCGGCCGAATGGCTGTTCGGCCACATGCCGGCCAGCGTCTATGACACCGGCGCATTGAAGAGCACGCTGGAGGCCCTGGTCGACTTCGACCGGATCAACGCCCGCGAAACCCGCTTCAGCGTCGGCGCCGTGAACGTGCACACCGGCGATTTCTCCTATTTCGACAACGCCGAGATCGCCATCCGGCCGGAGCATGTGATGGCGAGCAGCGCCCTGCCGCCCGGCTTCCCGGCGGTGGAGATCGACGGCGAGTACTATTGGGACGGCGGACTCGTCTCCAACACGCCGCTGCAATACGTGTTGACCTACGTGCCGCGCCGCAGCCGCCTGGTGTTCCAGGTGGACCTCTTCCCCGCGCAGGGCCCTGTGCCCACCACACTCGACGAGGCCTGGGAGCGGCAGAAGGATATCCGCTTCTCCAGCCGCACGCGCACCGTCACCGATGCCCTGCGCCTCATCCACGACGTGCGGCACAACATCAACGAGCTTTGGGAAAAGCTGCCGGAGGCTCTGCGTGCCACGCTGGAAGCGCAGTTCCTCTATGCCTTCGGCTGCGTCACCACCATGGACATCGTCGAACTGTTCGATCGCCCGCGCGAAGCACAGGGCTACACCAAGGACTACGACTTCAGCCGACACACGATGGTAGCGCGCTGGGCGCGCGGGCGGGCGGATGCCGAGACGACGCTGCGTGCCTCGCCCTGGCTCGCCCCCAGGCCACCGAGGGTCGGCGCGCGCGTCTTCGACGTGCTGGCCGGGACGTCACAAGGCGTGACCGCGGACGCATGACGCGGCAGGCCGTCCAGTACCGGGCGCCGTCGGCCGACGCGGC
This sequence comes from Roseomonas sp., assembly GCA_041906015.1. GTDB lineage: Bacteria > Pseudomonadota > Alphaproteobacteria > Acetobacterales > Acetobacteraceae > Neoroseomonas. The sequence continues at coordinate 25,563 of JAYRJZ010000040.1, forward strand.
CGCGCAAGTCCGGTGAACCGGCGATTCGTCACGACCCGGCGTGCAAGGCGTGCACCGGGCGCGAACGGCCTATCGCCGCCGTGCTGCCTCATCGATGATGAGCCGATGAGGAATGCTCGTCCGCTCCTTCGAGAAGGACATCGCGGAGAACCACGGCCTCGTTGTGCCGTTCGTCGCGCGCGGCGAAAAGCAGGGTGACAGGCCCGCGATGCAGGAGGTCCCGGATCGGCGCGAGCGCGGCGCCACCGCCTCGTAGTTCGGCCCGATAGCGTCGGCGGAATTCGTCCCAACGCGCCGGGGCGTGGCCGAACCATTGGCGCAACTCGGCCGTCGGCGCGGCATCCTTGCACCAGAGGGTAAGGGCGGCACGCAGCTTGCTTATGCCGCGCGGCCAGAGCCGGTCCACAAGGATGCGGGCACCGTCGTGCTCGGAGGGCGGCGCATAAATGCGTTTCAGCCGGATCCCGTGCGGCGCGATCCGCTCCGTCATGTGGTCTACTCCCGCAATGCTTCGCGGCGGCGTCAGCCATCGGGGGCCTGGGGCGGGCGCCAGCCCGTCCCGGACGTCGGCGGTCCTCACAGCGGCCCCTGATAGTATGTGGGCAGCGGCTCGGTGTGGTCGCTGACGCCCTTCACGCCCGGAACCTGCTCGGCCAGCACGCGCAGAGCGCGTTGCACTGCCGGTCCTGGTGCGAAGCCGTGAAACTCCACGATGCCGTCATGCACCTCGACCAGCGTGCGGAAGGGGTCAGCCCAGGGTTCACGGCGCATGGCGGCGACGACGGCGACCCGGATGCGTCCGTCGGGAAGCTCGGCCATCTCGGTCTCCTGGCTGGTGACGGCGCGGAGCAGGTCTGACCGGCTGACCACGCCGCGCAGTTGCCCGCGCTCGGTGACAAGCACCCTCCGTATGCCCTTCCGCTCCAGCGTCTCGGCGATCGCGGAGGCTGAGGTATCCGGCGGGACGGTGACGACATCGGAGGTCATCACCTCCTCCGCGACGAAACCGTGGGTGCGCGCATAGTGGTCGGCCGCCTTGGCGGTGTCGGCGAAGAGCCAGCGCAGCCAGGGCGGCACTGTGTGGGTCGCGTGGGACAGCCGGGTGACCAGGTCGGCAAGGGTGACCAGGCCAAGAAGCGCGCCATCCGCATCCAGCACTGGCACGCCGGAAATGCCTCGATCGGCAAGCAGCCGCGCGATCGACGTCACCGGCATGTCGGGCGGGATCGTCACCACGTCGGTGGTCATCAGGTTGCGGGCTATCGGCTCGGTCATCGTCCTTCTCCTTCCCGGGCCCGGCAGGGGCCAGCCGCGCTGTGCCCGGCGGCGAAGGGAAGGGCGGGAAGACGTCCGTCACCTGTCGGCGCCCGCCTGGGCGAGCGGGAGTGATGGTGCCTGCTCATTTTCATGCAGACAAACGAGTTTTATTGACCATTGAATGCGGTAATTTTGCTTGATGCGGAGCGCCCATGGATACCGAACTGGTCCGCACCTTCCTTGCCATCGTCTCCAGCGGCAGCTTCGTGCGCGCCGCGGAACGCCTGCACGTCAGCCAGACCACGGTCAGCGCCCGCATCCGCACGCTGGAGGATCAGCTCCGGCGGCGCCTCTTCATCCGCAACAAGGCGGGCGCCAGCCTGACGCCGGCTGGCGAGCAGTTCCTGCGCCACGCCCCGGCGCTGGTGCAATTGTGGGAACGGGCGCGCCACCAGGTCGCGGTGCCGGCGGGGCGGCGAGCGGTCCTCGGCATCGGCGCCGAGCACAGCCTCTGGGATCCGCTCCTGCTCCGCTGGCTGCTGTGGATGCGACGCTCGCAGCCGGAAGTGGCGCTTCGCGCCCATGTCGGGTTGCCCGAGACGATCGTCGAACAGGTTGCGGGCGGGATCATCGACATCGGCGTGGTCTACGCGCCCCGGCACCGTGCCGGGCTGCGGATCGAGCTCCTGATGGAGGAGCGGCTGGTGATGGTCAGGACGACCGGGCGGGCGGATGAGGGGCAGGAAGACTACGTCCAGGTGGATTGGGGCCCCGACCTTGCGCTGCATTACGCCACGGCCTGTGCGGGATACGGCGATCCTGGCCTGGTCGTGGATCTCGGCCCGCTCGGCCTCGGCTACATCCTCGAGGCGGGCGGGATGGGGTACTTCCGCCTCGGCGCGGCCAGGCCGCATCTGGAAAACGGCCGGCTGGCGCTGGTGCCGGATGCCCCGGAGTTCCTCTATCCGGCCTATGCGGTGATCAGCGAGAACAGCGGCGAGCCCGAACTGATCCAGGCTGCGCTCGATGGCCTGCGGCGCATCGCCCGCGCGGAGCCCGACGACGGGAGAAGCCCAGGTCAGGCCGGCTGAGGCCCGCTCGCGCAGGTGCCGGCGCCGGCCGCATTCAAGGCATTGAACCGGCCTGCGCAGACCCCATCTCAACCTGTGATGAGGCAGCACCTGCTCCTTTCCGTCTACCGTCGCCAGACGGGAACCCTGCTCGCGGGCTTCTAGCCCCGGGCCCGTCGGCGCGCGCCCATCGGGCGGCGCCCGGCCCCGGGGGCTTCTCCACCACCTGCCTGTGCCGCCTCCGCTGCGCGGAGCGCGTTGCCTTTCGCCATACCGGGAGGGGTGTATCCGTGAGCCTGTCCGTCATCTCGATCTGCGCCGTCTGCGCCGCCGCCATCGCCGCCCAGGCGGAAATCTGCTTCGCCTGCCGCATGGCCGAAAGTGCCATGGCCGCCCGTGCGACCGGCGGGGAGGTTGCGCAACCCGATGCCTGCACACGCCCGCAGCTGACCGTGCGCGACTTCGCCCGCCTCGAGCGCCTTGCACGGCCGGAGATGCGGCCGGATGCCCCGCCCGCGCGTGACCTGCTGGCGCTGCTGGACGAGGCGCGGATCGTCCGCACCGGCTGCTTGCCGCCCGGCGTCGCTGCCTTGGGCTCGCGCGTCATCTTCGCCGCGGGCGAAGCGGAGCCGCAGGCACGGGTCCTGATGCTGCCGGGTCCTCGCGCGCGGGCCGCCTGGGCGCTGCCCGTGAGTTCGCCGCACGGCCTTGCACTGCTTGGCCGCCGCGCAGGCGCCGAAGTCACGGTGCGGAGGGAGGAGGGAACGCCGCCCGAGCGGCTGCGGCTGCTGACCGCCGTCAACAGCATACCGGCCGCGCCGGCCCGCGCGTGAGCGCAGGCAGGAGGACAAGATGGACATCGCATTCCACACCGTGAACGTATTCAGCGGCGACGCCTTCGCCGGCAGCCAGGTGGCCGTAGTGACCGACGGCGAGCATCTCGACGCGCCGCAGATGCAGGCGGTCGCGGCCGAGTTCGGCTACGCCGAGACGGCTTTCCTGCTGCCGCCGTCAGCGCGCACGGCCACGGCCGCCATCCGCATCTTCACCCCGCGCCGGGAGTTGCCCTTCGCCGGCCAGCTGATGATCGCCGCGGCCTATGTTCTTGGCCGGCTGGGGGGCTGTATGGGAGGGCCGCCGGACATCGCCTGAGTTTCGAGACGCCGGCCGGCGTCGTTCCGGCACAGTTGCTGCTGGAGGGCGCACATCTGGTGGGGGCCGGGGTCGGTGCGCCGCTGCCGCTCGAGATCGGTCCCGTGGTGGCGCCCGAACTCGTCGCGGCCTGTGCCGGCCTGGCGCCGGAGGACATCGAGACGGGGCGGCATCCGCCGCGGCTGCTCTCGGTCGGCGCCCCTTTCGTGGTCGCGGAACTGCGCGACGAGGCAACCCTGGCCCGCGCGGCGACGCGGCGCTCGGCGTTCTGGGCGCATATTCCGCTCGGCTTCGCCCGGGGGCTGCATCTCTACGCGCGCACGGGAGAGGACAACGCGGAGCTGGCTGCGCGGACCTTCACCCCGCTGCACGGCACGGGGGAGGATTCCGCGAGCGGCATCGCCAATGCCGCCTTGGCGGGTTTCCTTGCCACCCTGCAGCCGTCCTGGTCCAAGGCGCGGTTTGCGCTGTCCGTCGCGCAGGGCGCCGCGATGGGGCGGCCCGGCCAGGTCCAGGCCTGGACGGAACGGCGGGAACGGGGGACGCCGCAGGCCTGGGTGGGTGGGCAATGCGCGTCGGTGATGAGCGGCCACATGCGGGTTCCGCGATCGGAGAAAGATGCAAATTTCCTGCACTCAACGACCAATAGATCGCGTTTGTCGTTTCTGATCGCGTGAACCAGGATCATAGCGGGCTCGCGGCAACAGCGGCGGAGGTGCGTGGCAGGGCGATGCTGAAGGGAACCAGCTTGATCGACCTCATGGCAGGCATGGCGGGCAGGCGAGAGCCGCACGTCCTTGCCACCGTGGTGGAGACGGTCGGCTCCACATCCGCCTATCCCGGCGACAAGGCGCTGATCGATGGCGCGGGCGCGGTCCTCGCCGGTTGGGTTGGCGGTGGCTGCGCGGAAGGCACCGTCCGCCAGGCCGCGCTGGACTGCCTGCGCGACGGGCTGCCGCGGCTGATCGGGCTCGACCTGGACGACGAGGTGCTGGGCGTGGGCATGCCCTGCGGCGGCGCGATGCGCGTGTTCATCGAGCCGCTGCTGCCACCGCCTGCCTTGTGGGTGATCGGGCACGGGCGGGTGACGGAAAGCCTCTGCCGATTGGGGGCGGAACTCGGCCTTCGCGTGATCGTCAGCGACACGCCGGCGCCCGACGCGGCGCGCTATCCGGATGCTGCCGAGATCATCGGCGACGACTACGATTTCACACGGCTGACGCCGGCGCGCGGTGACAGCGTGGTGATCGCCACGCAGCACAAGGGCGACCACCTTTCCGCGGTACGCGCGCTGCGCTCGCCGGCCGGCTACGTCGCCATCATCGCCAGCCGCAAGCGCGCCGGGCTGATGCGCGATTTCCTCATCGACGAGGGTTTCACGGAGGAAGAACTCGCGCGGTTGCGCGCGCCCGCGGGGCTCGACCTCGGCGCGCGGACGCCGGAGGAGATCGCCTTGTCCGTCATCGGCGAGGTGGTGATGCTGCGCCGCGGCGGCGGCCAAGTGCTACGCCAGGTCGCCACAGGCTGGCCGAAAACCGCGCCGTCGAAGCCCGCCTTCGCGGAGGTGACGTGATGGATCGGATGAAGGCCTCGCCGCGCCTCGGCATCGCGCCGCCGGAGGAGGACCCCAATGCGGTCATCCTCTGCGCCTCGCCGCCTTGCTTCCTGCACGAACTCGATCCGTCCTGGCTCGGGCAGCCGGGCTGGGAGGAGGTGCGGGCCTGGCGCAAGGCAGAGCGCCATACGCTGATCGCGCGCCGGCTTGCGGTGCCGGCCGAGGAGCGGGCGCGCCGCGACGAGTCGATCACCGTTCTGATCCGCGATGCCGTGCCGGACCTCGCGCACATGCATGTCGGGTTCTACTGGCCCTGCAGGGGCGAATGCGACCTGCGGATATTGGCGCAGTCGCTGCACTTGGAAGGCGCACGGCTCGCGCTGCCGGTCGTGGAGCAGAAGGCGCGGCCGCTGCTGTTCCGCCCCTGGCGGCCCGGCACGCGCATGGTTCCCGGCGTCTGGAGCATCCCCGTCCCTGCCCAGGGCGATGCGGTGACACCGGAGGCGCTCCTGATCCCGCTGGTCGGCTTCGATGCGCGTGGCTACCGTCTCGGCCATGGCGGTGGCTACTACGACCGCACGCTCGCGGCGATGGCGCGCAAGCCACTCGCCGTCGGTATCGGCTTCGAGATCTCGCGCCTCGCGTCCATCCATCCGCAGGCCCATGACGTGCCGATGGACGTGATCGTGACCGAACGCGGCGCGGTCCCGGTCAGTGCGGCCGGCGTCGCCGCAATGACGCGAAGGAAGCCGACGCGATGACGGGTGCCCCGCCCTCCCTGGCGCTCCGCGACGCGTTGTGCGACGCCATCCTCGCTTCTGTTGGCGATGCTGTCGTCATTTGCGACCGCGAAGGCATGATCCGCTTCTGGAATCCGGGCGCCGAGCGGATCTTCGGCTTCGCCGCGGCGGATGCCGTGGGAAAGTCGCTCGACATCATCATCCCGGAACCGCAGCGCGCGCGGCATTGGCATGGCTTCCATCGCGTCATGGCGACCGGCCAGACACGCTATGGGCAGGGCGACCTGCTGGCGGTACCGGCCCTGCATCGCGACGGGCGCCGCATCTCAGTGGAATTCACCATCGTGCCGCTCCATGGCGACGGCGGGGGCATGGACGGTATGGCCGCGATCCTGCGCGACGTGACCGCACGCTTCGAGGAGATGCGCGCACTCCGCCAACGTTTGGCCGCGGCTGCCGACCAGGCAGGCGCCCGATAGGCGGGAGGGCTCGCGCGACGCGCTCAGCGGCCGGTGCGAGACCTTCGACTGTGGTGGCTGCCGTCACGACACTACAACGCCCAGCGGAGAGTCGGCCCTTCCGAACACGGTCCACATGAAGAAGTGCCCCCTGTTCGACAGACAGCTGCGATCCGCGATTGGCGCGCGCGGCACCCCGATCATGTGGTTCCACCGCGGAACCCGCTTCGCCGCTCTCGGAAAGGGTGAGGTCACGGTATCGGTCGCTTCGTCACCTGCACTGACAGCGTGGCAGCCCCGAGATCGAAGGTCGCCGTCGGCGAGATGTTCCGGGCCATGACGCGCACGGTGTTGTTGGACCAGGCCGCGGCGTCGAGCTCGATGAAGCGCGTCGACGAGGCGAGCGCGGCCTGGGCGAGGTCTCCCTGCCGCGCGCCGGCGACGGTGACGTCGAGCAGGCTGGTCGCCCCAAGCGCCAAGTTCGGCAGATCCCACGACACCTCGGCGGCGAACTCCCGCTGTCCGACCGGCAGCGCCGGCGTGCCGCAGAGCAGCGCCGGCGCGGCCTCCGGCAACCCGTAGAGCCTGATCGCCTCGACCTCGATCTGTCCGTCGAAGCCGACGATGCCGACCTGCGCAAAGGCGACCCCCGGCCCGAGCCGCACCGTCATGCGCTTGTTCAGCGAGGCGTCGGCCATGGCCGCCCCGCCGGTCCAGGCCTTGGACGGGACGTTCCACAGCAGCGTGGTGATCGAGGCCAGCGCGTCGCCAGCGATGTTCTCCCGCACATTCATCGCCGCATCGAAGCACCGCACGAAGATCCGCCCACCATCGGCGCCGCCGACCAGGGCATGCACCAGGGCGAACTCCTTGGCCTGGGAGCAGTCCACCACGAAGGCCAGCCCTCGCTGCGCCTCGAGCAGCAGCCCGCGCGAGGTCGGCGTAATGTCGTCCAGCCCGTTGAAGGACAGCCCGGCGAGGGTGGCGGCCAGAGGACTGCATGGTTGTTGAGCCGCTTATGCGTGATCGATCGGCGTTGACCGATGAGTGCGGACAGAATGCCTCCCTGGCCGCGGTCGGCGCGCGTTGCGCCGCGCCATCCGCAGCGCTTGCCGGGTGAGGCGGCAGCCTGCAAGATCGCTGCAGGATCGCGCGGCGGCCTGCGGAGCCATCGGTATTTTCCGCCAAGCGCCGCGGGTGGCGCGTACCGGCGCCGTCTCTTCGGGATGGCCCGAGGCTCACCTCCCGCGGCGACACGATGATAGCCTCCATGGCCGTACCACAGTCGGGGAGAAGCGGCGTGAAATCTGCCGAGGATCAGGTTACAGCGCCACGAACGGCATCGCAGCGAGTGCAGGCGGCCGGCATGCAACCGTCACGGACGCGCATCGCGGCGTCCTGGGAGCGGTGCCTGCGCCAGCACGGCCTGGAACGCCACCGCATCGCCTTTCCCCAGATCGTCTCGGAACGGGAACTCAAGGACGTCCGAGCGCCGATCGACGATCTGATCCACCTCGCGACCCCGGAACTGGACCGGCTCTTCACGCGGCTCGCCCGATACGACTACGTCGTCTCCCTAACCGATGCGGCCGGGGTCACCGTGCTGTTCCGCTGCGGTGATCAGTTGGCTTCCGAGTGCCGCGCGGTCGGCGTCCTCCCCGGCGCGGTCTGGACGGAGGAATCCCAGGGAACGAACGGGATCGGCACCTGCATCAAGGAGCAGCGTGCGCTCTCGGTCGTCAGGGGCGAGCACTTCGGCGAGAGCCTCGCCGGATTGTCCTGCACCGTGGCCCCGATCTTCGGCGCGGCGGGCCGACTGGCTGCGGTGCTCAACGTCACCACGCCGCACGCTGATGCACTCTCGATGCAGGGCCTGGTGCGCGACATCGTCAGGCGATCCGCCCGGCGCATCGAGAATCGCTATTTCGAGCGCCGGAATCGCGGCCGCCCCGTGCTGCGGATTTCGGCGCAGGACGATTTCACTGATCTCGCCGCCGAGGTGAGGGTCGCGCTCGACGGCGGCGGACGGATCGTGGACGCGACCTCGGACGCGGCACGGCTTCTACCAGGTGAGAGCGGGGCGCCCCTCGGCATCAGGGCCGCGGAACTCCACGGCGTCTCCACCGGCCACTCCGACCGGGGGACCGATGCGGTGATGACGCATCAGGGCCGCCGCTTCTTCGTGCGCCGGGCGCGAGCCGACCGGGAGAGCGCCGCATCCGTGGTGCCAGCGGCCGCCGTCGCACCACCCCCAGGCGTGCCGGACATCGCTACCCTGGTCGGGCACGATCCGGTGGTGATCGAGCGCGTGCATCTCGCGCGACGTCTGCTCGACCGTCGGTTGCCGATCCTGCTCCAGGGCGAGACCGGAACGGGCAAGAGCGCGCTCGCGCGTGCTCTGCACAATGCCGGGATGCATGCGGGCGGACCCTTTGTCGCGATCAACTGCGCCGCCATCCCGGCCGAGCTGATTGAGAGCGAACTCTTCGGCTACCGCCCCGGCGCCTTCACAGGCGCCGCGCGGCACGGGGCGCGCGGGCGAATCCTCGAGGCGGATGGCGGCGTGCTCTTCCTCGACGAGATCGGCGACATGCCGATGGCGCTGCAGACGCGCCTTCTCCAGGTGCTGTCGGACGGCGAAGTCGTCCCGGTCGGTGCAGCGCAGCCGGTCCGCGTCTCCTTCGCGGTGGTCTCGGCGAGCCTGCACGACATCGCGGACCTCGTGCGGCAGGGGCGTTTCCGGCAGGATCTCTACTTCCGCCTCAACGGTGCGACCGCGCTCCTGCCAGCCCTGCGCGAGCGTGCAGACAAGGGCGCCCTGATCGACGCTGTCTTCCGTGAGGAGGGCGCGGAGGCCGGAATGCCGAACCTCGCCCTCGACCGGACCGCCCTCCGCCTACTGGTCAGTCATGCCTGGCCCGGAAACATTCGTGAGCTGCGGCACGTCGCACGTTACGCGGCCACATTGGCCGAGGATGGGATCGTGACGCCGGCATGCCTGCCCCCCTACTTCCGCCCGGCCGAGGCCGGCATGAGGGACGAGCGGAACATCACGGAAGCAGCGCTGACGCGGGCGGGCTGGAACGTTTCGCGCGCCGCGCGGCACCTCGGGATCTCGCGGGCCACCCTGCACCGCCGCATCGCCAGCCTTGACCTGAGCCGGCCGCCGCCACGGGGCGGCTGAAGGACCGTCGCGGCCGCGACACTGCGCTGTCTCATACGCGCCCGCCTGCGACAGGCGCACGCGCCCGGACAGGTTGGGCTAGAGGGATCGCGGCATTGGCATGCCAATTGCTATCATCCCCTGCGAATGCTCCGACAGGCAGCGAGAGCAGCTGGAGGAAGCTTGACATCGTGACCCGTCCAGAAATGTCGTCCAGCACCGCCATGACCCCGAGGGCCGGCCCGGCTTTCAGCGCGCCGCCGCCCAGCGTGGCGTTCCGGGCGGCGATGCGCCGTTTCGCCACTTCGGTGGCGCTCATAACCGGCCGGAGCCCCGGCGGCGCGCCGCATGGTATGGCAGCCTCCTCGATCATGTCCGTCTCGATGGACCCATGTTCAATGCTCGTCTCCGTCAACCGGTCGGCAAGCATCCATCCGGTGCTGGCGACCACGGGGTGCTTCTGCGTGAACCTCCTCGGCCACGACCAACGGGATGTCCTCGGTGCCTTCTCCGATTCCCGGCTGCGCGACCAGCGCTTTACCTCGGGCGACTGGCGCCTCGGCGCCGAGGGGCTGCCATATCTCCCATCCGCCCTGGCCGCGATCTTCTGCCGCGTCGCGAGCACGATGGACTACGGGACCCACACGCTGCACCTGGGGCCGGTCATCGACGTGATCGCAGGGGAAGCCGACGCGCCGTTGGTCTGGCTCGACGGCGCGCCCGCTGCGCTGCGCCACGTGGCCGGATGAGGTCGCCGGCCCGTCTCGGGGAACGTGCCGGAACGGAATACCCCCGCTATGCCTTCCAGCAGAAAGAAAGGAAACGCCGTGAAGCTTGGACTGTTCATGATGCCGCTGCATCCGTCGCACCGGCTGATGCACGAGATCATCGAAGAGAATGCGGACAAGATCATCCATGCCGACCAGATCGGGTTCGACGAGGCCTGGGTCGGTGAGCACTTCTCGGCGACGACCGAACCGCTCTCCGCGCCGATGATGTTCATGGCCTCGCTGCTGCGCCAGACGAAGAACATCGTGTTCGGCACCGGGGTGGTGTCGCTGCCCAACCATCATCCGGCGATCGTCGCGGCCGAGGCCGCGCAGTTCGACCACCTGAGCCGCGGCCGCTTCATCTTCGGCATCGGCCCATCGGGCTTGGCCAGCGACCACGAGCTGTTCGGCAACACGGATATGACGGTCCGCAACGAGCGCATGGCGGAATCTATCGAGACGATCCTGAAGATCTGGGGCCAGGACCCGCCCTACGATATCAAGGGCAAGCACTGGCACGTGAAGATAACCGATGCGATCGTGCCCGAACTCGGCGTGGGCTACATGCCCAAGCCCTACCAGAAGCCGCATCCGCCGATCGCGATGTCGGCCATGTCGCCCCATTCCTCGAGCGTGAAGACGGCGGCGCTGCGCGGTTGGGGGCCGATCAGCGCGAATTTCTGCCCCGAATACGTCGTGGCGAGCCATTGGGGGAAGTACGTCGAGGGCTGCCGCGAGGCCGGGCGCGAGCCGACCGGACAGGATTGGCGCGTCGCCCGCAACATCCTGGTGGCGGAAAGCGATCAGCAGGCGCTCGACTGGGCGATGGATCCGAAGGGAAGCAACCACTACTATTTCCGCTACCTCTGGGAAGTGCTGAAGCGCGCCAACTACACCGTCGTCATGAAATCCGATCCCGCGATGCCCGATGAGGCAGTGACCGTCGAGGGGCTGATCGAGAGCATGATGATCTACGGCTCTTCCCGCACCGTGACGGAGAAGCTGCTTGCCTTCCGCGAGCGTGTGGGGCCCTTCAGCACGCTGCTGATGGCCTCGATGGACGGATCCGGTGCGAACCGCCATCGGGAATGGGAGACAATGCGCCGCCTTGCGACGGAGGTGCTGCCGAGGGTGCGCGAGGCCACTCGACGCGCACCCGCTATGGCGTAGCGCCTCCCTGGCGGGGGCGGGGGACCGGGCCGCGTCTCCCTGGCGGCCCGGCCTCATGCGAGGCCGAGGCGCGGCCGTGCGCCGGGCGGCATCGTCGCAATCCCCGTGCATCGTGGCCAGGTGGAGCGCACCCCACGGCGTGACGCTGGCCGCCGGGCAGGTGGCGACCACCGGCACCTGCGTCGCGCTGCTGGAGGTCGCTCCGGGCGACGAGGTCTCGGCGGAGTATGGCGTCCTCGGGCGGGTGGGGCTGCGCTTCGCCCCGGCCTGATCCCAATGGCCCCTCAAGGACTGATACCCACCCCATGAAGCCCTGACTCCTGGGCTTGCTGCGACGCGGACCGGCGTGATTCATCGGCGGGCATGGCTTGAAGGAGCCGCGCATGCCGGCGCTGTGGATCAGGGACGACATCGCGCCGCAGGAGCCGCGGCGCCTGGCCAAGCTGGAGAAGAACCCGCGTGCTGCTCGGCAGCCGCTGGCCATTGTCGGGGCGCTGGACGGGCTGAGCCGCGAGACCGCGGCGCGGATTGCCGGCATGGACCGGCAGACGCTGCGCGACTGGGTTATCCGCTGCAACCGCGCCGGACCTGATGGCTTGTCGGACCACTGGTGCCCTGATCGACGCTTCCACGCCGGCTCGTGTAGCCCGTGGCCGCCGTGGAGCCGGCGTCCGAGCACGCCGCCTCCGTGACTGCGCTACGCGTGCGACTTCGCGTCGAGCGGCCGGGGCGTTGCGGATGTGATGCCGCACCCGGACCGCCCCACGGCAAGGGCTCAGCTCCCCGGGTTGAACCAGGCGCCGCGCCAGTCGATTGCGCCGACGCCGAAGTCGAACAGCACGCTGATCTCGATCCCGTCTACGCCCTGGACCGGGTTGGTGCCGACGCGCGGCGCCTCGGCGCCGTCGAGATAGCCGTAGACGTAGACCGGCGAGGCCTCCTGGTGCGCGAAGAGATACCAGCGGTTCGCGGGGATCAGCGGCTCCACCACCGGCTCGATCATGCCGGCGTAGATGTTCTCCCGGCTGATCTGGTCGGCCGCGACCGGCACCGTGAGCTGCCGCGCCGGCATCTCGAGGTTCGGCCCGACCAGGAGGCGCATGCGCTCGCCGATCGAGATCGGGATGCCGTCGAGGCTCCGCTGCTGCATGATCGCCGCCCGACCGGCGGCGAGGGAGGCGATGTCGAGCGCCGAGCCGGCGGCCGCCTTGTTCGCGCGTGCGGCGCCCGTCGCGAAGACCGGCGCGTTGCCGGTGGCGAGCGTCGGACCATCGCCGTTCGCCGCGTTCAGCACGCCGTAGGCGGTGGCGTTCTCGACGTCGGCGATGCGTCGGCCGATCATCGCCGCGAAGTCGGTGAAGGCGCCGAGGTCGTCATTCACCAGCATCTGACGCGTCACCCGCACGCGCCGTGCGAAGGTGGTCAGCGTCACGCTCTCCTGGCCCTCGGAGATCGTGCCGACCTGGATCTCCCCACCCTCGGCCAGCGGCAGCAGGGAGGGGAAGTCGCCGGCGCGGAGATGGTGGTGCGGGCGGAAGTCGCGGAAGTCCCGCCGCCGCATGATCTGGCGGTAGGTCGGCTGCGCAGGCGTGTAGCCGGCGAGCAGCATCTTGTTGGCTGCCGCCGACAGCAGGGCGGGGAAGTCCGCCGTGGTGGTGAGCGCCCGCTCGGCGATCACCAGCGGATCGCGCGAGGGCACCGGCTCGCCGCGGAGGCGGAGCAGCTCCTCGGCCATCTGCAGCGGGCGCATGTCGAGGAACTCGGCATGGCGGGGGTTCACGGCGCGGTAGCCATGCATGCCGCGCACCGCCATCGCCTCGGCCATGGCCCCGCGGATCTGGGCAGGGTCGTTCGGGTCCGGCTCGCGCGGCGCGGGCGCGGGCGGCGTCGGGCGCGGGAGGTCGGCGCCCTTCCCGGTGAGGATGTCCCAGAGCACGCCGCGCACGACGTCGGCGGACCAGCCCGTCTGGCAGGCGCGCTCCTGGAGGTGGTCGAGGATGCCGGGCGCAACCAGGCCGCGGCTCCTGGCGACGACCTGGCTGATCTCGGCGACGCGGGCGCGCTCGGCGGCGATCGGATCGGCGGTGGTGGTGATGGTGGGCATGGTGGATCCCTGGGAGGGGTCTGGAACGCACTGCGCCGGCACCCCCTCCAGGATGCCGGCGCAGGATCTCGTGCGGTGGTGCGTGGCGAGCGGATGCGCGCGCGGTCAGGTGACGCGGTAGATCGTAAAGGAGCCGCGGGCGCCTTCGCGGTTCGGGCCGACCTGGCGGATGCGCTCCGCGGCGATCACCGTGATGCCCTGGCGCTTCTTCAGGCCCGCGAAGAAGCCGCGCACCGTGTGCTGCGCCCAGCCAGTGGCTTCGGCGATCTGCGCGACCGTCGCACCCTCGGGCCGGCGCAGCATGGCCAGCACCTGCTCCTGCTTCGTCCCCTCGCGCCGTTTGCGCGGGGTGCCGTCGATCCGCTCCGCGGCCCGACCCCGCGATGCGTGGGCGGGCTTGGCGGCGAGCAGGGCGCGCAGCGCCTCCATCGGCGCGTCCAAGGCGCCGATCATGTCGCCCTCGCGGTTGGCCTCGTCGTCCCAGGCGGCGAGGATCGCCGCGGCGGCGTCGCGCAGGGCGGCGCGTGGCGTGGCGGCGCGGGACGCGAGAGCCTGGTCGAGCATGGCGACTTCCTCCGTGAGGGGCGCGGCCTGGGCGGCTTCGGGCGCCGGGGCGTCCTCACCCTGCGGCGTCGGGTGCTCCGCGCCCGTGGGCGCGGTGTCGGCCACCGCGTCGCCCTCGTTCGGGTCGATGCCGATCGCGCGCAGCCCCTCGTCGGTGATGCGCGCCACGATCCAGGCGCCGTCGTCGTCCTGACGCCACCCGAGACCGACATGCTCCCGCGGCGCATTGATCTCGGTCAGCAGGTTGGCCTTGATCAGGCTGCGGAACACCGCGTTGCGCGCCGCGGCCGGCAGGGTCTTGGGCGCGCGGGCCAGCCCCATCTCGTGCTGCGCGGCAGCGCTGAGGATCACGCGCTGGGTATCGGAAAGCTTGCTCATCGTGGTGGTCTCCGGTTCCGGGTGCCGACCATCGGCCCCTACTGCCGGGAGCCCCGCCGGCATGACCGGTCGGGACGGTGCGGGAATGGCCCGCTTCAGCAGGCGTATTCGCCGCGGCGGAAATGCTGGTCCGCGATGTCCTTCAGCTTCGCGGTGGCATCCGAAAGCCAGGCCGCCTCGCCCCAGAGCACCGTCTCGGGGTCCGCGCCGAAATGGTCCTCGCTGGCCTGGGTGAGTTCGGCGAGGAGGGCATCGAATTCGGCCTTCTTCGCGAGGAAGGCGGCCAGGCTGTTTTCCTGGTTGCGGGCGGCGCGGGCGGTTCGCTCGGTCATGGTCGTCTCCGTCGTGCTGCAGGGCATCCCCTGCGGATGACGGACCATTCGCGCTGTGCCGCGCACGAGCCAAGCAAGATGGAGCGTAATGCGATTGCTATGAGCGAGCGGTCTGGATCACATCATGATTGACGATGCGGCCGTGACGAGGCTCAGCGGCGCGTCTCTGCTCCGATCGACTTCCCGCCGCTGGGAAGTCGATGCGGTCCGATGGTGTGCTGTGTCGCGCGCGTTACGCGCGCGGGTCGGTTTCCGATGAAGCAGGCGAATCAAGCCGATCGGCGACCTCCAGCAGCAGCGCGTTCATCTGCTCCTGCAGGATGGTCTGCACGAGATGCGGATCGCGGCCGATCTCGGCGGCAATCTGTCCCGCCACACGCGCCGGCCAGTTCAGCACGGCATCGCGCATGCCGGCGGCGACTTCATCGACACGGTGGTTGGCGGCGGCGAGGTCCATCAGGCGCCCCTTCTTCTCATCCATGGCCAGGCGTTGCGCCTCGACGCCGAGGGCGAGCCGCGCCAGCGTCAGGCGCCCCAGCGGCGTGGCATCTCCAGATACGGCCATAGGTGAGCGTCCCGGCACGGCCGATGCGGTGAGATCGCGGTGAACATGCTCGACGTCCCAGCATCCATCCGGCTCGCGGCTGATGCGCCCGACCCGCTCGGCCTTCTGGATTGCGGTGTGGGAGACGCCTAGCCGGCGGGCGAGGTCACGGGTGGAGGTGATGCGTTCTGGCAAGGGCATCTCCCGTCACGCGCGGTAGTGGCAACATGCTGGCAACAGGTTCGCACCTGGCAACCCATCGGATTCGAATCGTCTGAATGGCTTACGCGACGGTCCTGGCAACCTGGCAACCTCAAATTTCACCTGACGCTAGCGATGTTGCGCGCTGCTGCTCCCCGCATACGCCAGGCCCGGGAAGGAACCAGGGCCTCGAAGCCGAGGCCGGCACAGCTTCTCAACGTAGCGACAACTTACCCCGACTGGTTTCCGCTCCGCTACTGCTGTGCAGCACCTCGAAGCGCGGTGCTGGCGGTGCGCGCGACACCGCCAGCGTCCGACGCTACGCCGCCTCGCGCATCCTCCGCACGAGACCGTAGTGTACCGCCAGGACCGAGAGCGCGGCGGTGAACATCCCCTGCGCCTGGGCGGGCGCGATCGGCTTCCCCTGCCAGCCCTGCGACATGGCCCATTCACGGATCGAGCACTCAAGCCCGAGCACGTGCCACGCCGCCGAGCCGCCCGGGCTCCCTGGTCCGCCCAGCGCATCGAGAGCGGTTGCTACCTTGTCGCGCGCCGCGACCTGTCGCTCCGTCAGCGTGGCGCCCGCGCCCTTCGGCATGCGGATGAGCTGCGTCGTCCGCACGCCGTCGAGCGCCGCGGATCGGAACTGCGTCCGGAACACGCAGCCGGCCTCGTGCATCTCCGGAGAGATCGTGCCGTTGGCCAGCATGGCGCCGAGCGTGTCGACCGCGCGGCGATGCTGCACGGGCGTCCCCGTCTCCGGGTCGGCCTCGCGGACGGCCTCGCCGAAGCCACCATGCTGCAGGCGCCATTTCGACGGCCGGGACAGATCCTCCGGCTTCTGCTTCGCGCGCGCCTTTCCCTTAGCGGCCATGCACCCTGCCTCCGTTGCGTCGCCCCCAGCGCCTGGCTGCCTCGTTGGCGATCGCCTGGCGCACCGTCGGATCCGCGATCTCATCCACCGGCAGCATGGCCAGGCCCTGCTCGTGCCACGCCCGGCGTTGCATGGCGTCGATCTCCGCAGCGGAGGTCGGGCTCCGTGCGCACTCGAGTGAGGAGCGCGGAGGCCGGGAGCCACCCGCCACTGCTGAGGTCGGCCACGGCTGCGTGCCATCGGTGCGCATGGGCCTCACGCTCCGCTTGCCGCACGAGCAGCCCGCCGGAGCGCAGCGGGCAGCGACGGGTGATCCGGTCGAGGCGTGACCCGATCCGACGACCGGTCTACGGGAGCCGGGCAAAAATGTTG
>JAYRJZ010000158.1:0-5948 GCA_041906015.1 Roseomonas sp.
GGCGCGATTCTGCCGGTGATGCGCAGCGCCAAGCTGAGGTCTGCAAAGGCCTTTCGGCCGATGCGGGCTCCCATTCGCGTTGCAGGGCACGGTGAATGGGTACCCGTGCCGGGGCGGCTTGGAGGGGCAAAGCCCCTCCAACGCCAGCAGCAAGACCATCGGCACCTCCTTCACGGACCGCGCCGTCAGGTCGGCTTGGCCTTCAGCAGATACAGCGCCGCCAGTGCCGCCAGGCCAAGACCCGCCGTCAGCAGCAGCGACCCGGTTCCATAGGCATCCACCAACAGGCCAAAGAAATATGGCGCGAAGGCCTGCGTCGCCCGCGCCGGTGCCGTGATGATGCCCTGTCGCCGCCCGTACCCGACCGGCCCGAACAGCGCGAGCGGCAGGGTGCCGCGCGTGATGGTCAGCATGCCGTTGCCGGCGCCGTGGATCAGCACGAAGACCGCGGCCATGGGGGCGCCGCCCGCAAAGAGCACCGCCACCGCCACCGGATGCGCCACGACGGCGATCCGCGCCGAGACCACCGGATTGACCCGCCGGAGGAAGCCGAATTCGAGGATTCGCGCCCCCACCTGCGCCGGGCCCAGCAAGGCGCCCGCCGCCACCGCGGCCGTGGCCGTCGCCCCCGCGGCCTGCAGCAGCCCCGGCAGATGCGCCCCGAGCGCCGAAGCGCTGAACCCCGCCGCGGCCAGCACGAAGGCCAGCAGCGCCATGTCGGCGCTGCGCGGCGCAGGACCGGCCTCCTGCGCTGTCCCGGCCGCACTCCTCTCGGGCGGCGGGACGGGCGGGAGGAGCAGCCGGTTCAACGGCAGGCCCAGCACGACCTGCAGCGCGGCCCAGCCGAGGCAGGCGCCGCGCCAGCCCCATTCCGCCTCCATCAGCGCCGAGGCCGGCCAACCCACCGTGCTGGCGAAGCCGGCGATGAGCGTGATGCCCGTGATGCTGTTCCGCGCCTCCTTGCCATAGAGGCCGGCAAGCGTGGCGAAGGCCGCGTCGTAGAGCCCCATCGCCATGCCCACGCCAAGCACCGCCCAGGCCAGGCAGAACACGACCAGCCCGGGCGCGAGCCCCATCATCACCAGCCCCGCCGCGAGCACGAGGTTGGACAACGCCAGCACGTCGCGCCCGCCGCGCTGGTCGATCGCCCGCCCGGCAGCCGGGCCAAGCACGGCCGTCAGCAGCAGCGCGATCGAGAAGATGCCGAAGATGGTCGCACGGGAAACGCCGAACTCGGCGGCGATAGGCGTCGCGAGGATCGCCGGCAGGTAATAGGTCGACCCCCAGGAGAGGGTCTGCGTCGTGCCAAGCACGGCGACGGTAAGAGCGCGACTGGGCATTGCCCGGCATGGTCACGCGATGCGGCGCGCGCGCCAAGATGGATAACGCAGGCATTGGAGGGCTGTTGCACGATCGGCGGTGCCGGTCAGAAGCGGGCGGTCGCGGCGGAGAGGGGCTTTGCCCCTCCCCGGACCCCACCCCACCAAAGGCCACAAGGCCTTTGGAAACCGATATCTGGCGCAGGGCGGGAAGGCATCGCGACCGCGGTGCCGCGCGCAGCGGCTCTCAGGCTGGCAAGCGAACCCGCGCCCGCAGGCCTCCCAATGGGCTGTCCTCCAGTTCGATATCCCCGCCATGCGCGCGGGCGATGTCGCGCGCGATGGCGAGGCCCAGTCCGGTGCCGCCGGCCGAAAAGGTCGCGAAGGGCCGGAACGCCTCCTCGCGCTGCTCTTCGGGGATACCTGGGCCATCGTCATCCACCGTCACCACCGCCCAGGCGCCGGATTCGCCGCGCGGCACGCTGGACAGCCCCACGGCGATGCGCCGCGCGTGCTTGCGGGCATTGTCGAGAAGGTTGCCCAGGCAACGCCGCAACGCGTCGGCACGCACCGGCAGCACCAGCGTCTCGGCGGCCAGGGTCAGGTCCACCTGCGCGCCGTCGCGCCGCGCCTTGGCCGCGGCCTCCCCGACCAGTTCGGCGAGGTCGGCGGGGGCGGACTGCTCCATCCCCTCCCCGCGCGCGAAGGCGAGATAGGCGGAGATCAGCCGCTCCATCTCCTCCACATCCTGGGTCATCGCTTGCGCGTCGTCCTGCGCATCGACGGGCAGCATGGCGAGACCAAGACGCAGTCGCGTGAGCGGCGTGCGCAGGTCGTGGCTGATGCCGGCCAGCATCTCGGTGCGGCTTTCGACGAAGCGGCGGATGCGGGACTGCATGGAGTTGAAGGCGATGGCGGCCTGGCGCGCCTCGGCCGCGCCTTCCGGCTTCATGGGGCCGAGGTCGCGGCCGCGGCCGAAGGCTTCGGCCGCGTCGGCCAGGCGGCGAATGGCGCGCACCTGGTTCTTCATGAACAGCGCGGCGACACCGAAGAGCAGCAGGGAGGACCCCACCACCCAGATGACGAACAGGTACAGCGTGCCGCTGAACAGCCGCTTGCGGGGTGCCTCGGCATGCAGCACGCCGTCCGGGAGCTGCACGCGGATGATCACGCTGCGCGGGTCGGTCTGCCAATCCGTGTCGAAGGGCAGGCGCACGCGCTCGCGCATCGCGGCATCGAGATCCTCCTCGAGCGGCAGCAGCGGCAGGGAGGCGGATCGGTTGCCCGACGGCCCCAGCGTCGCGCCGGCCTCGAAGGCGAGGGAGAGGTCGAGCCGCCACGCCGCCTCGCGGAAGATCCAGCCGCGATCCTCGGGCTTCGGATTGCGCGCCAGCAGTTCCACGACCATCGCGACGTCACCGGCAACGCCGCCGGCGAGCCGCCGCGAGATGACGTCGAGGTGGTTGCCGTAGAACAGGTAGAGCGAAATGATCTGCAGGACGACCAGCGGCACCAGGATGATCAGCAGCGCGCGGCCGAGCAGCCCGCGCGGCACCGTCCGGCGCAGCAGGGCGGCCGGCGTCACGGGCCTGGCCGCAGCACGTAGCCGCGGTGCCGCACGGTCTGGATGAAGCGCGGTTCGCGCGGATCGGCCTCGACCTTGCGGCGCAGGCGGGTGACCTGGACATCGATCGCGCGCTCGCCGGCCTCGGGCGTGCCGAGGGCGGTACCGATCTCCTCGCGGCTCAGCACTTCGCCCACGCGCCGGGCCAGGGCCTGGAGGAGCGCCGCCTCCCCGCCGGTCAGGCGGACCACGCCCTCGGGGCCCCGCAGCTCGGCCCGTTCGATGTCAAACCAGCTCGGGCCCAGCTGCACCGGCGCGCTGGCGAGCGCCTGGTTCGCCACGGGCGGCGCGGCGCGGCGCAGGATGGTGCGCACGCGCAACACCAGTTCCCGCGGGTCGAAGGGCTTGGCCAGGTAGTCATCCACCCCGTGCTCGAGCCCGGCGATACGGTCCTCGGGTGCGCCGCGGGCAGTGAGCATGAGGATCGGTACCTCATTGCCCTCGCGACGCAGGGATTCGGTCAGCGACAGGCCGGATTCGCCCGGCATCATCACGTCGAGCACCAGCAGGTCGAACATCATCGACGAGATGGCCTGGCGCGCTGCCGCCGCGCTGTCCACCGCGGTGACGCGAAAGCCTTCCTCGGTCAGGAAGCGCTGCAGCAGGCCGCGCAGCCGCGCGTCATCGTCGACGACGAGAAGATGCGCGCTATCAGCCGACCCGCTCATCGCGCCCCTCCCGGCGCTTCGAGCGTGTCGCAGGCGGCGCGGGCCTGGTCGCCCATCAGCCCGCGCATGACGCGGCGGAAGCCTTCCACGGCGACGGGCCCGGCCTCCCGATAGGCTTGCATCACCGTCTCCCGCTGCCGTTCGAAGAGGCGGCGTTCCAGCGCCGCGCCCTTCTCCGTCAGCGTCAGCAGGCGCTGGCGACGGTCGTTGCGGCCCGGCGTCTGGGTGACATAGCCATCCTCGACCAGCGGCTGAAGCACGCGGCCGAGGCTCTGCTTGGTGATGGAGAGGATGCCGAGGAGATCCCCCACGGTGATGCCTGGGCGCCGCCCGACGAAATGCAGCACGCGGTGATGGGCGCGGCCCATGCCGAGCTCGACGAGGATCTCATCCGCGCCGGCAGTGAAGTCGCGGTAGCCAAAGAAGAGCAGGTCCTGCGCCATGCGCAGCTCCTCCTCCCGCAGGAAGAGAAGGTTGCGGCCGGCGGGCAGGGGACTGCGCTCGGGTGCTTCCGCGATCTGCGCGGGGCGTGGGGCTGGCATGTTCGGGCGTGGACCTCCTCTTGGGTCAGTATCATTG
Source organism: Roseomonas sp. (assembly GCA_041906015.1). GTDB lineage: Bacteria > Pseudomonadota > Alphaproteobacteria > Acetobacterales > Acetobacteraceae > Neoroseomonas. The sequence goes on from JAYRJZ010000158.1 coordinate 4,191, forward strand.
ACCGATTGGTACTGTCATTCTAACTTCACTGGCGTTGAAGCAACATTCTTTCGTCTCGCACGGCATCCACATACCAAGCCAACGATCCTGTCGGAACGCCGTGCCAGCGCGAATGCATGAGTGACGCTGGAAGGATACGCAGTATGGGCCAGTTTCCGATCACCCGCACGACCACGCCGAAAGCGAAGCCGGCTGACGACTCGCTGTCCTTCGGCAGGGTCACGACGGACCACATGTTCCTGATGAACTATGAGGAGGGGAAGGGTTGGTTCGACCCGAGGATCGTTCCCTACGGGCCGATCAGCCTCGATCCCGCGACCTCGGTGCTGCACTACGGCCAGGCGATCTTCGACGGGCTGAAGGCGTTCCGCGGCGATGACGGGCAGATCCGCCTGTTCCGCGCCGACCGCCATGCGCAGCGCTTCAACCGCTCCGCCAAGCTGATGAGCATGCCCGAGCTGCCGGTGGACCTGATCCGCGAGAGCTTCGACGCGCTGGTCGGCGTGGATGCCGACTGGGTGCCGCACAAGGCGGGCACGTCGCTGTATCTGCGGCCGACCATCATCGCGACGGATGTGATGCTGGGCGTGCATCCCTCGCACAACTACCTGTACTTCCTGATCCTCTCGCCGGTGGGCTCCTACTACAAGGAAGGCGTGAAGCCGGTGCGTATCCTGGCGTCCGACAACCATGTGCGCGCCGTGAAGGGCGGCACGGGCGAAGCGAAGACCGCGGCGAACTACGCGCAGTCGCTCTCCGGCCAGGTCGATGCGGAGAAGGCGGGCTACACCCAGGTGCTCTACCTGGACGGCGTGCACCGCAAGTACCTCGACGAGGTCGGCACCATGAACATCATGGTGAAAATCGGCGACGAGGTGATCACCCCGCCGCTCGCCGGCACCATCCTCGATGGCGTGACCCGCGCCTCGACGCTGCAGCTCATGCGCGACTGGGGGCTGAAGGTCAGCGAACGCCCCATCACCATCGACGAGGTGATGGAAGCCGGCCGCAACGGCACGCTGAAGGAAATGTGGGGCACGGGCACCGCGGCCGTGGTCTCGCCAGTGGGCACGCTCGGCTACAAGGGCGAGGACGTGACCATCAACGGCGGCAAGACCGGGGAGCTGACGCAGAAGCTTTACGACGCGATCGTCGGCATCCAGTACGGGCGGACGAACGACGCCCATGGCTGGACCTCCATCGTGCCGCAGGCCCTGCCGAAGGCAGCCTGAACCGCGCATGACCGCCATCCGCTTCCGCGAGGCAACCGCCGCGGATGCGGTGGCGATCGCCGAGCTGCTGACCGCCTCCTGGCAGGATGCCTATGCGGGCCTCCTGCCGGAGGTCCTCCTGCGCGACGACCTGCCGATGCTGCACCGCGCGGCGTGGGAGGCGCATTTCGCGGCGCCGCGCCCGGGCGCCGTGCTGCTGGCCGAGGCCCCGGACGGGCTGCATGGCTTCTGCGCCTGCTGGCGACAGGGCGACGAAGCCTATGTGGACAATCTGCATCTTCGGCCGGGCCTGCGCGGCAGCGGGCTGGGACGCACCCTGCTGGGCCGGGCCGTGGATGCGGTCGGCGCACCCCGCGCGGCGCTGACCATCATCGAGGGAAATGACGGCGCGCTGCGCTTCTATCGCCGGCTCGGCGGCATCGACGCGGCGCCCTATCCGGCCGAGGTGCATGGCGCGGCGATCCGGATGCGGCGGATCGCCTGGGACGATTCGCGCCTGCTGGTGGCGGCTTGCGGGGTGGGGGCG
>JAYRJZ010000159.1:0-5898 GCA_041906015.1 Roseomonas sp.
GACCGGGTTGGGCGCGTGGGCCGCCCCCGCTGGGGCCACCCCACCCGATGCCGGGCAGCGACGGCGAGCTCCGCCAAGAACCGCGCCGTCGCCGCCCTCACCAGGATCATCCCCTCTCGGAGACCACCATGGCACCCGCGACTCTCACCATGCCCGCTGCCCATGCAAGCGGCCCGCCCATCGCCATCCCGCCCGCGATCAGCCTGGCACACCACGCCGTGCTCGCCCTGGATCTCGGCACCACCACGGGATGGGCGCTGCGGTCGCGTGATGGCGGCATCACCTCCGGCACCATGACCTTCAAGCCGACCCGCTTCGAAGGCGGCGGTATGCGCTTCCTGCGCTTCCGCGGATGGCTGGCTGAGGTGGCTGCCCTGTCCGGTGGCGTGGCGCGCATCGCGTTCGAAGAGGTCCGCGCCCATGCCGGCACCGATGCGGCGCACATCTACGGCGGCTTCCTCGGCATGCTCACCGCTTGGTGCGAGGAGCACGACGTCCCCTACGAGGGCGTTCCGGTCGGCACGATCAAGCGCTACGCCACCGGCAAGGGCAACGCCGACAAAGCGAAGATGGTCGCCGCCATCCAGGCCCGCGGCTTTGCGCCGGCCGACGACAACGAAGCGGATGCGATCGCCCTTCTGCTTTGGGCGACCGAGTCCACGGGAGGCCGCGCATGAGCATGCACGGCGCACCGCAACCGCCCCGGTCCTGCCTCGACCGCGGCACGCGCAGCCCGATCAACGATAGCGAGGTCAACGCCATGCGCGCTGCCGCCTGGCATCGCCACGGCGTCGCGGCGCTGCCTGTCGCAGAGATCACCGACGACTGGCTGCGCCAGGCCATCACCAACGAAGCCAACCGGCGCTGGGGGCGTCGCAACGGGGAGAACCACCATGGCCGGTAAGCGCAAGACGAAGGCGGCGAAGGCGAAGCCCGACGATCTGGCGAAGCCGTCGAAGTGGCGGCTTCAGCATGGCAGCTTCTCGGACCCGATCCGTGCGGCCGATCCCGAAACCGGTACGCCCGTTCAGCATCGCCGCGCCGTGGACACGCTGGGCATGATGCTGGCCAGTGGCAGCATCACGCCACAGATGCACGAAGCGGGTGAGATCTTCCGCGGGCTGTTCCGCGCCGCCTGCTTCGACAGCATGTCGACGTCGCAGCTCCTGCGTATCCCAGGCACGCGCGTCGACACGCTATCGACGATGCAGGTGGAGGCACGGCGCCGCGTCGCTGCGGCGCTCGATGCTCTGGGGGGGCAGGACAGCCCCTGCGGCTCCTGCGCGTGGTTTGTCGTCGGCCTGGAGTTCTCGGTCCGCGAGTGGTCGATGCGGCAGGGCTGGGCCGGACGGACGGTGCACGGCCCAGTGGGACAGGGCATCCTGGTCGGGTCCCTCGGCATTCTCGCCGTGCACTTCGGGCTGACGCCACGAACGAGGGCGGCGTGACGCGGGACAATCGGGGCGGTCACCATCGCCCCGATCACGCTGTTACAATTCACCCCGTAGCGGCGCCGAAATCGATAAGGCTAGAAGCAAGACACGTAGAGAAGGTGCGAGAGCGCCGCGGCTGAACAGCCACGCTGCGGCTCGATCGAGACAGTGGCTCTCGAGCCGCAGGGTCCTTCCTGGCCCCGCTGTATGCGGGGGGCGGAAGCGCGCAACATTCCTAGCGCCAGGCTATTTTTCCAGGTTGCCAGGTTGCCGGGCCGATGGTTCGGAGCTTGCGGGTAGATCCGGATCTCGGCAACCTTGCAGAGATGGCTTTGCCGCAGGGCTTTACTTTCGCTCGCAGGCTGCCGTCGCGGCGTGGATCGCGACCATCACGGTCTCCATTGCGGTGAACATCTCGCTGACGATGGAGGTCATCATGGTTGCTAACGTCGAACTCTTGGGCGTGGTGAAGCTTGCGGTGTTGTGGAGACCTAGTGGTTGCCGATCCACGCCGGCGACGGAACTGACAGCGTAGTACGGCCACAGGCAGAGAGCACCGCGAGGGGTTCAATTCCCCTCCTCCACATCCACTGAAGTGCTCCTGAGCTCAATCACAACGCCCTCCCACTTCCGTCAGCAGGTCCCGATGACCCAGGCCCCATGGGCTGCGAGCGCTGTCGAGGCGCGCGCGGTCGCCGCACTGCTGCCCTATGCCGGCAATGCGCGCACGCATTCCGCCGAGCAGGTGGCGCAGATCGCGGCTAGCATCCTCGAGTTCGGCTTCGTCGCGCCGGTGCTGGTCGACGAGCGCGGCGAGCTCATCGCCGGCCACGGCCGGCTGCTGGCCGCGAAGTCCCTCGGCCTCGACACCGTGCCGACCATCGTCCGAGCCGGCCTGACCGACGCGCAGAAGGCCGCCTACCGCCTCGCCGACAACCGCATCGCGCTGAATGCCGGCTGGGACGAGGCGCTGCTCGCGGCCGAGGTCGCGAAGCTGCAGGAGATGGGCGGCATCGACCTGGCGCTCACTGGCTTCGACGGCACCGAGATCGAGCGGCTGCTGGCCGGGCTGGAAACCGAGGCCGGCAACCTGACGACGCCGGCGGTTGCCAGCGGTGCCGAGCTGGTTCCTGGCAACCAGCCGGATGCGGATGGCGCGGAGCCGGCCGACGACCCCGCGGATGCGGAGCCGGAGCCGCCGCGCCAGGCCGTGGCTCGGGTCGGCGACATCTGGATGCTGGGCGAGCACCGCCTCGCCTGCGGCGATAGTACGAACCGCAGCACCGTGGCGCGCGTCATGGCCGCGGACCGCGCGACGCTGCTCTTCACCAGCCCGCCCTATGGAAACCAGCGGGACTACACCACCGGTGGCGTCTCAAATTGGGACGCGCTGATGCAGGGCGTGTTCCAGCATCTCGATGGTGTGCTCCGGCGCGATGCGCAGGTGCTGGTGAATCTCGGCTTGATCCATCGCGAGGGGGAATGGCAGCCCTATTGGCAGAGCTGGCTCGACTGGATGCGTGGCCAGGGTTGGCGTCGGTTCGGGCTCTACGCCTGGGATCAAGGTCCAGGCCTGCCCGGCGACTGGAACGGCCGCCTCGCGCCAGCCTTCGAGCTGGTGTTCCACTTCAATCGCGAGGCTCGGCAGGCGAACAAGATCGTGCCCTGCAAATGGGCAGGCACACCGAACAAGGGCAGTGGGTTGCGCGCCGCCGACGGCGAGGTGAAGGCCTACACCCATGTCGGCCTGCCTGTGCAGGAGATGCGCATCCCCGACAGCGTGCTGCGCATCACCCGGCACAAGGGTCGGGGGATCGAGACGGAGCACCCGGCGGTGTTCCCGGTGGCGCTGCCCGAGTTCCTGATGCGCGCATACGCGGAAGAGGGCGACATCGTGTTCGAGCCGTTCGGCGGTTCCGGCACGACGATCCTCGCCGGCCAGCGCATCGGCCGACGCGTCCGCGCCATCGAGCTGGCGCCAGCCTATGTCGACCTGGCGATAGCGCGCTGGCGCATGCTGCATCCCGACCTGCCGGTGACGCTGGCCGAGGACGGCCGCGACTACGACGCGGTCGCCGTGGCGCGCGCGGAGGGGCTCTCCGATGCTGCCTGATCTGCGCGTCGAGATGATGCCGGTGGCATCGCTCGCCCCCTACGCCGCGAACGCCCGCCTGCATCCGACCGAACAGGTGGCGCAGCTCGCCGCTTCGATCGGCGAGTTCGGCTTCAACGTGCCCGTGCTGGTGGATGATGCCGGCGTGCTCATCGCCGGACACGGCCGCGTGCTTGCCGCGAAGGCGCTCTGCCTTGAGGAGGTGCCGGCGATCCGGCTCGGACACCTGACCGAGGCACAGGCGCGGGCCTTTCGTCTGGCCGACAACCAGCTGGCATTGACCTCGACCTGGGACGAAAGCCTGCTCGCCGCCGAGCTACGCGCGCTGCGCACCGATGAATTCGACCTCGGGCTGATCGGCTTCGATGGGGCTACGCTCGATCGCCTACTGGGCGAGGCGACATCAGATGCGCCGGCCGCACCCACCGGGGATCCGGACGCCCCGGCGCCGGCGCCGCCGGAAGCTCCAGTCACCCGGCCCGGCGACCTCTGGCTGCTCGGCCCCCACCGCCTCCTCTGCGGCGATGCCACCAGTGCCGGCGATGTGGCCCGGCTGCTGGACGGCGGGCGGCCGCATTTGATGATCACCGACCCGCCCTATGGGGTGAACTACGACCCCGAATGGCGGAATGAGGCTGGCGTCTCGGCGACGATGCGCACCGGCAAGGTGGCGAATGACGACCGCGCCGACTGGCGCGAAGCCTGGGCGCAGTTCCCCGGCGACGTCGCCTATGTCTGGCATGCCGGCGTGCATGCGCGCACCGTCATCGAAAGCCTCGAGGCCGCAGGCTTCGTCGTGCGTAGCCAGATCGTCTGGGCGAAATCGCGCTTCGTGCTGGGGCGCGGCGACTACCATTGGCAGCACGAGCCCTGCCTCTACGCCGTCCGCAAAGGCGCGACGGGCCACTGGCAGGGCGCGCGTGATCAGGCGACGCTCTGGCCGATCAGCACAGGCGGCGACGAGGATGCCGCGACGGTGCACGGCACGCAAAAGCCGGTCGAGTGCATGCGGCGGCCGATCGTGAACAACAGCGCGCTGGGCGATGCGGTCTACGAGCCGTTCTCCGGCAGCGGCAGCACCATCATCGCGGCGGAGACGACGGGGCGCATCTGCTGCGCGATGGAGCTCGATCCCCGCTATGTCGATGTCGCGGTGCGGCGCTGGCAGACCTTCACCGGCCGGGCGGCCGTGCTCGCTGGGGAGGAGCGCGTCTTCGACGACGTCGCCGCCACCCGCGGGGTGCGGGCGGCGGCGTGATCCGCGTGGTCGGCGCGCGTCAAGTCGGCAGGTGGTAAATGGTGAAGGAGCCCTTCGCGCCCTCCTTGTTCGGGCCGACCTGGCGGACCCGCTCCAGCACCTGCACCTCGATCCCCTCGCGCTTCTTGAGGCCGGCAAAGAATCCCCGCACCGTGTGACCCTGCCAGCCGGTCGCCTCGCAGATCTGCGCGATGGTCGCGCCCTCCTCGCGGCGGAGCAGGGCGAGCACCTGCTCCTGCTTCGTGCCCTCGCGCGGCTTCCGCGGCGCGCCGGGCTCGCGCGACGAGCGGGGCGGCTTGCCGGCGAGGGCGGTGCGGAGGGTCTCGATGGCGCGGCTGATCGGGTTGTCGGTCGCGTCCTGCGCGGGGCTGGCGCCCCAGGCAGCCAGCACCGCAGCGGCGGCGTCGCGCAGGCTGGCGCGCGGGGCGGGCGTGGGCGCGCCCTGGGCGGGTTCGGCTTCCTCCGCGGGGACATCCTCCTTGCCGGCGTCCTCCCCGCCCGTGGGCGCCGTGTCGGCGACCGGCGCGTCCGACTGCGCGCCGCCCTCGTTCGGGTCGATACCAATGGCGCGCAGCCCTTCGTCGGTGATGCGCGCCACAATCCAGGTCCCGTCCTCATCCTGGCGCCAGCCGAGCCCGACATGCTCCCGCGGCGCGTTGATCTCGGTGAGCAGGTTGCTCTTGATCAGGCTGCGGAACACCGCGTTGCGGGCCGCGGCCGGCAGGGTCTTCGGCGCGCGGGCGAAGCCCATCTCGTGCTGTGCGGCGGCGCTCAGGATCACGCGCTGGCTGTCGGAAAGCTTGGTCATCATGGTGTTCTCCGGTTCCGGGCGCCGCTCATCGGCCCCTACTGCCGGGAGCCCCGCCGGCGCTGCCGGTCGGGGCGGGTGCGGGAGTAGCCTGCTTCAGCGGGCGTATTCGCCGCGGTGGAAATGCTGATCCGCGATGTCCTTCAGCTTCGCGGTGGCGTCCGAAAGCCAGGCCGCCTCGCCCCAGAGCACCGTCTCGGGGTCCGCGCTGAAATGGTCCGCGCTGGCCTGCTGGAGCTCCGCGAGGAGGGCGTCGAACTCGGCCTTCTTTGCGAGGAAGGCTTCG
>JAYRJZ010000041.1:0-41239 GCA_041906015.1 Roseomonas sp.
GGGCCAACCCCCCCCGCCCCTCGCGGCTTCATCCGACCGCCGCCCGCACCCATTCCGCCCAGCCGAGCACCGCCGCATCCTCCCCGACCCGCCCGACGATCTGCACCCCGAGCGGCAGCCCCTTCGGCCCCGTCCCTGCCGGCACCGTCACGCAGGGTCCGTGCAACAGCGTCCACAGGCTGTTGAAGGCGGGATCGCCGGTCCAGCCCAGCCCTTCCGGCGCCTCGCCCGGCGCCGAGGGGCACAGCACCGCGTCGAACCCATCGATGGCGCCCGGCAGCGCGGCGCGCGCCGCGGCGAAGGCTGCACGCCCCTCGACCAGCTTCGCGCGGGGCTGGGCGGCGCCCCATTCCATGCGTTCCCGCAGCACAGGGGAAAGCTGCGCGCTGGCATGGGCCATCTCCCAGCCCAGCGCCTCGGCCGATTCCATGTTCATGACGTAGGCATGGGCCTCGTAGGCATCGGTCACGGCGGCCGGCAGCGTCACCGGCGTCACGGTCGCGCCGGCCTTGCGGCAGGCATCGGCGACACGCTCGATCAGCGCCACGGTCTCCGGCGCCGCCTGGTCCGCCGTCGGGCCCATCACCAGGGCCAGACGCGGCGCCCGCGGCGCCCTGGCGGTCGGGTCGCCATGGTCGAGCCCGCTCATCGCCCCCATCGCCAGCGCGCAATCGGCCACGCTGCGCGCCATGACGCCGATGGTGTCGAGCGCCTCGCTCATCACCTTCATCCCGGCCCGGTGCAGCGTGCCGTAGCTCGGCTTGAACCCCACCACGCCGCAATAGGCCGCGGGGCGGATGATGCTGCCCGCCGTCTGCGTCCCGAAGGCGAGCGGGAAGAATCCCGCCCCCACCCCCGCCGCGGAACCTGAGGAGGACCCGCCCGGCGTATGCTTCGGGTTCACCGGATTGGCGGTCAGCCCCGGATGGCGCGTAGCGAACTCCGTCGTGACGGTCTTGCCGATGACGATCGCCCCGGCGCGTCGCGCGGCGGCCACGCAGGCGGCGTCCGAACGCGGCCGGTGCCCCGCCCAGATCGGCGAGCCGTATTGAGACGGCATGTCAGCCGTATCGATCACGTCCTTGATACCAAAAGGCATTCCGGCCAGAAGGCCTTCGCTGCCCGAGGCTGCCGCGCGCCGCACCGCATCGGGGTCGAACCAGGCGAAGGCGTTGATCACGCCCTCCCTCGCGGCGATGCGGTCGAGGCAGGCCTCGAGGTAGTCGGCGGCGGCAAGGCGCCCGGCGCGGATGGCGGCCAGGGCCTCGGTGGCGGTCAGGTCGGCGGTCTCGGTCATGGCCGCCATGACGGCGCCGCAGCACGCGCCGGTCAAGCCATCCCCTGGCGGGCGGCGCCAAGGCGCTCCACATTTGCGCCATGCCAGAACCCATCCGGGTCGCGCGCGGCCCGGAGGGGCTGTTGGCCTATGCGATCCCCCAACCGCCCGAAAGCCTGCCTCCGGTCGCCCCGCGCGAACTCGAATTCGCCTGGGACCGCGCGCGGGATGCCGCCACCGCCGAACGCTGGGGCCAGCCCCGCCGGCTGCTGTTCCGCCGCACCGATGGCTCGGCGCAGGAAATGCTGCTGGCGGATGCCGATGCCGCCTGCTGGGCGGAGGCGGTCGATACCGTGCACGACCTGTCCACCCTCGCCGGCCTGTCGCTGTGCCTGCGGCTGCTGGCGCTGGTCGAGGTCATGTCCCGCGCGCGCTGGCTGATGGGGCTGTACAGCGTGACGCCGCACGGGATCGAGCTGCATCCGGAACTGTTGCGCGCCGCTTCGGCCATGCCCCTGGACGGCGCCGCCCGGTTCGACGAAACGGGGCTGAGGCGCCTATTATCGCGCCCGATTCCTTCCGGAGCAGCCGCCCCATGATCCGCGTCCCCAGGCTCACCGTCCTCGCCGCCTTGCTGCTCGGGGCCTGCGCCAACGCGGATGCGCCGAGCTCGCTGCGCACCGCGACCGCCGGGGCCGGCCAGGACAGCACCCTGCGCCAGCGCTGCGAGGCCGAGGCGGAACGCATCGTCCTGTTCCGCGACCGTGGTCAGGCCGCCCGCAACGACGAAGCGATGTTCATGACGGACGCCACCAACAACATCCCGACGCTGCGCGTGCAGTCGGACGCCTACAACCAGCGTTCGCGGCGCGAGGAGCTGGTGCGCGAGTGCATCCGCGCCGCCCAGGCCGGCCCACAGCCCGTCGACGCCGCGCCGGCGACCACCAGCACCCGGGGCCGCAGGACGAACTGACGGCGCGGCCCGCCGCGCCATGGCTTCATTCTCGACCCTCACGCGCGCGCTGTCGCATCGCAACGCCCGGATCTTCTTCGGCGCCTCCCTGATGGCCTGGACGGGGCTGTGGATGCACCGCATCGCGGTGTCCTGGCTCGCCTGGGAACTGACGGGCAGCGCCTTCTGGGTGGGCGTCGTCGCCTTCTGCGACCTGGCACCGGCCGTGCTGGTCAGCCCCCTCGCCGGGGCCGTCGCCGACCGCGCCGACCGGCTGCGCATGACCATGATCAGCCAGGCGGTGATCGGCCTGGTGGCGGCCACCAATGCGACGCTCGTCGCGACAGGCATGATGGATATCGGCCTGCTGCTGGTGCTGGAGACCACGGCCGGCACCGCCGCCTCCTTCGCGCAGCCGGCGCGGCAGTCGCTGATGCCGGGGCTGGTGCCGCGGGCCGACCTGCCGGCGGCGGTGGCGCTCAATTCCCTCACCTTCAACGTGGCGCGGTTCATCGGCCCGGCGCTCGCCGCGCCGATCGTCGCCATCGCCGGCGTCTGGCCGGCCATCGCCTGCAACGCCCTCGCCTACCTCATCGCGACCACCACCACGCCGATGCTGCGCATCGCCCCCGAGGCGCGCCGCGGCCATCCCGCCACCGCCTCCCTGTTCGGGGAGATGGTGGACGGGCTGCGCTATGCCGCGCGGCATCCCGGGCTGGGGCCGATCCTGGCCTTCGCGGCCGTGTCGGCCGTGCTGCTGCGCGGCGTGCAGGAAATCCTGCCGCCCTTCGTCGAGCGCATCTTCGGCCGGGGCGCGGAATCCCTCGCGCTGCTGACCGCGGCCTTCGGCGTGGGGGCGCTGGTCTCGGGGCTGATCATCGCCTCGCGCGGGCGGATCGCGGGCACGACGCGCCTCGCCATCCTCGGCATCGCGGCGCTTGCCCTCGCCACGGCCGGCTTCGCGGCGACGGGCTGGTTCGCCTTCGGCGTGCTCTGCGCCGCGCTGATGGGCGCGGCCGGGTCGGTCCATGGCATCAGCGTGCAGACCCTCGCGCAGAGCGCCTCGGACCCCAGCATGCGAGGGCGGGTGCTGAGCACCTGGGGGCTGATCACCCGCGCCTGCCCAGCGCTCGGCGCGCTGCTGCTTGGCGCGAGCGGCGAGGTCTTCGGGCTGCGATGGCCGACGCTCGTCGCCGTCGGGCTGTCCCTCTTCGTGGTGGCCTGGGGCTGGACGCGGCTCGACCGGATGGCGGCGGAACTCGAAGGGCGGCAATAGCGCGTTTGCCGCGCGGCGCGGCGGTTTGGGGGCGGGCGGATGGGACAGGGGCGAAGCCTCCTCTCCGGTCTCGACCCGCCCGATATCGGGCCTGACGGCCGCCCCGCTCAGGCGACCTTGCGCAGCGCCGGTTCGGCCGGCACGCCCAGCGGCAGGGCCCGGCCCTTGTACGGATAGGCGCCGTTCACCGGCACCGGCACACCGAGCGCCCCCATCACGGTCGGCATGATGTCGAGGATCGACACCTTCGCCGGATGCAGCTGCTGCGTGCCGGTGCGGAACCACAGCGCGCCGTCCGGGTGGTGGCAGCCGCTCTTCATCGCATCGATCATGTAGAAATGCTCCCAGAAGGCCGCCTCGCCGGCCTCGCCGAGATGGATGCGCTCGTCTTCCGACACGGCCCGCCGGAGCTGGCAGCCGATATAGACGGTCAGGTCCTCCTTGGGCTGCACCAGGAACAGCGCCTCCTCGCCATGGCGGCAGGCTTCGAGCCGGCGCGTGGCCTCCTCCTGCGCCGCGGCGGTGTCGAAGCGAAGCTGGTACTGATGCGTCATCACCGGCTGCACCACGCGCGGCGCGATGCCGAGATGGCCCAGCAGCGCATGCACGTCGCGCGGCCGGTAGAAGCGCTGGCCGCCGATCGACTCCCATTTCAGGAAGGGCTGCTGGCTCAGCGCCGTGGCGAAGACCACCATGGTGTCCGACTCCACCAGGCTGAGAATGCGGCCGAGCAGCCGGTCCATGCTGCGGTAGCCGAGCAGGATCGCATCCCCGAAGCGTTCGACGTCCTTCGGCGAGGGCTGCACGACGAAGCTGCCGGGGTCCATGCAGCGCCAATAGCTGTGCTGCAGATGCGCGGTGCTGTTGAGGAACAGCGTGGCCAGGTCCGGCCGCGTCTTGCGGTAGTAGTGCGCGAAGACGTCGACGCACATCGCATCGAGGATGGTGACGCGCTTCCAGGAGGAGCCCGGGTCCGTCGTGCGTTCGCCGGCGAGCTGGCGCAGCGTCGCCGACAGGGTCTGCCAGCTCAGCCCATGCCCGGCGAGGAAGCCGGCGAAACGCGCATAGTCGCCAAGGCCGACGCCCTGGTCGGCATTGCTGTACTCCTGCACGTTCTTCGAGACGAAGTCGAAGAAGGTATTCAGCTCCGTCGGCCAGGCGCGCTCGGAGGTGCACCAGGGGTCGGGCATGAAGACGCAGCCCTCCCCGGCGAAGCCCTTCGCGTTCATCGAGGAGAAGTTCATCACGCGGCGGCCGGCGGCGCGCGCCATGCTCCACATGTCCGGGAAGTCGCGCAGCGGCCCGTCGGACAGCCGGAAGACCTGGTGCTGGCCGTAGTCGAGGCCAGTATGCACCGAATACCACTGGATCCAGGGTTCGAGCGCCGGCGCCTCGGCATCCGCAAGGGTCGTGAAGGCGTCGGAAGCCTCGTAGATGCGCCGGAAATTGGGCAGTTCGCCGGCCGCCATCCAGCGATCGAGCAGGGACGGGCACAGCTCGTTGAATTCCAGCATCAGCACCCTGCGCCGGGCGGTCGTCGTGCTCATGAACTTCTCCTCGGGCGGCGATGGGCAGGCCTTGGCCGGACGCCGACGATACGGACTCGGCATCGGGCGGCGGAAGCGACCAGCAGTTGTCTCGATGTCGTTTCATTACTAGGCAGCGTGTGGCGGATGGCGGCATGCAACCCGCAGCACAGGGGTGTGCGACCCTGGCACGCCCGCGCTATGCAGCACCCCCCTTCGCCGCAGCCTTGGAGAACCCACGACCATGCTCGACACCGCCATCATCGGCATGGGCCGCTGGGGTCAGACGCTGGTGAACAGCGTGCAGTCTCGCAACGATGCCGGGCTGCGCTTCGTCGCCGGTTGCACCGGCCGCCCCGAGCGCGCCGCTGCCTGGGCCGCCGAGAAGGGCATCCGCATCCTGCCGGATTTCGAGGCGGTGCTGGCCGATCCGGCGGTGAAGGCGGTGGCCATCGCCTCCCCGCACGGCATGCATGCCGCCCAGGTCATGGCGGCGGCGCGCGCGGGCAAGCACGTCTTCGTCGAGAAGCCCTTCACCATGACCAAGGCCTCGGCCGAGGCGGCGGTCGCCGCCTGCCGGGCCGCCGGGGTGGTGATGGCGCTCGGCCACAATCGCCGCTTCCTGCCCGCTGTCGCCGAGATGAAGGCGATGCTCGCCGATGGCCGGCTCGGCACGCTGCTGCATGTCGAAGGCCAGTTCAGCGGGCCGGGCGCGCTGGGCTACAAGCCCGGCATGTGGCGCGCCGATCCCAAGGAAAGCCCGCTCGGCGGCATGGGCGGCATGGGCATCCACATGGTGGACATGTTCATCCACCTCGCCGGCCGCATCGCCGAGGTCACCGTGCAGTCCCGCGCGCTGGCCATCGACAATGGCCTCGACGACACCACGGCGGGGCTGTTCCGCTTCGCGAGCGGGACGACGGCGAATTTCGCCACCCTCGCCTACGCCCCGCGCTTCTGGCGCGTCGGGCTGTTCGGCACCGATGCCTGGGCCGTGCTGCACGGCCATGAGAACCTGATCGTCTGCCGCCGCGACGGCACGCCCGAGGAGCGCGTCTTCCCCGCCACGGACATCGAGGCCGCCGAGCTGATGGCCTTCGCCGCGGCCGCGCAGGGCGGCCCCGCCTATCCGCTGCCGGCCGAGGAGGCGATCCATGGCGTCGCGGTCTATGAGGCGATGATCGGCGCCGCGGCGTCCGGCAGCACCTACGCGGTGGCGTAGGAGCCCCGCCCGGCTTGACCCCGTCGCCGGCCCTTGGTCCGATGCCGTGTACGGGATAACCAACCGGAGGAATCGCCATGCGCGCCTGGTCCGTCGTCGAAGCCGGCAAGCCGCTCAAGGAACTGGAACTGCCCACGCCGGAGCCCACCGGCAAGCAGGTGCTGCTGGAGATCACCCATGCCGGCGTCTGCCATTCCGACCTGCATATCTGGGAGGGCGAGTACGACCTTGGGTCGCGCGGCAAGATGAAGCTGTCCGACCGCGGCGTCGTGCTGCCGCTCGCCATGGGGCACGAGATCGTCGGCAAGGTGCTGAAATGGGGGCCGGAGGCGAATGGCGCCGGCCTCAAGGTCGGCGACCACATGATCGTCTTCCCCTGGGTCGGCTGCGGCAAATGCGCCGAATGCCTGGCGGATGAGGACAATATGTGCCGGGTGAAGCCGGCCGCGCTCGGCGTGTACCAGAATGGCGGCTACGCCACCCATGTCGTGGCGCCCGAACCGCGCCACCTGGTGCCGGTCGGCAGCCTCGATCCCTCGCTCGCCGCGACCTATGCCTGTTCGGGCATCACCGTGTTCAGCGCCATCAACAAGGCGATGCCGATGGCGCCGGACGACCCGATCGTGATCGTCGGCGCGGGCGGCCTCGGCCTGAATGCGATCGCCGTGCTGAAGGCGAAGGGGCACAAGCGCATCGTCGTGGTCGATGTCAGCCAGGCGAAGCTCGACGCCGCGAAGACCGAAGGCGCGACGGACACCGTGCTCGCGGACGGCCCGGGCACGGCACAGAAGATCATCGACACCGCCGGCGGCGCGGTCGGTGCGATCATCGACCTGGTGAACGGCACCGACACGGCGCGCTTCGCCTTCGACGCGCTGCGCAAGGGTGGCAAGCTGATCCAGGTCGGCCTCTTCGGCGGCGAGATGAACATCCCGCTGCCGCTGGTGCCGATGCGCGCCCTGACCATCCAGGGCAGCTATGTGGGCAATGTGAAGGAGTTGCGGGAACTGGTCGGGATCGCCCAGTCGGGCAAGCTGCCGGCCATCCCCATCACCAACATGCCGCTGAACGAGGCCAATGCGGCGCTGAACCGTCTGAAGGACGGCAAGGTGGTCGGACGCATCGTGCTGACGGCCGCCGCGGCCTGAGGCGACAAGCCGGATGGACCGGGGAAGGCCTTTGTCCCTCCCCGGCCATCGCGCCCCACGCGACCGTCACGATGGCGTGCTGACCGTCGCCCCAGCGCCGGATCGCGGTTTCCAAAGGCCCTCCGCCCTTGGCCGGCTGCCATGGGCGTTGCTCCGCAAGTCCATGGGTCCCGTGGTGGGATGAGGTCCGGAGAGGGGCAAAGCCGCTCCCGACCGCGTCGACTCACCGCGTCGGAAACGCCCCGCCTGTGACCGGATCCCGCTCCGGGTCGGCCACCGCCGCGATGGCGTGCCGGGCGCGTTCGCGTTCCGCCGGCGCACCGTGCAACAGGTCCGGCGGCGCCGATCCGTCGGGATAGGCGCCGACCACCAGCAGCCGGGTGCCGGCGCCAAGGTTCCGGTGCCCCGTCCCGGCCGGCAGCACCACCACATCGCCGGCGTGAAGGTCGAGCTGCACGCCCTCCTCCCCGCCAAGCTGCACCCGCACGCCGCCCGTCACGATGGCCAGCGCCTCATGCGCATTGGAATGGTAGTGGTGCCAGTCGTGGATGCCGTTGCGCCAGGCCGGGCGCCAGCCATGGCTGCGGAACAGGGCTTCGGCGGCATCCGGCTGTCCCTCGGGCAGGACGCCGCGCCGCAGGACCACGGGCAGCCGCGGATTGTTCGGGATGGCCCCGCCATCCGGCAGGAAGATCAGCTCGGCGCCGTCGGACCTGTGCTCGTGCATCGTGCCGCCCCTGTCATGCCCCGGCAGATTGACCGGGTCGTCCACCAAGCAAAAGGGCCGGCCCTTGCGGGACGGCCCTTCGGAAGGCTCGGGGCTGGCGACCGGTTCAGCGGCGGCTGCCGCGCCCGGTGGCCGGGGCCTGGGCCACTTCCTCGTAGCCGCGCGCCGAGGCCTCGCTGACGCCGCCGCGCAGGCCCGTGCCGGCCAGCATCATGCCGCCGGAGGCGTCCGGCCGGTTATGGATGAAGCCCTGCACGGCATAGGTACGGCCGTAATTCTCGTTGCTGTAGCCGACCTGGACCCGCACCTGCGACCAGTCATTGTTCGGCGAGGCATCGACCACCGAAACGCCGCGCATGATCGAACCGCGACGAATGCCGGGGCCGCCCCAATTGGCGTGGTGGATCAGGATCTCACGGTTCGAGATGACGCGCTCGACGACCGCCACATGGCCGGCCCGCATGCCACCCGAGCCGGGGAAGGCCATGATCGAGCCGACCTCGGGCCGGTTGCTGCGGGCATAGAGGCCGGCGGCGTTGTACCACCACTGACCGCCATTGCCGCTGATCGCCATGCCGGTCGCCTGGCGCGCATAGGGCACGCAGGAGACGCCGCCGCCATAGCCGGAGCCGGCTGCGGCGTAGCTGCGACCACCGCCGCGGCGATTGGCGGCCTGGCGCGTGGTGGCCCCATGGCGGGCCGCGACTGCCTGACGCTGATTCGCACCGCGCGCCGTGGCATTCGTGGCGGCTCGTGCGGCAGTGCGATTGGGGGGCGTGGCGGCAACGCTGCGTGCGGCGGGCTTGGACTGGCGGGCCTCGGGGGCCCGTGCTTCGGCATGATGTGCCGGCGTCCCAACACCGCCCAGAAGGATCGCCAAGGCGATCGCAGCCCCCCGTGCCTTCATATGCCCCCAATGCCCCCTGCAATTCCCCGGCGGACCTTGCGGCCCGCGTCTGAAATCTGGGGTAACAATGCGTTCCGCTGCCTGCAACCGGGCTCAGGCGTGACCTGCGTCACTCGGCACGATTTGCCCATCCGTGGCGGGTGCGGCGCCGCAGAAGCGGACTTCATTCCTTCGAATGCGGCGACAATGGGGCCAAACCACAGTGTGGGTGGCCTGAAAACAACAACGCCCGACACAATGTGTCGGGCGTTTCGGCAAGAGTCGATGAAACATTTCCTGTGTGTCATCGACCTCGCCGGGAGTCGGGGCCCGTGGCCCCGGCTGCGGGTCAGCGGCAGGCGGTGACCATGATCTCCACCAGATGGCGGGGGTCGGCCATGTTGGCCTCGACGCAGGCGCGGCAGGGCGCGCCGCCGGCCGGCAGCCAGGCGGTCCAAAGCTCGTTCATCGCCGCGCGGTCGGCGATGTGCTTCACCCAGATCTGCGCCGTCAGCAGGCGGGTCTTGTCGGTGCCGTTCGCTTCCAGCGCGGCATCGATCTTCGCCAGGACCTCGGCGGTCTGGCCCTTGATGTCCTTGGAGAGGTCATCGGCGGTGAGGCCGGCGAGGAAGACGAAATTATGGTACTCGACGGAGGTCGAGAGGATCTGGTTGGTGCCCTGGCGGGTGATCTTGCTCATGCCGGCCGCTCCTTCACGATGCTGCGCCTGTCGCGCGGCGCGCTTCTAGAACAGCTTGCGGCGATCGGGAATGACCCCCGCCCCTGCGGTCGGGCGAGGATTCCGCCGGACCGGGGATGATCTTCCCCTCGGCGACCTCGCGCCGACGGCCTTCGATGGGTCTTCGGTTGTCCGTGGCCGGCGCAGCCGCACCGCTCGCCGGATATTCGGCCAACGGCTCGGCTCGGCGGGCCACCCCGTTTGCTCCGACCGGGCCGTGTCCCGATGACCGGAACGGCAAAGGTCTGGAGACACCGACAGCGGTCCCGCATGCAGGGCAGGGACAAACACGCAGCCCCTGCCCTGGCGTCGCGCCACGCCGCGCGGCTCCGCGCGACCATGGCCCGGCGGCGCCGGTCTCAGGTCAGCGGGCGACCCCCTGAGTCGGTCCCTGGCTGAGCCCGGACAGCGCCGGCAGGATGTCGGGCACCTGCGGCGGCGCCGAAAGCCGCCGCACCGTCTCCTGCGGCCCGACCGGGAAGACGCCGCGCGGCAGGGCGCGGGCCAGCGCCGCCTGATCGTTGGCATCGATCGCCCGCGCCGCGGCGTCCAGGCCATTGATCACGGCCTGACCCTGGGCGCGCTCGGGGATGCCGAGCGCCCGCCGCGCCTCCCAGCGCGAGGTTCGCAGGCTGTTGATCGCGACGCTGCTGCCCGACATCCCCCAGATCGGATTGCGCGGCAGGGCATCGGCAAGCCATTCCAGCTCGGCGATGGCGCGCGCCGCCGCGGCGGGCTGGTTGGGCTGCGGGTTGCTGAAGAAGCCCGCGATCTCGCGCCCGACCGCGAGGTAGCGCTGGTTCGTCTGCCCACCCTGCGGCCCCAATCCGGCCGGCAAGGTGGGCGGTGGCGCCGCCGGCGCGCAGGCGGCGGGGAGCAGAAGCAGCATGAGGGCGAAGCGGCGGCGCATGGGTTCCTCCGGAGCGATGCCTGACGCGAGCAGGGTGGCGTGAGCCTATCCTATCGCGCGGCGTCGCGTCGCCACCCTCGGTCGTCTCGAATCATCGCAAACGGCCGATGAAATCCAGCACCGCGCGCAGGCCCTCCCCCGCCGCGTCGTTCAGCACCGCCGGATGCGCGCCGCCCGGCAGGATCAGCAATTCCGCCTCGCGCGCGGCCGCGGCCATGCGCTGGGCGTGATCCGGCGGGGTCAGGCGATCCGCGGCACTCCCCACCACCAGCATCGGCGCGGCGATACCCGGCACGCGTGCCAGGCTGTCGAAGCGATGGCGCAGCAGCAACCCGGTCGGCAGCCAGGGATAGGCCGCCGCGGCCAGCGCCGCGACCGAGGTGAAGGGGCTTTCCAGCACCACGGCCGCGATGCCCTCCCGCCGCTCGGCCAGGCGAGTGACAATGGCGGTGCCAAGGCTTTCGCCCCACAGGACCAGGGGCGCGCCGGGAAAGGCGTCGCGGACCCAGCCGAGCAGCGCCTCGGCATCCCGCCCGAAATCCGCTTCGCCGGGGCGGCCGGCGTTGCCGCCGTAGCCACGATATTCCGCAAGAACGATGTTGTATCCGGCGCTTATCAGAAGCTCCGCGATCGGCACCCGGTCTTCGGCATTGCCGCCATTGCCGTGGAAATGCAGCACCACGGGCCGCCCGGGTGCGACGCGCGCCACCAGGAAAGCGAGGTCCGGTTCCCCCGCCCGGCGCAGCAGCGGGCGCTCCCAGCCCGGTGGCGCACCGATCACCCGGTCATCGGGCAGGAAGATCAGCTTCTCCTGTCCCAGCCAGAGCACCCCGCCCAGCAGCAGCGGCAGCGCCGCCACCACGGTGAGCGCGATCAGCATGCGTCGCATGATCCGGCGCCTCGCGTCACGGCGGACAGGGTTGCGATCCCGCGGCGAGGCCGGCCAGGGCGCCGACCCCGGCCCCGATCGCCGCCCCACGGCCGGCATCGGCGCTGAAGGAGCCCGTCGCCGCCCCGATCCCCGCCCCGATGGCGGCGCCATAGGCCGCCCCGGAGAGAGGATCGTCGCAGACGGGATTGGCCGGCACCGGCACGGCAACGGGCTGCACCACGACGCAGCCGGCAAGCGGAAGCAGGAGGAGCAGCCGGATCATGCGGCCCACCCTGCCCCGCCATTCGGGCGGGACGAAGGCCGCTCGCCTACCGGAGGCGTCCACCCTGGGAAGGGCCGCTCGCCAACGCCCAGTAGGCCTGCATCACGCTCGGCAGGGAGGGCGGCGCCGAAAGCCGCTGCACCGTCTGCTGCGGGCCGAGGGTGAAGACCGTGCGCGGCAGCGCGGCGGCCAGCGCCGCCTGGTTGTTGGCATCGATGGCGTTGGCCGCCGCGGCCAGGCCATTGACCACCGCCTGCGCCGGCGCCGTTTGCGGGATGCCGAGCGCATGCCGCGCCTGCCACCGGGATTCCTGAAGGCTGTTGATGCCGGTATCGCTCGCCGTCATCCAGCGCGGGTTGTTGGGCAGGGTATCGGCGAGCCATTCGAGCTCGGCGATGGCGCGCGCCGCCGCCGCGGGCCGGTTCGCCTGCGGATCGCGGTAGAAGGCGACCACCTCCTGGCCGACCACCACGATGGGATCGCGGCCAACCATGCCCGTCTGCCCGCCGAGGCTCTGCGGCAGGGTCGGCGGCGGCCCCTCGGGGGCACAGGCGGCCAGGGCAAGGGCCAGTACCAGGGCGGATTGGCGGATCATGGCTTTCCTCCGACGGATATCGAAAATCCTAGCATGGCCGGCGCGACACGCCCAGCGAGGCCTCACCCCCACGGCGACCGCAGCGCGCGATCTGTCAACCGCCGGTGGAGTGGCCGTCCGACCCTTAGCGCGGCCAGCCGGCCAGGCCCTGCGGCCCGCGCGCCAACGCCCAATACGCCGACATCGCCGAGGGCACGGAGGGCGGCGCCGACAGGCGCTGTACCGTCGCCTGGGGTCCGAGCGGAAAGATCGCGGGCGGCAGCGCGCGCGTCAGCGCCGCCCGGTCATTCGCCTCGATCGCCCCGGCCGCGCCGGCAAGCCCATTGATCACCCCCTGGGCCGGCGCATTCGACGGAATGCCGAGCGCCGTGCGGGCCTGGTCGCGCGCCTGGGCGAGTTCCGTCAGCCCCGCCGCCGCGCCGGTCTGCCAGCGCGGGTTGCGCGGCACGGTATCAGCGAGCCATTCGAGCTCGGCGATGGCGCGCGCCGCCGCGGCGGGCTGGTTGGGCTGCGGGCTACGGAAGAAGCTGGCCACGCTCTGCCCCACCACGACCACCGGGTCGCGACCGAACAGCGCCTGGGAGCCACCGAGGCTCTGGGGCAGCGTCGCGGGCGGGCCCTCCGGGGCGCAGGCGGCGACGGCAAGCCCGAGCAGCAGGGCGGAACGACGGATCATGGCTTCCCTCCGGGACACGGCACGGGAAGCCTAGACGATTCCCGGCCGTGCGGCAGCGGCGCGCCCGGCGACAGGATGGCGGGCCTGGCGGGCGCCGGTCAGCCGTAACCGGCGGCGCGCAGCTTCTCCCCCAGCACCTTCACCTGCACGGCCAGGGCAGCGCTTTCCTGTTCCCGCAGGCGGTTGCGCAGGTCGCGGGCGGCGTCCTCCATCTCCCGCAGCAGGGTCGGCAGGCCGGGCGGGATCTCGGCGCCGGCGGACAGCCGCGCGGCGATGCGCTCCAGCCCGTCGAGATTCACGCCCAGGAAGCGGCGCGCTTCCTCGAGCCGTTCGGGGCGGCGTTCGAACTCGTCGAGCACCGCGCCGATCGCCACCGCCACCGGAATGAGGCGTGCCTCCCCGATCCGGCGGCCGGTCTCGATGACGCGGACGAGCCGCGCCCGGGCATCGTCCAGCGGACCCGGTGGCGGTGGCGCGACGGGCGGCGCCGGCGCCGGCGCCTCGGCAATGCCGCTGTAGAGCAGCCGTGTGCCGCCCCAGGCGCCCACGCCCAGCAGCAGGGCGGCGACGGGACCGGCCTCGGCGCCCAGGAAGGCGACCAGCGCGGCCGCCGCCCCCATGGCGATGGCGGCGAGCGTCGAATCCCCCGCCCGCCCCCGCCGCATCAGCCAGGTCGCGCCCATCGGCAGCGCGATGCCGAGCACGCAGCCGAGCAGCGCCCATTCCCGCCCGGCGAAGAGGTTCACGAGCGTCGCCGGCAGCAGCGGCAGCACGGTGAAGGGCAGCAGCCAGCGCCGCCAGAAGGCCGAGATCACGACGGCACCAGCGAGAAGATCGCGCGGAACAGCGCGAGCAGCCCCGCGATCCACATCGTCCCGCCGAGCAGGAAGAAGCCGATCATCCGCGTGCCGAAGGGCGGCGGGGCGGTCGGTGGCGCCACGAAGGGTGCGTTGCCTGGGCTCATCACGGGGTCTTAGATCGCCCGAAGGATGCGCGGCTTCAAGGCGCCGCGCGGGGTGGAAGGAAGCGTCGATGGAACGGATCGCGGTGGTGGGCGCGGGGCTGATCGGCAGCGCCTGGGCGATGGTCTTCGCCAGGGCGGGGCATGCGGTGCGGATCTGGGACCCCGCGGCGGGTGCTTCGGACGCCGCGATGGCGGTGGTGCGGGCGCGGCTCGCGGACCTGCACGCGGCCGGGCTGATCAGCGAGGCATCGGAGGCGGTCGCCGCGCGCGTCACCGTGGCGGAGAGCCTGGAAGCCTGCCTCGACGGCGCTGCCCATGTGCAGGAGAACGGGCCCGAGCGCGTCGAGGTGAAGCGCGAGACCTTCGCGCGGCTCGATGCGCTGGCGGGACCGGAGGTGGTGCTGGCCTCCTCTACCTCGGGCATCCCGGCCTCGGCCTTCACCGCGGGGCTGGCGGGCCGGGGGCGGTGCCTGGTCGCGCACCCGGTCAATCCGCCCTATCTGGTGCCGCTGGTGGAACTGGTGGGCGCGCCCTGGACCGACCCGGCCGTGGTGGCGCGCACGCGGGCGCTGATGGCGCGCGTCGGCCAGGTGCCGGTGACGGCGCTCAAGGAGACGCGCGGCTTCGTGCTGAACCGTCTCCAGGCGGCGCTGGTGGCCGAGGCATTCCGGCTCGTCCGCGACGGGGTGATGTCGGTCGAGGATGTCGATGCCTGCGTGAAGGAAGGCCTCGGCTTGCGCTGGTCCTTCATGGGGCCCTTCGAGACCATCGACCTGAACGCGCCCGGGGGCGTGGCGGACTATGTCGCGCGTTTCGGCCCGCTGATGGGCGGCATCACCGAGGAGCAGGCCCCCTACCTCTATGACGCGCCGACCGTCGCGCGGGTGGCCGAGGCACGGCGCGCGGCGCTGGCGGCCGATCGCATCCCCGATCGCTCGGCCTGGCGCGACCGGCGGCTGATGGCGCTGGCGGCGCACAAGCGCGATCAGCCGATGTGATGCGATGGGCTGGATCACGGGCGGCACCGCGCGCGATGATCGGCACTCCCACGCAACGGAGTCCCGGATGAAGCGCATCCTGCCCGTGCTCTTCCTGCTGATCGGTCTCGCCCTGCTGGGCGGGTCGGGCTTCGCGGTCTGGACCGAGCTCCGCTTCCGCAACGGCGCGGTGGAGACCGAAGGGCAGATCGTGGAGATGCTGACCCGCAGCAGCCGGGATCGGGATCGGCGGACCAGCTACACTTACGTGCCGGTCTTCGTCTTCACCCTGCCGGATGGAACGAAGCGGCGGGTCGAGGGGGGCGTGGCCTCCAACCCGCCCTGCTGCACGGTGGGCGAGCGCGTCCGCATCCGCTACCGGCCCGAGGCCCCGGAGCACGCGCAGATGAGCGGCTTCATGGAGAGCTGGTTCGTCGCGACGCTGCTCGGCGGGATCGGGCTGGTCTTCACGCTGGTCGGCAAGGCGATCTGGGGCTTCGGACGGGGTGGCGCCGCGGTGGGCGCCGGTCCCGTGGTGCCTGGCGGCGCGCCCGTCATGCCGCCCGCCCAGGCCATGACCTTCCAGGTGCCCCTCGCCGGGCTGCGGCGGATGCAGGGGCCGGGCGGGCTGCACTGGATCGTCCAGGCGCGCTGGTCGGATCCACGCAGCGGGGTGCAGCGGCTGTTCGAAAGCCTCCCCCTGCCCTTCGACCCGGTGCCGCAGATGCGCAACATGGCCAGCGTCGCGGTCACCTTCGATCCGGGCGACCCCAACAGCGCCTACGCGATGGACCTGTCCTTCCTGGTGCCGCCCGCACAACAGCCCGCACCGGTCGGACCGGTGCGGCGCGGCTGATCAGGATTGCAGGAAGCCGACGCGGTCATCCTCGAACACCCCGCAGGTGAGCGGGCCGCCCGACCAGGCGGCGGTATCGAGGCAGATGCGGTTGTCCCGCATCACCGGCTGGAAGCCCGCCGTATGGCCATGCACCACCACAATGCCGTGGTCGCGTTCGGAACCGAGGAAGTCGTGGCGGATGCGCAGCAGGTCCTCGCGCGACTGGTCTTCCAGGGCGATGCCGGGGCGGATGCCGGCATGGACGAAGAGGTAGCCGCCTTCCTGGTGATGCAAATGCAGGCGGCGGAAGAAGCGCATCTGGCCGGCGGTGAAGTGGTCGGGCCAGGCCTCGCGCGGGGAATCGGCGGCGACACCCCAGGACTCCAGCGTCGCGCGCCCCCCGCCCCACAGCCAATCCGCCGCCGCCGCGCCATCCCCGTCGAGGGCGGCCAGCATCGTCTCCTCGTGATTGCCGGTGAGGTTCAGCATGTCGAGGCCGGGGACCGGGTCTTCCCCGATCAGGTAGTCCACCACGGCGCGGGACTGCTCGCCCTTGTCCACATAGTCGCCGAGATGCAGCAGCATCGCCGAGGCGACCGGGCGCGCCTTCAGATCGGCCGCGATCTGCCCATGCAGTTCGCGCAGCTTGGCATAGGCGCCGTGGATATCACCGATGACGTAGAGGCGGCGGTCGCGCGGCAGCGATGCCGGGGCGAGGCGGAATTCGATCATTGTCTGTCGGCGCGGGGATCCAACGCGTCCCGCAGCCCATCTCCCATCAGGTTGAAGGCCAGTACGACCACCATGATGGTCAGGCCGGGGAAGATCGACAACCAGGGGGCCTGGGTGAGGAAGCGCTGGGACGAATTCAGCATCGACCCCCAGGACGGGTTCGGCGGCTGCTGGCCGAGGCCGAGGAAGGACAGCGCGGCCTCGGCGATGATGGCTTCCGCGATGGCGAGCGTCGCCTGCACCAGCAGCGGCGGGACGATGTTCGGCAGCACATGCACGAAGGCCGTGCGCCAGGCCGGATTGCCGAGCGCGCGGGAGGCCTCGATCCAATCCGTCGCCTTGGCCTCCAGCGCCATGCCGCGCGACAGCCGCACGAAGACCGGACTCGCGGTGATGGCGATGGCCAGCATCGCATTCTCGAGCGCCGGCCCCAGGAAGGCCGCGAGCGCGATGGCGAGGATGAGGAAGGGCACGGACAGCATCGCATCCGCGACGCGGGAAATGACCGCATCCGTCCACCCGCCCGCGAGCCCCGCCAGCATGCCGAGCGGCACGCCGATGATGAGCGCCCCCATCACCGAGACGACACCCGCCATCATCGACGCCCGCGCCCCCCAGACGACCCGGGAGAAGACGTCGCGCCCATTCTCGTCCGTACCCATCCAGAAATCCCAGGAGGGCGGCTTGCGGATGCGGGACCAGGAGGTCTGGAGCGGGTCATAGGGCGCGACGAGTGGCGCGAAGATCGCGACGAGGATGAACAGGACCACCACCACCAGGCCGAAGACGGCCAGGCGATGGCGCAGGAAGCGCCGGATGGCGCGGCGGGCGGGGCTCTGGGCGACGGCGGTGGCGCTCATCGGGCGGCGCTCCGGAAGCGGAGTGGGCGCTGCCCCCTCCGGGCCTCCCCTGCCAAAGGCCGAAAGGCCTTTGGAAACCGATATCTGGCGCGGGGGCCGACAGGCACGCCGCCGTCCCCCCGGCCCGAGGCTCCACCTCGGGCCGCGAGCGCACAGCGCGACCGCGCCCAGACCAACCGCCGCGCCCGGCGCACCAGTGCAGGGCGCGAAAGCCAAGCCGCCGGATGGCGGCGCCGGCGCCTGAGGCGAACAGAAATCCGGCTGAGGGCGGCCATCACGCCGCCCTCAGGCGCGGGTTGATGGCCATGTAGAGCAGGTCCGTCAGCAGCGAGAGCAGCACGAAGATCAGCGCGGTCGCCATCACCACGCCCTGCACCACCGGATAGTCGCGGTTGAACACGGCATCGACGATCAGCTTGCCGAAGCCGGGGATGGTGAAGATCTGCTCGGTCAGCACGGCGCCGGCCAGCAGCCGGCCGAACTCGATGGCGCCCAGCGTCACGACCGGGATCAGGGCGTTGCGCAGCGCGTGCTTCCAGACGACGACGCGCTCGGCCAGGCCCTTCGCCCGCGCCGTGCGGACATAGTCCTGCGACAAAGCGGTCAGCATCGCCGCGCGGGTGTGGCGCATCAGCACGCCCGCGACATTCGTGCCGAGCACGAAGGCCGGCATGATGGTGGTCGCGAGCGACTGCACCGGGTCCTCGAAGAACGGCACGTAGCCCGAGGGCGGCAGCCAGCCGAGCTCCACGCTGAACAGCAGGATCATCATGATCCCGAGCCAGA
This sequence comes from Roseomonas sp., assembly GCA_041906015.1. GTDB lineage: Bacteria > Pseudomonadota > Alphaproteobacteria > Acetobacterales > Acetobacteraceae > Neoroseomonas. The sequence continues at coordinate 18,245 of JAYRJZ010000041.1, forward strand.
AATTCGGCGTCGAGATGCCGAACAGCGCCGCGCCATTGGCCGCCCAGTCCGCCGGCGTGTCCTTGCGGATCGCCGAGACGATGCCAAGCGGCACACCGATCAGGATGGCGATGACGAAGGCCATGGAGGCAAGCTGGAAGGTCACCGGCAGCTTGGTCAGGATAAGCTCGCTCACCGGCACGCGGATGCGCCAGGAAAAGCCGAAATCCCCCGTCAGCACGCGGCCGATCCACAGCAGGTATTGCTGCCAGATCGGCTTGTCGAGGCCGAGCTCGGCACGGATCTGCGCCAGCACCTGCTCGTCGCCCCGCTCCTCGCCGGCGAGGATCACGGCCGGGTCCCCGGGCATGAGTTGCTGCAGCCCGAAGATCAGGATCGAGAGAATGATGAGGGTGGGGATGACCTGCCCCACCCGTCGCAGCAGCCAGAGCGCCACTTACTGGAACCGCATGCCCTGCAGGCGGATCATGCCGTCGGCGATCGGGCGATACCCCGCGAGCCGCGCCTGGTGCGCCATGATGTTCTTGCGGTGCCAGAGATAGACGCGCGGCGCATCGCCCGCGATCGCGATGTTCAGGACGCGGGCGTAGAGGTCCCGTCGCTTCGCGACATCCAGCTCGACCCGCGCGGCATCGAGCAGGGCATCGACCTCGGGGTTCGAATAGCGGCTGTCATTCTGGGCGCCGCCGGTGCGGATGAAGGAATAGATGTTGCCGTCCGGATCGGTGCGGCCCGACCAGCCATTGAAGTAGATATCGAATTCGCCGCGCGTCGACGCCTGCAGCGAGGAGGCGAATTCCATCGCCCGGATGCGCAGGTCGAAGCCGGCCTCCGACACCATGGCCTGCATCACCTCCGCCGCCTGCCGCAGGTCGGGGTTGTTGGGGACGATCATCTCGACCGGATAGGGGGCGGTCACGCCGGCTTCGCGCAACAGGGCGCGGGCGCGGGGGACGTCGCGCGCGGTCGGCGCGAAGTCGCGGACATGGAAGGGGTTGGCGGGCGGGAAAGGTTGCCGCGTCGGGGTGTACATCCCCTCATAGACCACCTGGTTGATGGCGGCGCGGTCGAGGGCGAGCTCGAAGGCCTGGCGCACGCGGCGGTCACGGCCGAGCGGCGTGTCCGAGCGCGGCCCGTTGCCGACATTGAAGATCAGGTTCTGGTAGCCGAGTTCCTCGACGGCCACGGCGCGCAGCGTGCGCGTGCGGTTGATGGTGGCGAGGTCGTCGGGCTCCATCCGTTCGACGAATTCCACCGCGCCGGATTGCAGGTTGGCCAGGCGCACCGTGTTGTCCGGGATGGGCAGGTAGGTCACGCGGTCGAAGTGGATGTTGGCGGCATCCCAATAGTCGCGGAAACGCTCGACGACGATGCGTTCCTGGGCGACGCGCTCGACGAAGCGGAAGGGGCCGGCGCAGACCGGGCGGGTGCCGAAATTGCGGCCCAGCGCCTCGGACGCCTTGGGGCTGACGATCATGCCGGCGCGGTCGGTCAGCATGGACAGGAAGGAGGCCGAGGGCGCCTTCAACACCATGCGCACGGTGTAGGGGTCCACCACCTCGACGCGGTCGAGCTCGCCGATCTCGCTGCGGCGATAGCTGCCCTGCATGGTCTGGTGGCGGTTCACCGAATAGCGGACGGCCTCGGCGTCCATTGCCTCGCCATCGTGGAAACGCACGCCCTGGCGCAGGGTGATGAGGAGCTGCGTGGGCGATTCCCAGCGATAGCCGGTGGCGAGCTGGGGCACGACCTCCAGCCGTTCGTTGATGTCGAAGAGCTTGTCGCAGAGCGCCATGTAGACGATGCGCCCGACATAGGTGCGCGAGAGGGTCGGGTCGAGGATGTCGGGGTCCTCGCGCAGGCCGATGCGCAGGTTCTGCGCCTGCGCGAGCGCGGGAACCAGCAGCGCGGCCGCGGCGAGCGCGGCGCGGATCGTCTTCTTCATGATGGTGGCACTCCCGGTTGCGGGCTCGGGGCCCGGAAGAAGGATTGCAGGCGGCGCAGGCGCTCGCCGCCGGCCAGGCGGTCCGGGCGGGGCGCGATCGGCGGCAGGCGGCCGTCCAGGTGGCAGGCGGCGGCATGCGGCGCGGCGGCCAGCGCCGGCACCGCGGTGCGGCAGATGTCTTCGGCGAAGGGGCAGCGCGTGTGGAAGCGGCAGCCGGGCGGCGGTGCGATGGGCGATGGCACGTCGCCCTCGATGGGCGGGGCCTTGGCGCCATGGCCCGGCACCGCCGCGAGGAGCGCGCGCGTATAGGGGTGCTTCGGCGTGGACAGCACCGCCTCCGCCGGCCCCTGTTCGACGATGCGGCCGAGATACATCACCGCCACGCGGTCCGCGACATGGCGCACCACGCCGAGGTCGTGGCTGATCAGGACGAAGGTCAGGCCGAGGTCGCGGATCAGTTCCGACAGGAGGTTCACCACCTGTGCCTGCACGCTGACGTCGAGCGCGCTGACCGGTTCGTCGCCGACGATGAGCTTCGGCTGGGAGGCGAGCGCGCGGGCGATGGCGATGCGCTGGCGCTGCCCGCCGGAGAATTCATGCGGCCAGCGGCGGGCGAGTTCCGGGCGAAGGCCGACGCGGGACAGCAGGTCGGCGACGCGCGCGCGTTCCTGGGCGCGCGGGACGATGCGGTGCAGGCGCAGCGGCTCGGCCACGGCCTGCTCCACCGTCATGCGCGGATCGAGGCTCGCGAACGGGTCCTGGAAGATGAGCTGCATGTCGCGGCGCCTGGCGCGCAGCGCCGCGGACGAGAGCGTCGCGAGGTCATCGCCGTCGAAGCGGACCGTGCCGCTGTCGGGCGTGATCAGGTTAAGCATCAGCCGCCCGAGCGTCGACTTGCCGCAGCCGGATTCACCGACGATGGCGAGGGTTTCGCCCTGCTCCACGGCCAGGTCGATGCCATCGACCGCGTGGACGGCGCCCTTGCTGCGCCCGAGTGCGTCCCGCACCGGAAACTTCTTGGTCAAGCCGGTGACTTCGAGGATCGCCGTCATGGGCTGGATGGGCCGTTCTGTCGGGCTGGGCCCTCGTTGGTGACAGGCAAAAAAAGGAGGGGGGGCGGGGGAGTTCCCTCCCCCGCGAGAACCCCGTCGAGCGGCGCGCGCCAGCAGGCGGAGAGGTGGCCCGGCGCGACGTCGGTCAGCGGCGGCGCTTGCTGGCAGCGTTCGACGCTGAAGGGACAGCGCGGTTCGAAGCGGCAGCCCGGCGGCGGGTCGCGCAGGTCGGGCACGGTGCCGTCGATGCTGGCAAGGCGTTCGCCCGGGATGCCCTCCCCCGGCGCGGCACCGAGCAGGCCGGCCGTGTAGGGGTGTTCCGGGTTCGCGAAGAGAGCCGCGGCCGGAGCCCGTTCGGCGATGCGGCCGGCATACATCACCGCGACCTCATCGGCGTGGTCGGCGACAACGCCGAGGTCGTGGGTGACGAGGATGACGGCGGTGCCCGTCTCCCGCTTCAGCTCGTCCAGCAGCGCGAGGATCTGCGCCTGCACGGTGACGTCGAGCGCGGTGGTGGGTTCGTCGGCGATCAGCAACTTCGGCCGGCAGGCGAGCGCCATCGCGATCATCACGCGCTGGCGCATCCCGCCCGAGAGCTGATGCGGGTATTGGCGCGCGCGGCGCGCGGCATCGGGGATGCGCACGCGGTCGAGCATGCGCACGGCTTCCGCGAAGGCTGCGGCGGCGTCGAGCCGCTGGTGCAGGCGAAGCGCTTCCGCGACCTGTTCCCCGGCCGTGAAGGCCGGGTTCAGGCTGGTCATGGGTTCCTGGAAGATCATCGCCATCTCGCCGCCACGCAGCAGGCGACGCTCGTCGGCCGACAGCGTGTCGAGGTCGCGCCCGTTCAGCCGGATGGCGCCGCCAACGTTCGCCGTGGCAGGCAACAACCCCATGATGGCGAGGGCGGTGACCGACTTGCCGCAGCCGGATTCACCGACGATGGCGAGCGTGCGCCCGGCCTCCACCCGGAAGGAGACGCCGTCCAGCACCCGCAGCGCGCGCCCGTCCTGGCGGAAGTCGAGTGTGAGGCCGGCGACGTCGAGGACCGGGGTCATCGCCGGCGGCCGCGGGCAGCGCGTGCCGCGATGGCGAAAGGCGGCGCGGGACGGCACCTGGGCATGTCGCGAATAAAGCCGCTTTGCCGCGCCGTGCAAGGGCCTCAGCGCCGCATACATGGGCAGGCTGGACGCGGTTTGCCCAGGTCAGGGCATGCCTTGCCGATGGATCAGGCAAGCGTCACGGATCGCGGCGGTGTACGGCGCCGCCGCCTGGCCTATGATGCGGCAGTTTCGGAGACCCGCCATGCCCGCCCGCGCCACGACCTTCCTGCACCGCGCCTGGATGACGGCCCTCGCCGCCCTGCTCGCGGCCGGCGCCGCCGCGCAGGGCGTGCCGGCGGATGAGCAGGAACCGAATCCCGCCACGGTGGGCGCCGCCGAACGCGCGGCCGGCGATGCGCCAAGCGCCGCCGAGGCACGGCGGGACGCGCAGGTGACGGACCAGCTCTATCGCGAGTTGACGGGGCAAAACCCCAATGCACCGTCCCCGGCGACGCCGCCGCCTCTGTATGGCACGCCGGGCCAGGATGCGCGCACGGAACAGCAGCTCTACCGCGACCTGACGGGTCAGAACCCGAACCAGCCGCCGCGCCAGAGGCCGTAACGCCTCTGGCGCCGCATGGATGGGACAATGACGCTGCTCAGCGGCACGCTCTGGTTGCTGATCTCCGCCAAGGGCGCGGTTACCGGCGGGATAGGCGCGTTGCGCCTATGGCGTAGCGGCCCGGCACCCGGCAGCGGGCGTGCCAAACATGCAGCCCTTCTGGGCTGCATGGCGCTTCTGACGATCTTCGCAGCGCCAATGGCGCTGGCCGCGCTGCACAGCCTGTTCGAGGACGGACGCTCCCGCTCAGAACGCCCGCAGATTGTCGCGGAACTGCGCGTGCTCGTAGCTGCTGCGGGTCAGGCCGCGGCGCTGGAGCTCGGGGATCAGGCCGTCGGCGATCTCGGCGACCACGCGCCGCGAGGTGTCGTTGGCGGTGATGAGGAAGCCGTCGCCGCCGACCTCCTCCATCGCCTCGCCCATTTTCTGGGCCACCTGCTCCGGCGTGCCGATGAGCTGGATGGAGCCTGAATCCGAATAGACCTCGGTCGCCTCGCGCAGCGTCTTGTTGCCGGCCTTCTTGAGGAACTCGTCGAGCGACTGCTGATGGCCGTTGGTGGTGAGCGATCCGAGCGGCTGGTCGAGCGGCAGGGCGCCGAAATCGATGTTGGTGATCTTCGACAGATGGGCGAGGCGCTTCGCCACCGTCTCGTCATTCGTCGCGAGGCGGCGCTTGTGCTTCGCGCGGGCTTCCTCCTCCGTCTCCCCGATCACGGGATGCACGAGGAAGAGCACCTTGCAGTCGTCCGGGTTGCGACCGTTCGCCGCCATCCGCGCACGGACGTCGTCGCGATAGGCCTTCATCCCCGCCGTGCCCTTCACCGAGGCGACGATGGTATCGGCATAGCGGGAGGCGAATTCGCGCCCGCGGGCGGAACCGCCCGCCTGGGCGATGACCGGGCTGCCCTGCACGCAGGGGCCGGAGTTGAGCGGGCCGCGCACCTTGAAGTGCTTGCCCTCATGGTTGATGGCGTGGACCTTGGTGTGGTCGACCAGCATGCCGGTCTCGCGGTTCGCGACGATGGCGCCGGGTTCCCACGATCCCCACAGCTTGTGCACGACCTCCATGTACTCGTCCGCGATGTCGTAGCGCTCGTCATGCGGCGGCATGCCGGGCAGGCCGAAGTTCCGCGCGGCGAAGTCGGAGGAGCCGGTCACCGCGTTCCAGCCGATGCGGCCCGAGGAGATCTGGTCGAGCGAGGCGATCTGGCGCGCCAGCAGATAGGGCGGATAGGCGAAGGTGCCGAGCGTCGTGACGATGCCGATCGACTTCGTCTCCCGCGCCAGCAGGGCGGCGACGATGGAGGGATCCTGGCGCGGCACGGACAGGCCGTGATGGAGGTAGATCTCCCGCGAGCCGCCGTAGGACTCGCCGATATAGGAGGAGTCTTCCAGCAGGATGTAGTCGAAGCAGGCGCGTTCGAGGTTGCGCGTCATCTCGATGACGAATTCCGGCACCATCCACTCGGTGCCGATGTTGCCCGTCCAGGGTTCACCCCAGGCCTGGGCCGAGGAACCCTGGAAAAACCAGCCAAGATGAAATTTGCGCGCCATGACCTGCTCGATGATGCGTGAATGCTGCGGCGCAGCGTCGCGCGCGACGGCGCATTGGGCAAGCCCGGGTGGCGATGCCCCTCGCCTGCCCGCCTCGCTGGCACGATGCCTCAGGATGTGGCTGCCGCGTGAAACCGCGCGACGACCATGGCATGATGCCGATGGCGGAGGGAAAGAAGCGTTGCGACGCCCGGCCGGTTTCAGCGTCGCCTCGGGCAGCGACGCGTCGTCCGAAGCATCGGCTTGCTGACCGTGCCAGGCCGGCGGACCGGGATCCCACGCATGGAACAGTGCCGGGCGGAGGGTGGACGCCGATGCGGATCTTCTCTGTTACCGCAGCCGTCGAGGTCGCAACGGGTCTCGCCCTGGCGGCCAGCCCGTCCCTCGTCGTCTGGCTGATCCTCGGCCAGGAGCCTGTGGCCGAGGCCGCGCGGATCGTGGGGGTCGGGCTGGTCCTCTTCGCGCTGGCCTGCTGGCGATGGCCGGAACTGGGGCGGCCGGCGATGCTGCTGTTCCAGCTTCTGGTGGCGCTGCCGCTTCTGGCGGTCGCGCTCTTCAGCGCGCCCGGCGGGCCGCTGCTGTGGCCGGCCATCCTGTATCACCTCGGTGCCTGGGCCTTGCTGGCCTGGCGGCGGTGAGTGGGCCGGAGGGGGCCGCGAAAGCCCCCTCCGGCGCCTGTCCTACAGCTTCACCCGCAGCAGGTTCGCGATCTCGCCGATGATGCCGCGGCGGAAGGCGAGCACGCAGGTGACGAAGATGCCGCCCTGGATCACCGTGACCCAGGCGCCCATCTCCGCCAGGTAGTTCTGCATGGTCACGATGACGGCCGCCCCGAGCACCGGGCCGAACACCGTGCCAAGGCCACCCACCAGCGTCATCAGCACCACTTCGCCCGACATGGCCCAGTGCACGTCCGTCAGCGTCGCAATGCCGAAGACGAGCGACTTCAGGCCGCCCGCCACGCCCGCGAGCGTCGCCGAGAGGATGAAGGCCACGAGCTTGTAGTCGTCGGTGCGGTAGCCGAGGGAGGTCGCGCGCGGTTCGTTCTCGCGGATCGCCTTCAGCACCTGGCCATAGGGCGAATGGATGATGCGGTGGATCAGCAGGAAGCCGATCATGAAGATCGCCGCGACGAACCAGTACATCGCCATGTCGGGCGCGAGATCGACAATGCCCAGGAAGCGGCCGCGCGGGATGGCCTGGATGCCGTCCTCGCCGCCGGTGAAGGGCGCCTGGACGCAGAAGAAGTAGATCATCTGCGCCAGCGCGAGGGTGATCATGGCGAAGTAGATGCCCTGCCGGCGGATCGCGATCCAGCCGAAGATCCAGCCCTGGAAGCCGGCAACGGCGGCACCGGCGAGGACCGCGACCTCCGGCGTGAAGCCCATCGACTTCGCGGTGTAGCCGGCGATGTAGCCGCCCATGCCGAAATAGGCGGCATGGCCGAAGCTGAGCAGGCCGACATAGCCGATCAGCAGGTTGAAGGCGCAGGCGAAGAGCGCGAAGCACAGCAGCTTCATCAGGAAGACGGGATAGAGGAAATACGGCCCGGCGATCAGGACCGCGCCCAGCACCAGCAGGGCGACGAACTGCGCCCGGCTGTAGCCCCAGATACCGTGTCCTTCGCTGGCGCTGGCCGGGATGGTCCCGGCGGTGGTCTCGGATGCCATGGCTCAGGCCCTCCCGAACAGGCCGGCGGGACGTGTGAGCAGCACGATCGCCATGATGACGAAGATGACGGTCGAGGAGGCTTCCGGCCAGAAGACCTTGGTCATGCCCTCGACCACGCCGAGGCCGAAGCCGGTCAGCACGGAACCGATGATCGATCCCATGCCGCCGATCACCACCACGGCGAAGACGATGATGATGAGGTTGGTGCCCATCTGCGGGTTCACCGAATAGATCGGCGCGGCGAGCACGCCGGCGAGGGCCGCGAGCGCCACGCCGGCCCCGTAGGTCAGGGTGATCATGCGCGGCACGTTCACGCCGAAGGCCTGGACCAGCGGCGCATTCTCGGTCGCGGCGCGCAGATAGGCGCCGAGCCGCGTCTTCTCGATCACCAGCCAGGTGGCGAGGCAGACGATGAGCGAGGAGATCACGACCCAGCCGCGATAGACCGGCATGAACATGAAGCCGAGATCCCAGGCCCCCTGCAGCGCATCGGGGATACGGTAGGGCAAGCCGGAAGAGCCGAACTCGTTACGGAAGACGCCTTCGATCATCAAGCCTATGCCGAAGGTCAGCAGCAGGCCGTAGAGATGGTCGAGCTGGTACAATCGGCTGATCATCAATCGTTCGATGATCACGCCTGTCGCACCGACGATGAGGGGGGCGAGGATCAGCGCCCCCCAATAGCCGATGCCCGCCCAGGCGAGCAGCATCCAGGCGACGAAGGCGCCCATCATGAACTGCGCGCCATGGGTGAAGTTGATGATGTTGAGCAGCCCGAAGATCACCGCGAGGCCGAGTGACAGCATCGCGTAGAAGGCGCCGTTGATGAGACCGAGCAACAACTGCCCGAAGAGCAGCGGCGCGGGGATGCCGAAGATATCGTCCATGCGGTGGCGAGGCTCCTGTCAGGAACGCACGAGAGGGCACCCGCCTTCGGAAAGCGGCCGGAAGGCTTCCTCGGCGGGGGTGGTGGAGACGACGTTGTAGTAGTCCCAGGGGCCGCGGGATTCGGCCGGGGTCTTCACCTGGAACAGATAGACGGGGTGCAGCTTGCGGCCGTCCTCGCGGATGCGGCCCGGGCCGAAGGCGTCGTCATCGGTGGGCATCGCCTTCATGCGGTCGACGGCGGCACGCCCGTCCGCCTTGGCCGCGGCGACGCCCATATCGGCGACGGCCTTGAGGTAGTGCAGCGAGACGCCATAGCACCCGGCCGGCACCTGCGATGGCGGGCGGTCCTGGTTGCGCGGCCGCGCACGGGCCGACAGGCGCCGCGTGCGGTCGTTGAGGTCCCAGTAGAAGGCCTCGGTCAGCAGCAGCCCCTGCCCCGATTCCAGGCCGAGGCCATGGATGTCGGTGCTGCTCATCAGCAGGGCAGCGATCTTCATCGAGCGGTGCAGGCCGAATTCGCGCGCCGCCTTGATCGTGTTGATGGTGTCGCCCGAGGCATTGGCGAGGCCGAGCACCTTCGCGCGGCTCGCCTGCGCCTGCACGACGAAGGCGGAAAAGTCGGTCGTCGCCGGGAAAGGATAGCGCGCGGCACCCAATACGCGGCCACCCGCAGCTTCCACGAAGCGCGTCGTGTCGCGCTGCAGCGCATGGCCAAAGGCATAGTCGGCGGTGATGAAGTACCAGGAATCACCGCCCGAGCGGACGATCGCGCCGCCCGTGCCTTTCGCGAGCATGTAGGTGTCGTAGGTGAAGTGCACCGTGTTCGGGCTGCACTGCGGCCCCGTCAGGTCGGAGGAGGCGGCGCCGGAATTGAGGAAGACCTTGTTCTTCTCCTTCGCGATCTGATGCACCGCGAAGGCGACGGAGGAGGTCGGCACGTCGACCACCGCATCGACGCCCTGATCGTACCATTGCCTGGCGATGTTCGCGCCGACATCGGGCTTGTTCTGATGGTCGGCGGACAGCACCTCGACGGTGAAGCCGCGATTGGCGAATTCCTCGGCCGCGAGCTGCGTCATCAGCAGCGAGGCCGGGCCCGTGCTGTCCCGATAGGGACCGGACATGTCGGTGAGCACGCCGAGGCGGATCGTGTTCGCCTGGGCGCGCGCGCGCGAGACGGGCGCGATCGCGGCGGCGGTACCGGCAGCGAGGATGCTGCGACGTTGGATCATGCTTCTCTCCCTTGTTCCACCGCACGGCAGCCGGGGCTGTTGCCGCCCCGTGCCGCCGCCGGCATCCCGGTCAGCTCCGAACCAGCGCGCAGCCGCCTTCGCCGACGGGGCGGAAGGCCTCCTCGGCGGGCGTGGTCTGCAACAGCTTGAGGTAGTCCCAGGCGCCGGTTGATTCCGACGGCTTCTTCACCTCGAACAGGTAGGACGGGATGATCATCCGCCCATCCTGGCGCAGCGTGCCGCGGCCGAAGGCCTCGTCCTCGACCGGCATCGCCTTCATGCGGTTCATCACCTCCACGCCCGAGGCCTTGGCCGCCGGCACGCCCATATCCGCGACGGCCTTGAGGTAGTGCAGCACGGCCGAGTAGTTCCCCGCCGTGACCATGTTCGGCATGTGGCGGTTGTTGAGGCGCGGCTGCACGCGGCGCGAGAAGGCGCGGCTGCGGTCGTTCAGATCCCAGTAGAAGGATTCCGTCATCACCAGCCCCTGCCCGGCCTCGAGCCCGAGGCCATGGACATCGGCGATGAACATCAGCAGCGCCGCGACCTTCACGCCCCGCCGCGTCAGCCCGAATTCCGAGATCTGCTTGATCGAGTTGATCGTGTCCGCGCCGGCATTGGCGAGGCCGATGACCTGCGCGCGCGACGCCTGCGCCTGTAGCAGGAAGGAGGAGAAATCGGTCGTCGCGGGGAAAGGATAGCGCACCGCGCCCGCCACCGTGCCGCCCGCCGCGCGCACGAAATTGCCCGTGTCGCGTTCCAGCGCGTGGCCGAAGGCGTAGTCGGCGGTGATGAAGAACCAGCTCCGCCCGCCCGCGCGCACCATCGCGCCGCCGGTGGACTTCGCGAGCATGTAGGTATCGTAGACCCAATGCGCCGTGACCGGCGTGCATTGCGGCCCGGTCAGGTCGGCGGTGGCCGAGCCGACATTGATGTAGACCTTGTTCTTCTCCTTCGCGACGGTGTTCACCGCGAGCCCGACCGAGGAGGTCGGCACGTCGAGGATCATGTCCACGCCCTGGTCGTACCATTGCCGCGCCAGGTTCACGCCGACATCGGGCTTGTTCTGGTGGTCGGCGCCGATCACCTCCACCGTGAAGCCGCGATTGCCGAATTCCTGCGCGGCGATCTGCGCCATGATCACGCCATTCGGCCCCGCGATGTCGCGATAGGGACCGGACTGGTCGTTCATCACGCCGATGCGGATGGTGTTGGCCTGCGCGCGGGCGCGCGACAGCGGCGCGATGGCCGTGGCGGCGCCGGCAGCGGCGAAGATTGAACGGCGATTCAGATCCATCCAGGTCGTCCTCCAGAAAAGCCGGCGCGGTACTTGTTGTCTTGCGACTTGTTGTCTTGCGCCGGTGTTGCGGGCGGGGCCACTGCCCCGCCCGGCGAGTGGTTCAGCTCCGCACCAGCGGGCAGCCGCCTTCGGCCAGCGGACGGAAGGCCTGGTCGGCGGGCGTGGTCTGCAGCAGCTTGTAGTAATCCCAAGGACCGCGGCTCTCCGCCGGCGTCTTCACCTCGAGCAGATAGGCCGGCATGATCCGGCGCCCATCAGCGCGGATGGAGGTCGGGCCGAAGGCGTCGTCGTCGACCGGCATCGCCTTCATGCGCGCGACGGTCGCCGCGCCATCGGCCTTGGCGGCCGCGGCTCCCATGTCCTTCACGGCCTTGAGGTAGTGCATCGCCCCCGAATAGCAGCCGGCCTGCGCCATGCCCGGGCGCAACCCGCCCGGCATGGAGGGCAGCACGCGCTGGGTGAAGGCGCGGGTGCGATCATTGAGGTCCCAGTAGAAGGTCTCGGTGCAGACCAGCCCCTGCGCGGTCTGCAGGCCGAGCGCATGCACGTCCGAGATGAACATCAGCAGCGCCGCGAGCTTCGTGCCGCGCCGCGTCAGCCCGAATTCCGCCGCCTGCTTGATCGAGTTGATCGTGTCGCCGCCGGCATTGGCCAGGCCGACCACTTTCGCCCGCGACGCCTGCGCCTGGACAAGGAAGCTGCTGAAATCGGTCGTGCCCGGAAACGGCGTGCGCACCGCGCCCAGCACGCGCCCGCCGGCGGCGTTGATGAAGGTGGTGGTGTCGCGTTCCAGCGCATGGCCGAAGGCATAGTCGGCCGTGATGAAGTACCAGGTGTCGCCGCCCGCGCGCACCATCGCCCCGCCGGTGGACTTCGCCAGCATGTAGGTGTCGTAGGTCCAGTGCAGCGTATTCGGCGTGCAGGCCGACCCGGTCAGGTCCGAGGTCGCGCCGGAGGAGTTGATGTAGACCTTGTTCTTCTCCCGCGCGACCTGCGCGACGGCGAGGGCGACCGAGGAGGTCGGCACGTCGATCACCATGTCCACGCCGTCGCGGTCGAACCATTGGCGGGAGATGTTCACACCCACATCGGGACGGTTCTGATGGTCGGCGACGACGACCTCCACGTTGAAGCCCAGCGCACCGAGATCGGCGATGGCCTGGCGCACGCAGGCGACCGAACCGGGGCCGTTCACATCGCGATAGAGCCCCGACTGATCGTTCAGAACGCCGATCTTGACGCTGTTCGCCGCCTGCGCGCGGGCGTGTTCCAGCGGCAGGGCACCGAAGACGGCGGTGGCCGCACTTCCGGCAATCAGCGTGCGGCGGGTGGTCTTGGTCATTCGTCTCTCCCAGATGACGTCGAATGGATGGGGCCAGCGGGTTGATCCCGCCTCGCCCCGGATGATGAATGCTCAGCGCACGAGCGCGCAGCCCCCTTCGGACAGCGGGCGGAACGCCTGGTCGATCGGCGTGGTCTGCACGACCTTGTAGTAGTCCCAAGGCGCACGGCTCTCCTCGGGCTTCTTCACCTCGAAGAGATAGACCGGGTGGATCTTGCGCCCATCGACGCGGATCTGGCCCTCGCGAAAGGCGTCGTCATTGGTCGGCATCGCCTTCATGCGCGCGACCGTCGCCGCGCCATCGGCCTTGGCGGCCGCGACGCCGAGATCCTTGACCGCCTTCAGGTAGTGCAGCGCGCCCGCATAGCAGCCCGCCTGCGCCATGGTCGGCGGCGCGTTGTTCGGCATGCTGGGGCGCACGCGCGTCGTCAGCGCGCGGGTGCGGTCGTTGAGGTCCCAGTAGAAGGATTCCGTCAGCACCAGCCCCTGCGCCGCCTGGAGCCCCAGCGAATGCACGTCGGTGATGAAGATCAGCAGGCCCGCGAGCTTCACCCCGCGCCGCGTGATGCCGAATTCGGCCGCCTGCTTCACGCAGTTGATGGTGTCTCCGCCAGCATTGGCGAGGCCGATCACCTTCGCGCGCGAGGCCTGGGCCTGCACCAGGAAGCTGCTGAAATCCGTGGTCCCCGGGAAAGGCGTACGCACCGCACCGAGCACCCGCCCACCGGCCCTGGTGATGAAGCCCGTGGTGTCGCGTTCCAGTGCATGGCCGAAGGCGTAGTCGGCGGTGATGAAGAACCAGGTATCGCCGCCGGCGCGCACCATGGCGCTGCCGGTGCCGTTGGCGAGCATCCAGGTGTCGTAGGTCCAATGCACCGTGTTCGGGCTGCACTGCGCGCCGGTCAGGTCCGACGAGGCCCCGGTGCTGTTGATGTAGACCTTGTTCTTCTCCCGCACGATGCCGTTGATCGCCAGCGCGACCGATGAGGTCGGCACGTCGATGATCATGTCGACGCCGTCGCGGTCGATCCATTGCCGCGCGATGTTCGCCCCCACATCGGGCTTGTTCTGGTGGTCCGCCTGGACGACCTCGACATTGAAGCCGAGCGCGCCCAGCTCGCTGATCGCCTGGCGCACGCAGGCCGTGGAACCGGGACCCGACAGGTCGCGATACAGCCCCGACTGATCGTTCAGCACGCCGATCTTGATGCTGTTCGCGGCCTGTGCGCGGGCGGATGACGAGACTGACAGCGCCCCTGAGGCGGTCAGGGCAGCACCGCCCGCCAGAACGCCGCGCCGGGTGAACTGCGTCATCATTCCATCTCCGTTCCTCGATACGACGCCTGAGGATCAGACGCCGAGATATTCCTGCAGCCGGCCCATCGAGCGATCGAAGTCCTCGTTGCGCACCATGTCGACGACCTTGCCGTGCTCCATCACGTAATGCCGGTCCGCGACCGTCCGTGCGAAGCGCGTATTCTGCTCGACCAGCAGCACGGTGAAGCCACGCTGCTTCAGCGCGCGGATCGTGTGCCCGATCTGCTGCACGATGACCGGCGCCAGGCCTTCCGACGGCTCGTCCAGCAGCAGCAGCTTCGCGCCGGTACGCAGGATGCGCCCGATGGCGAGCATCTGCTGCTCGCCGCCCGACAGCTTGGTGCCCTGGCTGCGCGCACGCTCCTTCAGGTTGGGAAAAAGCTCGTAGATCTCGTCGATCGGCAATCCGCCGGGGCGCACCACCGGGGGCAGCATCAGGTTCTCGGTCACGTCGAGGGAGGCAAAGATACCGCGCTCCTCGGGGCAATAGGCGATGCCGGCCCGCGCGATCACGTCCGACCGTGCGCCGATCAGCTCCCGCCCCGCGTAATGGACCGAGCCCGACCGCTTCGGCACCAAGCCCATGATGGATCGCAGCGTCGTCGTCTTGCCCGCGCCATTGCGCCCGAGCAGCGTCACCACCTCGCCTTCATGGATGTCCAGCGTCACGCCATGGAGGATGTGGCTTTCGCCGTACCAGGCCTCGAGCCCGCGCACGGCGAGCAGCGGCGAGGCGCCTTCCTGCGCCGCATAGGGCAGTTCGGCGATCGCGTCAGCCATGGGCCGCCTCCGTGGGTGCTTCGGTGCCGAGATAGGCGGCGATGACTTCCGGGTTGCGGGCGACGGTGGCGTAGTCGCCTTCGGCCAGCACGCGGCCGCGGGCGAGCACGGTGATGGCGTCGCACAGGCCAGAGACGACGGTGAGGTTGTGCTCCACCAGCAGCACGGTGCGCCCGGCGGAGACGCGCCGGATGAGTTGCACGATGCGCCCGACATCGTCATGCGTCATGCCCGCGGTCGGCTCGTCGAGCAGCATCATCGTGGGTTCGAGGGCGAGCGTCGTCGCGATCTCGAGCGCGCGCTTGCGGCCATAGGGCAGCTCGCCGGCGGTGAGGTTCGCATAGGAGGACAGGCCGACATCCTCCAGCAGTTCCCGCGCCCGGGCGTCGTACTGCCGCAGCAGCGTCTCGGAGCGCCAGAAGTCGAAGGACCCGCCGCGCTGGCGCTGGAGCGCCACGCGGACATTCTCCAGCACCGAGAGGTGCGGGAAGACCGCCGAGATCTGGAAGGAGCGCACCAGGCCGAGCCGCGCCACCTCCGCCGGCTTCATGCCGGTGATGTCGCGCCCGTCGTAGCGGATGGTCCCGCGCGTCGGCTGGAGGAACTTGGTCAGCAGGTTGAAACAGGTGGTCTTGCCGGCACCGTTCGGGCCGATCAGCCCGTGGATGGTCCCGCGGCGAACCGACAGATCGACCTCGTTCACCGCGACGAAGCCGCGGAACTCCTTGGTCAGTCCCTTGGTTTCCAGGATGGCGTCAGTCACCCTTGGAGCTCTCCCTTCCCTGACGGCGACGCTTGCGGTCACTCGTCTTCATTCACCTAAGCGATGTAGGCGAGGCGTGGTGCGCGGCGCAAGGCAGCACCGACGCAATCGCATGTTTTTCCTAGGTTACACCTTGGTCG
Source organism: Roseomonas sp. (assembly GCA_041906015.1). Classification (GTDB taxonomy): domain Bacteria; phylum Pseudomonadota; class Alphaproteobacteria; order Acetobacterales; family Acetobacteraceae; genus Neoroseomonas. The sequence continues at coordinate 33,891 of JAYRJZ010000041.1, forward strand.
GGGGGTCGGCACGGCGTCTTTGCATGAAAAAGGGGCAGCCGTTGCCGGCTGCCCCGTCGCGAATCAGTCCTGCGGCGGCCGATCAGGCGGCCGAGGCGGTCAGTTCCTCGGGGGCGACCGTCCGCTCGGAGACCTTGGCGAGTTCGAGCACGAAATCGACCACCTTCTCCTCGAACAGCGGCGCGCGAAGATTCTCGGCCGCCTGCGGGTTCTTGCGGAAGAATTCGAGGACCTGCTGCTCCTGCCCCGGATAGCGCATCGCTTCCTGGCGCACGGCGCGGGCCATCTCCTCCTGCCCGACCTGCACATTGTTGGCGCGGCCGATTTCCGACAGCATCAGGCCGAGGCGGATGCGCCGTTCGGCGATGCCGCGATACTCGGTCTTCAGCGTCTCCTCGTCCTTGCCCTTGTCCTCGTCGTCGAGGCGGCCGGCCTTGAGGTCGGCTTCCACGCGCTGCCAGATCTGGCTGAACTCGGCCTCCACCATGCCGTCCGGCACCTGGAAGGACGCGCCGTCCGCCAGGCTGTCGAGCAGCGCGCGCTTCAGCTTCAGCCGCGACAGCGCATCGTATTCGCGCTGCAGGGACTCACGGATCGCGGTCTTCAGCGCGTCGAGGTTCTCCATCCCCACGGCCTTGGCGAGCTCGTCATCCAGCGCGCGCGTCGTGCGGGTCTTGAGCGCCTTGGCCGCGATGGTGAAGCGGGCGCGCTTGCCGGCGAGCTCCGCCGAGCCGTAATCGGCCGGGAAGACCACGTCGATGTCGCGGGATTCGCCCGGGGCGAGGCCCTCGATCTGCTCGGTGAAGCCGGGGATGAAGCCGCCGCCGCCGACCTCGATCGGCATGTCGGTCGCCGAACCGCCCTGGAAGACGGGCGCCTCGGGCTCCTCGGCACCGGCGAAGACGCGCACGGGGCCGAAGCGCAGCGTCACGTCCACGGCGCTGCCGGGACGCACCACCATGGCGAAGGCCGGCCGCACCGTCACCGCCGCGGGACCCGAGGCGAGCGTCACCGTCATGCGCTCGCCGCCCGGCCCCATCGTCACGGCGGCGCGGTGGTAGACGGGGTCGCAGCCCTCGGCCACTTCATTGAAGCCGAGCTTCAGCTCCGCCCCGTCCGGCAGGGTGCCATCCGCCACGCGGACCGAGGCCAGCATGGTGAAGGTCTCGCCGGCTTTCGCCGGGATCTCGTCCGCCGCGCCCGGGAACAGGCGCATGACGCCCTGCCCCGCCGGGGTGCCGGTCAGCCGCAGGTCGAAATAGGGCAGCCCCGATTCCGTGCCGATCGCGGTGATCTCGCCGTCGAGCCCGCCGGTGAGCTGCAACGCCCAGCCGGTCGGCGCCGAACCCGGCTTGCCCGGCACGGCGCCGAGGCCCACGCCGTTCTTCAGCAGGTCCACCGGCAGCTTGCCAGTGAAGTCGCTGACCAGGACCTCGCCCTTCGCGGCGGCGCGCGGCTCGGCATCGGCCAGCTCGCCATTGCGCTCGGCGATGGTGGCGAGCGCCTTCTCGACCGCTTCCTCGGAGGGCTCGGCCTTGAGGCGCTCGAGCGCGATGCCGGCGAAGTCGGGCATCGGCACCTCGGGCAGCACCTCGAGGTCCACGCGGAATTCGAGGTCGGCGCCCTCCTCGAACTTCGTCACCTCGATCTTGGGCTGCAACGCGGGCTTCAGGCCGCGGTCGTTCACCACCTGGCGGGTGGCGTCATTGACCGATTCCTCCAGCACCTCGCCCAGCACGGCAGCGCCATAGCGCTGCTTCACGATGGACATCGGCACCTTGCCGGGGCGGAAGCCCGGGAGGTTGACCGTCTTGGCGATATCGGCGAGCCGCTTGTCGCGCGAGGCGGCAAGGTCCCCCGCGGAAACGGTGACGGAGTAGGCGCGCTTCAGCCCGTCATTCGCGAGCTCGGTGACCTGCATCGAGGGACGTCCATCCAATCCGAAGGCTAGAGAAATCCGGCGGCGCCTTGGTGCGGGCGAAGGGATTCGAACCCCCACGGCTTGCGCCACCGGAACCTAAATCCGGCGTGTCTGCCAGTTCCACCACGCCCGCCCGCAGAGGCGCCGCGCGGCGGCGAGGCGCGGGGTTTAGCGCAGGACGGCCGGCTTTCCAAGCTTCCCTGGACGCATCATGGCTTCAGGGGCCAGCCTTTCTGCCCTCTGGCAAGCCAAGGAACGGCCGATGATCCTGATCGGGCAGTATGATTCACCCTTCGTCCGCCGCGTCGGCATCGCCCTGACGCTCTATGGCCTGGCCTTCGAACACCGCCCCTGGTCGAGCTTCGGCGATGCCGCGCGCATCCGCGCCTATAGCCCGCTTTCCCGGGTTCCGGTGCTGGTGGTCGGACAGGCCGCGCTGACCGACAGCCACCTGATCCTCGCCCATCTCGACGAATCGGCGCCCGAGGGGCGGTCGCTGACGCCCGCCGAACCGGCTGCGCGGCTCAGGGCGCGGGCCTTGACCGGCCTCGCGACCGGGACGGCGGAGACGGCCGTCAGCCTGTTCTACGAGCTGAAGCTGCATGACAGCCCCTCACCGCTGCTCGTCGATCGGCGGCAGGGGCAGCTTCGCCAGGCGGTCGCGGCGCTGGAGGCAGCGGCGGCGGGGATAGCCACCCCCTTCCTGTGCGGAGCCGAACCAAGCCATGCCGACATCGCCATGGCCGCCGCGATGCGCTTCGTCACCGAGGCGCATGCCGGCCTGATCGAGCCCGGCGGCATCCCCGCCCTCACCCGTCGCTGCGCGGCGCTGGAGGCGACGGAGCCCTTCCAGACCATCCGGCAGCCCTTCATCCCGCCCGCCTGAGGTCGTCGGGGGACGGCGGCGCAGGCACAGGGCGCCGAGGCCGACCAGTTGCCGCAGCGCCTCCTCCGCGCAGCGCCACAGCGTCGGATCGAGCGGGATCACGCCGCCGGTTCCGGCCGCGGCGCCACCTGCATGGTCGCGAGGTGGGAGGAGACGAGGACGTCCGTCGCCCGGCCATCGGCCGGCAGCAGGAGGCGCCAGTCCAGCGCATCCGCCAGCCCCAGCGGGTTGCGCAGGACCAGGTCCGTCTTGACGAAGGGGAAGCCGAAATCCTCGACGAGTTCGCGCCAGAAGGCATGGGTGGCGTTCAGCGGGCGTTCCTGCAGGGCCCAGCGCATCAGGGCGGATTCGCCGGGGGCATTCACCGGGATGTCGTGGAACAGGAAGGGATACAGAGCCCTTAGCCGCCGCCGCGCCGCCACGCGCCGCAGGGCCGCCGCCTCGACCTCCTCATAGCCGCACCAGGCGGCCACCCGATGGCCACGGCGGCGCATCCAGGCCGAGAGCAGCACCTCCCCCTTGCGGATCGTGCGGCGCTTGCTGGCGGTGACGGTGAAACGCTCGAGGAAGCGCAGCAGGTCCGCCACCACCGGCCGGCCGCGGCCGAGCAGCCAGTAGGATTGCAGATGCGGGCGCGGCGCCAGGTTCTCGGTCAGGCCGAAGAGGCCGTGGCCGGCAGCGCGGATGCCCTGGAGGATCGGCGCCTCCTCCCGGAAGGGGCCGCAGACGCTGTCATTGACCAGGAGCAGTTCCTGCATCGCGGGTGCCGCGCGGCGCAGCAGCGGCGCGACGTCGTGCCAGGCGCCGAAGTCGAGGCCGTGGTTGCGCCGGATGACGACCAGCCCGCACAGCGCCCGCAGCCTGGCGAGTGCGACCGGCGGAATGCCCGGCGCGTTGCTGATGAAGACCACGGCGAAGCCCTGGGCGCGCAGCGCTTCGATCCGCCGCAGCACCATGCCGCTGACCGCGGCGATCGGCGCGTAGTGGATGAAGGCGGCGACCGAGCCGGCCCGCGCCAGGCCCGCGATGCCGGTATGCACCGCGGTCAGCCGGGGCGTCTGGTCCATCGCTTCGGCGATGTCGCGCCGCAGGGCGGTGCATTCCTCCCGCAGCAGGGCGAGCGTGGCGCGCAGCACCGAACCGCCGAAGCGCGGCCGCGCCAGGAAGGAACGGGCGCGCAGCCAGGGCGAGGTGCGCCGGTCCGGCCGGTCCACCACGGGCGACAGGCGCCCCTGCGGCAGGATGCCGCCGCCCGGGCAGGATTCGGGTGCCGCCCAGATCAGGCGGTTGCCATAGGTGAAGCTGGGGGTGGTCGGGGTATCCATGCCGGGCCTCGATCTCTTCGGTTGGCCCGCCTGTTCTACGTGGGCAATTTTCCCACATCAATTGCCCCAAGGGCCGGGATGACACTTCGTTGCAATTCGCCATGCCGCGAGACCCCCGCCGCAGGCCGGACAGGCTTCCCCCGCCTCCACATCCAGGTGCTGGTATCGTGCGCGGCCGCGCAGGGCGGGCCCGCATCGCGGCGCCGCCTTTCCGAGGCGCGTCCCGGCGCATCCTTCCATGATCCGACGCGGCCGGGCCCCGCCCCCGCGCCGGCCGGCCGGCCGGGCAGGCCGCACAGCCGGCGCTGCCCGGCCCCTGCCATCAGCGCGGCGGTCGCCAGCCCGGCAACGGCCGATCCCCCGCACCAGGGGGACTGGGCGCGGGCGCGCCGGCACCGGGTGCCGCGGGCACACCCTCCGCGCCCGGCAAGGACCGGCCGCCTCTTCCCTGCTGAAGCTGAGGCACGCCGGCGCCCCGTCTCACGCCGGCGCCGCCCTCCCCGCCAGTGCCGCCGATCATCGGCCGCGGTACGGGGGCCGGCTGCGAGCCAAGCCCACGGCCCGGTCCACCCTCGCCCATCGATCGCCCGGGAAACGCGCCGGGCAGCACGCCGCGATCCCCACCGAACGCCGCCGGGCCATCCGGCCGCAGCCCGGTGGCACGCAGGCCGCCACCGGGCTGGCGCTCGATCTCCACCATGCCGCGCATGGGCTGGCCGACGAGGCCCGGCAGGGCCGGCAAGGTCGCGCCGGAACCGAGCCGGAGCCCCCCAGGACCCGCCACGGCGTAGGATTCGACCAGGATCCGCCGGGTCGCTTCCGGGAAGGCCGCCGCCGGGTCGGTTGCCAGCCGGTCGGGGGCGAGCCGCGCCCCGTCCAACACCCCGCCCCGGTAGCGGCCGGTCGCCGTGATGTAGCCGGCCGGCGCCGTTTCGTTGGACCGCAGTTGCAGCGTGCCAACCCGCAGCCCGCCGGGCGTGGCGACGGCACGGCCGCGGACCAGCACCTCGCCCGGTGTGCGGGGGTCGATACGGCTGGCCTGGATCACGCCATCGGGGCTGCGCAGACCGCTCACCGCGATCCAGTCGCCCACCTGCGGATTGCGCTGGCCGTAGGTCCCGGCCGAGAGCTGCACGGCCTGGCCGGCCACGCGCAGCCGCCCATTGGTCGCGACGGCTTCGACCGGGCCCGAGACTTCCTGCCGCAGTTCGACGCTGCGGGCGGCCAGTTCGGAACCCTGCCCCCCGGCCTCGACGATGGCGAGCTGGCCGGCGCGCAGGCTCGACGCCGGCACGGCTTCCCCGTTCAGCGTCACCGGCACGGTGTCATCCAGCGCGACCTCCATGCCACCAAGGCAGATGCTGGCGAAACCGGTGATCACCGCAATGATGCCGGTGCCGCCGATCCCGCGGTCGGCCGTGCGCAGCGGCGTGCCCGTGCCACCGATGCCGCGGTCCGCGACCGCCGTCGGCGCGCCGGTGCCGCCGATGCCACGATCGGCGAGCGGCGGCCCCTCATCGGGACCCAGCCGGCACATGCCGGCCGCGGCCGGCTCCTCGACGACATAGAGCGGGGGCAGATTGCCAGGGCTGCAGGCGCCAAGCAGCAGCAGGCCGGCGAGAGCCGCCCGGCTAGGCTTTGGGCGCATCACGCGCCTCATCCTCCACATAGAGGAAGACGCCGAGATTCACGCGCCGCGTCGGCCGGTCGGGATCGGCGGAGGCTTCCCGCTCGTCGGCCTCCGCAATGGCGTGCGCCTCGCGATTGATCTCGAGCAGCAGGCGCTGGGCCGCCTGGCGGGCGAGGGCTTCGAGCCTGGCGGCCGCGTCGAGCCCGAGACGGTCGTAGTGGACGCTGCGGTCGAGGAACGGCGCCGCGCCGGCCGCCACGACATTGGCCGCCGCGGCTGCGGCGTGGTCGTGGAGGTTGCGCGCGAAATAGAAGAGCTGCGCCTCGCTGCCTTCACGCGGGAGGTATGCCTCGGCCTTCAGCGTCACGATCCCTTGCGCGTCCACCGAGACCATACCCTGGGCGATCCAGTCGTCCAGCACGGCGCGGGGGCGCAGGTCGCGCGTGACCGTGGCGATCAGGCTGTCGAAGGAAGGAGCGCGCCCGTTGCGCGGCAGGGGCAGCGGCCGGCCTTGCGCATCGGTGTAGCCTGCCGCGCCCAGCCACAGGGCCAGGATCTGGCTGTTGAGCGTGAGGACCGGGGGTTCGAGCGTCGGGTCCAGGTTGCGCTGGCGCCGCAGTTCCTTGCGGTGGATGCCCGTCATCAGGCTCACCCGGCTGTCGGTGCGGCTGCGCTCATCCGGCAGCAGGTCGTTGCGCGCCACCTCGACATAGAGGTTCCGCAGCAGGTCCGCGAGGATCGGGAAGGTAACCCCGGCGCGGATCTGCAACCTGACCAGCGGACGCAGCAGCCGCCCCAGCGCGCCGAGCAGGCGCGCGGGCGGCGGCGGCTGCGCATGGTCGGGAGGGGGTGCGGAAATGGGACGATCCTGAGGCACGGGGAGTTCGACCAATATAGGGCAGTTGTATGGTGGGAAAAGTGCCCACGATGACTCTCCCGGGATCGTGGCACGACTGCCACAGGGCGTTGAACCGACCTGGCGCACAGGTCACGAAACCGCCGCCGGATGCGCGTGCGCGAGATCACGGCGGCAACATCCTTCCGGCGTACTCGACCCCATTGTCCCGCTCGCTCCGTCGCCGCTGCGACAGGCCCCCGGCCGCGCCGGGCCTTCCCTCAGCGCGCCCGCGCGGCGCAATCGCCCGCGCGGCGCGACAGGAAGTCACGCTCCCGCCGATTGGCGGTGAGAGCGGCGGCGCGCAGGAACGCCTGCCTTGCCTCCTCGCGCCTGCCCAGCCGGAACAGCGCGTCGCCGATGGCCGCGGGCAGCGGCGCATAGCCCTGCAGTGCCCCATCGCCCTCGAGATCCCGGAGCAACGCCAGGCCGGCGGCGGCGCCGAAGGCCATGCCATGCGCAATGGCCCGGTTCAGCGCCACGACCGGCGAGGGCATGACGGCGAGAAGGCGGTCGTAGAGCGCGGCGATGCGCGGCCAATCCGTCTCCGCTGCGCTCGCCGCCCGCGCATGGCAGGCGGCGAGCGCGGCCTGCAGCGCATAGGGACCATCGGCGCCGCCCAGCGCCTCGGCGCGCGCCAGGGCGGCGAGGCCTCGCCGGATGCGCTGCCGGTCCCAGCGGCGACGATCCTG
>JAYRJZ010000160.1:0-5714 GCA_041906015.1 Roseomonas sp.
ACCCCGCCCGGCTCAGGCGATCAGAACCCGAGCCATTCGAAGAAGGTGCGCTGGCGCGGCTGCACCACCGGGGTCTCACCCGACTCGACATCGCGGCCCAGCGCCGCGTTCTCCCGCAGCCGCTGCGATTCGCGGCTCGCATCCACCGGCGTGCCCGGGGGCGGCGGGTCCCGCCAGAAGATCAGGCGGTCGGTGAAGCTGCGGTCCGGCTGGTCGAGGCGCAGGCTCTCCTCATCCACCCGGCGACGGACGTCGTCGGGCGCCGAGGGGCCGGCGCGCTGCAGCAGCGCGGTCTCGCCGACCGAGGCGCGCGCACCCGGCGCCCGGCGCGGGTCATCGAGCGCGAGGCCAGGGGAAAGCAACGCCTCCGCCTGCTGGCGGGAGGACCGTTCCTGCGGCCGGGGCGAGCCCGGGCGGGGCGTCGGCAGCGTCGTCATGTCCGGTGGCATGGACAACGGCGCACGGGTCGTCACCTGGAACTCGTCCGGTGCATCGCGCACCAAGCCGAGGGTCCGGGCCGTGCTGTCGCCGCAGGCCGGCAGCAGCGCGGTCAGGGCGAAAGCGGCGAACAAGGGGGGGAGGCGCATCCTCATGTCCCTTCCTTAGGCTGCGGCTTTGGCCTGAACAAGGCATCCGCGACAAGCGCTATCACGCCGCAGACGATGGCGGCATCGGCGATGTTGAAGACATACCAGTGCCAACCCCAGGCCGCAGCATCGACGAAATCCACCACGCCACCGAAACGGATGCGATCGATCACATTGCCGATCGCTCCGCCGGCGACGGCGCCGAGGGCTATGGCGGTGAGCCTATTCTCCGCCCGCGCCATCCAGCGGATGAGGAAGGCGACGATCAGCGCCGCCACCAGCGCCAGGCCCAGGTGATGCCAGGGGCCCTCGCCCGCGAACATCCCGAAGGTGACGCCGCGGTTCCAGACCATGGTCAGGTCGAGGCTGAATGGGCCCGCCTCGAAGATCGGGATCTGACGGACCTCGGGCAGGCGCGCGACCTCGAGGATCCACCACTTGCTGAGCTGGTCGGACAGCAGGATGCCGGCGGCGACCGGCAGGCCGAGGCGCAGGCTCATGGGCAGGGCGCCAGGCGGGGGCGCTGCCCCCGATCCATCGCCGAGACGGAGCATCGACGGGGCGCCCGGGGTAGCCGGGCTCCCCCGGCCGCAGCCGTCACGACTGGGCCTCCACGGCGTCTTCGCAGCGCCGGCAAAGGTTGGGGTGCTTCGCGGAGGTGCCGACCTCGGGCAGGACGCGCCAGCAGCGGGCGCATTTCATGCCGGGGGCGGGATTGAAGCCGACGGCGGGCGGCGAGCCTGCCGCCGCCGCGTCCGAACGGTGCACTTCCATGTCAGAAACGATGCAGACTTCGGCCCATTCCTGGGGGGTCAGGAGGTTGAGCTGCTCCATCGGCAGCAGCAGGGACGGCTTCGCCTGCAGGCTGGAACCGATGGCGCCATCCCGGCGATATGTCTCCAGAACACCTGTTACGGCGCCCCGGATCGCCCGGATTTCCGCCCACTTCGCCGCCAGCACCTCATCCTTCCACCCCTCGGGCACGAAGGCGTAGTCGAGGAAATGCACGCTGCCCTGCTCGTCCGGGAAGCGGGCGAGCCAGGCTTCCTCGGCGGTGAAGACCAGCACCGGGGCGAGCCAGGTGCACAGGCAGCGATGCAGGATGTCGAGCACGGTGCGCGCCGCGCGCCGGCGCAGGGAATCCGGCCGGTCGCAGTAGAGCGCGTCCTTGCGGATGTCGAAGTAGAAGGCCGAAAGGTCGGTCGCACAGAAATTGTGGATCTCGGGATAGACGCCGGTCCAGGCGAAGCGGGTGTCCGAATGCGGCTCGGAGGCCGCGCGGACCTTGGCGTCCAGCTCGGTCACGCGATGCAGCACCCAGCGTTCCAGCTCGGGCAGCTCGTCATAGGGGACGGTCTCAGCCTCGCTGAAGCCCTCCAGGCTGCCGAGCAGCCAACGCAACGTGTTGCGGATGCGGCGATAGAGTTCCGCCTGCTGCTTCACGATCTCCGGTCCGATGCGCAGGTCGAGCGCGGTGTCGGAGTTCATCACCCACAGGCGCAGGATGTCCGCGCCATACTGCTTCATCACGTCCTGGGGCGCGGTGACGTTCCCCAGCGACTTCGACATCTTCCGCCCCTGCTCATCGAGCACGAAGCCATGCGTCAGGATCGCCTTGAACGGCGCGACGCCGTTGGTGCCGACGGATTCCAGCAGCGAGGAATGGAACCAGCCGCGATGCTGGTCCGACCCTTCCAGATACAGGTCGGCCGGGAAGGGCAGATGCCGCGGCGGCAGGACGAAGGCGTGGGTCGAGCCGGACTCGAACCACACATCCACGATGTCCATCACCTGCTCGTAGAGCTTGGGATCGCGGTCGGGGCCGAGGAAGCGTTCGGCCGCACCCGGCTTGTACCAGGCATCGGCCCCTTCCTCGCGGAAAGCCGCGACGACGCGGTCGATGATGGCGGGATCGCGCAGCGGCTCGCCCGACTGCTTGGACACGAAAACCGGGATCGGCACGCCCCAGGCGCGCTGTCGGGAGATGCACCAGTCCGGCCGAGCGGCGACCATCGAACCGATGCGGTTGCGCCCGACATCGGGGACGAAATAGGTCTCGTCGATCGCCTTGAGCGCCTTGGTGCGGATGGCGTTGCCGTCATCCATGGCGATGAACCATTGCGGCGTGGCGCGAAAGATCACCGGCTTCTTGGACCGCCAGGAATGCGGGTAGCTGTGCGTCAGCTTGCCCGTCGCGGCCAGGGTGCCGGCGGCGCGCATCGCGTCATAGACGGCGGTATGCGCCTTGAAGACGTGCAGCCCCTCGAAGCCCGGCGCGTGGTGGGTGAAGGTGCCGTCGTCGTTCACCGTCTCGGGGATCGGCAGGCCGTATTGCCGGCCGAGGTTGAAATCGTCCTCGCCATGGCCCGGCGCGATGTGCACGAAGCCCGTGCCGGCATCGGTGGTGACGAAGTCGCCGGGCAGCAGCGGCACGTCGAAGTCATAGCCGGCACCGCGCAGCGGATGGGCCGCGATCGCGCCTTCCAGCTCGCTGCCCTTCAGCACGCGCTTGACGGTATGCGCGCCGATGCCGGCGTCCTTCTCGAATCCCGGCAGCAACGGCAGCGCGACCAGCAGGCGATCGCCGACCTTCAGCAGGGAGGTCTCGGTGACGCCTTCGACATGCACCAGCGCGTAGTCGATCTCCTCGCCATAGGCGACGGCACGGTTGCCCGGCATGGTCCAGGGGGTGGTGGTCCAGATCACCACATCGGCGCCGACGAGATCCTCGGCCTTCGCCGTCAGCAGGCGGAACTTCGCATGCAGGGTCGGCGAGACATGGTCGTGGTACTCGATCTCGGCCTCGGCCAGCGCGGTCTTCTCGACCGGCGACCACATCACCGGGCGCAGGCCGCGATAGAGCGAGCCGTTCAGCAGGAACTTGCCGATCTCGCCGGCGATGGCGGCCTCGGAGGCAAAATCCATCGTCGCGTAGCGGTCGTCCCAGTCGCCGGCCACACCCAGGCGCTTGAACTCCTCCCGCTGCACATCGAGCCAATGCGTCGCATAGGCGCGGCATTCGGCGCGGAAATCCAGCACCGGCACCGCATCCTTGTCACGGCCCTTGGCGCGGTACTCCTCCTCGACCTTCCATTCGATCGGCAGGCCGTGGCAGTCCCAGCCCGGCACGTAGTTGGCGTCGAAGCCCGCCATCTGCGCCGCGCGGTTGATCACGTCCTTGAGGATCTTGTTCAGCGCGTGGCCGATATGGAGGTTGCCGTTGGCATAGGGCGGGCCATCATGCAGGACGAAGGTCTCGCGGCCCTTGGACTGCGCGCGCAGCTTCTGCCACACACCCAGCCGCGCCCAGCGTTCCAGCATGACGGGTTCCCGCTTGGGCAGGTCTCCCTTCATCGGGAAGGGGGTCTTCGGCAGGAAGACGGTGCTGCGATAGTCGCGGACCTCGGCGGGGCTGTCGGTCATGGATGCCTGTCTCGGTGCGCCCGGCTGCGGTCAATCTCGCGCCAGGCGGCGTGTCATGGGGAATGCGCGCGCTGGAAAACCCGGCCCTTACGCAAGGGCCGGGACGGTAATTCGCCGCTGCGCGACCCGGAGCATGGCAGGCTTATGGGGAGCCGCCCGGCCGGGCGTCAAGCCGCCGCCGTCGCGGGGCGGGCCGGGGCGAAGAGCGCGGCATGGGCATCTCCCCATTCCTTCAGCGCCATGACCACCGGGCGCAGGCTGCGGCCGCGCTCGGTCAGGCTGTATTCCACGCGGGGCGGAACCTCGGCGAAGACCTTGCGGGCGACCAGCCCGTCCGCCTCCAGCTCGCGGAGCTGATTGGTCAGCATGCGCTGGGTGACGCTGGGCAGTTTCCGGCGGATTTCGTTGAAGCGCAGCGTGCCATCGAGCAGGTGGAACAGCACCACGCCCTTCCACTTCCCGTCGATGAGGCCGAGCGTCGCCTCCACCGCGCAGCCGGGGCTGCAATCGAGCCGGCTGTGGCGAAGTCGCGCCGGGGTCGGTATCGTTTTCGACACTATGTGCGCTCCCTGTGCATTCTTGCGCCGCAGCTAGGTAGTTCGCAGCTTGGCGCCACGCAACCAGGAGCACCGCCATGCGTGCCGTCGGCTACCAGCATTCCCTGCCCATCACCGATCCCGCCTCGCTGCAGGATATCGACCTCCCCCGGCCCTCCGCCGCCGGGCGGGACCTGCTGGTCGCGGTAACGGCGATTTCGGTGAACCCGGTGGACACCAAGGTGCGGATGCGCGCCGCCCCCGAACCCGGCGCCTGGCAGGTGCTGGGCTGGGATGTCTCGGGCGTGGTGGTCGAGGCGGGGCCGCAGGCCAGCCGGTTCCGCCCGGGCGATGAAGTGTTCTATGCCGGCGCGCTGACCCGCCCCGGCGCCAATGCGGAGTTCCACCTGGTCGATGAGCGCATCGTCGGCCGCAAGCCGGCGAGCCTGTCCCACGCCGCCGCGGCAGCGCTGCCGCTGACGGCCATCACCGCCTGGGAAGTGCTGTTTGACCGGCTGGATGTCCGCCGGCCGGTGCCGGGCGCGACGGGCGCGTTGCTGGTCATCGGCGGCGCCGGCGGGGTGGGGTCCATCGCGATCCAGCTGGCGCGGCGGCTGACCGACCTGACCGTCATCGCCACCGCCTCCCGCCCCGAGACGCGGCAATGGGCGCTCGATCTTGGCGCACACCATGTCGTCGATCACCGGAAGAAGCTGTCGGAGGAGGTCGCGGCGCTGGGTCTCGGCGCGCCGGGCTTCGTCTTCTCGACAACCAATACCGACGATCATTTCGCCGAGATCGCCACACTGATCGCACCGCAAGGCCGCTTCGCGCTGATCGACGACCCGGCCGCGCTCGACATCCTGCCGCTCAAGCGCAAATCCGTCTCGACCCATTGGGAATTCATGTTCACCCGGTCGATGTTCGACACGGCCGATATCGATGCCCAGGGCGCGCTGCTCGACGAGGTCGCACGCCTGGTCGACGCCGGCACGCTGCGCAGCACGCTCGCCGAGGAATTCGGGCCGATCACCGCGGAGAATCTACGCCGGGCGCATGCCTTGCTCGAAAGCGGCACGGCGCGCGGGAAGATCGTGCTGGAGGGTTTCGGCGGCTGAGGCAAGGCGCCCGGGCTGCTGCCACTGTGGATGTCGGAGGGGCTTTGCCC
>JAYRJZ010000042.1:0-39527 GCA_041906015.1 Roseomonas sp.
CCGCCCCTCTCCGGACCTCTCCCCGCCAGGGGCTTGGAGCCCCTGGACCGCAATCTGTTGGCGATGGGCGCCGCTGTCCGGAATCAGTGCCGAGGCCCGCATTTGCGCATCATGGATTCAGCGAGCCAGTGGTGCCCAGCACCTGAAGGGGGTTTCCAAAGGCCTTTCGGCCTTTGGTGGGGTGAGGTTTGGAGAGGGGCAAAGCCCCTCTCCAACCTACCGCTGCGCCCATGACCGCCCGCGACCGCCGCGGCTACGCCGACGCCCGCCCCGACCCCGCCTGGCCGGGCGGCGCCCGCGTCGTGGTGAACTTCGCCATCAACATCGAGGAAGGCAGCGAGTACTGCGCCGAGAATGGCGACCCCATCACCGACTGGGCGCTGACGGAATCCGTCGGCATGGATGTCGGCATCAAGGGTCGCGACCTGGCCGCGGAATCGATGTTCGATTTCGGCAGCCGCGTCGGCATCTGGCGCCTGCTGCGTGTCTTCGCCGAGCGGGACTTGCCCTTCACCGCCTTCGCCTGCGCCCAGGCGCTGGAGAAGACGCCCGAAGTCGCGCAGGCCATCGCCGCATCGGGCGCCGACCTGTGCTGCCATGGCTGGCGCTGGGTGAAGCACTGGACGCTGACCGAGGATGAGGAACGCGATCACATCGCCCGTGCCGTCGAGAGCCTGACGCGCACCGTCGGCGCCGCGCCCACCGGCTGGTGCTGCCGCTACGGCCCGTCCGAGAACACCCGGCGCTTGCTCGTCGAACATGGCGGCTTTGTCTATGACAGCGACGCCTATGACGACGAACTGCCCTATTGGACGCGCGTGGCCGGCCGCCCGCATCTGGTCGTGCCGTATTCGCTGGTGACCAATGACTGCAAGCTGAGCCCCGGCACCATCGACACCGGCGGCGAGTTCTTCGCCCTGCTGCGCGACGCCTTCGACTGGCTGCACGCGGAAGGATCCGGGGCGATCATGTCGGTCGGGCTGCATCCGCGCATGGTGGGGCATGCGGCGCGCATCGGCGGGCTGGCGCGCTTTCTCGACCATGTGGCGGCGCATCGCGACAGCGCCTGGGTGACGGGGCGGGAAGCCATCGCGCGCCATTGGATGTCCCGCTTCCCGCCGGGCTAGGCGTCGCCGCTGGCTCCGCTTAGGCTCCGTGCGATCAGGAGGAAGCCCATGGATCTCACCGGTGCCGTCGCCCTTGTCACGGGCGGCAATGGCGGGCTTGGCCAGCGCATCTGCCACGCCCTGGCGGCCCAGGGCACGCATCTGGCGGTGATGTATGCGGCGAGCCGCGACCAGGCCGAAGCCGTGGCGCAGGACCTCGGTGCCACTTACGGGGTGCAGGCGGCGGCCTATGGCTGCGACATCACCGATGCCGCCGCCGTCGCGCGGCTGGTGGCCGAGGTGACGGCGCGCTTCGGCCGGATCGACATCCTGGTCAACGACGCCGCCTACAACAAGGCGATCCCCTTTCCCGACCTCGACGGGCTGACGGAGGAGGTGTGGGAGAAGATCATGGCTGTGAACCTCACCGGCCCCATGCGCCTGACCAAGGCGGTCGGGCCGCTGATGAAGGCGCAGGGGTCCGGGCGCATCGTCAACATCGCCTCGGTGGCGGGGCTGGGGCCGACGGGGTCCTCGATCGCCTATGCGGTGTCCAAGGCGGGGCTGATCCATCTGACGAAATGCATGGCCGTCGCCCTGGCGCCGGAGGTGCTGGTGAACTGCGTCGCGCCGGGCCTGCTCGAGGGCACGCGGGCCACGGCGAACCTGCGCCCCGAACAGGTGCAGAACGCCGCCGGCCAGGCGCTTCTGAAGAAGCCGGCGGACAAGGATGATTGCGCCGACATGGTGGTGACCATGTGCCGCACGGAAACGATGACCGGCCAGACCGTCGTCATCGACGCCGGGCGGATCTTCCACTGACCCACGCCTGACGCATGTCAGACCCCCGGGTGGGGGGTCTTTCCTGTTGACCGGCGGGCAGCGAAACCTTTCTCCATGGAAGCGCCATCAAAGCAGGTTTCGCCCCTGGATCGCCGCACCCAGGCGAATCTGTTCCTTCTTGCCTGCTGCCAGGCGCTGGGGCAGGCCTCCAACACCATGATGGTGGCGGCGACGGCGCTGTCGATCGTCAGCTTCTATCCCAACCGCGACCTCGCCACCCTGCCGGCGACGCTGACCCATCTCGGCGTCATGCTCTCGGTGTTTCCGGCGGCGTTGCTGATGCAGCGGCGGGGCCGGCGGCTCGGCTTCCGGGTGGGGTCGAGCTTCGGCATGGCCGGGGCGACGGTCATGGCGCTCGGCCTGCTCAACGCGAATTTCTGGGTGATGTGCGGGGGCGGGCTGCTGCTGGGCTATGCGGTGGCGAGCCTGCACCAGTACCGCTTCGCGGCGGTCGAACTCGTTCCCGGGTCCTGGCGGGCGAAGGCCATCTCCTGGGTCACGGCCGGCGGCGTGGTGGCGGGCATCCTCGGGCCGTCGCTGGTGCGGGTGACGCATGATGCCTGGGTGCCGATCTACCTCGCGACCTATGCGGCGATGTTTGCCCTGCATGCGGTCGTCTTCGTCGTCGTCGGCTTCATCCGCTTCCCCGCCATCCCGGTCGGCAGCTCGAGCGCGGCGGAGGTCCTGCCGCCGCGGCATCTGGGCCTGATCGCGGCGCAGCCGCGCTTCATCGCCGCGGTGATCTCGGCCATGGTCGCCTTCGGCGTGATGTCCTTCCTGATGAGCGCCTCGCCGCTGGCCATCGTCGGCTGCGGCCTGCCGCATGCGGAAGCGCATTGGGTCATCTTCATGCATGTGATGGGGATGTTCGTCCCCGCCTTCTTCACCGGCAGCCTCATCACGCGCTTCGGCACCACGCCGGTGATGTTCGCCGGCGTCGCCGTGCTGTCCATAGGCGTGGTCGCCGGCATGCTCGGGCAGGATGCGTGGAATTTCCGTATCGCCCTCACGCTGAACGGCGTCGGGTGGAACTTCCTCTTCGTCGGGGCGACGACGCTCGTGACCTCCTGCTACCGGTCCAATGAGCGTGGCAAGGTCCAGGCGTTGAACGACTTCCTGGTCTTCGGCACGACCGCCACGGCATCCTTCCTCGCCGGTTTCCTGCTGGAGCGGATGGGCTGGCACGCGCTGAACCTCTTCGCGGTGGCGCTGCTGGCTGCCGCCTTCGGCGCGGTGACTTGGCTGTGGGTGCAGGAGAGACGGCCGGCGCCGGCCGCCGCCTGACCGCCTTGTCGCGGCGCCCGGCTCCGGGTCACATGCCGTGACCGCACCGGAGTTCCGCATGATCGATCTCGCCCGCCGCCGTGACGCCGCCGCGGCCATTGCCATCGAGGCCGCGGCGCTCGCCGAGCGCCTGCGTGCCGAGGGCGGCGGCGTCGCCAGCATGAAAGGCGCGCAGGATTTCGTCACCGAGGCCGACAGCGCGACGGAACGCTTCATCCGCGATCGCCTGGCGCAGGATTTCCCGGGCGAGGCCGTGCTTGGCGAGGAGATGGGCGGCGCGGTGGACGGTGCCGGCCCGCTCTGGGTGCTGGACCCGATCGACGGGACGTCCAACTTCGCCCGCGGCGGGGATCGCTGGTGCGTCTCCATCGGGCTGGTGATCGGCGGCCGGGCCGTGGCCGGCGCCATCGCCCGCCACGCGCCGGCGGAGATCTTCGCCGCAGCCGAAGGCCTCGGCGCCACGCTCAACGGCGCACCGATGCGGGCCGCGGCGACGAGCGACGTGCGCCGGGCCATCATCGAATGCGGCTGGTCGCTGCGCCTGCCCATCGCCGAGTTCCACCGCATGGCGCAGGGCGTGACGTCGCTTGGGGCCGGGCTGCGCAGTGGCGGGTCGGGGGCGCTCGGCCTGGTGGAGAGCGCGGCGGGGCGGATCGACGGCTACCTCGAACGCCACATCAATGCCTGGGACGCCGCGGCGGCCATCGCCATCGCGCGGGAAGCCGGGTGCTGGACGAACGACTTCGACAGCGGGAACTGGCTGGCGTCGGGCAACCCGGTGGGGGTCGGGTCGCCGGGGATCGGGACGCATCTGGCGGCGCTGCTCAACGGGTGATCGGCGAGTGCGCCCCCGCTCGGGCGCCTTTCACGCGTCAGAGCGGGTTGCCGCGCTCGCCCTCCCGTGGCGAGCGGCGCCAGGTTGAGATGCGTAACCGTCTGCTTGGGCAGCGGAACCGAGAGGGGTTTTACCCCTCTCGGACTCTCCCCACCAAAGGGCGCAGGGCCTTTGGAAACCTCGACCTGGCGCCCTGCTCCAGCGTCAGCCTGTGTGCCGAAACCCACCTGCGTGCACAAAGGCTGCCTCGCGGGGGCCGCACGGACGTCGTGCCCGGCACCAGGAGATTGCGGTCCAGGATGCCCAGCATCCTGGCGGGGTGGTTTGGAGGGGCGGCGCCCCTCCAACAGCGACAGTCGCGGAACAGACCCAACAAAACGACCAAGGCCCCTCTCCAGCCTCAGCCGAGGCCTTGCCGCTCTCAGCCGCGCCCCGCCTGGAACGGCACCAGCCCGTATTCCAGGCTGCGCGCGATGCGGCGCGCGCGGTCCAGCAAGTGTTCCGCGCCGGCCGGGGGGAAATGCTCGCGCGCCGTCGCCTCGAAGATCGACAGCCACCGCGTGAAATGCGCCGGCGTCAGGGTCAGCCCAGCATGCGCGCGCATCGGCTGGCCGTGGTATTCGCCGGTCATCAGCGCCACGGAACCCCAGAAGCGCGTCAGCGTGGCGATATGCGCCTCCCAATCCGGCACGGCGGCGAAGGCGGGGCCGAGCAGTGCATCGACGCGGGCCGCGCCGTAGAAGGCGCGCAGGAAGCGTTCGATGCCGGTGGGGGTCAGTCCCGTGCGGGCCGAGACCTCGGCGGTGAGGGCGGCGCGGCGCTCGGGGCCTTCGGGGATGGGCGGGGAGGGGTGCACGGCGCTTCCCTGCTCCCGAATTGTGGTATGGTCAATACCAATTCACCCTGGAGCCATCACCGTGCGCCTGCTCGCCGCCACCGATGCCGCGCTGCGCCTGCTGATGCGCCTGGGCGCCGAGCCCGCGCGCCTGCGCAGCACGGAGGAACTGGCGGCCGCGACGGGTGTGCCGCGCAACCATGTGCAGAAGATCGTGCAGGACCTGGCCGAAGCGGGGCTGGTGCGAACGCGGCGCGGGGCGGGCGGCGGCGTGATCCTCGCGGTGGCGCCGGGCGCGATTCGCCTCGGCGCGGTGGTGCGGCGCTTCGAAGTCGGCCAGGCCCTGGTGGAGTGCTTTCGCGCTGATGGCGGTGCCTGCTGCCTCTCACCTGATTGCCGGTTGCGCGGCGTGCTGGCGCAGGCGCGCGACGCCTTCCTCGCCCGGTTGGATGCGACGACGCTCGCCGACTGCCTGGGCCCGCCTGCCGCGTGATGGCGCCGCGTGCTATCGCGGCGATCGAACGCAGGAGGAACGCATGGCCGCAACACTGTCGGGCAAGGTCGCGCTGGTGACGGGCGCGGGGAAGAACATCGGGCGCGCCATCGCCCTGACGCTGGCGCGGGACGGCGCGACGGTCATCGTGAATGGCCGTTCGGATGCCGCGGCCATCGAGGGCGTGGCGGAAGAAATCCGCGCGGCGGGCGGCGTAGCCTCCGCGATGCTGGCGGATGTGTCGGTCGAGCAGGAGGTGACGGGCCTCGCGAACCGGGTCGCCGAGCAGCATGGCGGCGTGGACATCCTCGTCTGCAATGCGGGGCTGCGGCGGCAGACCGCCTTCCTCGACATGCCCTATGCCGAGTGGCGCGAGATCCTCTCCGTCGCGCTGGATGGCGCCTTCCTGCTCTCGCGCGCCTTCGCGCCGCAGATGGTCGCGCGCGGCGGGGGTTCGATCGTGGCGCTGTCGGGCATCTCGACGCATGTCGGCACGCCGAACCGGGCCCATGTCTCGGCATCGAAATCGGGACTGGAGGGGCTGATGCGCGCGCTGGCGGTGGAACTCGCGCCGCATGGCGTCCGCGCCAATTGCGTCGCACCGGGGGCGGTGGACACGACCCGCGGGGTCAGCGCCGGCGCCATGCCGCAAAGTCTCGGCCGCGACGAGGGCATTCCCCTGCGCCGCAAGGCGAGCGTGCAGGAAATCGCGGATGTGGTCCGTATGCTGGCGGGGCCTGAGGGCGGCTATGTCACTGGCCAGACCATCCATGTGAATGGCGGCGCCTTCCTGACATGAGGCGCGACGGTCCGGCGTTGCGACGCGATTGATAATCAGACTCGCTTGCAATATAGCGTCCGGGCCGGAGCCATCCCATTCGAGAGGATGCCCATGTCATCCTATTCCCTCGCCCCGCTGCCGCGGCGGCGCCTGCTGGCGTCGGGCCTCGCCGCGGCCGGGCTTGCCGTACTGCCGCGGCCGTCGTTCGGGGCCGATGCGATCACGGCGACCGATCTCGCTGGCCGGACCGTCACGCTGCGGGCCCCGGCGCGGAAGGTGATCCTGGGCGAGGGGCGGCTGATGTACGGCTTCAGCACCCTGGTTCCGCGCGCGCCCTTCGAGCGGATCGCCGGCTGGGCCGACGACATGATCCTCTACGATCCCGGCAGCTGGCGAAAATACCGCGCGGCCTTCCCGCAGGGGGAGCGCGTGCCGCGCTTCTCCTCGGCGGTGAATGCGGATTTCAGCACCGAGCAGGCGATCGCGCTCGACCCCGACCTGGTGGTGTTCCCGCTATCGGCGCATCAGCGCATGGAAGCGACGAACACCTACGACAAGCTGGCGCGCGCCGGCATCGCGACCGCCGTGGTCGATTTCCGCGAACAGGCGTCCCAGAACACGGTGCCGAGCATCGAACTGCTCGGCCGCCTGATGGGGCTGGATGCCGAGGCGCGCGCCTTCAACGACTACTATCTGCGCGAGACGCGGCGCGTTTCCTCCCGCGTGTGGAACCTGCCGTCCAATCGCCGCACCACGGTGTTCATCGAGCGGGCCGGGGGCTTCGACCCCAACAATTGCTGCATGACCTTCGGCAACGCCAATCTTGGCGTGACGCTGCAGGAGGCGGGCGGCATCAACTGGGGGGCGGGGCGTTTTCCCGGCCTCGGCGGCACGGTGAACCCCGAGACGATCTTCACGGACGACCCCGAGGTCATCATCGGCACCGGCGCCGACTGGTCGGAAAGCACCCCCGGTTCCCGCGGCGTGCCCTTCGGGTACGAGGCGACACCGGAGCGCGTGCAGGCTGCGCTGCGCGCGCTCGCCGAACGGCCCGGCTGGCCGTCGCTGCGTGCGGTGAAGACGAAGCGCTTCTATTCGATCTACCACCAGTTCTACACCTCGCCGGCGCATCTGGTCGCGCTGCAGGTCTTCGCGAAGTGGCTCTATCCGCAGACCTTCGAGGGGCTGGATCCCGACGCGACCTGGCGCGCCTATCACGAGCGCTTCTCGCCTATCCCGCTTTCCGGCGTGTTCTGGACGCAACTCGCGTGAGCGCCGCGATGGCTGCGGCCGGCGAGGCGGCGCGCGGCGCCGGACGCCTCGCGCTGCGGCGCAGCCTGCTGCTGGCCGCCGGGGTGGTGGCGGTGGCGGTACTGTTCGTCATCGATCTCGGTACCGGACCGGGGGCGCTGTCCTATGGCGATATCGTCGGCGCGCTGCTGCATCCTGACGCCGTCTCCCCGCGCCATGCGGTGATCGTGTGGGATATCCGCCTGCCGATCGCGCTGCTCGCTGTCGTGGTGGGCGGCATGCTTGGCCTGGCCGGGGCGGAGATGCAGACCATCCTCGACAATCCGCTCGCCGATCCCTTCACGCTTGGGCTGTCCTCGGCGGCTGGCGTTGGGGCCTCGGTTGCGATCGTGACCGGGATGTCGGTGTGGCCCGCCGCAGGGCCGATGCTGGTGACGGTGAACGCCTTCGCCTTCGCCTTCGGGGCGGCGATGCTGGTGCATGTCTTCACCCTCGCGCGCGGCGCGACATCCGAGACGATGATCCTGTTCGGCATCGCGCTGATGTTCACCTTCAACGCGCTGCTCGCCCTGCTGCAATACCGCGCGTCGGAAACGCAACTCGTACAGATCGTCTTCTGGATGATGGGTTCCCTGCAGCGCGCGAGCCTCGAGAAGATCGGCATCGCCACTGGCGTGCTCGGCATCGCAGGTCTGTTGCTGTGGCGGCGGCGCTGGGCACTGACGGCGATGCGCTTCGGGGATGACCGCGCGGCGAGCCTCGGCGTCGATCCGCGCCGGCTGCGGCTGGAGGTGCTGGTGATCGTCGCCCTGCTCTCCGCCACGGCCGTTTCCTTCGTCGGGGTGGTGGGCTTCGTGGGCCTCGTTGGCCCGCATGTCGCCCGGCTGCTGGTCGGCGAGGACCAGCGCTGGTTCGCGCCGCTCTCCATGCTCGCCGGCGCGGCGATGCTGTCGGCGACCTCCATCGTGTCCAAGGCGTTGTCGCCGGGGATCATCTATCCGATCGGCATCATCACCGCGCTGGTGGGCGTGCCCTTCTTCTTCTCCCTCGTCATGGCCCGCAGGAGCCCCGCGCGATGACCGGCCTTGCGATCGAAGGGCTGCATGTCGGGTATGGCCGCCGCGCGGTGCTGCGTGACGTGACGATCCCGGCCTTGCGGCCCGGGACGGTCACCGCGCTGCTGGGGCCGAACGCCTCGGGCAAGTCCACGCTGCTGCGGTCCGTCGCCGGGCTGAAGAAGCCGGCGGCGGGGCGCATCCTGTTGGACGGCCGGCCGATCGATGGGCTGAAACTCGCCGAGCGGACGCGATATGTCCGTTACGTGCCGCAGGTCTATGCTGCGGCGGCGCGGCTGACGGTGTTCGACTCCGTGCTGGTTGCCGCGCGGACCGCCGGCGCGGCGGGCGACGGTGCCGCCGTCGCGGCGCGGGTCGAGGCCATCCTCGGGCGCACGCGCATCGGGCATCTCGCGCATCGCATGATCTGCGACCTCAGCGGCGGGCAGCAGCAGCTCGTCGCGCTCGCGCAGGGGCTGGTGCAGCCGGCGCCGGTGTTGCTGCTCGACGAACCCACCAGCGCGCTCGACCTGCGCCATCAGCTCGAGGCGCTGGCCCTGCTGCGCCGCATCGCGTTGGCGGATGGCCATGTGGCCGTCGTGGCGCTGCACGATCTTTCCCTCGCCGCGCGCCATGCCGACCGCGTGCTGCTGATGGATCAGGGGGCGGTCGTCGCCGATGGTCCGCCTGCCGAGGTTTTCGCCGATCCGGTCTGCGGCCGGACCTATGGCGTGGACCTGGTCGCCGAAATCTCCCGCCGCGGCACGCTGATGATCGACGCCGCGTTGCCCTGAGCCGCGCCGCGACTGTCGATCTCAGGGAGGAGATTCGCGGCCGGGTTCCAGTCCCGGCCTGTGGCGGCGCGGATTGCGGGCGGACCGTGCGGCTGGTCTCCCCACGCTCTCGCGAGCCGTTCCATCGGACGGCGCCGCGCCTCACATGCGGCGCGATCAGCGCCGGCGGAAACGTTCCACGGCACCGACCAGCGCCGTCCGCACGCCCGGCTCGAGCGCCGAATGTCCCGCATCCGGCACCACTGTCAGCCGCGCACCTGGCCACGCGGCGGCAAGGTCGAACGCCGTCTCGGGCGGGCAGACCATGTCGTATCGTCCCTGGACGATCTCCGCCGACATGCCCGTCAGGCGCCCGATCCGGCCGAGCAGTCCTTCCTTCGGCAGGAACAGGTCATGCGCGAAATAATGGGCCTCGATCCGCGCCAGCCCCAGCGCCGTGCGGTCCTGTGCGAAGCTCGCCACCGTTTCCGGCGAGGGCAGCAGGGTCGAACATGACCCTTCATACTGGCTCCATGCCCGTGCGGCCGGCAGATGCACCGCCGGATCGGGATCACAGAGCCGCTTCAGATACGCGCCCAGCAGATCGTCCCGCTCGGCCTCGGGCAAATGCTCGGCGAAGGCCGCCCAGGCATCGGGGAAGACACGTTTCAACCCGTGCAGGAACCAGTCCACTTCCGACTGCCGGCCCAGGAAGACCCCCCGCAGCACGCAGCCCGTCACCCGATCGGGATGTTCCTGCGCATAGGCCAATGCGAGCGTGGAGCCCCAGGAGCCGCCGAACAACAGCCATTTGTCGATGCCGAGAAAGCGCCGCAGCAGCTCGATGTCCTGGACCAGATGCGGGGTCGTGTTCTCCCGCAGCTCGCCGAGCGGCCGGGATCTCCCGGCGCCGCGCTGATCGAAAATGACGACGCGCCAATGCCCGGGGTCGAAGAAACGCCGATGCACCGCCCCCGCGCCCGCGCCCGGCCCCCCATGCAGGAACAGCACAGGCTGGCCGCGCGGATTGCCGACCTGCTCCCAGTACATGACGTGACCGCCCGACAAGGGCAGCAGGCCGGTTTCATAGGGAGCGATATCGGGGAAAAGGTCGCCACGGGGCATGGACAACATGTGCCGAAGCCGGCGGCTTGCTGCAATGGTGCTTCGATCACATCGCTCGATACCGGCCCTGCCGGTTATGGTGTATCGTGACGGCGCCATGGCAGAGACGCCGTCCGCACCGTCGCGTTCCGCTGCCGCCGGCCAGGTCGCCTGCGGTGTCTGCGGGCGCGAGAGCCGCCAGCCGCCGTTCCGGATCCCTCCACCCGAACAGGCACCGGATCTCGATCTGCGGCCCGGCGAGCCCGTGCGCTCGACCATGCAGCGCTGGCTGCAGCAATGCCCCCACTGCCACTACACGGCGCCGGCCATTGCGCGGGCCCATCCGGGGGCGGCGGCAGCGGTTTCGGCGGCGCCGTTTCGGGCGCTGATCCAGGACGCATCCCACCCGCCACTCGCCCGCCGTTTCCTGGCCTGGGCCCATGTGCTGGAGGAGACGGGCGCCCTCCATGCGGCGGCTGAGGCTACGTTGCAGGCGGCCTGGGTCGCCGATGACGCCGGCAAGCCGGACCTGGCCCGCGCCTGGCGTCAGGACGCCGTGGCCCTGTGGCGCAGCGGCCCGCCGCTTGATGCCGAGCAGACGGTGCGGGTGGTCGACGCCCTGCGCCGATCGGAAGCCTGGGACGATGCCGAGGCGACGGCCGCCGAACTCGCCCGGCTCTCGTTGCCCGAGGCCGTCAGCCAGGTCATCGCCCTGGAGCGCCGGCTGATCGCCGTTCAGGATTCCGGTCGGCACAGCGTCGCAAGCGCCCTGCCGCCGCCGGCGCGCCGACCGCATGTGACGCATCAGCGCCGCGATCCCGGACGCGGGGAGGGCCTGTTCGCCTGGCTGCGTCGCCTGTTCGGGAGAAGGTAGGCAGCTTCAGCCTGAGGCGTGGCGCGCCGCGGACGCTGCGTGCCCTTGTCAACAATCGGGCGACCCGGCATTGTTATAGTATAACATCTCTTCGAGTGTCCTGATGCAGCGTCGCGCCCTTCTTGCCCTTTTCGCCGCCAGCCCCGCCGTCGCGCAGACCGGTCGCCTGCCTGTCGTCGCTTCCTTCTCCATCCTGGGCGACATGGTTGCGCAGATCGGCGGCGACCGCATCGCGCTGCGTGTCATCGCCGGTCCGGATGTCGATGCGCATGACTTCCAGCCGCGCCCCTCGGATGTCGCGGCGCTGCGCGATGCGAAGCTCGTCATCCGCAATGGCCTCGGCTTCGATCCCTGGATGGACCGGCTGACCCGTTCGGCCGGTTTCGCCGGCACCCTCGTGACCGCGACCGACGGCATCACGCCCCGCGCCACGGACAGCCATCACCACCATGAGCACGGCGGGGCCGGCCGCCGCCAGGCGCACAGCGTCGGCCCGCGCAGCGCGCCCGACCCGCATGCCTGGCAGGACCTCCGCCTTGGCCAGGTCTATGTGCGCAACATCGCCGCCGGCCTGATCGCCGCGGACCCGGCGGGGGAGGCGACCTATCGCCGCAACGCCGAGGCCTATGCCGCCCGCCTCGCTGCGCTGGATGGCTGGGTGCGCGCTCAGATCGCGACCGTGCCGGAAGCGCGCCGGCGCGTCGTCACCAGCCATGATGCCTTTGGCTATTTCGAAGCCGCCTATGGCGTGGATTTCATCGCCCCGCGCGGTGTCTCGACCGAGGATGAGCCCTCGGCCGCCGACATCGCGCGGCTGATCCGCCAGATCCGCGAGCAGCGCATCACCGCACTGTTCATGGAGAACATCTCCAACCCCGCCATGCTCAACCGCATCGCGGCGGAGGCGCAGGTCAGGGTCGGCGGGCGGCTTTATTCCGATGCGCTGTCTGCCCCCGATGGCCCCGCCGCGACCTATGAGGCGATGTTCCGGCACAATGTGGGTCTGCTGGTCCCCGCGATGCTCGGGCGGTCGTGATGCGTCGGCTCCTGCTTGCTGCCGCGGCTGCCTTCGCCGGACCCGCCCTGGCGCAGGAAGCCCCACCCGCTTCGGCCCAGGTGCGCTTCCCGCAGTTCAACGGCGAGATCGACCTGTCGGCGATCGGCGTCGGCACCACCCGCGCCACCGACCCGGCGCGCGAAGGCGGCAGTGTCTTCCTCTTCGGCGAGGTCGCGATGGGCCTGGCGCTGACGGAGAACTTCTCGCTTCAGGGCGTCATCGCCACGGAGCCGATCGGCGAGGGGGATTCCACCGGCGGCTTCCCCGATGGCGGCTTCATCGGCTTTCGCCGCCAGGCGCTGTTCATCGAACAACTCTACGCCGAGTGGAAGCCGGTCGAGGAACTCCGTCTGCAGGGCGGCATTCTCGTCGCTCCCTTCGGCCGTGGCTATCACGACTTTCCCGGCATTCTCACCGCCGTGCGGGCGCATGAGGTCTATCTGATCGAACAGGTGCTCGGCGGCGCCGGCACATGGACCTGGCTCGACGACCCCCGCTTCGGCACGCACGACATCTCAGCCGCGGTCTTCACCCTTGATCGCAGCGCGCTGACCGGCGCTTATCTCACCTCGCGGCGCTGCTGCTCGGAACGGTACGAGCGCTACAACCGCAACACGATCGCGCAGGGTGGTCCGGGCAACAACGGCACCTTCAACAACGGCGCCATCGCGCTCGATGGCGACAACATGCCCTGGCTGCCGGGCTTCTCCTACCACCTCGCCATGGTCTCGCAGGCGCAGGGGTCGGACGGCACGGCGCGCGAATGGGGCTATGCGGTTGGCCTGCGCTACGAGCACCGCTGGAATCGCGAGCAGGCCACGCTGCTCTTCGCCGAAGGCGTCCAGTTCCGCAATGCGGGCGGGCGTCCGCGCGTGGAGGTGACGACGGAATCCGTCGATCCGGATACGGGCGACAGCGTGGAGAGCACGGTCGACACCACCCTGGCCGCGCGCGAGACCTTCATCACGCTGGGCGTGCAGCATCGCATCGGGCCGTGGCATGGCACCATCGCGTGGCAGCAACTCCAGCAGAAGCTGAGTGTCGATCCGGTGCCCAACCAGAACTGGCTGGAAGTCTCGGTCGGGCGGCAGATCGGCTACGGCTTCACCCTCGATGTCGGCTACCAGTACGGGCAGGAGATCATCGAGGATGAATCGCCGCGGCGCGGCACCTCCCATTCGGTGCTCGCCCGGCTTCGCTACCAGGGCAGCTTCTGAACGACGATGCGGCGTGGCAGGGTCGGGCCATGCGCCCAGACCTGCCGCCGCATTGGCTTCACCCCAGGGATATCGCCGAGGCCCGCGTCGCCCAGGCCGAGATGAGCGCCCATCTGGTGCTGCGGGACGACCTGCCGCCCCGCCCCTGGCGCCTCGGCGGCGCCGATGTCAGCAATACGCGCTTCGATCCGGCGAAGCTTGTGCATGCGGCGATCGTCACGCTCGACCCCGGCGGCGCCGTGATCGCGACGGCGCATGAGACACGACGTGCCGACTTCCCCTACGTGCCCGGCTATCTCGGCTTTCGGGAAGTGCCCGCCCTGCTTGCCGCCTGGTCGCGCCTTGCGGCGAAGCCCGACATCCTGCTGGTGGATGGGCAGGGCCTGGCGCATCCACGCCGTTTCGGCGTGGCCTGTCACCTCGGCTTGGTGCTCGGCATGCCGAGTATCGGCGTCGCGAAGTCGTTGCTTGTCGGGACTGGCGAGCCCGGCCCCGACGTCGGCGATACCGCCCCGCTCGTCTGGCAGGAGCGTCGCATCGGCACCGCGCTGCGCACGCGGCGCGGGGCGCGGCCACTCTATGTGTCGATCGGTCATCGCGTGTCGCTGGAGACCGCCGTGTCCATCGTGCTGGCCTGTACCGAATCCCGCCGGCTGCCGCGCCCTGTCCGCGCCGCGCATGATGCGGCGAATGCCGCGCGGCTTGCCCGCCCCGGCGGCACGTTTTGCCCGGAGCCATCCCGCGGCTAGACTGGGGACGTCCTTGCTCCAAGATCAGTTCGGGAACCGTCCATGCTCCATCAGTCAGCGCCGCGGCGCAGCCTTTCGCGTCGTGCCGCACTCGCTCTCGGGGCGAGCCTGCCGCTCGTCGCGCGCGCAGCGGCGGCGCAGGATCTGCCCAGCCGCCCGATGCGCATCATCGTCCCCTACACGCCGGGCGGCACGACCGACATCGCCACGCGTCTCGTCGCCGAGCCGCTGTCGCGCGCCATCGGCCAGCCGGTCGTCGTCGAGAACCGCCCCGGTGCCAACAGCATCGTCGGCGCGGCCGCGGCGGCCTCCAGCGCGCCGGACGGGACGACGTTGGTCATGGTGTTGCCCGCCCACGCCGCCAACGCCACGCTGCAGGCGGGCAAGATGCCCTTCGATGCGCTCGCCTCCTTCGCGCCCGTCAGCCTGGTGGTGCAGGCACCGCTCGTGCTCGCTGGCAGCAAGCATATCCCGGCCCAGGACTTCCGTGGTTTCGTCGACTACGTCCGGGCCAATCCCGGCAAGGTCAACTACGGCTCGAGCGGCATCGGCGCGACCGCGCATCTCGCGATGGAACAGCTCCGGCTCCGTCTCGGCCTCAGCATGGAACACATTCCCTATCGCGGCACGCAGCCGGCGCTGCAGGATCTGATGGCGGGCAATATCGGCCTGCTGTTCGACACCTACTCGCCGATGAAGCCGCAGTTCGATGCGGGAACCGTGCGTCCCCTTGGCATCGCCACCCTGACGCGCCCGGACTTCGCGCCGGATCTGCCGACCCTGATCGAAGGCGGCCTGCCGGATTTCGCTGCGAGTTCCTGGTGCATGCTGCTCGCCCCCGCGCGGACGCCGGATGCGATCACAGAACGGATCGCGCGGGAGGTCCGCAGCATCGTGATGGAACCGGCGATGAAGCAGCGACTGCAGGATCTCGGCTTCGTCGTGGAAGGGCGCCCGCCCGCCGCGACAGGCGAGTTCCTGCGCGCGGAGGTCGCACGCTGGGGAGAAGTGATCCGGACGGCGGATATCCGCGTGGAGTAATGCCGCCGAGGCTTGCCGATGAGCGGGTCATCGGCAGGGCGCGCGGCGCCGGGCTTCCCGTTGCCGCTGGCTCCGATGGGGCGCTACGGCGGGGGCGGCCGCGCGCGAGACCACGACGCTGATGCCGGGTCAGCCTGAAGGCCGGCTCGCATCAGGGGGCCGATGCCATTCCGGCGTGAACAGGAAGCGCTCTGGTGTCCCGATTCCGAAGTCCCGCGGACGTCGCTCTCGCGCCACCGGCCATTGTCTTCAGTGGCCTGCTGATCCGCGACCTTCGTCGGAGTTCCAACGAGCTTTGCGAGCAGGACACTAGGGCAGACCTGTCCGGATGAGCTCATCCGGACAGGTGAAGATGCTCGCAAAAACAAGAGTCTAGAGCTTTGGAAGTGAACGCAAGTTCACCGGAAATGCTCTAGTCGCCCAAGGCGAAGCGAATGGCGCGGTTCACCGCCCATGGCAGCATCGACATGTGCGTCTCCTCGGCGATCTCCTCGACAACAACCTCGACGCCGAGCGGCCGGAGGCGTTCGCCGAGTTCGCGCGCATTCTCGATGTGCCGCGTCTCGCGCAGCCGCTCGAGCCGCTGCGCCGCAT
Organism: Roseomonas sp.; assembly: GCA_041906015.1. Lineage (GTDB taxonomy): Bacteria > Pseudomonadota > Alphaproteobacteria > Acetobacterales > Acetobacteraceae > Neoroseomonas. The sequence continues at coordinate 15,893 of JAYRJZ010000042.1, forward strand.
CGGGCATCGACCGTTGGAACGGCGCGAGATGTCGTTCGTATTCGCCCACGGCCATGAGCAGCTTCGGACGCCCCCGCTGCCCTGGCGACAGGGCGGCGAAGCGGCGCTCGGAGCGCAGAACGGCGTAGTTCTCCCAATAGATCGAGGGGCTCATCGCGATCCAGTGCGTGAAGGCCTGCGGCCGGGTGAACAGCGCCTGCAGCACGAAGAGACCGCCGAAGGAATGGCCGAAGATCGCCTGCCGCCCGGGGTCGAGCGGTACGCGGGTGGCGAGGAAGGGCTTCAATTCGGTTTCGATGAAGGCCAGGAAATCGTCCGCGCCGCCAGTGCGCACCGACGGGCCGCCCGGCCGATGCGGCGGATAGGTCTGTCCCGGCGGAGGAGAGTAGTCCCAGGATCGCCGCTCGCTGTCATAGGCGGCGTCGGTCGGATAGCCGATGCCGACCAGCACGGCATGGCGAATGCCCGTGCCGCGTGGATAGCCGGCCTGCACGCGCAACGCATCGGTCGCGATGCCCATCACCGCATTGGCGTCCAGCAGGAAGAGCGCCGGCCATCCCGCTGGCGGCGCCTCGCCTGACGGAATGCGCAGGAAGATGCGCCAGGGTGGGCCGCCGGCCCGGGGTGCCAGGTCGAAGGCGCGCAGCCCGGGGAGCGAGACGGGCATTCCTTCCGGATCGTCCTGCGCCGCCGCCGGGCCCGCCGGAAGGCAGGCGGAGCACAGGGCGAGCGCTGCTCGGCGCCGAGCAAAGGGGAGATGGCGGCGGCTCAGACTGTTGCCTCTCAAATCACGAATGACACGCATTCGCATGTTGTGCGCCGATGCGCAATCGGCTTTCAGCCCGCCCGAGGATGCGCCTTCTTCCAGGTTGCGAGCAGTCCCGCCGCATCCACGGCGGTGTAGCGCTGCGTGGTGGACAGGCTCGCATGGCCGAGCAGTTCCTGGATCGACCGCAGATCCGCCCCCGCCCCCAGCAGGTGGGTCGCGAAGGAATGGCGCAACGCGTGAGGGGTCGCGTGCTCCGGCAGGCCGGCGAGACGACGAAACTCGCGCAGGGCCTTCTGGGCAACCGCGGGGTCGAGGCGCTGCCCGCGCGCGCCCAGGAAAAGCGGCTGGTCGGGGTCGCCCGCGCCGCGCTGCTGCAGATAGGCGGCAATGGCCTCGCGCACCACGGGCAGCACCGGAACCAGCCGTTCCTTGGAGCCCTTGCCGACGACGCGCAGGGCCGTGTCACGGCCGGGCAGGGGGGCATCGCGCAGGTTGAGCGACAGGGCCTCCCCGATGCGAAGCCCCGCCCCGTAGAGCAGCGCGAACAGAGCCGTGTCGCGCGCCGCCTGCATCTCGGGTTTCTCATGTCGGCCGAGGCTGTGCACCTCGCCCACCTCCTGCGCCACCGCACGGGCCTGGTCGGGCGTGAGGGCGCGCGGGATCGGCGCCTTCGGCCGGGGGCCGCGGATCGCCCCGAGCGGCAGGGGTGCGAGGCCGTGATGCCTTGTCAGGTAACGGAGGAAGCCCCGGATCGCGGCAAGCCGCCGGGCGCGTGTTGCATTGGAATCGCCCACATTCGCGCGTTCGGCCAGGAAGCCGCGGAGATCGGCGGCGCGCAGCGTGCCAAGCGCGGCGATATCCGGCTCCCCGCCAAGATGTCGCGTCAGGAAGCCGAGGAACTCGGCGGCATCGCGGCCATAGGCCTCGAGTGTGTTCGCGCTTGCGCGGCGTTCCCGCGCCAGCCAGTCGAGCCAGGCGACGCGCGCGTCATCGCTGGTCAAGCCATCACCGCGACAGGGCGGCCGCCACGGCACGGCCGAGGAATGCCAGCACGTGAACGGTCTGGCGCAGCGGAAGGGCTGCGGCTTCCCGGGCGCCGAGGGCGATCAGCGCCGGCGGGCCAAGCGGCAGCGGCACCCGCGCCAGCGCATCCCGCGCATCACCAGCGGCGCGGCTTCGGCATGCAGCAGTTCGAGCTCCGTGGGTGCGGGACGCACCACGGCATCGCGACCATGACCGACCAGACGCCGCACGGCGCCGCGCGGCAGGCGCAGCATGCCGGGCGGGAGCGGTGCCGGCCCGAAGCCGGGCTCCGCCGCCAGGGTACAGGTCTCGACGCCAAGCAGCGCCGGCACTTCCTGCGTGACGGTCTCCATCACGTCCGGCGAGCGCATCAGGGCAAGAACGGCAAGGCGCACCCGCAGCGTCAGCGCCGATCCCGCACGTCCCGATTCGACCGCCGCCGCGAATTCGGCTTCGAGCGCCCGGGCGCGGCCGCGTTCGGCGGAAAGCATCGCCGCCATGTGGTCGGCGAGGTTGTCGCCATGCAGCCGCCGCGGCGGCACCAGGACGCGGTAGATGTCCGGGCGTTCCGCGAGGAAGCCCGGATTGGCACGTAGATACGCTTCGACCTCCTCCGCCGGGAGATCCGAGGACGGAATAGCCTGGGCGGGGAGGTGCGCGCTCATAGGATGGATTGTCCCGTCTTCTTCCAGTCGGCCAGAAAGGCCTCCAGGCCGCGATCGGTCAGCGGGTGCTTCAGCAGCATCCGGATGACGTTGGGCGGAAGGGTTGCGACATGGGCGCCGAGCTTTGCGGACTCGACCAGATGGATCGGATGGCGGATCGAGGCGACGAGCACCTCGGTCTTCAGATTCGGGTAGTTGCGGTAGATCTGGACGATGTCAGCGATCAGCCGCATCCCGTCAGTCGAGATATCGTCAAGCCGGCCGACAAAGGGAGAGATGAAAGAGGCACCCGCCTTGGCGGCGAGCAGCGCCTGGGCAGCGGAAAAGCATAGCGTGACATTGACCATCGCGCCATCATTTGTGAGCGTGCGGCAGGCGATCAGGCCCGCTTCCGTCAGCGGCACCTTCACGGCCACATTGGGGGCAATGGCGCGCAGCACGTTGCCTTCGGCGATCATGCCCGCCGCATCGGTGGCGGTGACCTCGGCGCTGACGGGGCCCGGCGTGATGGCGCAGATTTCGGCGATCACGGCCTTCATGTCGCGACCGGACTTGGCAATCAGCGACGGGTTGGTGGTGACACCGTCCACGAGGCCGGCCTCGGCGAGCGACCGGATGTCGGCGACCTCGGCGGTGTCAACGAAGAACTTCATGCTGAGAAACCTTCCAGGGGCAGATTGCCGCATGTGCGAAACGGATGCCGTGCGGATGATCACAGTCTAACCGATGCATACAATGAATACAGGACCGACCCATGAGGGCGCATCTCTTATTGCGAATCCGGTACGTCTTCGCGTCCTACTGCCTCTTCCACTTGCCGATGCATATGATTATCGCGCGCCGGTTGGATTGACGGTACCGCGTGGGTCATTTGTGGTTGTGCCGCTCGGCCGCCGCCAAACCATTGGTGTGGTATGGGATGGCGAGCCCGACCCGGCCTTGCCGGAACGGCGCCTGCGCAGCGTGGAGCAGGTGCTCGACGCACCACCCATGACCGCGACGCTGCGGCGCTTCGTCGACTGGGTGGCCGCCTATACGCTCAGCCCGCCGGGCGCCGTGCTGCGCATGGCCATGAGCGCGCCTTCAGCGCTGGAGCCGCGGGCGCCCCGGGCGGGGTGGCGCCGCGCACCGCACCCGCCCGAGGGGGTGCGCATCACGCCGCCACGCCGGCGGGTGCTGGACCTGCTGACGGATACCGCGGTGCGTGCGGGCGGTGAGATCGCCGAGGCCGCCGGCGTGGCGCCGGCGATCCTGCGCGGCATGGCGGATGCCGGCCTGATCGAGCCGGCACTGATGGCACACCGCCCGCGCTTCGCGCTGCCGGACCCGGAGCACCCGGGGCCCGCGCTTGGCGCCGAGCAGGCCGAGGCGGCGGCAGCGCTGTGCGCCGCCGTGTCGCGACGCAGCTTTGCGACCACGCTGCTGACGGGTGTCACGGGGTCGGGCAAGACCGAGGTCTATTTCGAGGCCGTTGCCGAGTGCCTGCGGCAGGGTCGCCAGGCCCTGGTGCTGCTGCCGGAGATCGCGCTGTCCGCGCAATGGCTCGACCGCTTCCGTGGCCGCTTCGGCGTGGCGCCGGCACTGTGGCATTCGGAACTCACCGCGCGGACCCGGCGGGACACCTGGCGGGCCGTGGCGGAAGGCGAGGCATCCGTCCTGGTCGGCGCGCGCTCCGCACTGTTCCTGCCCTTCCCTGATCTCGGCCTGATCGTGGTGGATGAGGAGCACGAGACCGCCTTCAAGCAGGAGGAAGGCGTCGTCTATCACGCGCGCGACATGGCCGTGGTCCGCGCGCGCCTGAGCGGGGCCGCCTGCGTGCTGGCCAGTGCCACGCCCTCGCTCGAAAGCGTCAACAACGCGGCGATCGGGCGCTATGCCTCGGTCCATCTGCCCGCGCGCCATGGTGGGGCCGAGATGCCCGATGTCGCGCTGATCGACCTGCGCCGCACCCCGCCCGAGCGTGGCCGCTTCATCAGCCCGCCCCTGGCCGAGGCCGTCGGGGAGACCCTCGCCCGTGGCGAACAGGCCATGCTTTTCCTGAATCGCCGCGGCTATGCGCCGATGACGCTGTGTCGCGCCTGCGGCCATCGCCTGCGCTGTCCCAACTGCACGGCCTGGCTGGTCGAGCACCGTGCCGCCCGGCGCCTGCAATGCCACCATTGCGGCCATGTGGAGGCGCTGCCCGAGGTCTGCCCCAACTGCGGCGCGCCGCACGCGACGGTGCCGATCGGGCCTGGCGTGGAGCGCGTGCTGGAGGAGGCGACCGCGCTGTGGCCGGAGGCGCGGCGGCTCGTCATGGCCTCCGACACCATCCCCGGCCCCGCGGCGGCGGCGGCGGCGGCCGAGGCAGTCCGCAAGCGGGAGGTGGACCTCATCATCGGCACCCAGATCGTCGCCAAGGGCTGGCACTTCCCGCATCTGACCCTGGTCGGCGTGGTGGATGCGGATCTCGGCCTGGCGGGCGGCGACCTGCGTGCCTCGGAGCGCACCTTCCAACTGCTGCATCAGGTCGCCGGCCGGGCGGGGCGGGAGGAACATCGCGGCCGCGTCCTGCTGCAATCCTTCGCCCCGGAGCACCCGGTGATGCAGGCGCTGGTCGGCGGCGACATCGACGCCTTCATGGAGGCCGAGGCGAATGACCGTCGCCCGGGCCATTGGCCGCCCTTCGGACGTCTCGCGGCCCTGATCGTCAGTTCCGAGGATGAGCGTGCCGCCGAGCGCACCGCCCGCGATCTCGGCCTGGCGGCCCCGGCCGGGGAGGGGATCGAGGCGCTTGGCCCGGCGCCGGCGCCCCTGGCTATCCTGCGGGGGCGTCACCGGCGGCGGCTGCTGCTGAAGACGCGGCGGGACATCGCGGTGCAGCCGCTGCTCACGGCCTGGCTGGCGAAGGTCGAGGTGCCGGGCAACGTCCGCGTCCAGGTGGATGTGGACCCGGTTGGCTTCCTGTGACGGGACCATCCGCCGGCGTTTCCGGCCGCCGCTGTGCGGGACGTCGAGCGCAAGGCTGGGATGTTGGATCAAGGACGCGACTTCGGCGCCCCTCGTACAAGCAGCGATGATCTCTCGCCCACCCCGCAGACATGCTCTGCCAGGCCGCTGCGGGATCATGACGGTTCCGGGGTGGGGCTCGCTGGTGCGGCAAAGCGCTTGCACCGACGACCCCGGCCCGTGAATGTCCCCATGGACAGAGTCTTCGACTGACCAGGCCCCGATGACACCGGACAACGCCATGCACAATCGGCCGCGCAGCGCCTCGACCTTTTCGAAGAGGCCGCTGGGCCTGTCACTGCTGCTCGGTGTCGCGGTGATCACCGGCTGCGACGGCGGACCACCTCCGGCGCCGCCCGAGATTCGTCCTGTCCGCGTCGTGACGGTCGAGCACAGCGCCGGGGGCGAGGTCGTCTCCTTGACCGGGACCGTGCAGGCCGAGACGGAGGTGAACCTCGCCTTCCGCATCGATGGACGCGTCACGGAACGGCTGGTGAATGTGGGCGATACGGTACGCGCGGGCCAGGTGGTCGCGCGGCTGAATCCCGAGAATGAGGAGAACGGGCTGCGTGCCGCGCGTGCCCAGCTCGCCGCGGCCCAGGCCCAGTTCACCGAGGCGGCCAACAATTACTGGCGGCAATCCGAGCTGCTGCGGGACGGTTAGACCACCCGTGTGCGCTACGACCAGGCGGCGCAGGCGCGCCAGACGGCGCAATCCGCGGTCGATGCCGCGCAGGCCCAGGTGGGGCTGGCGGAGACACGGCTCGGCTATACGGAACTGGTCAGCGACGTGAATGGCCGCGTGACGGCCCGTGGCGCCGAACCCGGCGAGGTCGTGCAGCCCGGCCGCATGGTCATCCAGGTCGCGCGCGACGAGGGCCGCGACGCGGTGTTCGACGTGCCGCCGACGCTGAAGGACCAGGCCCCGGCCAATCCGGTGATCGAGGTGGTGCTGGCAACCGACCCTGCCGTACGCACGGCGGGCCGCGTGCGGGAGGTCGCACCCCGCGCCGACGCTGTGACCGGGACCTTCCAGGTGCGCGTCGGCCTCGCCGATCCGCCCCCGGCGATGCGGCTCGGTGCGACGGTGACCGGGCGGCTGACCCTGGGTTCGGCGGCGGGCTACGCGATCCCGGCCTCGGCGCTGACGCGCGCGAATGACCGGCCGGCCGTTTGGGTGGTGGACCCGGCGAACGACACGGTCGCGCTGCGCAACGTCGAACTGGTGCGCCATGATCCGGGCCATGTCGTGGTCGGCACCGGCCTGGCGGCCGGCGACATTGTCGTCACGGCCGGCGTGCAGGCGCTGCGGCCGGGGCAGAAGGTGCGGCTGCTCGGCGGCGCCGCGCGATGATCGGGCCCAATCTTTCGGAGTGGGCGATCAACCGGCGGTCGCTCGTCGTGTACTTCATGATCGTTGCCCTGATCGCGGGCGCGATCGCCTTCCTCAAGCTGGGGCGCAACGAGGATCCCGCCTTCACTTTCCGCACCATGATCGTCTCGGCCGTCTGGCCGGGCGCGACCATGGAGGAAACGCTGCAGCAGGTGACCGAGCGGCTTGAGCGCACGCTGCAGGAGACGCCGAACCTCGACAACTTGCGCTCCTATACCGTGCCGGGGCAGACCACGATCTTCGTGGACCTCAAGGGTTCGACGCCGCCCGCGGTGGTGGCGGACATGTGGTACCAGGTGCGCCGGCGCGTGGCCGACATGCGCCACACCCTGCCGCAGGGCCTGGTCGGGCCCTTCTTCAACGACGATTTCGGCGACACCTTCGGCATCATCTACGGCTTCACGGCGGATGGCTTCACGCAGCGTGAACTACGCGACTATGTCGAGGAAGCACGCTCCCGCCTGCTGCTGGTGCCCGATGTCTCGAAGGTCGAGATCCTCGGCGCCCAGGATGAGCGCATCTTCATCGAATTCTCGACCGAGCGGCTCGCCGGTCTCGGCATCAACCGCAATGCGCTGATCGCGGCGCTGCAGGCGCAGAACCTGGTGCGCCCCGCCGGCATGGTGGAGAACGACCAGGAACGCCTCGCCGTGCGGGTCTCCGGCGCCTTCGAGACCGAGCAGGACATCCGCAACGTCAACTTCGTGGTCGGCAACCGGATCTTCCGCCTGGGCGATATTGCCGAGGTACGCCGTGGCACCGCGGACCCGCCCCAGCCGATGTTCCGCGTCGACGGCAAGCCGGCGATCGGCCTTGCCGTGGCGATGCGGGAGTCGGGGGACATCCTCGCGCTCGGCCGCAACATCAAGGCCGCGATGGCCGAGATCCGCGCCAACCTCCCTGTCGGCATTGAACCCATCCTCGTCGCTGACCAGGCGGTGACGGTGGACGAGGCGATCACCGACTTCACCGACAGCCTCTGGCAGGCGATCCTGATCATCATGGCGGCGTCCTTCGTGGCGCTCGGCATGCGCGCGGGGTCGGTGGTGGCGCTGTCCATCCCGCTGACGCTCGCCATCGTCTTCCCGCTGATGTCCGTCTTCGGCATCGACCTCCAGCGTATCTCGCTCGGCGCGTTGATCATCGCGCTGACGCTGCTGGTCGATGACGCGATGACGACCATCGACGCCATGATCCGGCGGTTGGCGGCAGGGGACAGCAAGCCGAAGGCGGCGACCTTCGCCTATTCCTCGCTGGCTTCCTCCATGCTGATCGGCACGCTGGTGACGATCGCGGGTTTCGTGCCGATCGGCTTCGCCCGCTCCTCGGCCGGCGAGTACACCTTCTCGATCTTCGCGGTGGTGGGCATCGCGCTGATCGTCTCCTGGTTCGTCGCGGTGATCTTCGCGCCGCTGCTCGGCATGGCGATCCTGAAGGCGCCGCCGCCGGGCGCCTCGACCGAACCGCCCAAGCCGGGCGCGATCCTGCGCGGCTACACCCGCTTCCTGACCATGGCGATGCGGTTCAAGTGGATCACGATCGGATTCACGGTGGCGATGTTCGCCGTGGCGGTCCTCGCCATGCAGTTCGTCCCGCGGCAGTTCTTCCCCTCCTCCGATCGCACCGAATTGCTGGTCGAGGTGTCGCTGCCGCAGAACGCCTCGATCTTCGCGAGCGAGCAACTGGCCACGCGCCTCGATGCCGTGCTGGCGCAGGACCCGGATGTGGAGCGTTGGTCCACCTATGTCGGGCGCGGCGCCATCCGCTTCTACCTGCCGCTCAACGTGCAGCTCGCGCTGCCCTTCTTCACCCAGGCCGTGGTGGTGGCCAAGGACCTGCCGGGGCGCGAGAGGCTGCACCGCCGGCTGGAGGCGACGCTGGCGGAGGACTTCCCCGCCGCCGTCTCGCGCGTCTATCCGCTGGAACTTGGCCCGCCGGTGGGCTGGCCGCTGCAGTATCGCGTCAGCGGGCCGGATATCGAGCGCGTGCGGGCCATCGCGCAGGATGTGGCGAAGCTGCTCGCCGACGCGCCGGGCTCCCGCCATGTCCATTTCGACTGGATGGAACCGGCCCGCCAGCTCCGCGTGAAGATCGACCAGGACGAGGCGCGGCGGCTCGGCCTGTCCTCCGCCCAGGTCGCGGCGGCGATCAACGCGGCGGTGACGGGCACGACCATCACGCAGCTCCGTGACGACATCTACCTGATCGACGTGGTGGCTCGGGCGACGGCGGATGAGCGGCTCTCGCTCGACACGCTGCGCTCGATGCAGGTCTCGCTGCCGGGCGGGCGGACGGTGCCGCTCTCCCAGCTCGCGACCTTCGAGCACGGCCAGGAATACCCGCTGATCTGGCGGCGTAACCGCGTGCCCACGCTGACGGTGCGCGCCGATGTGAATCCCGGCGTGCTGCCGGATACCGTGGTCGCTGCGCTGCAGCCGCGCATCGATGCGCTGAACGCGACGCTCGAACGCGCCTATCGCGTCGAACTCGGTGGCATTGCGGAGGAAAGCGCGAACAGCCAGGCCTCGGTCATCGCCGTGGTGCCGATGATGCTGCTGCTGATGCTCACCCTGCTGATGTTCCAGCTGAAATCCTTCCGGCGGCTCGGACTGGTGCTGGCGCTATTGCCGCTTGGCATCATCGGCGTGGTGCTGGCGCTGCTGGTCTTCCAGCGACCGCTCGGCTTCGTCGCCATCCTCGGCATCCTTTCGCTGCTGGGGATGATCGCGAAGAACGCCATCATCCTGATCATCCAGATCGAAACGGACCGCGAGTCCGGGCTCGGCGTCCGGGATGCGGTGGTGGCGGCCGCGTCCTCGCGTCTCAGGCCGATGCTGCTGACGGCGATCTCGACCGTGCTCGGCCTGATCCCGATTGCGCCCACCGTGTTCTGGGGGCCGATGGCCTTCGCCATCATGGGCGGGCTCATGATCGCGACGCTGCTGACGCTGGTCTTCCTGCCCACGCTCTATGTCACTGTCTTCGACCGCGGGCCGGCGAGGGCGGGGGCGCCGGCGGCCTGACATGGGGAGCGCGGGGCTGATCCGCTTCGGTCTGCTCCTGCTGCTCTGGGTGGCGCTCGCCGGGCCGGGCCTGGTGGACCTGCCGATGGGCATCGCGGCGGCGGCCGGCGCCTGCTGGGTCAGCCTGCGCCTCATGCCGCCTGCTGCGACGGCGCTGCGCCCGGCGGCATGCGCTGCTCTCCTGCTGCGGTTCCCCTGGCAGGCGCTGCGCGCGGGGATCGAGGTCGCCCGCCTCGCGCTTGATCCGCGTCGGCGCCCCGCGCCGGCGACCATCGTCTGGACGCCGCTGTTGCCGCGCGGGACTGCGCGGGATGCCTTCCTGGCCTATGCGAGCCTGTTGCCCGGCACCCTGCCGGCTGGCGAGGCGGAAGGCGGGGCGATCGTCATCCATGCCCTTGATGGCGCGACCGGCGTCGCGGCGGCGATGTCGGCGGAGGAGGCGCGGTTCGCCCGCGCTCTCGGCCGCGATGGCTGAGTTCCTGCTCGGCGCCGCGCTGCTGGTGCTCGTCACCGTCGCCGCCGGGCTGCTGCGCGTCCTGCGTGGGCCGGCCGATGTGGACCGGATGATGGCCGCGCAGCTCCTGGGCACGGGCGGGATCGGTGCGTTGCTGCTGGCCGGCGTGGCGGTGAGCGAGCCGTCACTCGTCGATCTCGCCCTGATCCTGGCGGTGCTGGCGGCGTTCGCCTCCGTGGCGATGGCGCGCATGGCGCCGAGGGACAGGGAGCCTGGCGCGTGAGCCTGCTCGCCGACGGCGTCACCGTCATCGCCGTGCTCGCCGGGGTGGTCTTCTTCGCCGCCGGTTCGGCGGGCTTGCTCCGCTTTCCGGATCCGGCGAGCCGGCTGCATGCGCTGACCAAGGCCGACCATCTTGGCCTCGGCTTCATCGTGCTGGGGCTGCTGCCGCAGATGGGCTCGCTGGGCGGCGCCTTGCGGCTGATGGCGATCTGGATGCTGGTGCTGCTGGCCAGCGCCGCGACGGGACCGATGATCGCCGCGCTGATCCGGCGGCAGGGCCAGGCCGAATGACGGCGGGCCTGATCGCCGATGGGTTGCTCGCAGCCGGCATTCTGGGGCTCGGCATCGCCTGCGTCGCCGCACGCCGCGCCTTTGTGGCAGTGACGCTGTTCATTGCCTATGGATTGCTGCTCGCCCTGGCCTGGGTGCGGCTGGGTGCCCCGGATGTCGCGCTGACCGAGGCCGCGATCGGCGCTGGCCTGTCCGGCGTGCTGCTGCTGGGCGGCGTCCGTCGCCTGGCCGGCTTGCCCCCCTTGTCGCCGGAGCCGGCGCCGGGGCGGGCCACCACCATGCTGATCGGGCTGGGCTGTGCGGGGATCGCCGCCGCCCTCGGCGCTGCGGTACTGTGGTTGCCCGAACCGGCTCCGAGCCTCGCTGACCAGGTCGCCGCCAACCTCGCCGCCACGGGACTGGGCAATCCCGTGACCGGTGTCCTGATGTCCTTCCGTAGCCTCGATACGCTGCTGGAAGCCGTGGTGATCCTGCTTGCCGTGGTGTGCGTCTGGGCGCTGGCGCCGGAAGGCGGCTGGGGGGGCGTGGCCGGGCCGCGCCAGCCGGTCGTGCCGGATGGGCCGATGGCCCTGCTGGCGCGGGTGCTGCCGCCGCTGGGCATCGTGGTTGCGATGCACATCCTCTGGGTTGGGGCGGATGCGCCGGGGGGGAAGTTCCAGGCAGCGGCCATCCTTGCGGCGATGTGGCTGATGCCTTGGATGGCGGGCCTCGCCCAGGCGCCACGGATCGACGCGCCATGGCTGCGCGGCGTCCTGGCGATCGGCCCGGCGCTGTTCATCGGCATCGGCCTCGCCGGCGCGGCCGTCGAGGGCGCCTTCCTCGCCTATCCCTTCGGCTGGGCGAAGCCGCTGATCAAGCTCATCGAGATCGTCCTGACCGCCTCCATCGCCGTGGCGCTGGCGCTGCTGGTCATGGGCCCGCCCGAGGCGGAACCGCGCGGATGAGCGGGACGATCTTCGGCCTGGTCGGCGCGGCGCTGGTCGGCATCGGCCTGTTCGGCATGCTGGCGCGGCGCGCGGTATTGCTGCGCATCCTTTCCTTCAACCTCCTCGGCGGCGGCATCTTCCTGGTCTTCGGCGCGGTGGCGCGCCGAGGCGCCGGCGCCGGTTTCCCCGGCGATCCCGTGCCCCAGGCCATCATCCTGACCGGCATCGTCGTCGCCTTCGCGGCGACGACGCTCGCGGTCGCGCTGGTGCTGCGTCTCGCCGCCGCGGATCGCGACTGATGGCGACGACGCCCTGGGGCATGCTCCCCATGCTCGCGCTGATGCTGCCCGTCCTCGCGCTGGTCGCGGCCGTGCCGCTCGGGGCGCGGGGGGCGGAGCGGCTGACGCTCGCCTATGTCCCGATCGGGCTGCTGCTGGCGCTCGCCATCGCACTCGCCGTGCAGCTCGGCGGCGCACCGATCGGGCAGGCGCTCGGGCATTGGGCGCCGCCGCTTGGCCTCGCCCTGCGGGCGGATGGGCTTTCCGCGGCGATGCTGCTGACGACGGCGCTCATCATCGGTGCGGTCGCGCTCTTCGCCCGCGCCGAATTCGGCACGGGGCGGGGCATGGCCGAGCGGCGCCAGAGCTTCGCGTTCTGGCCGCTGCTGCTGGCGCTCTGGGCGGCGATCAACCTGCTGCTGGTCGCGAACGACCTCTTCACCCTCTATGTCGGGCTGGAGTTGCTGACCTTCGCCGCCATGCCCCTGGTCTGTCTCGACGGCAGCCGCGCGACGCTGGAGGCGGCGCTGCGCTACCTGATGTTCGCGCTGCTCGGCTCGGTGCTCTATCTGCTCGGCATCGCGCTGATCTATGGCAGCTTCGGGACGCTCGACATCGTGCTGCTGTCCCGGCGCGCGCCTGGCGACGCGCCGGTGCTGATCGCGCTGGCCCTGATGACGGCGGGGCTGCTGGCGAAGACGGCCCTGCTGCCGCTGCATCTCTGGCTGCCGCCGGCCCATGCCGGCGCGCCGGCGGCGGCGAGCGCCGTGCTCTCGGCCCTTGTGGTGAAGGGGTCGTTCATCCTGCTGCTGCGGCTGTGGTTCGGTGTCATGGCGCAGGTGCCCATGGCCGAGGCGGCGCAGATCCTCGCCGGTCTTGGTGCGGCCGCGATCCTGCTGGGCAGCGTCGCGGCGCTGGGGCAGGAAAGGCTGAAGCTGCTCGTCGCCTATTCGACCGTCGCGCAGATCGGATACCTGTTCCTGATGTTCCCGCTGCTCGCCGGCACCGCCGGCGCGGGGGAGGCCGCCGCCAAGGCCTGGACGGGCGGGACGGTGCAGGCCGTTTCGCACGCCTTCGCGAAGGCCGCGATGTTCCTGGCCGTGGGCGCGATGGCGAAGCGCCTGGGGCATGATCGCATTGCCGACCTCGCCGGGACGGGGCGCGCCATGCCGGTCACGCTGCTGACCTTCGCGCTCGCCGGACTCTCGCTGATGGGCGTGCCGCCCTCGGGCGGCTTCGCGGCCAAGTGGCTGTTGCTGAGCGCCGCGATCGATGCCGGGCAGTGGTGGTGGGCGCTGGTCATTCTCGGTGGCGGCGTCCTGACCGGCAGCTACGTCTATCGCGTCCTCGCCATGGGCCTGCGCGCCGCCGGGGACGTTGCGCCGGCGCCCGTCCGGATCGACTGGAAGCGGGATGGCATTCCGCTCTTCCTCGCGCTGGTCTCGGTTGTGCTGGGGTTCCTGCCGCTGGCCGCCTTCGGGCTGGTGCAGATCGGCCGACTGGACGTGGTGCCGTGACCGCGCTGCTGCTCGCCGCGACGCCGCTGGCGCCATTGCTGCTGCTGGCCGCGGTGGCGGTGCCCGCCTGGCGGTCGCGTGCCCTGTCGGTGCTGTGGGCCGCACCGCTGCCGGGCCTGGCCTGCGCGTTGTTCGCCGCCGATGGCGAACCCTTCATCGTCTATGCCCGGGTGCGCCTGACGCTGGCGATCGATCTGCCTTCCGCCTTGCTGCTCGGCGCCGCGGCACTGCTGTGGTGCGCGGCCTCCGTCTATGTGCGCGCCTATATCGGGCGGGATGCGCTCCCGCGCTTCGCCGCCTGGTGGCTGCCGACCATGGCGGGCAGCCTCGGCGTCTTCGTCGCGGGGGACCTGGTCGGCTTCTACTTCGTCTTCGCCCTGGCCAGCCTGCCGGCCTGGGGGCTCGTGATCCACGATCGCACCCCACGCGCCTGGTCGGCTGGCGCCAGCTACATCCTTCTGACAGTGATCGGGGAGGCGGCGCTGCTCGCCGGCTTCGCGCTGCTCGCCGCCCAGACGCCGGGGGACAGCCTCGCCATCGCGGATGTCCTGAAGGCCCTGGCCGATGCGCGGCTGCGGGACCTCACCATCGCCATGCTGGTGATCGGCTTCGGGTTGAAGGCGGGGCTGGTGCCGCTGCATGTCTGGCTGCCGCTGGCGCATCCGGCCGCCCCCATGCCGGCCTCGGCCGTGCTGAGCGGGGCGATCATCAAGGCTGGCGTCATCGGCCTCATTCGTTTCCTGCCGTTCGACGCGACGCCTGCCGACTGGGGGCAGATCCTCGCGACGATCGGCTTCGTGACAGCCTTCTGGGGCGTGGCGATCGGCATCACCCAGCGCAATCCGAAGACCGTCCTGGCCTACTCCTCGGTCAGCCAGATGGGCGTGGTGGCCGCGGCGATCGGCATGGGGCTCGCGACCGGCATCACGACCACGCCGGCCGCGGCTGCCTTCTATGCGATGCATCACGTGCTGGCGAAGGGGGCGCTGTTCCTCGCCGTCGGCGTCGCAGCCGGCATTGGTGGGCGGGCACGATGGCTGGTGCTCGGCCCCGCGATCCTGCTGGTCCTCGGCTTCGGGGGCATGCCCTTCACCGGCGGCTGGCTGGCCAAGGAGGCCGTGAAGCCCGAACTGGGCGACGGCGTCGTCGGTGCGCTCTCGGCCCTGTCGGCGGCGGGATCGACGCTGCTGATGCTGCATTTCGTCCGTCGCCTGTCGACGGGTTGGGCACGGGATGCGACCGCGCGTCCACCGATGGGCATGCTCATCCCGTGGCTGGCGCTCGCGGTCGCGGCGTTGGTCCTGCCATGGATGCTCTTTCCTGCCATCGGTGGGGATTTCTCCTCGGTGTTGATGTCCGATGCCGTGAACAAGGCGACGCGGCCCGTGGTGGTCGGCCTGCTGCTGACGCTCCTGGCCATGCGGCGTTGGGGAGACCGGCTGCCGGCCGTGCCGGAGGGCGACATCATCCACCTCGCCCGGCGCGCGATGCGCGCGGCCGCCCCGCTGGGCGCGCTGCTCGCCCGTGGCGAGGCGCTGTTGCGCGGCTGGCCCGCTGCAGGCCTCGCGCTGTTGCTGGTGACCTTCGTCCTGGCCTTGGCCATGCTGGCGGCATGAGACGCAGTCTGCGCATCGGCGCGATCATCTTGGCCGGCATTGCCGTCTTGTCAGTCGCGGGTCCTCTCGCGCTGCAACTTGCCCTCTCGCGCGGTGTCTTCACCGCGCAGCTCGACGGCGCGCTCGAGCGGGCGACGGGGCGACGGATCACCTATGGCGCCCTCGATGTGCGCTTCGGGCTCATGCCGCGCATCGCGCTGGACGATGCCGTCATCGCCAATGCCCCGGGCGCGACGCAGCCCCATTTCGCCCGCATCCGGCACTTCGAGGTGACGCTTGCCCTGCTGCCGCTGATCGGCGGCCGCGTCGAGATCGATAGCCTGCTGCTCTCCGGCGCCGAGATCGTCCTCGAGCGCGACGCCGAGGGGCATGGCAACTGGGTCTTCGATGCGGGCGGCGGGGCATCCTCCTCCTCCTCCTCGGGCGGGCTGAGCATCAAGGAGGTGACCATCGAGGCCTCCCGCATCCTGCTTCCGGGCGGGCCGGTCGGCGCCGTGGATATCGACCGGCTGGAGATCGCGCGGGACGAGCCGGAGGATCCGCTGGAGCTCCATGGGCGCATCCGCCTGGATGGCGAGCCGCTGTCGATCACGGCGTCGCTCGGCCGCGAAACGGACGGCGCGCTGCCCCTGGAGGCGGCGGTCGCGGCGGAAGGGATCAGCCTCCGGCTCAAGGGCCGTTGGCCGCGTGGCGCGGAGGTGCGCGATTGGTCCCTCGCGCTCGACGCCGAAGGCGAGGGCGCTGCGGTGCAACGCTGGGCCAGGCGCTTCGGCCAGTATCTTCCGCTCTCGGGACCGGTCAGCCTGTCGGCGCGCCTGGCGCCGGGCGACCCGTGGCCGTCCGTGTCGGATCTGACGCTGCGCATCGGCGCGACAGACCTTGGCGCCGTGCTGCCGGGCCTGCGGATCGCGCGGGCCGAACTGCGCGCCGCCTCCTTCGACGCCCCGGCCACCCTGTCGGCGCAGGGCTGGCGCGGCGCGGCCGATCTCGGCTTGCATGCACAACTGCCCTCGCCACGTCGCATTCTCGGGGAGGAGGTGCTGCCGGTCGAAGCGACGCTGACCTCGGGCCGGGCGCGTCTTGAACTGAGCGGGCCGGTGCGCCGCGACCTCGACCTGGCTGGCGCGGTGTTCGAGGCGCAGCTCACCGCGCCGGATCTGGCGGCATTGGGGCCGGTTGTCGGCACCGATCTGCCGCGCCTGGCGGGCGTCTCGGCGCGGGCGCGCCTGGGCGGGCTGTCCACGCACGCGATACGGCTCGAGGGATTGACCGTCAGCGCCGCACCGCTCGAAGCGGCCGGCGATCTCAGCGTCACCCTGGCGCCGCGTCTCGCCGTCAGCGGCCAGCTCTCGGCGCGCCGGTTGGATCTCGACGCCCTTGGCAGCGGGGCGGCAGCCGGGGACCGGCGGCGCGGCGCGGCGGGGCGCGTGATCCCGGAATTTCCGTTGCCCATCGATCTGCTGCGGCATGTGGATGCGTCATTGCGTCTGGCCGTGACGCATCTGACGGCCGGCGGCACCGTCTGGCGGGATCTGAATGGCACCTTGGCACTGACGGGCGGGCGCCTGACCGTCGATCCGCTCGCCGTGGTGACGCCCGGTGGGGCGGTCGGTGGGCGTTTGCGGATCGATGCGGCGGCGGGGACGCCGAGCGTGTCGCTGCGGCTCGACAGCCGTGGCCGCGGGCTCGATCTGGCGGGACTGCACCGCGCCTTCGGGGTGCCGGCCGGTTTTCAGGGCAATGCCGAGCTGGTGCTCGATCTTCGGGGCCAGGGCAGCACGACGCGGGCGCTCGCCGCGACGCTGTCGGGCGATGCCGGGATTGCCATGGTCGGCGGGCGCTTCACCGGCGCGACGGCGCTGCGCATCGGCCCGGACCTCTTTCGCCTGCTGCTGCCGCGCGGCATGCCATCCGGCGGCGTGGCGCTGCGCTGCCTCGCGATACGCCTGTCCGCCGAAAATGGCGTGGCGCACAGCGAGGCGCTGCTGATCGAAGGCGATTTCGGCCGCATCGACGGCAGCATCGCCCTGAACCTGCGCCAGGAGACGATCGCGGCGCGGCTGTTGCCCGATATCCGGCTGATGGGCGTGACGGTCCGCGCGCCGGTCACCATCGGCGGCACCTTGGCCGAGCCACGGATCGGCGTGGACCCGGGCGCGGCGCTGGCGCATGTGATCGGCGATACGGTCGCGAACCGCCTGTGGCGCAGCAGCACGGTCGAATTCCTGCGCGGCGCAACGGGCAGTGCCCCGCCGGGCGGGGATTGCGGGCCGGCCCTCACGCTCGCCCGGCTCGGCCGCGCCGGAGCGATCCCGGAGGCCGCGGCGACGCCGATCCCCCTGGTGCCCCGGGAGATCCAGGGCGCCGCGCAGGAGGTGGTGCGCGGCATCGGCGGGCTGCTGGGAGGACGGCGGCGTTGAGGATCGGCCGTGCCGGATCTGCCCCGTCGCGGCGCTTCAGAACTGGAAGGACAGGCTGATCGAGCCGAACTGCGCGGTTTCCGCCTGGGTCTGGAACTCGCGCGTGCGTGCCGCATAGGACAGCGTCAGGCGCGCGAAGGGCATGAAGAAGGCGAGGCCGGCGCTTGCCTCGCCGACCAGGCTCTCCTTCTCCACGCTGCGGCTGTCGCGCCAGGTATTGCCGTCGAGGAAGATGTCATGCGCCACGGCGCGGACGTCGAAGCCGGCGAAGACGTACCAGCCCCAGCGGCGATCGGCCTCGTAGAAGGCCGATCCGGTAACGGAGGGCCGCATGCGCGGCGGTCCGAAATCCGCCGTCAGGTCGTTGCCCGCCCTGACCATCAGCCCCGCCGAGGCATAGGTCTGAACGTTGCCGAGGCTCGCCGTCATGCTCGGCACGAAGCCGATCGAGATGTCGTCCCAGACCGGTTCGCTGTTGAACCGCCACTGCCGCGTGAGGATGACGTTCACCCCCGGTTCGTCCTTGAGCTGGTAGTTCCAGCCATAGGCGCGGTCGATGTTGAGGAAGTCGTGAACGTTGTTCTGCGTCTGCTCGCCGAGCGCGCTCGGACCCACCACGCCGAGCTGCAGCTCGATCGCGCCATAGGAGGTCGGGGAGGTGGAGGAGATGTTGAAGGCGCTGTAGAGCCAGCCGGCATAGGGCCGGTCGTTCGGGTCCGGATTGCGCGCCAGCGTGTCGTCCGGCGTGAAGATGTTCTGCCCGATCGCGATGCCCCAACGCGGCGTGCCGCCATCGGGGAAGACCAGTGCCGAACCATCGGTCAGGAATCCCGCCCAGGACGGCGCTTCGAAAGCCGTGGAGCGCCACGCCGCCTGGAAGCCGCTGGTGTAGTAGCGGTCGGTGCCGGCGAGCAGGTCGTTCTCATAGGTGAAGGTGAAGGTGCCGTATTGCGGCGCCGGCATCACGTTCTGCGCGAGGGCAGGCTGGGCGAGCATGCCAAGGGCAAGGCCTGCCACGACATGCCGAACGCGGCCCAAGCTTGGAGCGGTCATGTCAACGGGACTCACTGGTAGGCCGCGAAGGCGGCGGCTACGGTGTCGCGGTTTCCGCCGCCGCGCAGGGCGAGCCCCAGCAACAGGCGCGCCTTCGCACCTGACAGCAGGCCGCCAGGGATCGCGCCGCGGCCGATGAGATCGATCTCGCCGCCCGGATAGCCATAGGTCCCGGTGAACACCGGGCCCGTCGCGCAGCGCGACGCCAGGACCACGGGCATTCGCGCCGCCAGCGCACCAACCGCCTCGGCTGCCTCGGCCGGGACATGGCCGGCGCCCATCCCTTCGATGACCGCGCCCGCATAGTCCAGTTCCGGCAGCACGGCGAGCAGCCGCCCGTCATCGCCCATGCCCCAGCGCAGCAGCGCGACGGGAGAAGGCGGGCCGTCCTGCGGCGACAGCACGGCACCGCGTTCGACGCGCATGAAGATGCGCACGCGGTCTTCCGCCACCAGGCCGATGGCGCCGGCCATCGGCGATTCGAAGGCCGAGGTGAGCGCGGTATGCGCTTTCT
This sequence comes from Roseomonas sp., assembly GCA_041906015.1. Classification (GTDB taxonomy): domain Bacteria; phylum Pseudomonadota; class Alphaproteobacteria; order Acetobacterales; family Acetobacteraceae; genus Neoroseomonas. Next base: position 35,105 of record JAYRJZ010000042.1, read on the forward strand.
GCACGAAGCGCGCGGCATGGATCTGGTCGTTGAGCACCGCCAGCGTGCCGAGGCCGCGCGCCGCCGGACTCGCCGCCACACGCGCGGCCGCCAGAAGATTCGCCGGCCCGTCGGCGCCTGGAGCGGTCGCGCCGCGCATCGCCCCGGTGACGACGACCGGCTTCTGCCCGCCGATAAGCAAGTCCAGCAGGAAGGCCGATTCCTCGATCGTGTCGGTGCCCTGGATGACCACGGCGCCGTCCGCCCCGGCGGCGAAGGCGGCAAGGATGCGTTCCGCGGCCATGACCAGATGCGCCGGCTTCAGCGAGGGGCTGGGCAGGCGGGCCGGGCTGTCGGCCTCGATCTCCGCAACCTCGGCCAGCGCGGGCACCGAGGCGACAAGCTCCTCGGCCCCGAGCTTCGGCGCGATGCCGCCGCCCGCGGATGGCACCATGGTGATGGTGCCGCCAAGGGAGAGCAGCAGGAGCCGCTTGCGCTTCATGCCTTGTCCCCGCGCGGCTGGATGCCATCCGGGATCTCGCCGGGCTTGTAGCCGGGCAGGCGGGAGGCGGGAATGATCGCGAGCGCGGCAACCAGGGCCATGATCAGCAGGCCGATCTTCAGGGCCTGGAGGCGGGCTTCGGTGTTCACGCGCACCGCCTCGGCGACCTGCTCCGGGGCGGCGCCCGTGCGCGCCATGATGTCGTTCAGTCGGGCATTGCTGACGAAATTGATGCTGTCGAGGTCGATCTGCGAGACCACGGCGATCGGCAACTGCGGGTTTTCCGCGATGCGATAGAGAATGCCGGCGGAGAGCAGCCCGACCAGCAGCGCTCCGGCGACTGCCGTGCCGACGCCGGCGGCGAGGTTCTGCGTCGTCCCTCGCAGCGATCCGACGTCGCCGGCCAGTTCCTTCGGGGCTGTGGAGACGAGCACGTTGAAGACAAGCGTGACCAGCGCGCCCTGGCCCAGCCCGAAGGTGATCAGCCCGACCATCACCGGCAGCGCCGACCAGTCGTTGCGCACGACCCAGGCGAGCCACAGCAGGCCCGCGATGCAAAGCAGGAAGCCGCCCTGCGCGATACGGCGCGGCGTCACCTTGTCATACAGCTTCACGACCAGCATGGCGGTCACGAAGACGGTCAGGTTGAAGGGCATCATGGCGATCGCGGTTTCGATCGGTGTGCGCCCCTGTACGATCTGGATGTAGAGCGGAACGGTGAAGTTCAGCATGGCCTCGAGCCCGACCACGGTGAACATCGCGTAGACCGCGGCGCGCTCCTCCCGCGCCGTGATGACGCGCAGGTCGAGCAGCGGCGTGCCGCCCCGTAGGGCGACGCGCCGGCACCAGGCGATGAAGCCCTGCAGGATGACCGCCCCGATCACGATCATCAGCGGTGCGGGAGACATGCCGAACACGTTGAAGGGCGCGCCCGGCCGCGCCACGCCGAGGCCCCAGCGATTGAGGTTGTTGAAGCCGAAGACGATCATGATGATGGCGACGGCGGCAAGGACGACGCCGACCAGGTCGATCTTCACCTCGGGCCGCGACTCCTCCGGCTTCAGCTTGAAGGAGAGCAGGAAGACCACGCCGGCCAGCGCCACCAGGATGCCGAAGACCGGCCGCCAGCCGATGAAGGTGCCGAGCAGCCCGCCGATCAGGAAGGCCGCGACATTCGCCCCCGCCCGGGCCGAGCCCAGCGCGCCCACAGCCGTCGCCTGCTGCGCGCCGCGATAGTGATGCGCGATCAGCGCCACCAGCGCCGGGACGATCACCGCCGCGGCGAGGCCGGCCATCAACTGCGCGACCATCATGAAGGTCGCCGCGGGGGCGACCACCATCACCACCTGCGCCGCGCCGAACAGGCCGACGACCACGCGGAACACCGCGGTCGAGCCGAAGCGCTGCACCAGCTTCGCCCCCAGCATCACGAAGCCGGCCACGGCGAGCGAGTACATCACGATACCGGTGGCGATGGTGGTGGGCGGCACGTCGAAGCTCGCCACCATGCCCGCCAGCGAGACGGGCAGGGCGGCGACGTTGAAGGACATCAGCACCTGGCCGAGCGCGATGGCGATCATCGGGGCCCAGGATTCGCGGGGTTCCGTGGCGGCCGTGCTATTCATGGGTCATTGCCTCCCGTTCTTGAATCTCAGGCCGCGGGCTGCGAGGCGAAGAGGTTGAGCCCCAGGCGTTCGGAGAGGAAGCGCGTGACGAGTTGCCCGCGCACGCTGTTCCCCGCCCTGTCCAGCGGCGGCGAGAAGACCCCGAGGCCGCCCTTGCCCGGCGCGATGGTGACGATGCCACCGGCCACGCCGCTCTTGCCCGGCAGCCCGACCTCGTAGAGCCAGTCACCGGATTGCTCGTAGAGGCCCGCGGTCGCCATCACCGCGAGAACGCGGCGGCAGCGGTCCTCATCGACCACGCGCTCCTTCGTGATCGGATTCACGCCGCCATCGGCGAGCGTTGCGCCCATCACGGCGAGGTCCCGCGCGGTGACGTTCAGGGCGCATTGGCGCGTGTAGATGTCGGTGGCCTCCTCGGGGTCGGAATAGATCCGGCCATAGCCCTGCAGCAGCCGCGCGATGCCCCGGTTGCGCTGGTTCGTAGCAGCCTCCGAGGCATAGACATCCCGATCCATCGCCAGTTCCCGGCCTGCGAAGCGGGACAGGCCGTCGCGGATGAAGGCCCAGCGTTCCTCGGCGTTTGCGCCGGGCGCGAGCGAGGTGGTCGCGATTGCTCCGGCATTCACCATCGGGTTCATCGTGCGTTCGGGGTTCAGCTCGATGGCCATCACCGAGTTGAACGGCAGGCCGGTGGCGTTGACGCCGACGCTCCTGCGCGCCCGACCGCCGCCCAGGGCCTGGCAGACCAGCGCGAAGACGAAGGGCTTGGAGATGGACTGGATCGAGAAGGCGCGGTCGGCATCGCCCACCGCATGCTCGATGCCGTCCACCCCGGCGACGCAGATCCCGAACCAGTCGGCGGAAGCCTTGGCCAGGGCCGGGATGTAGTCGGCGACCTTGCCGTCAGCGGCGCCGCGGTATCGTTCCCAGGCCTCCTGCACCAGCTCGTCCACGGCCGGGTTCGGGGGCAGATGGCCGGTCGAGACGGTGGCGGGACCAAGCGCCTCCTCGTCATGCAGGCGGTCATGCATCGTGTTGCTCGTCCGGCTCTCGTTTCCATCCCGGCCTGATCATGGCACAGAAGCTCCGGAGACGGGGGCCCGAACGCCGCGGCCGACCGACCCCCCTCCGTCAGGCGGAGGACAAGGCTAGCCGCTGCTCCGGCTCAAGGTATCGGCCGTGCATCCCGCCTTTGGACGAGGCGTGCCAAACTGCGCGGCGGATCAGGGGGCCAGCAGCGCCGCCGCGACATCTGCCATGCGACCCGCGGCCAGGCTCGCCGCGGCGACGAAGGCGGGGGTATCCGCGCCGGTCACGGGCACCGTCACGCTCTCGGTGCGCGCGATCTCGCGCCGTCGCGGCTCGCGCAGGGTCACGGCGATCTGCGCCGTCATCACCAGCGCATCCGGGCCGGCCTGGTCGAGGCGCTGGAGGTTTACCTCGACCAGGGCCTCCGGCGTCACCGAGATCGCCCCGCCGGTGCCGAAGACATTCGAGGCCGGCAGGCGCTGTGCCAGGTTTTCCACCAGCACGCGCGTCATCATGGTGTCGAGGTTCTCGCCCCACCAATCATTGCCCGCGACGGACAGGCGGTAGTCCGAGACCGAGCGCACGATCTGCACGCGATCCAGGTAGCGGGCCAGCGAGACATCCCGCACGCCGACATTGCGCGGCCCGCCGCGCCGCGCCGCACCGGGCACGGGCTGCAGGGCGTAGAGGGCAGGCTCGGTCGAACGGCAGGCGGCGAGCAGGGCGAGGGCGCCGACGGAAGCGGCATCACGGCGGCGGAAGGTCATGCGGTCATGGGCCCTGCGTCGAACGGCCCCGGATCAGCGATTCCGGGTTGCGGTTGAGTTGGTCCGCGAGCGCGCGCAGCGACCGCGCGGCGGAGGTGATCTGCTCCAGCATGCGTTCGAGGTCGCGCTGGAACTGCGATTCATCACCATAGCCGCGATTGGCCGAGGTGATGAGCCGCCCCGCCTGCGCGACCGCGCTGTTCAGCCCGGCCATGACCTGCGGCAGGCTGCGCAGCGCGGGTTGCAGCGAGGCATCGACGTTGCGCATCGTCGCTTCCGCCGCCGCCAGCGTGCCCTGGAGCGCCGCGATCGACTGCCGCAGCGCCGGGTCCTGCACGAGTTCGTTCACGCCCGCCACGGTCGCGTTCACGTTGTGGCCGATATCCTGGAGAGGCAGGGCCTCGATGCTGGCGAGGACGCGGTTCACGCCTTCCATGATCGAGGCGAACTGCCCCGGCGCGGTGGGCATGACGATCGAATCGCCCTGCATGGTGATCTCGGCAGGCGTGGCGCCGGCGACG
>JAYRJZ010000043.1:0-39356 GCA_041906015.1 Roseomonas sp.
GCTTGCCGACCCTCGTGGCACGTTCCGGGCACAAAGGCGGGTTTCGGCGTTCATTCTGACCGCGTGGCCCGGTGCCAGGTGTCGGCGGTCCAGGCCATACCATGGCCTGGCTGGGTGAGGCCTGGAGAGGGGCGGCGCCCCTCTCCAGTCTCAATGGGCTCCGATGCGGCCCCGCGTGTCGCTCACCCCCGCTGCAAGCCCGGCCGCCCCGCCTCCACCACCAGCCGCGCCGCCGTCTCGCGCGGCGCGCCTTCGCGCGTCACGTATTCCAGCGCGACGTATTCCGTCGTCAGGCTCTGCGTCGTCGCCTCGCTCACGCAATAGCCGCGGCGGCCGTTGAACAGCGCGATGTCCGGATTGCGGCGCAGCGTCTCCTCGCCGCCCGTGGTCATCGCCGCGCCATCCCCGCCGCTGGTCGCGGAGGTGGCGGTGAACTCGGTCGCGACCGGCGGGCTGTCGGGCCGTTCCGGGCGTCGCCGGATCGTCGAGGCCAGCGCGACATGCACATCTCCCGACAGCACCACCGGGTTGGGTGTGTGCCGTTCGGCCAGCGTGTCGAGCAGCCGCTGCCGCCGCCGGGTAGCCGTCCCACTTGTCGATCGCGATGGCGTCGTTGCGCAGCACGCGCCGCATCAGCGGCACCTGCTGGGCGAGGATGTTCCAGCGCGCCGGGCTGTCGGTCAGCCCCTCGGCGAGCCACCGCTCCTGCACGGGCCCAAGCATCTGGGCATCGGGGCGGAAGACCTCCTCGCAGGCCGGCTTGGTGCCGTCGTTGCAGGGCTGGTCGTCGCGGAACTGGCGCGTATCGAGCACGTTCACCCGCATCAGCCGGCCGAAGTCGAGCCGGCGATAGGCGGTGATGTCCGGTCCGCGCGGGATCGCCGCGGCGCGGACGGGCATGTGCTCATACCAGGCCTGGAAGGCGGCCGCGCGGCGCAGGGCGAATTCCTCGGGCGGGACGGCGACGGGGTGGCGCTGGCTGCGGCCATCCTCCTCGCTGACCAGCCCGGCCCAGTTGTTCTCGACCTCATGGTCGTCGAAGCTCGGGATGAAGGGATGCGCGGCGTGGGCTGCCTGCAGGTCCGGATCGGTGCGGTACTGGGCGTAGCGCAGGCGGTAGTCGGCGAGGGTCATCGCCTCCCCGCCCAGATGCGACCGCGTCACCGGACCCCAGCCGCCGGCGCCGCGCGGGCGGCCGGAATATTCGTAGACGTAGTCGCCGTAGTGGAAGACGAAGTCGAGTTCGGGCTCGGCCGCGATGTGCTTCCAGGCCGTGAAGTGGCCGTGTTCGTAGTGCTGGCAGCCGGCGGTGACGAAGCGCAGCTTCGCCGGCGCCGCCCCGGGGGCGGGCGCGGTGCGGGCGCGGCCGACCGGGCTCGCCTCGCCGCCCGCGCGGAAGCGATAGAAATAGGGCCGGCCCGGCGCCAGCCCGGCCACCTCCACATGGACCGAATGGGCGCGCTCCGGCCAGGCGGCCGTCATGCCGCGCACGGCGATGCGGGTGAAGCCCGGGTCCTCGGCGACGTCCCAGGCGACGGGCACCGAGCCCGCCGGCATGCCCCAGTCGCTGGCGAAGGGTTCGGGGGCGAGGCGGGTCCAGATGACGAATCCGTCGGGGCTCGGATCGCCGCTCGCCACGCCCAGGGTGAAAAGGTAGGTCCCGCCGGGGGCCTGGGCCAGGGCGCGCCGCGGCGCCGGGGCGAGGGCAGCGAGTGCCGCGAGTCCCGTCGCGCCGCGCAGCAGGCCGCGGCGCGAAAGATCAAGGATATGACGTGTCGTACTGTCCATGTGGACCGGCCCTGGCTGATGGCGGCGGAACATGCCGTGTTACGGATGCGCGCGGGATGAATCCTGCGTCATTACAGCCGCCCTCCGGCCTGTGGCGGGGAGGGGTAAGGCCCTTCTCCGGGGCTTGCTTCCGCCGATCCTTTCCGCCATATCCGCCACTGCCGGTCGGGGCATCGTCCCGCCCGGCAAATTCGCACGCGGCGCGCCCAACCTTCACCGAGGCTGGGTCCGGTCTCCGGGAGACATCCGGGGGGATTGCGCCGCGGAGGCTCAACCGGACTATCGGATAGGAGGCTCGCCCCATGGCGATGCGTGAAGTCACCCTGCGTGCCCTGCTCGAGGCAGGCGTTCATTTCGGCCACCATACGCGGCGCTGGAACCCGCGCATGGCGCCCTACATCTTCGGCGTCCGCAACCAGGTTCACATCCTCGACCTGCAGCAGACCGTCCCGCTCATGGAGCGCGCGCTGAAGGCCGTGCGAGACACCGTCGCCGCCGGCGGCCGCGTCCTGTTCGTCGGCACCAAGAAGGCGGCGGCCGACTACGTGGCGGAAGCCGCGACCCGCTGCGGCCAGTACTACGTCAACCATCGCTGGCTCGGCGGCATGCTGACCAACTGGAAGACGATCACGGGCTCGATCAAGCGCCTGAAGCAGATGGATGAGCGTCTTGGCACGGACACCAGCGGTCTGACCAAGAAGGAAGTCCTGATGCTGACGCGCGACAAGGAGAAGCTCGAGCGCGCGCTGGGCGGCATCAAGGAGATGGGCGGCCTGCCCGACATCATCTTCGTGATCGACACGGTGAAGGAGAAGCTGGCGATCGAGGAGGCCAACAAGCTCGGCATCCCGGTCATCGCCGTGGTCGACTCCAACGCCGACCCCGAGGGTGTGACCTTCCCGATCCCGGGCAATGACGACGCGATCCGCGCCATCACGCTGTACTGCGACATGGTCGCCTCGGCGGTTCTGGACGGCATCTCCGCCGAGCTGCAGGCTTCGGGTGTCGACATCGGCGGCGCCGAGGACCTGGCCCCCGAGGAACTGCCGGAGGCCCCGGTCGAGGCCGAGGCCGCCACCGAGGCGCAGCCTCAGGCCTGAGCCCGACACGCCGGGGCCTTCGGGCCCCGGTTCCTTTCTTCCCACCCGGCAACCACGGAGACGTCCGATGGCCGAGATTACTGCGGCGATGGTCCGCGACCTGCGCGAGAAGACCGGCGCGGGCATGATGGACTGCAAGAAGGCGCTGGTTGAATCGAACGGCGACATGGAGGCCGCGATCGACTGGCTGCGCAAGAAGGGCCTGTCCGCCGCCGCCAAGAAGTCCGGCCGTGTCGCGGCCGAGGGCCTCGTTGCCGTTGCCTCGGCCCCGAACGTGGCCGCGATGGTCGAGGTGAACGCCGAGACCGACTTCGTTGCCCGCAATGAGCACTTCCAGGCCTTCTGCGCTGCCGTGGCCGAGCTCGCGCTCACCGTCGGCGACGACATCGAGGCCATCAAGGCCGCCCGCTACCCCGGCTCGATGGACCTGGTCGAGGGCGGCACCTCCTTCCGCTCGGTCGGCGAGGAGCTGACGCACCTGATCGCGACGATCGGCGAGAACATGACGATCCGCCGCGCCAAGCGCCTCAGCGTGAAGGAAGGCGTGGTCGCCACCTATGTCCACTCGGCGGTGAAGCCGGGCATGGGCAAGATCGGCGTGCTGGTGGCGGTCGAGGGTGCATCCGAGGGCGATGTGCTCGAGACGCTCGGCCGCCAGATCGGCATGCATGTCGCCGCGACCCGCCCCGAGGCGCTGGACATCTCGGTGGTCGATCCGGCCGCGCTGGACCGCGAGAAGGCGGTGCTGACGGAGCAGGCCAAGGCGTCGGGCAAGCCGGACGCGGTCATCCAGAAGATGGTCGAGGGCCGTATCCGCAAGTACTACGAGGAAGTGGTGCTGCTCGAGCAGGTCTGGGTGCATGACGGCGAGACCCGCGTGAAGGAAGTGGCCAAGAAGGCGGGTGCGAACCTGACCGGCTTCGCCCGCTTCCAGCTCGGCGAGGGCATCGAGAAGCAGGCCACCGACTTCGCGGCCGAGGTCGCCGCTGCCGCGGGCCAGGGCTGACGCCCGCCGGGGCGGGCCGCTGCGCCCGCCCCAACGCCTTATTGTCGCCTAGGGGGCGCGGCCATTATGGTGCCGCGCCCGTCACCAGAACCGGAATCGAAACGCCTGCCCATGAGCGACAAGCCATCCTACAAGCGCGTCCTGCTCAAGGTGTCGGGCGAAGCCCTGATGGGCGAGCGGGACTACGGTCTCGACACCATCGTCTGCCGCCGCATCGCCGAGGATGTGAGGGGCGTCATCGACCTTGGGGTCGAGGTCTGCCTGGTCATCGGCGGGGGCAACATCTTCCGCGGCGTGGCCGGCGCTGCCGCCGGCATGGACCGGGCCCAGGCCGATTCGATCGGCATGCTCGCCACGGTGATGAACGCGCTCGCCATGCAGGCGGCGCTGGAGAAGGTCGGCGTGCCGACGCGGGTGCAGTCCGCCATCAACATGTCCTCGGTCTGCGAGCCCTTCATCCGCCGCCGCGCGGTGCGGCACATGGAAAAGGGCCGGGTGGTGATCTTCGCCGCCGGCACGGGCAACCCCTTCTTCACCACCGATACCGCTGCGGCGCTGCGCGCGGCCGAGATGGGCTGCGACGCGCTGCTGAAGGGCACCCAGGTGGACGGCGTCTATTCCGCCGATCCGCGCAAGAATCCCAAGGCGGAGCGCTACGTGACGCTCACCTATCTCGACATGCTGGCGCGCGACCTCGCCGTGATGGATGCGGCGGCGATCAGCCTGGCGCGCGAGAACAAGCTGCCGATCATCGTCTTCAACATCCACGAGCCCGGCGCCTTCACCGCGGTGATGAAGGGCGAGGGGCTCTTCACCACTGTCCACGAGAACCAGCTCTGAGGGAGGCCGGCCCATGGCTGCAGATTTCCAGGCCCTGAAGCAGGATCTGACGCGCCGCATGGATGGCGCGATGGAAACCCTGAAGAAGGAATTCCAAGGGCTGCGCACCGGCCGGGCGAGCCCCGCGCTGCTCGAACCCATCCGCGTCGAGGCCTATGGCTCGGTCACGCCGCTGAACCAGGTGGCGAACATCTCGGTCGCCGGGCCCGGCCTGCTGTCCGTGCAGGTGTGGGACAAGGCGGTGACCAAGGCGGTCGAATCCGCCATCCGCGAGGCGAATCTCGGCCTCAATCCCCAGGCCGAGGGTCAGGTGATCCGCGTGCCCCTGCCGCCGCTGACGCAGGAACGCCGCAACGAACTCGCCAAGGCTGCCGCCCGCTATGCCGAGCAGACCCGCGTCTCGGTCCGCGGCGTGCGCCGCGACGGCATGGAGCAGGTCAAGGGCTGGGTGAAGAAGCACGAGTTCAGCGAGGACGAGGCCAAGCGGGCCGAGGACGAGATCCAGAAGCTGACCGACCAGTATGTGAAGCAGGTCGATGCGGTGCTGGTCGAAAAGGAGAAGGATATCCGCACGGTGTGATCCACCGTCGGATACACGCAGGGGGTCGGAGGGCGTTTTGCAGGTGAGCCTGGTCGAGACCCGTCGCCTTGGAGCCGAGCGCGCGTGAGCGCCGCTTCCGATCCCGTTCGTGCGGCCGCCGCCCCGGTCGAGCCGCCGACCCATGTCGCCATCATCATGGACGGCAATCGCCGCTGGGCGCAGGCGCGTGGCCTGCCCGCCGCGCTCGGCCACAAGGCCGGCGCCGAGGCCGTGCGGCGCACCATCGAGGCCGCGGCGAACCAGGGCATCGGCTGGCTGACCCTCTTCGCCTTCTCCTCCGAGAACTGGCGCCGGCCGTTCGAGGAAGTCTCGGCGCTGACCGGGCTGCTGCGCCTCTATCTCCGCTCTGAGGTCGCGAGCCTCGTCAAGGAAGGTGTCCGGCTGCGTGTCATCGGCGACTATGACCGCTTCGGCCCGGAGATGACGCGTTCCATCCGCGCCGCCGAGGAAGCGACGGCGGGCGGGACGCGGCTCAACCTCAATGTCGCGCTGTCCTATGGTGCGCGGGACGAGATCCTTGCCGCCGCGCGCGCCGCCGCCCGCGCCATCGTCGAAGGGCGCCTCGCCCCCGAGGCGCTGGACGAGGCCGCCTTCGGCGGTTTCCTCCAGACTGCCGGCATCCCGGATCCGGACCTGATCATCCGCACCTCGGGCGAGCAGCGCCTGTCCAACTTCCTGCTCTGGCAGGCGGCCTACGCCGAATTCGTCTTCCAGGACGTGCTCTGGCCCGACTACGGCGCCGAGCACCTGGCCGAGGCGGTCGCGGCCTTCGCCCGTCGGGAGCGACGCTATGGGGCCCGACCCTGACCCAGATCGCGATCACCGGGGCCGTGGAGCCCAAGCGCTGGCGGGACCTGCGCAAGCGTTTCCTCTCGGCGCTGGTGCTCGGGCCGGCGGCGCTGCTGTGCATCTGGCTCGGTTCCGAGCCCTGGACGATGCTGGTCGCCATCGCCGTGGCGCTGCTCTCCTGGGAATGGGTGCATCTGTGCGGGTATCGCACCCGCGCCCTGCCGGGGATGGCGGTGCCGGTCTTCGTCTTCGCGGCGGGGATCCTGGCGGTGACGGAACACACCCGCGCGGCGCTGGCGCTGCTGCTGGTGCTGTGGGGGCTTGCCTGGTGGCTGGCGGAACTGCCGCAGCCGCGGAAGGGGCAGCCGGCGGGATGGCTGGCGGCGGGCATCCTCTATATCGGCCTCGCCGGCATCGCGCTGATCGAGCTGCGCCACGACAACGAGGCCGGGCGTGTCAACGTGCTGTTCCTGTTCCTGGTGGTCTGGGCCTCGGATATCGGGGCCTACATGGCTGGGCGATTGTTCGGCGGGCCGAAGCTCGCGCCCGCGGTGTCGCCCAACAAGACCTGGTCGGGCGCCCTGGGCGGCCTGGCCTGTGCGATGATCGTGGGGATGGCCACGGCTGCGCTGCTGGCGCCGGGCGGCATGTCGCGCGCGGCGGCGGTCGCGGTGATGCTCGGCATCATGGCGCAGGCCGGCGACCTGCTGGAATCCTGGATCAAGCGGCACTTCGACGTGAAGGACAGCTCGGCGCTGATCCCGGGACATGGCGGGCTGCTCGACCGGCTCGATGGGGTGCTGGCCGCCGCGCCGGTGGCGGCGTTGCTGGCCTATGCGCTCGGGCAGGGGCAGCCGTTGTGGCGGTGACGGACGGGCCCGCGAGGGTTCCTGCGTCCCCCGCCGCACGTCTTCCGGATGGGCGTCATGCCGCGTAGCGTTACCATCCTCGGCAGCACCGGTTCGGTCGGCCGCAGCACCGTCGCCCTTCTCGACGCCGCCGCGCCGGGCACCTTCCGTGTCGAGGCCCTGGTCGCCAACCGCGACGTGAGCGGCCTGGCGGCGCAGGCGCGGCGGCTCCGCGCGCGCCTGGCTGTCGTCGCCGACCCGGCCTGCTACGCCGGCCTGCGCGATGCGTTGGCCGGGAGCGGCATCGAGGCTGCCGCCGGCGCCGATGCGGTCGTCGCCGCCGCCGCCCGGCCGGCCGACTGGACCATGGCGGCGATCGTGGGTGCCGCCGGGCTGCCGGCCACGCTGGCGGCCCTGGCGCGGGGCGGCGTGCTGGCGCTCGCCAACAAGGAAAGCCTGGTCTGCGCCGGGGAGATCGTGCTCGCCACCGCGCGCGGCGCCGGCGCGACGCTGCTGCCCGTCGATTCCGAGCACAACGCCATCTTCCAGGCGCTCGAGGCGCGGGGCGGTGGCGCCGACCCCTATGCCTCGGTCGAGAAGATCGTGCTGACCGCTTCGGGCGGGCCGTGCCGGACCATGACCTTGACGGAGATGGCGACGGTCACGCCGGAAGCCGCGGTGCGCCACCCGGTCTGGTCCATGGGCGCCAAGATCAGCGTCGATTCCGCCACGATGATGAACAAGGGGCTGGAGCTGATCGAGGCGGTGCGCCTCTTCCCCGTGCCCGAATCCCGGGTCGAGGTGCTGGTCCACCCGCAATCCACTGTCCATGGGCTGGTGCAGTACAGCGACGGCTCGGTGGTCGCGCAGCTCGGCACACCGGACATGCGGACCCCGATCGCCCATGCGCTGGCCTGGCCGGCCCGCATGGCGGCCGCGGTGCCGCGGCTCGACCTGGTCACGCTGGGGCGGCTCGAGTTCTTCGCCCCCGATCCCGAGCGTTTCCCTGCGTTACGGCTGGCGCGGGAGGCCTTGCGCGCCGGGGGCGGGGCAACCACCATACTGAACGCTGCGAACGAGACGGCCGTCGGGCTGTTCCTGGACCGCCGCCTCGGCTTCCTGGATATCGCCGCGGTGGTCGAGGAAACGCTGGAGCGGCTGGGCGTGCCGGCGGTGGCGGATCTGTCCGCCATCCTGGCGCTCGACGCCGCGGCACGTCACGAAGCGGCCCGGATCGCCGCGAAACGCGCGGCCGCCTGACCGGCGCCGCGAAACGAATCGAAGGATACGATGGAATTCCTCCCCGAGCCTTTTCGCACCATCGTCTCCTTTGGCGTGGTGCTCGGCGTGCTCATCTTCGTGCATGAGCTGGGGCATTACCTCGCCGCCCGTTGGCGCGGTGTGCATGTGGAGCGGTTTTCCATCGGCTTCGGCCGGGCCATCGCCCAGTGGGTGGACAAGCGCGGCTGCGAATGGCGGATCGGCTGGATCCCGCTCGGCGGCTACGTGAAGATGCATGGGATGGAGCATGCGGGCGAGGCCGAACCCGATCCCGCGACCTACCGCCCGGGGGAAGCCTTCCACGAGAAGAGCGTGGGCGACCGAGCCATCGTGGTTTTCGCCGGCCCCTTCTTCAACTTCGTGCTGGCGGCGCTGCTCTTCGCGGGGATCTTCGCGACGGCCGGCCGTCCGGTGCAGAACCCGGTCGAACGGCCGGAGGACCAGATGGTGGTCGGCCGCGTCCTGCCGCAATCGCCTGCCGCCGTGGCGGGCCTGCGCGCCGGCGACCGCATCCTGGCGCTGGATGGTACGCCCGTCAGCCAGTTCGCCGAGTTGCAGCGCTACATTGAAACGCGTCCCGGCCAGCCGGTTTCGCTACTGGTCCGCCGCGGCGACCAGGAACTGACCGTCACCCCGACCCCGACGGTACGGGGCGAGGATGGCCGCGGGCGCATCGGTGTTCAGGGCGGCGGAACGATCCAGCGGGAGCGCCTCGACCCGGTCAGCGCGCTTGCGGCGGGCACCTGGCACATGGTGGCGGTCAGCGGGCAGACCTTGCAGGGCGTCTGGCAGATGATCTCCGGCCAGCGCGGTGCGGAGGAGATCGGCGGCCCGCTGCGCATCGCGCAGATGTCGGGCGAGGTGGCGGATATGGGCATTCTGCCGCTCATCACCTTCATCGCGCTGCTGTCGATCAACTTGGCCCTGATCAACCTGTTTCCCATCCCGATCCTGGATGGCGGGCATCTGGTGCTCTATGCGGCCGAGGCGCTGCGCGGTCGGCCTCTGCCGCTGCGGGCCCAGGAATATGCCTTCCGCGGTGGATTCGCGCTGCTGGTCACCCTGATGCTCTTGGCGACTTGGAACGACCTTACTCAACTGGGGGTTGTTCGCTGGGTGGCTTCCCTCGTCGGCTGAGGCCGGCGCGGGGCCTCGTGAAGCGATTGTCATGCGGCAGCCGGCACATCGACTGCCTTCTTCATGCCGCGAAGCGGCGCCAAGGGGTGACGCGGGACGGGCACCTCGGTTAGTGTCCGGCCCCTCTGTGAGCCCCCAGATCAGGTGCCGATTCGTTGACCAGGCTGCGCACCCTCCTCCTCGTCCTCGCCGCGCTGATCGTGGCGTTCCCTCTATCGGCCCAGGCGCCCGGGCGCGTCTCGGCGATCGAGGTGCAGGGCAACCAGCGGATCGAGGCGGACACGATCCGCTCCTATCTGCTGGTGCAGCCCGGCGGCACGGCCGATCCCGACACGCTGGACCGCAGCCTGCGCGCGCTCTTCGCGACCGGCCTGTTCCGCGACGTGACCATCCGGCAGGAAGGGGCGCGCGTCATTGTGAACGTGGTCGAGAACCCCATCGTCAACCGCGTGGGATTCGAGGGTAACCGCCGTATCACCAGCGACGTGCTGCGCGAGATCGTGCAGCTTCGCCCGCGCGGCGTCTTCACGCCGGCGGCCGCCCAGCAGGATCGGCTGCGCATCCTCGAGACCTATGCCCGGCGCGGCCGCTTCGGCGCGACCGTCGAGCCCAAGATCATCGAGCTCGACCAGAACCGCGTCGATGTGGTCTTCGAGATCAATGAGGGCGAGGTCGCCCTCGTCGCGCGCATCAACTTCGTCGGCAATGAGAGCTATTCGGACAGCCGCCTGAAGGAGATCATCGCGACCCGCGAGCAGGCCTGGTACCGGATCCTCTCCTCCTCCGACACCTACGACCCCGATCGTCTCGCCTATGACCGGGAGCTGCTGCGCCGCTACTACCTGCGCCAGGGCTATGCCGACGTGCAGATCACTGGCGCGACGGCGGAACTTGCCCCGGACCGCAGCGGCTTCTTCCTGACCTATACGATCGACGAGGGGCCGCGCTACCGCGTCGGTGACATCCAGGTCACCAGCACCCTGCGTGGCCTCGACCCCGCCACGGTGCGCAACGACATCCCGATCTCGGTCGGCGACTGGTACGACGGCGACGCGGTGGATCGCGCCGACACGCAGCTCACCGACATGCTGGCGGCGCGGGGCTTCTCCTTCGCCAATGTCGAGCCCCGCGTGGTGCGCAACCGGGAGGCGCGGACGGTCGACCTGACCTTCGAGATCACCGAAGGGCCGCGCGCCTATGTCGAGCGCATCGAGATCAGCGGCAACACCCGC
This sequence comes from Roseomonas sp., assembly GCA_041906015.1. Lineage (GTDB taxonomy): Bacteria > Pseudomonadota > Alphaproteobacteria > Acetobacterales > Acetobacteraceae > Neoroseomonas. The sequence continues at coordinate 10,623 of JAYRJZ010000043.1, forward strand.
ACCCAGGACCGCGTCATCCGCCGCGAGTTCCGTCTGGCCGAGGGCGATCCGCTGGTGACCCAGCAGGTCCGCCGCTCGCGCGAACGCATCCGGGCGCTCGGCTTCTTCACGGATGTGCAGGTCAACTCGACACCGGGCAATGCGCCCGACCGCGTCATCCTCAGCACCCAGGTCACCGAACGCGCTACCGGCGAATTCACCCTGGGCGGCGGCTACTCGACCGATGCCGGCTTCCTCGCCGATATCGGCCTGCGCGAGCGCAACCTGCTCGGCACCGGCATCGATGCCCGCACCAACCTGACGCTCGCGCAGAAGCGCAGCCAGGTGGACATCTCGGTGACCGACCCGCAGTTCCTTGAGCGGAACCTGGTGGCCGGCGCCGACGTCTTCCTGGTGCAGCGCGACCTGCAATCGACTTCGGGCTACAATGAGCGGCGTGCCGGCTTCACGCTGCGCGCGGGCTATGAGATCAACGAGCATCTGCGCCAGAGTTGGTCCTACACCCTGGTGGATCGCGACCTCTACGACGTCGATAGCGGTGCATCGCGCTTCATCCAGGAACAGAGCGGTTCGACGCTGCTGAGCCAGATCTCGACCACCGTGACCTATGACCGCCGCGACAGCCGCATCGAGCCGCGCAGCGGCTATGTCGCGCGCGCCGGCAGCGACCTCGCGGGCCTTGGCGGCGATGTCTACTATGTCCGCCTGCGCGGCGACGGGCAGTACTACATCCCGTTCGAGCGGCTGCTGGGCGATCCGGACTATGTCCTGGTCTTCGCGGTCGGCGGCGGCTGGATGCTGCCCTACAACGGCGGCGACACCCGCATCGTCGACCGCTTCTTCCTCGGCGGCGAGAACCTGCGCGGCTTTGCCCTCGGCGGCGCCGGCCCGCGCGACGTCTCGACCAACGACGCGCTGGGCGGCCAGGTGATCTGGACCTCCTCGGCCGAGTTCCGCTTTCCGCTGCCACTGCCCTCCGAACTCGGCTTCATCGGCCGCGCCTTCGTCGATGTCGGCGGCAACTACGGCCTGCCGGACAGCGTGAACGATACCGGCTGCCCCACCACCTATCCGAACTGCGTCCGCGATGACGCCTCGCCGCGTGTCGGCATGGGCGTCGGCATCTCGTGGCGCAGCCCGATCGGCCTGATCAACATCGATGTCGCCCAGGCGGTCGTGAAGAAGTCCTACGACGAGACGCAGGTCTTCCGCCTCGGCTTTGGTACCCGTTTCTGATCCAGGATGATGCCTGACATGGTTCGTACCCTTCCGGCCGCGCTTGCGGCAATGCTCCTTGCCCTGCCGGCTGCCGCGCAGCAGAACCAGCAGTGGTTCGTGCCTGGACAGGGTCAGCAGCAGGGGCAGCAGCAGGGCCAGCGTCCTCCCGCCCAGCAGCAGGGCCAGCGCCCGGCCCAGGCGCCTGCACAGCGTCCTGCGCCGACGCCGCCGCCGCTCGCCCCGGGACAGCCGCCTCCCGCGCCGGTGATCGGCATCGTGGATGTGCCGGAGATCCAGCGCGTCTCGACCGCCTTCACCCAGGTGCGCGAGGCGATCGAGCAGCGCCGCGGCCGGCTGAACGATGACCTGCAGCGCGAGCAGGCGCGCTGGCGCGACGAGCAGCAGCGCCTCGCCAATGATCGCGCCAGCCTCAACCCGGAGCAGCTGCGCACCCGTGAGCGCGACCTGCAGGACCGCATCACCGACAGCCAGCGCGTGCTGCGCGAGCGGGCGCGCGATATCGAGCAGCTCGCCCAGACCGCGCTGCGCGAGATCGAGCAGGCGCTCGGCATCGTCATTCGCCAGGTGGCCTCGGGCCGTGGGGTCAACATCGTGCTGCCGCGCCCGCTCGTGATCTTCAACGAGCCGCCCTTCGACCTGACGGATGAAGTGGCCGCGCAGCTCAACCGCATGATCCCGAATGTGAACCTGCCGGCCGAAGGGGCCGAGGCACCGGCGGCCCAGCAGCCGCAGCAGCGCCCTGCCCAGGGCCAGCAGCGCCCAGCCCAGGGGCAGCAGCAGCGGCGGAACTGAGAGCGATGGGCGCGGATCCGCGCTTCTTCCCGCCGCGCGGGCCCTTCGCCCTCTCGGCGATCGCGGAGGCCGCGGGCGTGGCACTGCCCGGGGCGGGCGAGCGGCTCTTCACGGATGTCGCGCCGCTCGACCACGCGGGGCCGGGGGAGATCGCCTTTCTCGAAGGCCGGCGGATGCTCGAACAGCTCCGCCGGACCGGCGCAGGCGCCGTGCTGGTCACGGCCGCTGCGGCGAAGGACGTGCCGGAAGGCTGCGTCGCGCTGGTGACGGAGCAGCCGCAGCTTGCCTATGCGAAGGTCGCGGCGCTGTTCCATCCGCGCCCGGCTCCGGTGCCGGGCATCCACGCCAGCGCCTTCGTCGCCCCCGACGCCCGGATCGGGGAGGGGACCGAGATCGGCCCCTTCGCCGTCATCGGTGCGGGGGCGGAGATCGGGGCGGGCTGCATCATCGGTCCGCATGCGACCGTTGGGGCCGGCTGCGTGCTGGGCCCGGGTTCGGTGCTGCGTGCGCATGCCTCGATGGAATACTGCCTCGCCGGGGCGGGCGTGGTGCTGGCCGAGGGCGCGCGTGTCGGCAATGAGGGCTATGGCTTCGTCACCACGGCGATGGGCGAGCATGTCACGGTGCCGCAGATCGGCCGGGTCATCCTGGGCGACCGGGTCGAGATCGGGGCCAATTCCTGCGTCGATCGCGGGGCAGGGGGGGATACGGTGCTGGGTCCGGGCACCCGCCTCGACAATCTGGTTCAGATCGGACACAACGTGAAGACGGGGCGTGGCTGCGTTATCGTCGCGCAGGTGGGCATCGCGGGCTCGGCCGAGCTCGGGGATTTCGTGGTTGTCGCCGCGCAGGCCGGCCTTATCGGGCACATCACGGTCGGAACGAAGGCGCGCATCGGGGCGCAAGCTGGCGTGATGAACGACGTGCCGGCTGGCACCGATGTGGTCGGCAGCCCAGCCTGGCCGGCGCGGGAGACACTGCGCGCCTTCGCGCGCCTGCGGCAACTGGCCGCGACGAAGAAGGACGGAGCATCCGGCGGGACGCCATGAGCAACGAAGAGACCAATACCGGCGAGGTCAGCACCCTCGAGATCGCGGAAATCATGCACGCGATCCCGCATCGCTATCCGTTCCTGCTGGTGGACCGCATCGTCGATCTCGTGAAGAACGAGAGCTGCACCGGCATCAAGAACGTCTCGATCAACGAGAACTTCTTCCAGGGTCATTTCCCGACCATGCCGGTGATGCCCGGCGTGCTGATCATCGAGAGCATGGCCCAGACCGCGGCGGTGCTGGTGGTACGCACGCTCGGCCCCGACTGGGCCGGCAAGCTCGTGCTGTTCATGAGCGTGGACAATGCGAAGTTCCGCAAGCCCGTGGTGCCGGGCGACCAGATGCGTGTCCATGTGAAGAAGGACCGCCAGCGGGGGAATATCTGGAAGTTCAACGGCGAGGCGAAGGTGGACGGCAAGGTCGTCGCTGAGGCGACCTACGCCGCCATGATCCTGGACAAGTAAAGCATGGCCGAAATCCATCCCACCGCCACGGTCGCCGATGGCGCCGTGATCGGTTTGGGCTGCCGCATCGGGCCCGGCTGCGTCATCGGGCCCGGCGTGGTGCTCGAGGACAATGTCGAGCTGATCGCGCATGTCGTCATCGAAGGCAGCACGCGCCTTGGCGCGGGGGTGAGGGTGTTTCCCTTCGCCACCATCGGCATGGCGCCGCAGGACCTGAAGTACAAGAACGAGCCGACCGGATGCACGGTCGGGGCCGGGACGTTGGTGCGCGAAGGGGTGACGGTCCATCGCGCGAGCGTGGGCGGGACCGGCACCACCGTCGTCGGGGCCAACTGCATGCTGATGGCCACCGCCCATGTCGCGCATGACTGCGTGGTGGGGGATGGCGTCATCCTCGCCAACAACGTGATGCTCGGCGGGCATGTGCATGTCGATGCCGGCGCCTTCATCGGCGGGGGCGCAGCGGTGCACCAGACGGTGCGGATCGGGCGTCTGGCGATGGTCTCGGGCCTCGCCGGCGTGACCAATGACATCCCACCCTTCGGCTATGTCTTCGGCCTGCCGGCGCGACTGGTGGGCTTCAACAAGATCGGCCTGCTGCGGCGCGGCGCGTCGCGCGATCAGCTCCGCATGCTGCGCGACGTGAACAACCTGCTCTTCAAGGAGCCTGGGGAGTTCGCGGCGAAGCTGCTGGATGTCGAGACGCGCTTCGGCGCGGATCCGCTGGTGGCCGAGATCATCGCCTTCGTCCGCAACCCGTCGCGGCGGCGGCAGCTTGTCCGGCCGGGCCGCATGGCGGCGCCGGAACTGGGTGGCGTCGAAGAGGAGAACGGGGAAGGGTCGTGACGGCGCCGCCGCGGGCTCGGCCGCGCGCAGGCGCGCTGAGGGGGCGACAGCCGGCCGGGGAAGAGCCTTGGCCTCTCTCCGCTCGGCCCTCGCTCGTGCAGGACTACGCCCTCTCATGACGCAACCTCCTCTCGGCATCATCGCCGGCGGTGGTGGCCTTCCGGTCCGTGTGGCCGAAGCCGTGGCGGCCTCCGGTCGTCCCGTCGTCGTTGCCGTGCTGGATGGCCATGGCGATGCCGCGGCCTATGGTGCCTATCCGTCGCGCGCTTTCCGCTGGGGCCTAGCGGCGACGATGCTGGCTTGGCTGAAAGACCATGGTGTGCGCCAAGTGGTGCTGGCCGGCACGGTGGCGCGGCCATCCATCCTGTCCCTGCGTCCGGATGCGGCGGGCTTCAAGCTTCTCGCGCGCATCGGCAAGGCCGCCTTCACGGGCGATGATTCCATCTTGCGCGCGGTGATGAAAGTGCTGGCCGAGGACGGCTTCGAGGTGATCGGCGCGCAGGAAGTGCTGGCCGGGCTGCTGCCGCCCGCTGCGCTGCTGGTGGGGCCGGCGCCCGACGACGTGGCGCGCGCCGACATCGGGCGCGGCATCGCGGTCTGCCATGCGCTGGGTTCGGTGGATGTCGGCCAGGGCTGCGTCGTGCAGCAGGGGCTGGTGCTGGCGGTCGAGGCGATCGAGGGCACCGATGCCATGCTGGCCCGCGCGGGTGGCCTGCGGCGCGAGGGCCCCGGCGGGGTGCTGGTGAAATGCGTCAAGCCCCGCCAGTCGCGCCTGGCGGACCTGCCGACGGTCGGCCCGCGCACGGTGGACAATGCGCTCGCGGCCGGCTTGCGCGGCTTGGCCTTCGAGGCGAACGGCACCATCCTTCTGGAGCGTGAGACCACCATCGACCGGGCGCGCGCGGCGGGGATCTTCCTGCTCGCCTTCGACCCGGCCGAGTTCAGCGAAGGAACGACAGCATGAGCACCGGCCGCTTCCTGCACACCATGATCCGCGTCGGCGACCTCGACCGCAGCGTGAAGTTCTACACCGAGCTGCTGGGCATGACGGAGCTGCGCCGGCGCGACGTGCCGGATGGCAAGTACACTCTTGCCTTCCTCGGCTATGGCGAGGGCAACAAGGAAGGCCAGGGCGAGATCGAGCTGACCTACAATTACGGCGTCGAGAAGTACGAGCTGGGCAACGCCTTCGGGCATCTCGCGGTCGGCGTGCCGGACGTGGCCGCGGCCTGCGAACTGGTCCGCAACGGCGGTGGCAAGGTGACGCGCGAGGCGGGGCCGGTGAAGTTCGGCACCACCATCATCGCCTTCGTGGAAGATCCGGACGGCTACAAGATCGAGCTGATCCAGCGCTGAACGAGCGGGCCGGGCGGTGCGCGGCACCGCCCCGCAGCATCGTCAGCCGCGCGTCCAGCGCACCTGCAGCGCCTCGCGAAAGGCGAAGCGTTCCAGATGGCCGCCCAGGACCTGTTCCGCGCGGGTCAGGCGTTCCTCATCCTCCGCCGAGACGCGCAGGATCAGCGCATCCTCGCCCACGGCTTCCAGTTCGCCGATGCCGAAGGGGAATTCGATGCGGCCCTGCCGCTCGTCGAAGGTGGCCGGGACCTTGTGCCCGAAGTGCTTGCAGAGCTGGCCGACGTAACGGCGCGGCGTGGCAGTGGCCACATGGGCTTCGGAGCGCATCATCAGGAACGCTCCACCGCCTGGGCCGCGGCATCGAGCGCTGCGGCGACGGCATTCGCCTGTTCGGCGGTCAGCGGGCCGCGCGACATCCGCAGGCGCATCGCCAGCTTGAGATTCTCCATCGCGCGTACGATCTGCGGGGCAGGCCCGTCGCCCTGGCGGCGGGATGCCTCGTCCATCCGGGCGAGCAGCGCCTGAAGCGCCGGCCGGTTGGCCTCCAGGAAGGCCCGGCCCTGATCGGTGATGGTGTGCAGCTTCCTCGTACCTTCCTCGGCGGTGACGGTGACGTAGCCGAGTTCCTCGAGCAGCGTCAGCGTCGGATAGATGACGCCGGGGGACGGGCTGTAGGTGCCGGCGACCTGGTCCTCGATGGCCTTGATGACCTCGTAGCCGTGGCGCGGCTTCTCCTCGATCAGGTGCAGGATGACCAGGCGCAGGTCGCCATGGGCGAAGAAGCGGCCGAGCCCGCCGCGACCCCCGCCGTGCGGGCGGCCCTGGAGGCGCTCCGGCCCGCCCTCGCGCCGGGCGAAGCGGCAGTCGTGGCCATGCCGGCCGTGGTGGTGATGTCCGTGGATGTGTCGGTGATGCATGGGGTTCCTCATCATTTTCGATGTATCGAGAAATCAGATATATCGAAACACACTCGAATTCAAGGCCCAGCAGCCTGGCCGCGGGCAATTGCCCGCCGGCCGGTCGGGATGCGAGGGTCGCTCATGACCGATTCCGCCTGGCTCCCGGCCTGACCGAGCCCGCATGGACCCCTTCTCCCTGCTCCGAGGCGTTCTCGACACCACGGAGGACGCCGCCCGTGCACTGATCGGCCGCGAACGGCTGCGCCTGGCCGTCACGGGTCTGTCGCGGGCGGGCAAGACGGTGTTCCTCACCTCGCTGATCGCCAATCTGCTCGCGGCGGGACGCGGGGCGCGGACGCTGCCGGCACTCGATGCCGCGGTGGGCGGGCGCATCCGCCGGGTCGCCCTGGTACCCGCCGGCACGGAGACGGTGCCGCGCTTCGACCCGGACGCGCATCTCGGCGCGCTCGCCGCCGCTCCGCCGCATTGGCCGGAGCGCACCGAGGACTTTTCCACCCTCGCCATCGCCATCGACGTGGAACGGCGCACCTCGCTCGGCGGCCTGCTGCCGGAACGGCGCGTCACGCTGGAACTGCTCGACTATCCGGGCGAATGGCTGCTCGACCTGCCGATGCTGCGCCAGGATTACGCAACCTGGTCGGCGGAGACGCTCACGCGCATGCGGCGTGGCGCGCGGGCCGAGGCGGGGCGTGACTTCCTCGCCTTCATCGATGCGCTGCCGGCCGATGCGGCAGCGCAGGACGCGTTGGCGAAGCGCGGCTTCACCCTCTACCGCGACGCCTTGCGCGAATGCCGCGATGCGCATGGGCTGCGCTTTCTCCAGCCCGGCCGCTTCCTCAATCCGGGGCCGCGGGGGGAGGCGCCGCTGCTGTGGTTCTTCCCGCTGCCGGCCAGCGCGCAGGGCGGCCTCGCCGATCTCTGCGCGCGGCGCTACGCCGCGTATCTCGAGGACCAGCGTACGGCCTTCCTCGACCCGTACTTCACCCGCTTCCACCGCCAGGTGGTGCTGGCCGATGTGCTCGGCGCGCTGCATGCGGGGCAGGAGGCGTTCGAGGACACGGCGGACGCGTTGGCCGCCGTCGCTGCCGTGGTCTCGGGCGGCAACTGGCTGGAGAGGGTGCTGGGTGCGGCCCCGACCCGTGTCGCCTTCGCCGCGACCAAGGCCGACCACGTCCCCGCCCGGGCGCGGGATGCGCTGGGGGCGCTGCTGGAACACCTCGCCCTCGGCGCACGCGGCAAGGCCGAGGCGTCTGGCGCGGCGATCTCCTTCCATGCCCTTGCCGCCATCCGCTGCACCGAGGATGCGGTGGCAACGCTGGAAGGACGCAACCTCGCCGCCGTACGCGGCATCCTTTTGAACGAAGGCCGCAGCGCCACCATCTATCCGGGCGAGGTGCCGATGAAACCGCCAGAACCCAGCTTCTGGCATGCCGGATTCTTCCGCATGCCCGAATTCCGCCCGCCCCGCCTCGATCCCGATGGTGCGACCGGCGTGCCGCATCTCGGGATGGACACGCTGCTCGCCTGGCTTCTGGGGGATGCGTTGTGAGCGGCGCCCCGCAGCCCCGGATCATCCTGGAAGAAGCCGCCTCGCCCGATCAACGGCTCGATTTCGGCTGGGAGAAGGCCGTCGCGATCGCCCCGCCGCCAGCACGCGGCTGGTCCTCGCTGTCCCTTGCGGGGGTCGGGATTGCGGTGCTGGTGCTCGGCTTCGCGGTGCTCGAGGCCGGGAACTTCGTCGCTGCGCAGTTCGTCCGGGGCGATGTGCTGGGCTGGGCGAGCCTCGCGGTCGCCGTGGCGGGTTTCGGCCTGGTTTTCGCCGGCATCGGGAAGGAGATGCGGGGCTACCTCGCGCTCGGCACCGTCGATCGTGCCCGCGCGGCCCATGCCCAAGGCGACGCCGCCGCGCTCCGTCGCGCGCTGCGCGACTGGCAGGCGCGCCTGCCCCCCGAGCGCCCGCGCGCCGAGGGGCTGGAGGAGATGCCGATCGACGCCGCCTGCGCCCTGGTCGAAGCGCGGACCCTGGCACCCATTGCCCGCGACGCGGAGGTGCTGGGCCGCGCGGCAGCGATGCAGGCCTTTGCGATGACGGCGATCAGCCCTTCGCCGGGGCTCGATGCGCTGGTCTTCGGCTGGCGCGGCGTGCGGCTGGTGCGGCAGGTCGCGGCACTGCACGGTTTCCGGCCAGGGATCGCGGGCACCATCGCCCTGTTGCGCCGCGTGGCGCTGGATGCCGCGACGGTGGCCGCGACGGACGTTGCCGTGGAGGCCGTCCTGCGCGGCATGCTGAGCAGCCGGATCGCCGAGCATGTTGCCGGCGAGACCGCGGCGGGCGCGGTAGCGGCACGGCGGATGATCCTGCTGGCGCGGGCGGCGGACGAGGCGTGCCGGGTGTTGCCGCGCCTGGGGTAGGGTGGGCTTCCACCGCGGCGGCCGGAAACGGAAGGGGCTTTGCCCCTCCCGGACCTACCTCACCAAAGGCCGAAAGGCCTTTGGAAACCTCGATGTGGTGCAGGGCGCGAGGGCGGTGACGATGCCGGCGCGCCGGCTGTGCGCCGCGCAGGGATTTGCTGGCCTCGGGGCACCAAGCGCGCGTCGTGTTTCGGACCGGACGATTTGCCCAACGCCAGGTATTGGTTTCCAAAGGCCTTTCGGCCTTTGGTGGGGAGAGGTCCGGAGAGGGGCAAAGCCCCTCTCTGGTCCTGTTCACCCTTCCAGCTTCACATCCGCCGCCCGGGCCACTTCCCGCCACTTCGCGATCTCGTCACGGATAAAGGCCGCGCATTCTTCCGGCGTCTGCGGATCGGCGATGGCGCCCATCTGGTTGAACCGCGCGACGATCGCCGGTTCACGGAGCACCGCGACGACATCCGCATTGATCTTCCGCACGATCTCGACGGGCGTGCCGGCGGGCGCGACCAGCGCACTCCAGCCCGCGGCGGAATAGCCGGGCACCAGCGTCTCGGCGATGGTCGGCACCTCCGGGAGCTGCGGCACGCGCTGGGCGGAGCACAGGGCGATCGGCTTCACCCGGCCCTCCCGAATATGCGGCAGGGAGGAAGCGACGGAATCCGTCATCAGCTTGACGTTGCCGGCGATGACGTCGGCGATGCCCGGCCCGCTGCCGCGGTAGTGCACGATGTTGAAGCGGATGTTCGCGCGCAGCATCAGCAGCTCGGCGGCCATGTGCTGGCTGGTCGCCGGCCCTGCCGAGGCCATGTTCAGTGCCCCCGGCTGGGCCCGTGCCGCCGCGGCGAGTTCCTGCATCGTGTTGTAGGGCAGGGAAGGGTGCGCCACGACCAGCAGCGGCACCATCGCGACATTGGAGATGCCGACGAAGTCCTTCTCCGCATCATAGGGCAGGCGCGGCAGGACCGAGGGATTGATGCCGAGCGGCCCGGAGGTGCCTGCGATCAGCGTGTAGCCATCCGCTGGCGACCGTGCGCCGGCCTCCATCGCGGGCACCGAGGCGCCGCCGCCGCGGTTTTCCACCACGACGCGCTGCGGCCAGCGCTTCGACAATTCGTCCGCGACCAGCCGGGTCAGGATGTCCGAGGCCTGGCCGGGCGGGAAGGGCACGATGATGCGGACGGGGCGGTTGGGCCAGTCGGATTGCGCATGCCCGATGGCGGGCAGCAACGGCAGGCTGGCAGCGCCGAGCAATGCCCGGCGGCGGATGGTGATGGACATGCGGTTTCCTCCGAACGTGGCCGCAGTCTATCCGGGAGGCAGGGCGTCCTCCAAGCGGGCCTGGGCGCGGCGGGCGGCATCACGCCGGCGGGCGGCGGCGCGGCGTTCGCGCAGGATGCCCAGCACCTTTTCCGCGCCGCGGGCCATGGCGAGGGCCTCGCGCTCGGCTTCCTGCGCGGCCTCGGCGCGGGCAAGGGCTTCGCGCTGCGCCTGGCGCCGGGCGAGCCCGCGGGTCAGGAAGGCGCCATAGGTGGCCAGGGCCACCCCGGGCTGTTCGGCCAGCAGCGCGGCCTCGGCGACGGCGGCCTCCTGCTGCTGGCGCAGCAGGGCGGCGCGGGCCTCGGCCAGGCTGCGCTGGGCGGCCTCGACCTCGAGGTGGCGGAGCTTCGCGAGGGTGGCGAGCGGATCGCGGGGCATGGCTGCGGCACGCTGCCATGACTGACCTTGCCGCCTGGTGAAGACGCATGGGAGAAGTCATGCCAAGCAAGCCTTCGAGGAAACGTCATGCCCCTGCCATCCAACACGCTGCGCATCGCGGTCCTGCCCGGGGACGGCATCGGCACGGAGGTGACGGCGGCGACGCTCGCGGTGCTCGAACCGCTCGCGAGGCGGCACGGCATCGGCCTCGCCTTCGAGGAACTGCGCGCCGGCGCCTTCTGCTACCGCGACACCGGCACGGCGATGAGCGAGGAGACCTTCGACAAGGCGGCGAAGGCGGATGCCATCCTGCTCGGCGCGATGGGCTGGCCGGAGATCCGCACGGCGGACGGGACGGAGATCGCGCCGCAGCTCGACCTGCGCTTCCGGCTGAACCTCTATGCCGGGGTGCGGCCCTTCCGCGCGCTGCCGGGGGTGCCCGTGGCCCTGGCCGATCCCCGTGCGCGCGACATCGACCTGGTCATTGTGCGCGAGAGCACCGAAGGCCTGTTCTTCTCCCGTGACCGTGGCCTGGTCACGCATGACAAGGCGGAGGAGACGCTGCGCATCACGCGCGTGGTCACGGAGAAGCTCGCGCGCTTCTCCTTCGGCCTGGCGCGCCAGCGCGCCGCCCGGCGCGGCCGGCCGGGCACCGTGACGCTGGTGGACAAGGCCAATGTCTTCCGTGCCTTTGCCTTCATGCGCGGGATCTTCGCGGAGGTCGCCGTGGGCTATCGCGACGTCGCGCATGGCGCGCACTACGTCGATGCGATGGCGCTCGACCTGGTGCGCAAGCCCTGGACCTTCGACGTGCTGCCGACCGAGAACATGTTCGGCGATATCCTCTCCGACCTCGGCGCGGGGCTGGTGGGCGGGATGGGCTTCGCGCCCAGCGCGGATATCGGCGACACCCATGCGGTGTTCCAGCCGGCGCATGGCACGGCGCCGGACATCGCGGGGCAGGGCCTCGCCAACCCGACGGCGACCATCCTCTCCGCGGCGATGATGCTCGATTGGCTGGCGGACAGGGGCGCCGGACAAGCCTATGCCGATGCCGCTGCCGAGCTCGACACCGCGGTGGACGCCGCCTTCGCGAAGGGGCTGCGCACGCCCGACATCGGCGGGCGGGACGGCACCGTGGCGGCGGCGAAGGCCGTGGCCGAACAGATCGGCGGCTGAGCGAAGCGGCGCGATGACGATGCGCGTCCTGATCGCAGGCGGGGGCATCGGTGGGCTGACCACGGCGCTGTCCCTGCACGCGGCCGGCATCGAGGCCGAGGTCTTCGAGCAGAGCACGGAGATCCGTCCCCTCGGCGTCGGCATCAACATCCTGCCGCATGCGATGCGCGAGCTGACTGAGCTCGGCCTGCTGGATCGGGTCGTCGCGGCGGGCATCGCGACGCGGGAACTCGTCTACGCGAACCGCTTCGGCCAGGTGATCTGGTCGGAACCGCGCGGACGTGCCGCGGGCTATGACTGGCCGCAAGTGTCGATCCATCGCGGACGGCTGCACCTGCTGCTGCTCGACGCCGCGCGGGAGAGGCTGGGCGCGGCGCGCATCCATCTCGGCGCGCGGCTCATCGGCTTCGAGCAGGATGCCGGTGGCGTGACCGCGCGCTTCGCGGATGGGCGCGGCGCGCGCGGCGACGTGCTGGTCGCGGCTGACGGCATACATTCCGCCGCGCGCGCCATCTTCCACCCGAATGAAGGCCCGCCGATCTGGAATGGCGCGATCCTGTGGCGCGCCACCAGCATCGCAGCGCCGTTCCTGACCGGCGCGACCATGGCGCAGGCGGGCAGTCGCCGCGTGAAATTCGTCGTCTACCCGATCGCTGACGAAGCGCACGGACGCAAGCTCACCAACTGGATCGCCGAGATCCGCACCGATCCATCGCAGCCCTGGAACCGAGAGGACTGGAACCGCCCCGGCCGCATCGAAGACTTCCTGCCGAGCTTCGAGACCTGGCGTTTCCCGTGGCTCGACATTCCCGCGCTGATCCGTTCGGCACAGGCGGTGTATGAATTCCCGATGGTCGATCGCGACCCACTGCCGCGCTGGACGCAGGGGCGCGTCACGCTGCTCGGCGATGCGGCGCATCCGCTTTATCCGATCGGGTCGAACGGGGCGTCGCAGGCCATCCTTGATGCGCGGGTGCTGGCCCTGCAACTCGCCATCGCCGAGGACCCCATCGCAGGGCTGAATGCCTATGACGCGATCCGCCGGCCCGCCACCGCCGCCCTGGTCGAGGCCACGCGCGGTGATGGCCCGGATTCCGTGCTCGACATCGCCGAGGCGCGCGCGCCCGGCGGCTTCGACGATATCGAGGCGGTGATGCCGCAGGCCGAACGCGCCGCCATCGCAGAGCACTACAAGCGCCTGGCCGGCTTCGATCCCGCCACGCTGAACGCCCGCCCCAGTCTCAACCCGCCCCGGAGAGCCGCATGAGCCAGCACTACCTTCCCGTCCGCGATGAATGGCTCGCAGCTCGGCAGGAGGAGATCCTCGACCCGGGCCAGCGCATCGTCGATCCGCACCACCATCTGTGGGAACGGCCGGGCTGGCGGTATCGCCTGGATGACATCCTCGCCGATATCCGCACGGGCCATGACGTGCGCGCGACGGTGCTGGTGCAGGCGCGCGCCTTCCATCGTGCCGACGGCCCCGAGGAGCTGCGCCCGGTCGGCGAGACGCAATACGCCGCCGGCGTCGCCGCCATGTGCGAGAGCGGCATCTATGGCGATGTGCGCGTCTGCGCCGGCATCGTCGGCTTCGCGGATCTGCGCCGCGGCGCCGATGCGGGCGCGGTGCTCGATGCGCATATCGCCGCCGGCAATGGGCGCTTTCGCGGCATCCGCCACATCGCGACCTGGGACCCCGATCCCGAGATGCTGAACCCGGCCTATACGCCGGCCGAGGACATGCTCGACAGCGCGGGCTTCCGCGCCGGCATCGCGGAACTCGCGAAGCGCGGCCTGTCCTTCGATTCCTGGATGTATTTCCACCAGATCCCGAAGCTGGCCGCGCTGGCGCGGGCCTTCCCGCAGGTGCCGATGGTGCTGAACCATTGTGGCGGCGTGCTCGGCATCGGTCACTACGCCGGTCAGCGGGAGGAAGTCTTCGCGACCTGGTCGGCCCATCTGCGCGACCTTGCCACCTGTCCGAACGTGATGGTGAAGGTCGGTGGCCTCGGCATGCGGCTGCCGGGCTTCGGTTTCGAGGATGAAGCCATCGCGCCATCCTCCGAGACGCTCGCCGCGGCCTGGAAGCCCTGGATGCACACCTGCATCGAGGCCTTCGGCGCCGCGCGCTGCATGTTCGAGAGCAACTTCCCGGTGGATAAGGGCAGCTACGGCTATGCCGTGGGCTGGAATGCCTTCAAGCGCCTCGCCGCCGGGGCGAGCGCCGAGGAGAAGGCCGACCTGTTCTGGCGCAGCGCGACGCGGTTCTACCGCCTGCCGTAACGCTGCACTGTCATCGTCGGGTCATCGTCCTGTCATCCGTCCATCGCCACCCGTATGCGAAGCGGGCGGCGCATCGCCAGGGGAGTTGGACCATGCCGCACGTCGTCGCCAGGGGAACCGCATCGTGACCCGCATCATCATGGTCGCGCTGGACGGGATGCGTCCGGACATGATCGACGCGGCGACGACGCCGCATCTGCATGCGCTCGCCGCCGAGGGCACGCGGTTCGCCAATGCGCGCAGCGTGTTCCCTTCCGAGACGCGCGTCGCGACACCCTCGCTCATCACCGGCTGCCGGCCGGGTGGGCATGGCATGGTGGCGAATACGCTGTTCGATGCCTCGGTCGCGCCGGACCGGCTGCTGCGCACCAAGCTGGTCAGCGACGTGATGGCGCTCGCCGCCGGCGCGGAATCGCCGCTGCAGCGGGCGAGCCTCGCGGAACGCCTGGCCCCCGCCGGCCTCAGCTTCGCCCTGGTCAGCGCCGGCACGCAGGGCGCGGCGCAGCTACTGAATCCGGCGGCCGAACGCCTCGGTTCCTTCCGCTGGAATGTCGAGGACACCGAAGGCGCCACGGCCGCCGAGGTACGCGAGGCGCTCGGTGCCACGCCGGCGCACGACACGCCCAACATCGCGCGCGTGGAGTTCGCCGGTCGCGTGCTGCTCGATCACGTGCTGCCGAAGCACCGGCCGGATGTCGCGCTGCTGTGGCTGTCGGAGCCCGACATCTCCTTCCATTGGGGCGGGCTTCGTGCGGGACACACGCTGGACGCGCTGCGCGCCGCCGATGCGGTGCTTGGGCGCATCGTCGCCTGGCGCGCGGCGCAGCCCGATGCGGCGGAGATCGGCATCGTCGTGCTGTCCGACCATGGTCATGTGACGGGCCGCGGCAAGCGGTGCCTGCGCAGCGAATTGGTGCGCGCCGGCTTCCGCGCCGGCACGGGCATGGCGTCCGATGTGGATGTGGTGGTCGCGCCCGCGGCAGCGCCTGGGCTGTGGCTGCGCGATCCGGCGCTGGCGCCGCAGATCGCGGATTTCCTCGCCGGCCAGGATTGGGCAGGGCCGTTGCTCGCGCGCGATGCGTCGATCCTGCCGGAAGGGCGGGCGCTGCCGTTGTCGCTGCTCGGCAGTGGCCACGCGCGCAGCGCCGATCTGGTCGCGACCTTCGCGGGGTCTGAGGAAGCCGACGAATGGGGCCTGCATGGCCACGCCCCCTTCGACGCGCCGGATGTGCCCGAGGGCGGCGGCATGCATGGCGGGCTGCATCGGTCGGAACTTGCCACGGTGCTGGTGATGCAGGGCGGGCCGTTCCGCCGCGCGGCGGTGGCGCAGGAAGCAGCGGACCTCACGGATATCGTGCCGACCGTGCTGCATGTGCTCGGCGTGGCGGGCGAGGGGATGGAAGGGCGGGCGCTGCTCGGCGCGTTGGACGCCGCGGCGGATGCGGTGCCGGCGCGGGAGACGCTGGAATTGGCCGGCGGCTTCGTGCTGGAGGCGATGCGCGGGCCGGACGGCCGCTTCTATCCGACGGCGCTGCGGCGGTAGGGTGCGCGGAGAGGGGCGTCGCCCCTCTCCACACCTCACCCCACCAGGATGCTGGGCATCCTGGACCGCAATCTTCTGGTGGCGGGCGCAAGCGCGGCTTTCGGCGTTGTTCCGCCCGCCGCGCACGGCACCAGGTTGAGGTTTCCAAAGGCCTTTCGGCCTTTGGTGGGTGGGGTTCGGGGAGGGCAAAGCCCTCCCTGATCCGTCAGCCGAGAACCGGTTCGTACCCCAGCCCCGGCGCCTCCGGCACGGCGATGACCCCGCCCTTCGGCACCAGCGCCTCGCCATACGGCGCGCGCAGCAGATCCGCGAAGTAGATCTCGATCGGCTCGGCATCTTCGCTCGCGGCAAGGAAATGCAGCGTCGCCAGCAGCCCGGGTCCGAAATACGGGCAATGCGGCACCAGGCGCACGCCCATCTCGCGCGCCAGCTCCGCGATCTCCAGCATCGCGGACATGCCGCCGATCTTGGTGATGGACGGCTGCACCACATCGACCGCGCGCGTTTCGAACATGCGGCAGAAATCCTCGACCGTGCCGTTGCATTCGCCGGCCGAGACCGGCACCGGCGAGGCGGCGCGGATGCGCGCGATGGCGGGGATGTCCTCGGGCGGCCAGATCGGTTCCTCGACCCAGCCGATGTTCAGCCCGGCCACGTCCTCGCAGAACTGCACGGCGTCGGCTTCGGTGTCCCAGGCGCAGTTGATGTCGAGCATCAGCGGGATGTCCCGCGGTGCCGCCTCCCGCGCTGCACGGATGCAACGCAGATCGACCTCGTGCAGCTTGATGTGGCGATAGCCGCGGGACAGTGCCTCCCCGACGTTGCGCGCGACATCGTCCGGCACGCCGTAGCGGAGCAGCGAGGCATAGGCCGGGACCTCGCGCCGCGCGGCCTCGCCCAGCAGTGCGTGCAGCGGCTTGCCGGCGGCCTTCGCCCGGATGTCCCACAGCGCGATGTCGATCGCCGAGATGCCGAAGGTGACCGGCCCGTTGCGCCCGAAATTGTGGAAGCGCCGCGCGAGCATGCGCGTCAGCCCGGCGATGTCGCGCGCATCCTGTCCGATGCAGGCCGGGCCGATCAGGCGATCGACGGCGTCCTTCGTTGTTTCGACCAGGGTGAAGCCGAAGCCTTCGCCCCAGCCATGGATGCCGGCATCGGTCTCGACCCGCACCAGCAGCGTGTCCATCGCCTTCAGGTGCAGGTTGCCGCCGACGCCGTCGGCACTGGCGCCATAGGTGAAGTCGGTGCGGTGGTGATGGGTGGTGACGCGGGTAATCTTCATGCTGCTTCCTCGCCGGCGCCGTCTGGGCGGCTCCGGCGAGTGAGGGCACGATCCGCCCGCCTGAGCAAGACGGTCAGGCGGTGAGGGTCTGCAGCACCTCGAAGCCCTCGAACTGCGGCGGGCCGATGGTGACGGGCTTGGCCTGGCCGGCGGCGGCGTGGGCCTTGCGGAACTGGTCGGACCGGGTCCAGCCTTCGAAGGCTTCCTTCGACGCCCAGAGGGTGAAGGAGGAATAGAGGATATGGTCCTCCTTCTCCGGGCCCTTCAGCAGGTGGAAGGTCATGAAGCCCGGCACCTCCTTGAGGTAGCTGTCGCGGTTCTTCCACTTCTGCTCGAAGGCTTCGGCCTCGGCGGGGATGACGCGGAAACGGTTGGTGGCGATGAACACGATGGGGTCCTCTTTCCGTGCAGGCTCTCTGGCTGCCGCAGCGCCGGCCATGACGGAAACCGTGGCGCTCGAGGTGGCTGGCGATGTCTACCACGCCTGGTTCACTGGCACAGTGCTGCGCGCGGTCGCGCGGCGCGGAGAGGCCGATGCGGCGGAACTCGTCTTCCGCGTCTTCCGCGCGCAGCAGCAGGCGACCTTCCTGCCGGGACTGCGCAAGCTGGGGTTGGATGTCCTGCCGCCGGCGGTGGCGGCGGCGCGGTATCATTACCTGTCCAACTTCATCGGCGGCGTCAGCGTCGAATATGTCGAGGAATCCCCGCGCAAGGCCTGGATCCGCTACCCGCCGCCGCGCTGGATCTGGCCGGGGGCGACAATCTGCGGAATCCCGTCTTCGGTGAATGCAGCCATGCTGCGCGGCTGGCACGCGAATAACGGCGTGATGCTGGGCCGGCTCGGACTCGGCTTCGTTTGCACCGGGCAGACGGTGGATGGCGATCCGGGGCTCGAGGGCTACTACATCGAGCATGACCACGACCTGCCGGAGGCGGAACGGCTGCGCTTCGCGAAGGGTGAGTGCATGCCGCGCTTCGATCCGGCCGCCGCGCCGAACCTGCCGGCCGGGAATTGGCCGGCGGAGCGCATCGCCAAGGCGAAGCGTGGCTACGCGATGGAATATGCGCGCAGCATCGTGCAGGCGGCGATGGACCTGTTCGGCGAAGCGGAGGGTGGGGCCTTGCTCGGCCATGCCGCGAGGCTCGTCGGCATGCAGCATGTCCACGCGGCGGCCGCGGCGCTGGAGGTGGCGGATTGCCCCGATCTCCTCCTCGCGCTCGCGCGCGCCGAAGGCGATGCATCCGCGGCCCTCTCACGGCAGCCGGATGGCAGCGCGATACTGACGCGCGGCAGCTTGCCGCTGTTCCGCGGCATGGAGGCCACGCCAGCGCGGCTCGAGGCATGGGAGCAGTTGATGCAGGGCGCGCTCGTCGCCTGGGACCGGTTCGCGCGGATGGAGCGCATCGGCCCCACCGCCTGGCGGATCAACGTGGGGTGAGGCCGGGGACGCCCCGCCGCATGGCCCGCAGCGCGGCGGGCAGGTCGCTCTGGCCCGGCGATGCGCAGCACCGCCTCGCCGGGCAAGCAAGCGTCAGCCGTTGGCGGCGGTGAGGATGCGCGCCAGGCTCTCGTCGCGCCCCAGCGCCCAGAGCACTGAATTGATCGGCGGGCTCGTCAGGCTGCCGCACAGCGCCGCGCGCAGCGGCTGGGCGATGTCCTTCAGCTTGACCTCCTTCACATCGGCGTAGTCCCGCAGCCACTGCTCCAGATCCGCCTTCTCCCATGGCGCGGCGGAGAGGAATTCCGCGAGATCCGCCAGCCGCGCGCGGGCTTCCGGCGTCAGCGCGGCGAGCGCCTTCTCGTCGATCGCGGGCAGGCCCTCATGCACGACGAAGGCTGCGGCGCCGGCGAGTTCCTCCAGCGTGCGCGCGCGTTCCTTGAGGTCAGGCATCAGCAGGCCGAGCCGTTCCGCGCCCTCGGTGCCGAACAGCGTGCCGCGCTTGGCGAGGATCTCCAGCACCGCCCTGGTCAGCCGCGCATCGTCGGCCTGGCGCAGATAGACGGCGTTCACATGCGTCAGCTTGGCGTAGTCCATGCGCGAGGCAGCGCGCCCGACATCCTTGATGTCGAAGAGCGCGATGGCGCGGTCGCGCGGCACGATCTCCTCGTCGCCATGGCCCCAGCCGAGGCGCATCAGGTAGTTGCACACGGCTTCCGGCAGATAGCCCTGGTCGCGGAAGTCGAGCACCGACACCGCGCCATGCCGCTTGGACAGCTTGGTCCCGTCCGCGCCATGGATCAGCGGGATATGGGCGAAATCCGGCCGGTGCCAGCCCATCGCGTCATAGACGAGGCACTGGCGGAAGGTGTTGGTCAGGTGGTCGTCGCCGCGGATGACATGGGTGATCTCCATGTCGTGGTCGTCCACCACCACCGCATGCAGGTAGGTCGGCGTGCCGTCCGAGCGCAGGATGATCATGTCGTCGAGCTCGACATTGCCGACGCGGACCTCGCCCTGCACCAGGTCCTGCACCACCGTCTCGCCCTCGAGCGGCGCCTTGATGCGGATGGCGAAGGGCTTGCCCTCCTGCTCGGGGCCAGGCTCGCGGTCGCGCCAGCGGCGGTCGTAGCGGGGCGGGCGGCCCTCGGCCATCGCCTTCTCGCGCATCTCCTGCAGTTCCTGCGGCGTGGCCCAGCAGCGATAGGCCTTGCCGGCGGCGAGCAGCTCATGCGCCACCTCGGCGTGGCGCGCTTCGCGCGCGGCCTGGAACACCGGTGGCTCGTCCGGCGACAGGCCGAGCCATTCCAGGCTTTCGAGGATCTGGTCCACCGCCGCCTGGGTCGAGCGTTCCTTGTCCGTATCCTCGATGCGCAGCAGGTAGGTCCCGCCGACATGCCGGGCAAAGAGGAAGTTGAACAGCGCGGTGCGCGCACCCCCGATGTGCAGGTAGCCGGTGGGGGAGGGGGCGAAGCGGGTACGGACGGTCATATCACCTGAACTCGGTCGCGGAGGCGCCCCTCATACCAGCGGGGCTTGCCGATGGCACCATCGGCTGTCCTCGCCGCCGCGGCAGAAGGTGCGAGGCTGGGGCTCGAAGGGAGGCCGCGGGCCGGCAAGGCCTCCCGCACTGCCGATTGTGAGGATAGAATGAACGCGTAAGTTGCGGAACCATTCCCTGTCCAGCACCGTTGCGCGATATGCCTCCGGCCGCGCCCTGGCCCGGCTGCATGACCTGGCCGGCCGGGCGGGGCTGCTGCTGGCGGCGGAACGCGGGCGGCTCGCGCCCTGGCTTGCCGTGGCGATGGGGGCCGGGGTGCTCGCTTATTTCGGGCTGCGGGAGGAGCCGGGCGGCTGGACCCTCGCCCTCGCGCCCGCGCTGATCCTGGTGGCCCTGCTGGTTGCGCCGCGCGCGCCGCATGCCGGCTGGGCGGTCGGCTTGCTCGGTGCGGCCGCGCTGGGCTTCGCCGCCGCCACCTGGCATGCGGCGGCGGCCCCGCCGATCGCCACCCCGCCGCGCGGCGCCGTGATGCTGAGCGGCATCGTGCAGGAGGTGGACCTGCTGCCCGAAGGCCGGCGCCTGACCCTCTCGGGCGTCCGCTTCGGGCCGGAGGAGCCGCCGCAGCCCCGCAGTTTCCGCGTCCGTCTGCGGGCCAACGATCCCGCGCGGCCTGCGCCCGGCGACCGCATTTCGGTCCGTGCCCTGGTGCGGCCGCCTTCCGCGCCGGCCTATCCCGGCGCCTGGGACTTCCAGCGCGCGGCCTTCTTCGCCGGGCAGGGCGGCGCGGGCTTCGCCATCGGATCGGCCGAACTCGTTCCAGCGGCGGGCGAGGCCCGGCCGCTATCGGGGCTGCGCAGCGCGGTGGAAGCCCGCGTCACCGCCATCGTGCCGGGCCCCGCCGGGGCGGTCGCCGCCGCGCTGTTGACCGGCGGGCAAAGCGCCATCCCGCGCGCCGACATCACCGCGATGCGCGATTCGGGCCTGGCACATCTGCTGTCCGTCTCCGGCCTGCACATCGCCATCGTGATGGGGGCGAGCTTCTGGGTGGTGCGGCTGCTGATCGCCTGCTGGCGCTGGCTGGCGCTGCGGCTGGATGGCAAGGCCGTGGCCGGCGTCGCGGCGCTTGCCGCCGGCGGATTCTACATGGTGCTGACGGGTTCCCAGGTGCCGATGCAGCGGTCCTTCGCCACCGCGCTGCTGGTGACGATGGCGTTGCTGACGGGGCGGCGGGCGATCTCGCTGCGCAGCCTTGCGCTTGCGGCGGCGGCGGTGATGCTGCTCGCGCCCGATGCGGTGCTGGGGCCGTCCTTCCAGATGTCCTTCGCCGCGGTGCTGGCGCTGATCGCGGGGTGGGAGGCGCTGAAAGGCCCTATGACGCGGCTCCGGGGCGATGGCGCCTGGTGGCGGAAGGCAGCGGTGTTCGCGGCGGGGTTGGTGATGACCTCGGTGCTGGCGGGGCTCGCGACGGCGCCCTTCGGCCTGGCCCATTTCGGCCGGCTGCAATGGTATGGCGTGGCGGCCAATGCGGTGGCGGTGCCGCTGACCTCGGTGCTGGTCATGCCGGCCGGGATGATTGCCATGGCGCTGATGCCGCTCGGCCTCGACGGCCCCGCTCTGGCGGTGATGGGCTGGGGTTGCGAGGCCGTGCTGGCGGTGGCGCGGGAGGTGGCCTCCTGGCCCGGTGCGGCGCAGGTGGCGCGGCCAATCCCGGCCTGGGGTCTGGTCGCGACCGCCTTCGGCATGGTGTGGCTGTGCCTGTGGCGGATGCGCTGGCGCTGGTTCGGGGTGCCGGTGCTGGCGCTGGGCCTCGCCAGCCCGGCATTGCACCGCCCGCCGGATCTGTTCGTCTCCGGCGATGCGCGGCTGATCGGCGTGGCGGCGGGAGGCGGCTTCTGGCTGCAGCGGCAATCCGGCGCGTCAGCCCTGACGCGCGATTCATGGTTGCGCGCGCATGGCCTGGCCGAGGCGCAGACGCTGCCTGTGCGTGGACAGGTCGCCGACATGGTCTGCACGCCCGGCGCCTGCCGGCTTCACGCGCAGCCGGAGGTGGTGTTGCTGCGCGGCGATCCGCCGGATGGGCTGTGCGGCCGCGCCGCGCTGCTGGTCTCGGCCGAACCGATCCGGGGGCGCTGCGCCGGCAGCCAGGTGGTGGACCGCTTTTCGGTCTGGCGGAACGGCCCGCATGCGGCGTGGTTCGGGGCGGATGGCATCCGTGTGGTCTCCGACCGCGCCTGGCGCGGGGCGCGGCCCTGGGTGCCACCACCACCCGTGCCGCGGGCGCGGGAGGAAGCGCCGCCGGCCGCCGTGGAGTGACAGGCGAAGCCGAGCGTGGCGCCGCGGGGGGACGCCTCTCCTCACGACCTTCCGCTGTGGGAGTTGGAGGGGCTTTGCCCCTCCAAACCACCCCAGCAAAGGCCGAAAGGCCTTTGCAAACCTCCACTTGGCACTGTGCACCTCGGGCAGAATGGTGCCGAAGCCCGCTCTTGCGCACGAAGCGCGCTGCGTGGGCTCGGGACGGGCGTCATGCCCAGCGCCAGGTGCCGGCGGTCCAGGCCACACTGTGGCCAGGGGACCCCATCGACGTTGCGAGGCAACGCCGATGGGGAACCCGGCGGGGAGGTCCGGAGGGGCGGCGCCCCTCCGGTTCCAGGTCTTCTCGAATTCCTCATCGGCACCGGCGCCGCACCGCGCGCCCCAGCGTCTCCGCCGCCCGTTTCAGCGCCCCCGCCTCGTGCCCGGAATAGCCGATCACGAAGCCGTCCGGCCCTTCGGACGTCAACCGCGTTTCCGACAGCAGCCAGCCTTCGACGCCCGCCTCCTCCTGGATCTCGCGGGCCGTGCCGGCGGGCAGCCCCTCGGGCAGGGTGGCGAGCAGGTGCAGCCCATGATCCGGCACGTCGACTGTCAGTGCGGGGCCGGCTGCACGGGTCAGCGCTGTCGCCACATGGTCGCGCAGGCCGCGATAGAGCGTGCGCATCCGGCGCAGATGCGCGGCGAAGTCGCCATTGGCGATGATCTCGCCCAGCGCGCCGCCGATGAGCGGGGAGGGGAAGCGATCCGAAACCGCCCGTGTCGCGACCACGCGCTCCGCCAGCGCTGCCGGCACCACCACGAAGCCGACGCGCAGCCCGGGGAACAGCGTCTTGGAGAAGGTGCCGAGATAGATCACCCGCCCCGCCCCGTCGATGCCCGCGAGTGCCGTGAGCGGTGCGCCGGCGAAGCGGAACTCGCTGTCGTAATCGTCCTCGACGATCCAGGCGCCTTCGGCCCGCGCCCAGTCGAGCAGGGCGAGGCGGCGCGCCATCGTCATCGTCACTCCGGTGGGGAACTGGTGGGAGGGCGTGACATACGCCATGCGCGCGCCGGGTTCCCGCGCGCGGCCGGCGGCCACGTCGATGCCCGCACCGTCCACCGGCACAGGCACCAGCCGCGCGCCGAGCGCGCGCAGCGTGCGTTGCGCGGTCGGGTATCCGGGGTCTTCCATCCACACCGCGTCGCCGGGGGCGAGCAGCGCCTCGGCGCACAGCCGCAACCCCTGCTGCGTGCCGGAGGTGATGAGGATGCGGCTGGGGTCGCAGGCCATGCCGCGCGTCGCGGCGAGGTGATCCGCGATGGCCGCGCGCAGCGCCGCATGCCCGCGCGGGTCGCCATAGCCGAGATCCGTCGGATCCGCCCGCACCACGCGGTCGCGCAGGGCGCGGCCGAGCTGGCGCAGCAGGATCGGGTCCGGCGTGGTGCAGCCCACCGCGAAGGGGCCGCGATCGGAGCGGAATTCGGGCAGGCGCACGCGATCGGGCGTGGCCGGCCCGCGCGGGACCTGGGCGGCGACATAGGTGCCGTCGCCGATGCGGGCCTCGGCCAGGCCATCGCTCAGCAGCAGCTCATAGGCCACGACCACGGCGTTGCGCCGCACGCCGAGCTGTTCCGCCAACGCCCGGCTGGAGGGCAGGCGCAGCCCGGCGGCGAGCCGTCCCTCCAGGATCGCCGCGCGCAGCCCGGCATGGACGCGCGCCGACTGGCTGCCGCCGCTGTCCATCGGCAGGGGCAGATCCAGCACGGCACCGCGGATTTCGCGATTGGTTGGCATATGGCCGCTCGAATTGGTCCTCGTACCGACCAATTTCCGAAGGCAGAAGAGGCCTGTCAATCGAGGGTGCAGCCATGCCCGACACAGCCATCCCGCCCAGCTATCCCGTCACGCCGGTGAACCGGGTGAAACGCGTCCATCAGCGCGGCCATTACGACCATGAGACGGTGCACCGGATCCTCGATTCCGCGATGATGTGCCACGTCTCCTACGTCATCGACGGCCAGCCCTATTGCACGCCGACGCTGTATTGGCGGGAGGGGACGACGCTGTACTGGCATGGGTCGAGCGCGAGCCGGATGCTGCGCAACCTGTCGGAGGGCCAGCCGGCCTGCCTGACGGTCGCCATCATGGACAGCCTGGTCATGGCGCGCTGCGGCTTCAACCATTCGGTGGATTATCGCGCGGTGATGGCTTTCGGCCATGCGCATCTGATCACCGACCCCGAGGAGAAGCTGCAGTCCCTGACCATGATGGTCGACCGCTTCTTCCCCGGCCGCACCGCGACGCTGCGCGAGAGCAGCAAGCAGGAGGTCAAGGCGACCGCGGTGGTGAAGATGGAGATCGAGACGGCGTCGGCGAAGATCCGCGACAAGGGCCTTGGCGACGAGGAGGAGGACTACGCCCTGCCGATCTATGCGGAGCGCGTGCCCATCACCACCGTGCTCGGCGTGCCGCAGCCTTGCGACCGCCTGCTGCCGGGCGTGGAGCGCGGCGACGACCTCAAGGCCTACCAGCCCTTCCGGCTGCTTGAGGAAGCGCTGCGTGACGCCTACGACGAGGCCTATCGGTAACGGTGTCCTTTCGGCCCGAGGCTCGGCCTCGGGCCGGGGCTGCGAGGCGCGACCCCGTTCGAGGGACGCGCAAAGGACTCACGCCAACGGCGCGCGCGTTTGACCCGTGCCGAGGCTACAAAAGCGACCTGCTGGCAGCCAGGCAAACCGGAACCCCAGCGGTCGAAGCGTTCGACGGTCGGCAGTCAGTCGCCGAGCCAGGCGATGACGTCGAATTCCACCATCAGCTCAGGCATGCCCATGCTGCCGGTGACGCTCGCGCGGCTGGGCAGCGAATCGCCGTGGAAGAATTCGCGGTAGACCTCGTTCATGCCGGCGAAATGGCGCATGTCGGTCAGGTAGATCATCACACGCGCGACGTCGTCGAGGCTGCCGCCCGCGGCTTCCAGCAGATGCTTCAGGTTGGTCAGCGCCTGGCGCGTCTGGGCACGGATGTCGCCGATGCCCACCACCTTGCCCTCCACGTCGAGCGCGACGGTCGCGCAGTAGAAGGTCCCGCCGGCGATGGTCGCCTGGGAATGCGGGTTGGTCGGCGTCATCACCAGCGGTGAGTAGACGGTGGTCTTCGGCATCGGCACTGCTCCCCTTGCGGGCAATGACACTGCGATGCCTTCGCCGGCACGGCAACTTGCCATCCAGTGGATCAATCTGGCGCGACAATGGGCAGAGCTGACGCGCTCGTGAGGCCCGACGCCCGTCCGTGGCGTGGCACTCGCCTTGCACATCCCCCGTCGTCGCACCGATCAGCGCCTTGGGGGATCTCCGCATGGTTCGTCTCCGTCTTCTCGTCACCGCCGCGGCTGCCTGGATGGCCGCGGCCGCGCCGGTCCTGGCGCAGGAACTGCCGCCCGGACCGCGGGTGAACATGACCGCGGTGACGCAGCCCGGTCCGACCCTGCCGCAATATTCCCAGGTCGACGTGCCGATGCTGCGCGACGGCCTGGCCCAGCGCAGCGGCGGGCGCGTCAACGTCACCCTGCAATCCTGGCCCGAGCGCGGCGTCGGTGGCCCCGAGGTCATCCGCCTCGTCCGCTCCGGCCAGGTCGAGATCGGTGGCGCGACGCTCGGCGTCGTCTCGGGCGACGTGCCGATGCTCGATGCGCTCGACCTCGCCGGGCTGAACCCGACGCTCGAACAGGCGCGGCGCGTGGCGGACGCGATGACGCCGGTGTTGAACCGCGACCTGGAGCGCGTCGGCGTGCGGCTGCTCGCCGTCTATCCCTTTCCAGCGCAGGTCTTCTTCTGCCGCCGGCCGGTGACGGGCATGGCCTCGATGCGCGGGCTGCGGGTGCGCACCAACGGGCCTTCGGTCGCCGATTTCGTGCAGGCCTATGGCGCCCAGGCCGCGGCCATCGCCTTCCCCGAGGTCTATGCCGCGCTCGAACGCGGCACGGTCGATTGCGCCATCACCGGCACTGGCACCGCGAATGGCGTGAAGTGGTGGGAAGTCACCACGCATATGTACACGCTGCCCTCGACCTGGTCGCTGTCGGGGTACTTCGTGAACCTCGCCTGGTGGAACCGCCAGGCGCCGGAAGTCCGCACCTTCCTCGAAGCCGAGTTCAAGCGCATCGCCGATGCGCAGTGGCAGCTCGGCGCGGTGGCGACGCAGGACGGCATCGACTGCAATCTCGGCCTCGCCGACAAGTGCCGCATCCATTCCGTGGTGCCCGAGGCGCGCCGCATGACCGAGGTCGTGCCCACCGCCGAGGACCTCGCTTCCATCCAGACGACCTTCCGCGATGTGGTGCTGCCCGCCTGGGTGCGCCGCTGCGGCGCGCGCTGCGGCGAGATCTACAACCAGGTGATCGCCCCCATCAGCGGCGTGCGGGCGAATTAGTGGAGCCCTCGGCGCTTGGGCCGTGGCGGCGCGGTGCTGACCGCGTCGCGCTGGTCCTGATGCTGTTCGGCGGCGGGCTGTTCCTCGCCGCCACGCTGCTGATCGTGGGTGATGTGATCGCGCGGAACTTCCTCGGCTTCTCGACGCGGTCGACCATCGAGCTGTCGGGCTATTTCCTCGCCATCGGCATTTCCTGGTCGCTGTCCGGCGTGCTGGCGCGTCGGGCGCATATCCGCATCGACCTGCTGGTGCGGATGCTGCCGCCGAAGCCGCGGGCCTTCGCGCATCTGATGGCCTTCTGCCTGCTCGCAGTCTTCGCCGCCTTCCTCGCCTATGGCGCCTATACGCTGGTGGATGAGAGCCTGATGTTCAACGCGACCGACATCTCGGCCCTGCGGGCGCCGCTGTGGATCCCGCAGACGCTGTGGGGGGTGGGGCTGGGCCTGTTCTTCGTGTCGGTGGTGCTGCGCACGACCGACATCCTGTTGCTGATCATCGCCGGCCGCTTCGACGACATCGACCGCATCGCCGGGGCGCGCAACGACAGGGACGAGGCGGAGGAAACGCTGGAGGCGATCGGCGCGAAGGGCGCGCTGTCCCGGTGATCGCGATCGTCTTCATCGTCGCGGTCATCGCCGCCTTCGGCTACGCGTCCTTCATGGGCGCCGGCCCCGCCCATCTTCCCTGGGCCGAAGCAGTGATGCTGATCGGCCTCTTCCTCGGCTTCTTCGGGGCGGGGGTGCATGTGGGGGCGGCGCTGGGCTGCCTCGGGCTTGTCGCGGGCTTCGTGCTGTCGGACCGGCCCTTCTGGCTCTACATCGGGCAGACGCTGTGGGGGACGAGCACGAATTTCGTGCTCGTCTCCGTGCCGCTCTTCCTGCTGATGGGCGAGATCATGCTGCGCGCGGGGCTGTCCGGGCGGCTGTATCGCGCGATGGGCGTCTGGCTGAACCGCTTCCCGGGGGGCCTGCTGCACACCAACATCGCGTCCTGCGCGGTGTTCTCGGCGATCAGCGGGTCGTCCGTGGCGACCGCGGCGACGATGGGGTCGGTCGCCCTGCCTTATTTCCGCGGCACGCATTATGCGCCGCGCATGGTGCTGGGGTCGCTCGCGGCCGGCGGGGCGCTCGGCAACCTGATCCCGCCGGGGATCACCTTCATCGTCTATGCGCTGATCACCGAGACCTCGGTCGGGCAGTTGTATGTCGCCGCGATCGGGCCGTCGCTGCTGGTGGTCGCGCTGTTCGCGCTGGTGATCCTGGTGCATGGGAAGCGCAACCCGGCACCGCCCGCACCCAAGCCGACGCGCGCGGAGAAGATCCAGTCGCTGTTCGACCTGATCCCGACCCTGCTGCTGATGGGCCTCGTGCTCGGCACCATCTATGCCGGCGTCGCGACGCCGACCGAGAGCGCGGCCTTCGGCGTGGTCGGCGCGATGGTGCTCGCGGTCATCGAACGCAAGATGAACTGGCCGCTGCTGCGCGACAGCCTCGTCGCCACGGCGCTCGCCACCTCCATGATCGGGCTGATCCTGCTCGGCGCCTATCTGTTGAACTTCGTGCTGGCGTCGGTCGGCGTGCCACAGGCGCTGGCGAACGCGATGGCGGAACTGCCCTTTCCGCCCTGGGTGCTGATGCTGTTCATCATCGGCTTCTACATCGCGCTCGGCACCTTCATGGAGGGCTTCTCCATGATCGTGACGACCATCCCGGTGATCTTCCCACTGGTGAAGGCGCTCGGCTACGACCCGATCTGGTTCGGCGTGATCGTCACCATGCTGGTGGAGATCGCGATGATCTCACCGCCGGACGGGACGGTGCTCTATGTGCTGCAGGGGATGCGGCAGCCGGCGGGGCCGATCGAGGATGTCTTCGCGGGGGTGATGCCGTTCCTGGCGGTCTACATTCTGGCGGTGCTGCTGTTGCTCTGGGTGCCGGGGATCGCGCTGTGGTTGCTGTGACGCGGGACCGGAGAGGGGCGCCGCCCCCCTCCGGACCTCTCCCCGCCAGG
>JAYRJZ010000161.1:0-5628 GCA_041906015.1 Roseomonas sp.
TGGCCGAGGAGCTGCTGGCGCTGACCGACCTCACCATCGGGGAGGTCGCCAACGCCCTGTCCTACGCGAACCACAGCGCCTTCGTCCGCAGCTTCCGCCGCTGGAGCGGCGTGACGCCGTCGGCGTGGCGGCGTGCCCGGCATGGCGACACGCCCGGGCCCTAGGCGGCATGGCCAGGGGCGCCGGACCAGGCAGGCCATTCTGGGTGCTGGGCAGGGCGGATCGCTCCGCCTATAGGAAGGCCCCGCTGCCCGGCACCAGGTTGAGGTGTCCATAGGCCTTTCGGCCGATAGGTCCCCGTTGGCGTTGCAAAGCAACGACGACCGGTTCCCGGGGCGGGGTGGTTTGGAGGGTCAGAGCCCCTTCAATTCTGACTGACGGGATGCCAATGCGCGCACTTCGCCTTCACGCCGACCGCGACCTTCGCCTGGAAGACGTCGCCGACCCGCCCCCGCCCGCCCCGGGCGAGGTCACGCTGCGCATCAAGGCGGTCGCGCTGAACCACATCGATGTCTGGGGTTTCCGCGGCATGGCCTTCGCCAAGCGCGAGATGCCGCTGACCGTCGGTGCCGAGGCGGTGGGCGAGGTCATCGCCGTCGGCGACGGCGTGTCGGACTGGAAGGTCGGGGACCGCGCGGCGCCGTATGGCGCGCTGACCTGCGGCAAGTGCCGCCGCTGCCTCGCCGGCCAGGACAACCTTTGCGAGGACGTCCGCGGCGTGAAGGGCTTTCACGTGGGTGGTTTCGCCTGCGAGAAGGTGAACCAGGAAGCCCGCCTGCTGGTGCGCGTGCCGGACGGCATTTCCTGGGAGGATGCCTCCTGCGGGGCCATCACCTTCTCCACTGTCGAGCACATGCTGTTCGACAATGCGAAGCTGGAACCGGGCGAGACGGTGCTGGTCCATGCCGCGGGTTCGGGCATCGGGACCGTCGCGGTGCGCATCTGCAAGGATCTCGGCTGCACCGTCATCGCGACCGCCGGCGATGACGAGAAATGCGCGAAGGCAAAGGCGCTCGGCGCCGACATCGTGGTGAACTACTCGACGCAGAACTTCCCGACCGTCGCACGGCGCGCGACGAACAAGGTCGGCGTCGATGTGGTGTTCGAACATGTCGGCGCGTCCACCTGGTCAGGGTCGCTGCTGTCGCTGCGCATGGGGGGGCGGCTCGTGACCTGCGGGTCCACCTCCGGCGTGTCTGCCGAGACCAACCTGATGATGCTGTTCCAGCGGCAGCTCCGCATCTTCGGGTCCTTCGGCGCCTCGATGCGCAACATCGCCGATGGCTACGCCAAGATGGCGCACGGCATCCTGCCGGTGCTGGACACGGTGCTGCCCATCGAGCGCTTCACGGAGGGGCTCGACCGGCTGGAAAGCCGCCGCGTCTTCGGGAAGATCGTTGTTACGCTTTAAGGTCAAGCTCTGGCTCTTCGCGGATCGGCTGTTCGGACTTCTGGTCCGGGCAGTCTTCGCGCTGCTGCGCCTGCTGGGGCCCGATACTGGCCCGCGCATCGGGGCATGGATCACGCGGCATCTGGGCCGCTTCACCAAGGCGGACCGCATCGCGCGGGAGAACATCGCCGCGGCGTTTCCGGAGAAGAC
Source organism: Roseomonas sp. (assembly GCA_041906015.1). GTDB lineage: Bacteria > Pseudomonadota > Alphaproteobacteria > Acetobacterales > Acetobacteraceae > Neoroseomonas. Next base: position 1,601 of record JAYRJZ010000161.1, read on the forward strand.
GCAGGAAGAACGCGACGCGATCCTGATGGAGGCCTGGGACAATCTCGGCCGCGTCGCCTGCGAATACGTCCATATGGACCGGATCTGGGATTTCGATCCGGCGCATCCCGAACAGGGTCGCATCACGGCGTCGCCCGAGACGGTCGCGCTCTACGAGCGCCTGCGCGAGGACGGCAAGCCGGCCATCGTCTTCTCCGCCCATCTGGCGAACTGGGAATTGCCGGCGATCGCGGCGGCGAAGCATGGCATCGAGAGCGCGGTGCTGTATCGCACGCCGAACAGCCCGGCGGTGGCCAAGGCGATCCTGGAACTGCGGCGCGACAGCATGGGGCAGTTGGTCGCGGCAGGGATGTCGGCCCCCTTCAAGCTCGCCAAGGCGCTGGAGCGCGGACTGCACGTGGGCATGCTGGTGGACCAGCGCTTCGGTCGCGGGCCGGTGGTGAACTTCCTCGGCCGGCCGGCGCATGCCAATCCGCTGCTGGCGCAGCTCGCGCGCCGCTTCGACTGCCCGGTCCATGGCGCGCGCGCCATCCGGCTGCCCGATGGTCGCTTCCGACTCGATCTGACCGAGGAGATCGCCCTGCCGCGCGACGCGGAGGGGCAGATCGACGTGGCAGGCGCGACGCAGGCGATGAACGACGTGATCGCCGGATGGATCCGCGAGTATCCGGGCCAGTGGCTCTGGATGCATCGCCGCTGGCGGTAGAACATGGCGCCCTTCGCGGAAGGAAGGGCGCGTCATGTCTCATGTCATGGTCACGGCCGGGGCGCTCGACGTCGCGGTGGAACTGCATGGGCCGGAGGGCGGCACGCCGGTCATCCTGCTGCATGGCTTTCCCGACGATGTGCGAACCTATGATGGCATGGTCGGGCCGCTCGTCGCCGGCGGCTTCCGCGTCGTCGTGCCCTATCTGCGCGGCTATGGCCCGACGCGGTTTCGCGATGCAACGACGCCGCGCTCCGGACAGCAGGCAGCACTCGGGGCGGATCTGCTGGCGCTGATGGATGCGCTCGGCATCGGGCGGGCGCTGCTGGCGGGGTACGATTGGGGTGGGCGAGCGGCCTGCATCGTCGCGGCGCTGTGGCCGGAGCGGGTGATCGGGCTGGTATCGGGCGCCGGCTACAACATCCAGGACATCCCGCATGCCCTGCGGCCCGCCGATCCGGATCGCGAATACCGGTACTGGTACCAGTGGTACCTGCACACCGAACGCGGCGTGGCGGGACTGACCGAGAACCGCGCCGCCTTCTGCCGCAAGCTATGGGACCTGTGGTCGCCAACCTATCCGCTGACCGATGCCGAATATGCGCGGACCGCGGCGAGCTTCGACAATCCGGACTTCGTCGCCACCGTGGTGCAGTCCTATCGCCACCGTCACCAGGCTGCGCCGGGCGATCCGGCGCTGGAATGGATCGAGGAACGCCTGGCTGGCCAGCCGCCCATCACCGTTCCCACGGTGGTGCTGCATGGTGCGGAAGATGGCGTGGACCCGCCGGAGAACAGCGTGGGCTGCGCGCGGCACTTTGCCGGACCTTTCCGGCGGATGGTGCTCCCTGGGGCGGGTCATTTCCTGCCGCGCGAGGCACCACAACCATGGGTAGCAGCCCTGATCGAGCTGCGAGTCACCCAAGAGCCCTGATTTGTCTCAATTTATTATCTTTAGTCGAATTTTCAGCTTTATATTTTATTCTTGGTGTCACGATGGGGTGAAAAACCGCTTGATGGCACTCGCATAGGCGGTACTCTACGCCTATAAAGTGAGAGGGCACCAAAATGCGCGTCTTATTGGTTGAGGACGATCTCACAACTGCGCGCGGCATCACCATGATGCTCCGCCAGACGTCGATGATCGTGGACTCCGCGGATACCGGCGAAGAGGCTGTCGAACTGGCCCGCCTCTATGATTACGATATCGTGATCCTGGATCTCATCCTGCCGGATATCGACGGCTCCGAGGTGGTCCGCCGCCTGCGTGCCGCGCGGATCGAGACACCGGTCCTCATCCTCTCGGGCATCTCGCGCCCGCAGACGAAGGTGAAGGTCTTCGGCATGGGCGCCGACGACTTCATCACCAAGCCCTTCGACCAGCAGGAGCTGGTGGCGCGCATCCAGGCCATCGTGCGCCGCGCCAAGGGCTTCAGCCAGCCCACGCTGCAGGTCGGGCCGCTGAACCTGAATCTCGGCTCGCGGGAGGTGACGGTCGAAGGCCGCACCGTCCACCTCACGGGCAAGGAGTACGCGATCCTCGAATTGCTGGCCCTGCGCAAGGGCGTGGTGATGACGAAGGAAGCCTTCCTCAATCACCTCTATGGCGGCATCGACGAGCCCGAGGTGAAGATCATCGACGTCTTCATCTGCAAGCTGCGCAAGAAGCTGGCCCAGGCCGGCGCCTCGGATCTCATCGGCACGGTCTGGGGACGCGGTTATGTGTTGCGCGACCCCGCGGCCGCCCGCGCCGCCGGCTGGCAGCCGGGCACCGAGGCCGCCCCGGCCCGCCTGGGCATGCAGGCCGCCTGACGAAAGGGGGCACAGCCCCCTCCCGTTGCCCCCGGCGGAAATGCCGTACTCCGCCGGCGAGCCCGTGTCCCGGCGGCGCACCCTGATCGCCGGAGCGCCCATCATCAACCCGCCCGCGCGCTCGGCCGCGCCGGCTCATAGACCCCCCGTTCCCCCACCGCGGGCACGAGCCTGTCCGTCAGCCCCAGCACCGTTTCAGCCCCGCCGAGATAGACGACGCCATCGGCCGCGACCTGCCCGGCCAGGGCCGCCAACACCCGTGTCTTGGTCGGCGCATCGAAATAGATCAGCACGTTGCGGCAGAAGATCGCGTCGAAGCGGCCGAGGGCGCGCACGTCATCCAGCAGGTTGAAGTACTGCCAGCGCGTCATGGCGCGCAGTTCGGGCGCGATGCGCCAGCGGGTGCCGTCCTGCCGGAAATGCTTCACCAGCATCTGCACCGGCAGGCCGCGCTGCACCTCGAACTGACTGAAACCCCCGTCCTGCGCGCGGGCCAGCATCTCCTTCGAGATGTCGGTGCCAAGGATGTCAACCCGGCGCCCGCCCAGCAACGGTGCGAGCCCGGCCGCGATCATCGCGACCGAATAGGCCTCCTGCCCCGAGGAACAGGCCGCCGACCAGATCCGCAGCGCCTGGCCCGGCGGCCGCGCCGCCGCCAGCCGCGGCAGGAGCTTCTTGAGATGCTCGAACGGCTTGCCGTCGCGGAAGAAGGAACTCTCGTTGGTGGTCAACGCCTCGACCATCTCGGCGATCAGGGGCTCGGCGCCGGCGCCGCGCAGGCGCAGCGCGAAGGCGTCGAGGCTCGCCAGCCCCTCCCGCCGCAGGAGCCCCCCGAGCCGCGTCTCCAGCATGTAGGCCTTGTCGGCCGTCAGCACGATGCCGGAGCGCGTCTTCACCAGGCCGGAAAGGAAATTGAAGCTGTCCGGCGTCATGCCATGATCCTCTCGGCCGCGATGTCGGCAATGCGTTCGGCGAGCGCCTCGGGCGGGCCGATCAGCAGCGGAAGCCCCGCCCGGCTCACCGCCCCGGGCATGCCCCAGACGACGGAACTCGCCTCGTCCTGCGCCAGTACCTGACCGCCCGCGGCGACGACGGCGCGGCAGCCCTCCAGCCCGTCATGGCCCATGCCGGTCAGGATGACGGCGAGCAGCTTGCCGCCCGTGGCCCGCACCGCGCTGCGCAGCATGGGGTCCACGGCGGGGCGGCAGAAATTCTCGGGCGGATCGGTGGTGATGCGGGCGCGGTAGCCACCGGCGACGGCTTCGACCAGCAGATGCCGGTCGCCTGGCGCGAGATATACCCGGCCCGGCGCCAGCATCGCGCCATCCTGCGCCTCGGCGCAGCGCATGGCGCCCACGCGGTCCAGGTGCTCGGCGAGCATGGCGGTGAAGCCGGCCGGCATGTGCTGTACCACCGCGACCGGCAGCGTCAGTTGCGGCAGACGCTTCAGCAGCGTCGCCAAGGCTTGCGGCCCGCCCGTCGAACAGCCGATGGCGAGCAACGCCGGGCG
>JAYRJZ010000162.1:0-5594 GCA_041906015.1 Roseomonas sp.
CCGAAAGGCCTTTGCAAACCGATACCTGGCACCGGGCGCGCAGCGCGGCACCGGTGCGTCCGCCGCGCCCAACACCAAGTCGAGGTTTCCAAAGGCCTTTCGGCCTTTGGCGGGGTGGCTTGGAGGGGCAGCGCCCCTCCAATCCCCCTCACAGGAAGGAAGCCGCCCATGACCGCCCCTCTCCCCCTCGCCGGCATCCGTGTCGTCGAGTTCTCCCACATGGTCATGGGCCCGACCTGTGGCCTGGTGCTCGCCGACCTCGGCGCCGAGGTCATCAAGATCGAGCCCCCCGGCAAGGGCGATCGCACGCGCTACCTTACCTCCTCCGGCACCGGCTTCTTCCCCGCCTTCAGCCGCAACAAGAAGTCCGTGCAGCTCGACACCGAGAACGCGGACGACCTCGAGACGCTGAAGCGCCTGGTCGACACCGCCGATGTGGTGCTGGAAAACTTCCGCCCCGGCGGCCTGGAGGCGAAGGGCCTGGGCTACGCCGCGCTCTCGGCGCGCAATCCACGGCTGATCTACCTCTCGCTCAAGGGCTACCTGCCCGGCCCCTATGAGAACCGCACGGCGCTGGACGAGGTCGTGCAGATGCAGTCCGGCCTCGCCTACATGACCGGCCCGCCGGGCCGCCCCCTGCGCGCGGGCGCGCCGGTGAACGACATGATGGGCGGGATGTTCGGGGCCATCGCCATCATGGGCGCACTGCGCCAGCGCGACGCGACGGGAAGCGGCCAGCATCTGCAATCCGGCCTGTTCGAGAACGCGGCCTTCCTCGTCTCCACCGCCATGCTGCAGCAGGCGATGACGGGGCAGGACCCCACGCCCATGCCCGCGGGCCGCCGCGCCTGGGGCGTGTACGATGTGTTCAACACGAAGGACGGCCAGCAGATCTTCATCGGCGTCGTCACCGAACGCCAATGGGAGATCTTCCGGCGCGAGCTCAACGAGCCGGTGCTCGACGACCCCGACTACGCGACCAACACCGACCGCGCGAAGCGGCGCGAGACGCTGATCCCGCTGGTACAGTCGCTGATCGTCAAGCACGACGTCGCGGCCCTCGAAGCCATGTGCGAGAAGGCGGGCCTGCCCTTCTCCCGCATCGCCAGGCCGTGGGATCTCTTCGAGGATCCGCACCTCAAGGCGAGCGGCGGGCTGCTGCCCATCACCCTGCCCGATGGCCGGCCCTGCACGGTGCCGGCGCTTCCGGTCACCTTCGACGGCAGGCGGCTGACCGCGCGGCTCGACCTGCCAAAGCCGGGCGAACACGACGCCGAGATCCTCGGCCCGCTGCGCACCGCGGCCCCTGACGCCGCCGATTGAATCAAACCTAACGGGAGCAACGACCGCATGCTTCGTCGCCACCTGCTGACCGCCGCCGCCGCGGTCGCACTGCCCTGCGTCACCCATGCCCAGGGCACCTGGCCCGATCGGCCCATCCGGCTGATCGTGCCCTTCCCGCCCGCCGGCGGGACGGATGTCATCTCGCGCGAGATCGGCGGTCGGATCGCCGCCGCCACGGGTTGGAACATCGTCGCCGACAACCGGCCGGGCGCGGGCGGGAATATCGGCCTCGACGCCGTCGCGAAGGCGGCGCCGGACGGCTACACCATCGGCATGGGGCAGGCGGCGAACCTCGCCATCAACCCCGCGCTCTATCCGCGCATGCCCTTCGACCCGCTGACCGATTTCGCGCTGATCTCGCTGGTGGCGACGCAGCCCAACGTGCTGGTGGTCGCGCGCAACTCGCCCTACCGCACGCTGGCCGACCTGGTCGCGGCGGGGAAGGCGCGGCCCGGCACGCTGACCGCGGGTAATGCCGGCAACGGCACCACCGGGCACCTCGCGGCCGCCATGTTCGCCCAGGCCGCCGGCATCGAGGTGATCCACGTGCCCTATCGCGGCGCCGCGCCGGTGGTGACGGACCTGCTCGCCGGCCGCGTGGACCTGTTCTTCGCCAATCCGCTGGCGGTGAAGGGCATGATGGAATCGGGCGATGTGCGCGCGCTGGCCGTGACCTCCGCCACCCGGAGCCGCACCTTCGGCGAGGTGCCCACCGTCGCCGAGAGCGGCTATCCGGGCTTCGAGGCGGTGAACTGGACCGGTCTCGTCGCCCCGGCCCGCACGCCGGGTGCTGTCGTGAGGCGCATCAACGAGGAAACCGGCAAGGCGCTCGCCCAGCCGGAAACCATCGCGCGCCTCGCCTCGGAAGGCAGCGAACCCTTCGCCTCCACGCCCGAGCAGTTCCGCACCTTCCTCGCCGAGGAACACGCGAAATGGGGGCGGGTCGTGCGGGAAGCGCGGATCGAACTGAACTGACACCGGCCCCACGTCATGAAGCGCGAGAGGCCGCGCCGGCGCGGCCTTCCAGAGGCCGAAACGCCTTCCCGATGACTGGCTCGCTTGCGCTGTTGGCCCCTCCAAACCACCCCGCCAAGTGCTTGGAGCACTTGGAACGCAATCTTCTGGTGCCGGGCCGAATGGCCGTACTGGACCCCTCCAGCACGCTTCGTGCGCAAGGGCGAGTCTCGGCACCATTCTGCCTGCGGCGCGCGGTACCAAGTCGAGGTTTCCAAAGGCCTTTCGGCCTTTGGTGGGGTGGGGTTCGGGGAGGGGCAAAGCCCCTCTCCGTCGCGCTGACCGCCCCAGTATCGCGTCGCCTCAGCCGCGCGGCATTTCCTGTTCCGCCAGCTTCGCGAAGAGCGACGAGCCCAGCGGAATCAGGTCGTCGTTGAAGTCGTAGCGGGGGTTGTGCACCGACACCGAATGCCGCCCGCCATCGCCCTGCCCGATGCCGATGAAAGCCCCCGGCCGCGCGAGCAGCATGTAGGAGAAATCTTCCGCCCCCATGCGCGGCGTGCCGGTCCGCTGCACCTTGCCCTCGCCCAGGATGGCGTCGGCCGCCTTGGCGGCACGCTCGGCCTGCGCCGGGTCGTTCACGGTGGGCGGGTAGCCGCGCTGGTAGGAGAGTTCCGCCTTGGCGCCATAGGCTTCCGCGACTGAGCGGACGATCTCGCCGAGCCGCTTTTCCACCAGGTCCTGGATCGCCGGCTTGAAGGTGCGGACGGTGCCGTGCAGCTCCGCGCTTTCGGGGATGACGTTGGATGCCTCGCCAGCATGGAACTGGCAGATGCTGATCACCGCCGCATCCTGTGCATCCATCGACCGCGAGACGATCGACTGCGCCGCCACGACGATCTGGGCACCAACCACCACAGGGTCGATGCATTGCTGCGGACGGGAGGCATGGCCGCCCTTGCCATGGATGGTGATGCTGATGCGGTCGGCGGCGGCGAGCACCGGGCCGGCCATGATGCGCGCCTCGCCGAGCGGGATCTCCGGCGTGTTGTGCATGGCGAAGACGGCATCGCAGGGGAAGCGGTCGAACAGACCTTCCTCCACCATCACGCGACCACCGCCGCCGCCTTCCTCCGCCGGCTGGAAGATGAAGTTCACCGTGCCGTCGAAATTCTTCGTCTCCGCCAGGTAACGCGCGGCGCCGAGCAGCATGGTGGTGTGCCCGTCATGCCCGCAGGCATGCATCTGCCCCGGCACGGTCGAACGATGACCGAAATCATTGGTCTCGGTCATCGGCAGGCAGTCCATGTCGGCGCGGAAGCCGATGGAACGCTTGGAGGTGCCGTTGCGCAGCACGCCGACGAGACCGGTGCCGGCGATGTTGCGATGCACCTCGATCCCCCAGGATTCGAGCAGCTTCGCGACCATGTCGGAGGTGCGGCGCTCCTGGAAGCCAAGCTCCGGGTGGGCGTGGATGTCGCGGCGCGTGGCCGTGAGGTCGGCGTGGAAATCGGCGATGCGGTTGATGATGGGCAAGGTCGTCGGTCCCGTGGAAAGCTCTCAGTATGGCCCGGAATTGGGCCGCATCGCGGCGGGCGTTCGGCCCGCCGCGTCAGTCGGTGCGCCGGGTCACAGCCCGGCGATGGCGGCCTCCACCGCATCGCCGAAACGCTCGACGATCATGCCGATCTCGGCCGCCGTGCAGACATAGGGCGGAGCCAGGATCACATGGTCGCCGTGCTTGCCGTCGATGGTTCCGGCCATCGGATAGCAGGCGAGGCCACGCTTGAAGGCTTCCTTCTTCACGCGTTCGTTGACCGCGAGCGCGGGATCGAACACGGCCTTGGAGGCACGGTCCCGTACCAGTTCCACGGCCCAGAACAGGCCGCGGCCACGGATGTCACCGACCTTGGCGTGGTTGCCGAGGCGCTCGGTCAGCCCCTGTTCCAGCAAGGCGCCCATGGCCTTCACATTGTCGAGCAGCTTCTCGTCACGGATCACTTCCTGCACCGCGAGCGCGGCGGCGCAGGCGACCGGATGCGCCTGGTAGGTGTGGCCGTGCTTGAAGGTGCCGGAGCCCTTGGCCAGCGCCTCGATCACTCGGCCATGGACCAGGATGCCGCCGATCGGCTGGTAGCCGCCGCCAAGGCCCTTCGCGATCACCTGGATGTCGGGGGTGATGCCTTCCTGTTCCCAGGCATGCAGCGTGCCGGAACGACCCATGCCGGACATGACTTCGTCGAGGATCAGCAGCGCGCCATGGCGCTCGCAGACCGCCTTCATGGCCGGGAAATAGCCGGGCAGGGCGGTCGCACAGCCGAGCGTCGCGCCGACGATGGTCTCGGCACAGAAGGCGATCACGTTCTGCGGGCCGAGGCGCTGGAACTCGGCTTCCAGCTCATCGGCCAGCCGCGCGACGTAGTCGGCTTCGGATTCGTCGTCGCGCCGGTCGCGGTAGGGATAGCAGGGCGAGACATGGCTGAAGGCGTCCGACAGCAGCGGCGCATAGGGGGCGCGGCGCATCGCATTGCCGCCGGCGGCCAGCGCGCCGAGCGTGTTGCCGTGATAGGATTGCCGGCGCGCGATGATCTTGGTGCGGCCTGGCTGGCCGGATTCGATCGCCCATTGGCGGGCCATTTTGATCGCGGCCTCCATGCCCTCCGACCCGGAGGACACGAAATAGGCATGGGTCAGCCCACCCGGCGCGTGGCCGACCAGCATGTCGGCGAGGCGTTCCGCGCTTTCCGCCGTGTAGAGGGCGGTGTGCGCGTAGCAGAGCCGGTCGATCTGGTCCTTCATCGCCTGGACCACATGCGGATGCCCGTGCCCGAGGCAGGCCACCGCCGCCCCGCCCGACCCGTCGATCACCTCATGCCCCGAGGTGTCGCGCAGCCAGATGCCACGACCGGAGGCGGCGATGGCAGGCATTTCGCGGAGGTTGCGATGGACGATGTGGGTCATGGGGCAGGCTCCTTGCGCGCCGCATCCTGCGCCGCGTTCAGGGCGCTGTCAGCACCCCCACCACCGCCCCTGTCATGCAACAGGCGATGGTCGCCGAGATCAGTGAGGGCAGCCCGAGTTGCACGATGTCGGTCCGCCGTTCCGGGCACATCGCCGTCATGCCGCCCACCATGATCCCGACGGAACCGAGGTTGGAGAACCCGCACAGCGCATAGGTCAGGATCAGCCGCGACCGGTCCGACAGCCCGGCGCCGCCCGACTGCGCCAGCGACAGATACGACACGAACTCGTTGATGATCATCTTCACGCCGAGCGAGGCGCCGACCGTCGCCGCC
>JAYRJZ010000044.1:0-37998 GCA_041906015.1 Roseomonas sp.
CCGCCGCCACCGCCCCCCCCGGCGCCGAGTCCGCAGCCGCCGACCCAGACCGCCGAACGCGTTCCGCCGCTGGACCTGACCAACCGTCCGCCGATCCGCCTCGGGGACCAGGGCCGGCCGGGCGCACCTAGGCGCGGCCTCGACCTCAGCCCGGGCGCCAACCAGGCGGGCCCCGGCGATGTCGAGCAATTGCGCGTGCGCGGCGCCGAGGCCGGGCCCGACTGGCGCAACGCCTTCCGGCAATGGCTGGACCAGAACCTCCGCTATCCGCGGGAAGCCATCGACCTGCGGGAGCAGGGCCCGGTCACGGTGCGCATCCTGACCGGCCCGGATGGCCGGGTGCGCGGCGTCGAGCTGCGCCAGGCGTCACGCTCGATCCATCTGAACTTCTATTCGCAGAATGTCTTCCGCGGGGCGCGTCTGCCGCCCTTCCCGCCGGGCACGGCCGAGGAGCAGGTCACGATCGACCTGACGATCAACTACATCCTCTACGGACGATAGCCGGGCGCGTGCCCGGCAGGGCCGCGTTCCGCCCGATGCCACGCGCACCGGGGCGGCTCTCGCTCAAGGGGCGCGCCATCGCCGCGTTACCCTCCGCGCCCGGGGCAGGCCCCCGGGACGGGACGATCACGCCGCGCCGCGGGCCCGCCTCTCGCTCTCGGTCTTGAGCTGCCCGCAGGCCGCGAGGATGTCCCGCCCGCGCGGCCGGCGGATCGGGCTCGCATAGCCGGCGTCGTTCAGGATCGCCGCGAAACGCTGGATCGCCTCGGAGGTCGAGGTCTTGTACTCGCTACCCGGCCAGGGGTTGAACGGGATCAGGTTCACCTTGGCGGGCAGGCCCTTGATCAGCCGGACCAGCTCGCGCGCCTCGGCCTCGGTATCGTTCACGCCGCGCAGCATGACGTATTCGAAGGTGATCCGTCGTGCGTTCGAGGCGCCGGGATAGCGCCGGCAGGCGGCCATCAGCTCCTCGATCGGGTATTTCCGGTTGAGCGGGACGATCTCGTCGCGCAGCTCGTTGGTCACGGCGTGCAGCGACACGGCAAGGCCGACGCCGAGTTCCGCCCCGCAGCGGTCCATCATCGGCACGACGCCCGAGGTCGAGAGGGTGATGCGCCGGCGGGACAGGCCGATGCCCTCATGGTCCATCACGATGCGCAGCGCCTTCGCCACGTTCTCGTAATTGTAGAGCGGCTCGCCCATGCCCATGACGACGATGTTGGACAGGTGCCGCGCCGTACCGTCCTTGGGGCTGGGCCACTCGCCATAGGAATCGCGCGCGGCCATGAACTGGCCGACGATCTCGGCCGCGCCGAGGTTGCGCACCAGCTTCTGGGTACCGGTGTGGCAGAAGCGGCAGGACAGGGTGCAGCCGACCTGGGTCGAGATGCAGACCGCGCCGCGATCCTCATCGGCCGAGGGGATGTAGACCGTCTCGACCCGCTGGGCGTCGCGGAAGGCGAAGACCCATTTGCGGGTGGAATCCGCGCTGTCCTGCTGGGTCGCGACCTCCGGCCGGCCGATGACGAAGCGTTCGGCAAGCTTGCCCTGCATCGGTTTCGCGATGGTCGTCATCTTCGCGAAGTCGGTCTCGCCCTGGTGATAGATCCAGTGCCAGAGCTGCTTGGCGCGGAAGGGCTTCTCCCCGATCGCCAGCATTTCCGCGGCGAGTTCCTCGCGCGACAGGCCGACGAGATCCCGGCGCCCATCCGGCAGGGTGGCCGGCGGCGGGGCGAAGATGGCGGCCTTGGCGAGGATACGTGCCCGTTCCGCCTCGGCCAGCCCGTCCGTGGCGGGGGCTGTGTTCATCGGCGGCCCGACGGCGGGCATTCCTGGCTGATCGCGTCATAGGCCGCCGAGAAGCCGGAAAGGTTGAAGGTGTCGGTCGCCGTGCCGCGTCCACCGGCGCGCGGGCCCTTCGCGACCGCTTGCGCCCCGCCGCGGAAGGCCGCGACCGCCGCACGGCCGTCACGCGCGAAGGCCGAGTTGCCACCGGTGTAGAAGGGCAGCTCCCGCTGGCCGACGGTGACCGTGACGGCCGCATTGCGCGGATAGGCATAGGCGGCCGACAGCGCGACCTGGTCGCGGCCATTGGCACGATGCGTGACGGTCAGGATCACGTTCTCCCGCGCCGGGTCGGTGCGTGCGGCCCGGGTGAACGCGTAACACACCTTCTGCCCGCTCTCGTTGTGCACGGCGGCGGTCCAGGATTGGAAATCGCCCAGTCGTCGCGGTCCCTGCGGCGTGGCCGATCCGCCACGCTGTTGCGCAAGTGCAGGCACCACGGCCAGGGCGACGAGGGCCGGAACGAGAAGGAGCGATCGCATAAGCGCTTAGATACGAAGCCAGGCCGCAAGGGGCAACCGCGTCGCGCCTTCTGGCACCGCATCGCATTGCAGCGTAACAGGCGGCGCATGAGTGACGCCGCCGACGCCGCCCTGGCCGCCCAGTACGAAGCCTATCCCTATCCGCAGCGGGACCCGCGCGATGAGGCGAAGCGTCTCATCGTCGGCAGCCCGAGCCATCTGCGCGAGATCGACCATTGGATCTTCGGTGCCCGGCGCCCGGCGAGCCAGCCGCTGAAGGCCTTGATGGCCGGGGGTGGCTCCGGCGACGCGACGGTGATGCTGGCCCAGCAGATGGCCACCGCCCTGCGCCCGGGAAGGGTCACCTGGCTCGACCGCTCGGCGGCGGCGCGCAAGGTGGCCGGGGCGCGGGTGGCGGCGCGGAAGCTCGCGAACGTCACGTTCGAGGACGGGTCCATCCTCGACCTGCCGGCAAGCGGCCTCGGACCCTTCGACTACATTGATTGCTGCGGCGTGCTGCATCATCTGCCGGACCCGCTCGCGGGGCTGAAGGCGCTCGTCTCGGTGCTGGCGCCGGGCGGCGGCGTGGGGCTGATGGTCTATGCGCCGCATGGCCGGACCGGGGTCTACATGGTGCAGGACGCGCTGCGCCTGATTGCCCCTCCCGACCAGCCGCCGCGCGAGCGCGTCGAGATCGCCAAGCGCTTGTGGCGCCAGATGCCCGAGACCAACTGGCTGCGCCGCAATCCCTGGATCACCGACCATGTGAAGGGCGGCGATGCCGGGCTCTACGACCTGCTGCTGAACCCGCGCGACGTGGCCTTCACCGTGCCGCAGCTCGCCGCGCTGGTCGCCGCGGCAGGGCTCGAGATCCGCTGCCTGGTCGAGCCTTTCCGCTACGATCCGGACAGTTTCCTGACCGACCCCAGGCTGCGCGAACGGGCCGCGGGCCTCGATCCGGTCCAGCGCGCCGCTCTGGCCGAGGCCGCGTCGGGCAATATGGGCATCCACATGGCCTATTGCGTCCGGGCCGGGCAGGCACCGCCCGCCCCGGCCTGGGACGACCCGAATTCGGTGCCGATCCTGCGCGAGCTGGATGGCGCGAAGCTCGCCGCGACCATCCCCCCCGATGGCGTGCTGCGCATCGCCTTCGACGGGCTGAGCGTGCCGCTTGCCCTGCCGCGCCTGTCGCAGGCGATCCTCGCCCGGGTGGACGGGGTGCGCAGCATTGGCGCGATCGGGGACGAGTTGGCGGCGAATGGTGCCTCGCGCGAGGCCTTCGCCAAGGATTTCGCGGCCTTGGCGCGAGGTCTTGAGCGGGTGAACCGGCTGCTCCTCGCCGCGCGATAGCCCGCCGGATGCGATTCCGCTCCCGTTCCGGCGCGGCGCTCGCCTAGGCTTCCCCCAGGTCCGACAGTGACCGGGAGGAAACGAAGCATGATCACCCGACGCGCCGCCCTCGGCGCTGCCGGCGCGGTGCTGGCTGCCCCATCCATCCGCGCCCAGGGCGCTTGGCCCGACAAGCCCATCCGCTTCATCATCGGCGGCGCGGCGGGCGGCGTCTCGGACATCTTCCTGCGCATGATGGAGAACCGGCTGCGCGAATCCCTCGGCCAGCCGATGATCATCGAGCCGCGGCCCGGTGCCGGTGGCATGGTGGGGGCGGAGGTCACGGCGCGGTCGGCGCCCGATGGTTACACCTTCTACGTCAACCACATCGCTTCGCACGGGATCGGCCCGACGCTCTACCGGCGGTTGTCCTTCGACCCGCTGAAGGACCTGCCAGGCGTGGCGCGCATCGCCGCGATGCCGAATGTGCTGATCGTGAAAGGCGACGGGCCGATCCGGTCGGTCCAGGACCTGGTTGCCTTCTGCAAGGAGAACCCGTCGCGGGCGAATTTCTCCTCGGCCGGGTCGGGCACCTCGTCACACCTGTCGGGCCTGCTGTTCGGCATGCGGATGGGCATCGACGTGACCCATGTCCCCTATCGCGGCACCGCGCCGTCCATGGCCGCGGTGCTGAACGGGGAGGTGCTGTTCAACATCGACAACGCGCCCGTCTCGCGCCAGCAGGTGCTGGCGGGGATGCTGCGGGCGCTTGGCGTGTCCACCGCGCGGCGCGTGTCGATGATGCCGGAACTGGCGCCGCTGCAGGACCAGGGCGTGCCGGATTTCGACGTCGCTTCCTGGTACGGCGTGGCGACGCCATCGGGCGTGCCGGGGGCTATCCGCGATCGGCTGGGGGCGGAGATCGTCGCCGCGCTGAACGACCCGGGCATCGCGCAGCGGCTGCGCGACTACGGGGCGGAGCCCTGGCCGTTGGGTCCGGCGGATTTCGACGCCTTCATGAAGGCCGAGGTGGAGAAGTGGGCGCCAGTGGTGCGGGCTTCGGGGGCTCAGGTGGATTGACGGCGCGGATATGCGGCCCTGGAGGCATTGGAGGGGGGCTCAGCCCCTCTCCGCTGCATTGTCTCTTCCCGGGTCAATACCGCTCCGGCACGTACAACTCCCGCGGCAGCGTCGCCCGTTCGTAGTTCGGGTCGAAGACGCGGTCCGGCAGCCCGATCGGGTCGTGCGGCACCTCCTCATAGGGCACCACGGACAGCAGATGCGCGATGCAGTTCAGCCTGGCGCGCTTCTTGTCGTTGCCTTCCACGATGGTCCAGGGCGCTTCGGGGATGTTCGTGCGGGCGAACATGTCTTCCTTGGCCTTGGTATACTGTTCCCATCGCACGCGGGATTGCAGGTCCATCGGGCTGAGCTTCCACTGCTTGATCGGATCATGGATCCGCATCAGGAAGCGGCACTGCTGTTCCTCATCCGAGATGGAGAACCAGTACTTCACCAGGATGATGCCGGAGCGTACCAGCATCCGTTCGAATTCCGGCACGTCGCGGAAGAAGTCCTCGACCTGTCCTTCGCCGGCGAAGCCCATGACGCGCTCGACGCCGGCGCGATTGTACCAGGACCGGTCGAACAGCACGATCTCGCCGGCCGCGGGCAGGTGCGGGACGTAACGCTGGAAATACCACTGCGTCTTCTCGCGGTCGGACGGCGCGGGCAGGGCGACGACGCGGCAGGTGCGCGGGTTCACGCGCTGGGTGATGCGCTTGATCACGCCGCCCTTGCCCGCGGAATCGCGGCCTTCGAACAGCACGACCATCTTCAGGCCCTTGTGCTGGACCCAATCCTGCAGCTTCACCAGTTCCGCCTGCAGGCGGAGCAGTTCGCGGAAGTAGAAGCCGCGATCGAGGGTGCTTTTCTTCCGCTTCGCGAGCAGGGCGCGGAGTTCGGCCGGAATGCGGCCATCATCGATCTCGTTCTCGAGCTCCTCGTCGAAATCGTCCTCAAGCTCGATCTGCATCCAGGACCGGTCGTGGCGGTCCGTGGGGTCGTCAGTCATCTGCGGCTCCGTTGCCTCGGCGCTGTGATTGCTAGCGGCTTCGTGCGACCGGCGTGTGACAGTTCGGCGACGAATGGGGCGCGACCCGTGTTCCGCGATCTCCTCGGGCGGACAACCAGCAGCTTGCCGTGCGGGTCCCGGATGGCGAATGCCGTCATGATCCAGGGGCGGGCCGGAACGGGCGAAGGCCCGGCACGCCGCGTGCCGGACGATCGCGTCGTCGCCTCGGCGTTTCCCCCGCGAAGCCGCGCATCTCGCCGACGAAGGTCAGTGTCCCGGCGATGTCGAGCGAGGCGGGGCTCGGGATGCAGCCCCCCGGGTCTCGATGGTCACGATGGCGTCCAGTGCCGGGCGATGCCGGTGGCGTCGATCGGGCGCGGGGCGGGCCGTTCCGCTCCCGGCGTGCCGACATAGATCCAGCCGAGCAGTGTATCCGTCGCCGCGAAGCCCAGCGCCTGCTTCACCGCCGCGTCCTGCAGCGCGGCCGAGGAGACCCAGATCGCGCCATAGCCGAGCCCATCCAGGGCGTTGAGAAAGTTCATGATCGAGGCCGTTGCCGAGGCTTCCTGCTCCCAGGCCGGGATCTTGGGATGGTTGTGGCGGATCGCCGCGCCGGCGGCCACCACCATCGGCGCGCGCAGCGGCTTGGCGCGTTCGAGGTCGAGCCGTTCCGCGGGCGTCGTCGGGTCGCGCCGGGCGAGGGAATCGGCCAGCAGCCGGCCGAGCGTCTCCCGCGCCGTGCCACTGACGAAGACGAAGCGGGCCGGCCGCAGCGTGCCGTGGTCCGGCGCGCGCAGCGCCGCAGCCACGGCGAGGTCGAGCGCCGCGGCATCCGGCGCCGGGTCGCGCAGGAGCCGCGCGGGGACCGAGGCGCGGGACAGCAACGCCGCGACGGCCGGCGGCACGGGGGTCAGGGCGTCTGGCATGGGTACTCCGCATTCAATTGCGATTGATTCTCAACTATTCTCATAGCCGATCCGCCGCCAGGCTACCATCACCCGCCGCCGCTGCGTTGCACAACGACACCAAGGGTGATTTCGCCCGACGCGGTGGCTGGGTCTAAGACGCAGCCTCCAAGGTTTCGCGTGAGGCATCGAGGAATCATGACCGCCCCCATCGCGCTGTTCGACGTGAAGTCCCAGCAGGCGCTGATCCGGCCCGAGCTGGATCGCCGCATCGCCGCGGTGCTCGATTCCGGCCGCTTCATCAACGGCCCGGAAGTCGCCGAGCTGGAGGAGAAACTCGCCGCCTTTGCCGGCTGCGGCCATGCGGTCGGTGTCTCCTCGGGCACCGACGCGCTGCAGATCGCGATGATGGCCGAAGGGATCGGACCCGGTGACGCGGTCTTCCTGCCGGCCTTCACCTATACCGCCACCGCCGAGGTGCCGCTGGTCCTGGGCGCGACGCCGATCTTCGTCGACGTGTCCTCCCGGACCTTCAACATCGATGTCGACGATCTCGAACGCCGCATCGAGGCGGTGAAGCGGGATGGCAGGCTCAAGCCACGTGCCGTGGTGGGCGTCGATCTCTTCGGCCTGCCGGCCGACTGGACCGAGATCGAGGCGATCTGCGCGCGGGAGGGGATGTTCGCCCTTGACGACGCCGCCCAGGCCTTCGGTGGCGCGCTTGGCAACCGGCGGCTGGGCTGCTGGGCCCATGCGGCGGCGCTGTCCTTCTATCCGACCAAGACGCTCGGCGCGTATGGCGATGGCGGCGCGCTGCTGACCAACGATCCGGATCGCGCGGAGCTGTACCGCTCGCTGCGTACCCATGGCGAGGGCAAGACGCGCTACGCCGTGGACCGTACCGGGATGAACGGGCGGCTCGACACCATCCAGGCGACCATCCTGATCGCCAAGCTCGCGCTGCTGGAACAGGAACTGGTGCAGCGCCGGCGCGTCGGTGCGGCGTATGATGCCGCCCTGTCGGGGCGCGTCGGCATCCAGGTGACGCCGAAGGGGGCTGAGAGCGCGCGTGGGCTCTACACCGTCCGGCTGCCGGATACCGGGGCGCGGTCCCGTGTTCAGTCCGCCCTGACGGCGCAGCAGATCGGCAGCAGCATCTACTACCCGAAGCCGCTGCATCATCAGCCGGCCTATGCGGCGCACCACGCCGCGAGCATCACCGGCGGCCCGGCGCCGCTGCCGGTCAGCGAAGCCCTGTGCGAGCAGGTGCTGTCCCTGCCGATGCATCCCTACATGAGCGAAGCCGATGCGGCGCGCGTGGCCTCGGTGGTGCTGGGCGCGCTGCAATAGCGGGCGAGACGACGGGGAGGGCGCTGCCCCTTCGAACCACCGCGCCAGTCCGGCGCGCGTTTGGGGATGGTTCTGCCGATGGCGGGCAGTACGAGGCGGGAGGCTTGCAGCGGCCTTCCTGACGACCCAGCACCTTTCGCTGTGGCATTGGAGGGGCTTTGCCCCTCCAAACCAGCCCAGCAAAGGCCGAAAGGCCTCTGCAAACCTCAACTTGGCGCCGTGCATCACTGACAGAATGGTGCCCGAGCCCGCTCTTGCGCACAAAGCGCGCTACGAAGGCGCGGCGTGGACGCCACGCGCGGCGCCAAGCCCCGGCGGTCCAGGCCACACGGTGGCCTGGCGGACGTAGGGGCGGCGCCCCTCCGGCTTCCAGCGCAGCACCAGGAAGGCCTTTCGGCCTTTGCCGGGGAGCGGTTCGCTCTCCAATCCGCCCTCGAGCCAGAATACCGCCGACCGCCTCTGCCCGCCTGGCGCGCAGCCTGCACGCCGCTCTGCCCATGAACCGTTCGCTTGCGTCGCGACACTGCATTCTGGCCTGATGCGCCGGATTGCGCTGCTCCGCGTGCGGGATTTTGCTCTGCGTCAAGCTGCGAGGCAGCCCGCGGCTCAGGAGGACGACGCATGCCCGCTCCCCGCAAGATCCGCCTCGGCGTTTCCATGATCGGCATGGGCTACCATCTGGCGGCCTGGCGCCATCCGGACTCCTCGGCCGGCGGCAACATGGAATTGCAGCATGCGGTGAAGGTCGCACAGGCAGCCGAGCGCGGGTTGCTCGACATGGCCTTCCTCGCCGATGGCGTGGGCATCCGCTTCAACGACGTGCCCCAGGGCGCGCTGTCGCACACCTGCAAGAACGTGCAGTTCGAGCCGCTGACGCTGCTCTCGGCGCTTGCGATGGTGACGAAGCATGTCGGTCTCGTCGCGACGGCGTCCACGACCTACAACGAACCCTATCACATCGCCCGCAAATTCGCCTCGCTGGACCACATCAGCGGCGGGCGGGCCGGTTGGAACGTGGTGACCAGCGCGACCGACATGGAAGCGCAGAATTTCGGCCTGGTCGGCGCGCCGCCCAAGACCGGCCGCTACGACCGCGCGATCGAATTCGTCGACGTGGTGAAGGGCCTGTGGAACTCCTGGGAAGACGACGCCTTCATCCGCGACAAGGCGCAGGGCATCAACTACGACCCGGACAAGCTGCATGTCCTGAACCATGAAGGCGCACATTTCCGCGTCATGGGGCCGCTCAATGTCGCGCGCACGCCGCAAGGGCGGCCGATCATCGTGCAGGCGGGCGCCTCGGATCAGGGGCGCGAGCTCGCCGCGGCGACGGCCGATGTGATCTATGCGGCCTCGCAGACCCTGGCCGATGCGCGCGCCTACTACGACGACGTGAAGGGGCGCATGGCGAAGTACGGCCGCGACCCGGATCACCTGAAGATCATGCCCGGCATCATGGCCGTGCCCGGCGCGACGCGGCAGGAGGCGCAGGACAGGTACGAAGTGCTGCAGCAGCTCGTCGAGCCGATCGTGGGTCTCGGCGCGCTGGCGAACTACCTCGGCGACCTTTCGGATTACGACCTGGACGGCCCGGTGCCCGAGCCCGATCCCACCGACCGGCGCGACCACAGCCGCGGGCAGATCTTCCTCGACATCGCGCGGCGGGGAAACCTGTCGATCCGCCAGCTCTACTTGTCCATCGCCGGCGGCAACGGCCATCGCCTCGTCATCGGCACGCCCACCGACATCGTGGACGCGATGCAGGAATGGTTCGAGGGCGGCGGAGCGGACGGGTTCAACCTGCTGCCGACCTGGCTGCCCGGCGGGCTCGAGGATGTCGTGGAGAGCGTGATCCCCGAGATGCAGCGGCGCGGCCTGTACCGCACTGCCTATGAGGGCAGGACGCTGCGCGAGAATCTTGGCCTTGCCTGGCCCGAGCATCCGGCCGCCGCGGCGAAGCGTGCGGCCATCGCCGATGCCGTGGGCCACGCCGCGGAATGAAAGACCGGAGAACCCCCATGAACCAGCCTATCCGCGCGATGGCGCTGATACTCGCGACGCTTGCCGCCCTGCCGGTCAGCGCGCAGACCTTGCGGATCGGCATGAAGGCCGCGGTCGATGGCTCGGACCCACACCAGTCCTACAGTCCGAACCGCAACGTGCAGATGCAGGTCTATGAATCGCTCACCTTCCAGAATGAGAACCTGCTGCCCGTGCCGGGCCTCGCGGAAACCTGGCGGGTGGTGGACGACAATACCTGGGAGTTCCGCCTGCGGCCGAATCTCCGCTTCCATGACGGATCGCCGCTGACCGTCGAGGACATCGCTTTCTCGATCCGCCGCGCGCGGGAAGCGACGGGCCTGCGCACCTATGGCCCCGCGATCCGCGCCGTGACCGGCGTGGAGAAGGTGGATGACCGCACGCTGCTGATCCGCACCTCGGGCCCCACGCCGCTGCTCCCGGCCTATCTGACCTCTATCATGGTCGTGCGCGCCGCGCTGGCCGAAGGCGCGGGCGAGGAGGATTTCAACGGTGGTCGCGCCGCCGTCGGCACGGGCCCTTACCGTTGGGTGCGCTTCAACCAAGGCGCCGACGTGACGCTGGAACGCGCGCCGACCTATTGGGGTACGGCCGAGCCTTGGGAGCGCGTGGTCTATCGCTTCATCCCCGTGGACAGCGCGCGCATCGCTGCGCTGCTCGCCGGCGACGTGGACGTGGTGGATGCGGTTCCGCCGGGGCTCTATTCCCGCGTGCGGTCCGATGCGCGCAGCCGGCTGGTGACCTCCACGGCCGCCTTCAACAACTACGCCTATATCGATAGCGGGCGGGAAGTCTCGACCTATGTCACCGGCGCCGATGGCCAGCCGCTGAACCCGAACCCGCTGCGCGACGTTCGTGTACGGCAGGCGCTGTCGCTCGCCTTGAATCGCGCGGCGCTGTCGGAGCGTGCGATGGAAGGCGGCGCGGTGCCCTCCAACCAGATCGCGCCGCCCGGTTTCAACGGGCATGACCCGTCGCTGCCGCCGCTTGCCTATGATCCGTCGCGTGCCCGCGCGCTGCTGGCCGAAGCCGGCTACCCGCAGGGCTTCAACATGACGATCCACTGCACCTCCAACCGCTTCGCCGGCGATGCGCGCGTCTGCCAGGCGGTGGGGCAGATGCTGACGGCGATCGGCATCCGCACCGAGGTCGAGGCCATCCCGACCGCGATCTTCTTCCGCCGCGGCGCTTCCGGCGGACCGAACCGCACGCCGGAATTCTCCTTCTCCCTGTCGATGTTCGCGACCACCACGGGCATGGCGGCGGAGGGCATGACCTCGCTGATCCGCACCTATGATCCGCAGCGCGGCCACGGTGCGTCCAACCG
Source organism: Roseomonas sp. (assembly GCA_041906015.1). Lineage (GTDB taxonomy): Bacteria > Pseudomonadota > Alphaproteobacteria > Acetobacterales > Acetobacteraceae > Neoroseomonas. The sequence continues at coordinate 11,332 of JAYRJZ010000044.1, forward strand.
CGGGCGCTATTCGGACAGCGTGCTGGACGGGCTGCTGACCCAGGCCGAGACGCAGCTCGACGACGCGCAGCGTCAGGCGACGACCTTCGCCGCCGTGCGCCGCGCGATGGACGAGATGGCGATCATGCCGATCTTCTTCGTGCAGTCGGCCTGGGGCATGTCGCGCAACATTACGCTTGTCCCGCGCGGCGATCAGTACACCATGGCGACCGGCATCCGCCGCGCGCCGTGATGCCTCGGCCGGCGCGCCGCGCCGGCCGCAACGAGACACCATTCCGATCGACGCCGGCCGCATGAGGGGTCCCATGGCCAAGAAGCAACTGAAACTCGGCGCCTTCCTGAGCACGCCGGGCAACCATCTCTCCGGCTGGCGCCATCCCGACGCCGCTGTCGACACCGACATGGACTTCGCCTGGTACATGCGCCTTGCGCAGATGGCGGAGAAGCACCTCTACGACACCATCTTCTTCCAGGACACGGTGGCGGTCGGCGGGTCGGACGCGCTCAAGGCCGGCGACATGACGCGCACCCGGCTGTGTCGCACCGTCAAGCTGGAACCCACGGCCTGCCTCGCCGCGATGGCGATGGGCACCAGCCACATCGGCCTGGTCGCGACCGCGACCACCACCTTCAACGAGCCCTACAACATCGCCCGCCGCTTCGCGACGATCGACCACATCAGCAATGGCCGCTGCGGCTGGAACCTGGTGACGTCGCAGATCGAGGACGAGGCCGGCAACTTCAACCTCGATACCCATGTCGATCACGCCGCCCGCTACGAACGCGCCATCGAGTTCTACGAGGTCGTCGCCGGCCTGTGGGATTCCTGGGAGATCGACGCCTTCCTCAAGGACAAGGAAAGCGGCGTCTGGTTCGACTACGACAAGATGCATTTCCTCGACCATCACGGGAAGCACTTCCATGTGCGCGGTCCGCTCAACGTCTCGCGCACGCCACAGGGCCGGCCTGTCGTCGCGCAGGCCGGTTCCTCGGAACCGGGCAAGGAGCTTGCCGCGCGCACCGCGGATGTGGTCTTCACGGCGCAGACGGAACTCGCCGCCGCGCGGGAATTCTACGCCGACGTGAAGGGGCGCACGGCCAAGTACGGGCGCTCGCCGGACGACATCAAGATCATGCCCGGCATCACGCCCGTCATCGGTCGCACCATGGAGGAAGCGAAGGAGAAGTACGACCAGCTCCAGTCCCTGCTGCCGGACGATGTGGCGCTTGCGGCACTGGCGCGCTTCACGCGCGGGATCGACATCTTCTCCTACCCGCTGGACGGCCCGATGCCGGATCTGCCCGAGGCGAATTCCGCCAAGTCGCGCCAGCAGCTCATCATGACCATGGCGAAGAAGCACAACATGACGCTGCGGGAGGTGGCGCGGTCCGTCTCCGCCGCGCAGGGGCATCGCGTCCTCGTCGGCACGCCGGAATACATCGCCGACGAATTGCAGGAATGGCTGGAGAAGGACGCCTGCGACGGCTTCAACGTGATCTGCAACTACTACCCGAAGCCCTTCGAGGACTTCTCCACGCTGGTGATCCCCGAGCTGCAGCGGCGCGGCATCTTCCGCACCGCCTATGAAGGGAAGACGCTGCGGGAGAATCTCGGCCTGAAGGTGCCGGAAAACCGCTACACGGCGGCGCGGCGGGCGCAGGCTGCCGACTGAACAGGGCAGGTGCGGCGGGTCAGGCCGGCCAGTCCCTGACCACGCCGCGCAGCAGCAGTGCGGCCGCGAGGCCCGCCAAGCTGAGGCCGGCCTCCTTCAGGCGGCGGATCACGAGTTCGTCGTCAAGATCCTCGAAATCCCCGTCCCAGACCCGGCGCACGGCCAGAGCCAGGCGCCACAGTGCCCAGAGGCTCAGCGCCGCCATCACGACGATCACGATCAGGGCCTTGTCCATCGGATCCGAGGCCTTGCGGCCCCTCCCACCCAGCATGCCGATCTGCCGCCGCGAGCATGGAGCATGCCGCCATGGGATGACCAGGGTCATGATCCAAGCGCGGCGGCCAGCGCGCCGAAGGCCTGGTCCGGGTCGCTCGCTTCGCCCTTGGCCTGGGCGAGCACGGTCTCGATGGCGGGGGCCAGGCGCACCGCCTCATCTGCGAGCGGGTCATGCCCGCTGCGATACGCCCCGAGCCGGACGAGGTCCTTGACCTCGGCATAGGTGGACAACAGCCGGCGCGCATCCGCCACCAGCGGCCGTTCATGCGGGTCGAGCACGCCCGGCGCGGTGCGTGAGAGCGACCGCAGCACATCGACCGGCGGATAACGCCCACCCTCGGCGATGCGGCGATCCATCACGACATGCCCGTCCAGGATGCCGCGCACGGCGTCGGCGACCGGCTCGTCATGGTCGTCGCCTTCCACCAGCACGGTGAAGAGGGCCGTGATCGCCCCCCCGCACCCTTCCGGCCCGGGGCCAGCGCGTTCCAGCAGCCGCGGAAGCTCGGTGAAGACCGAGGGCGGGTAGCCGCGCGTCGCCGGCGGTTCGCGCACGGCGAGGCCGATCTCGCGCAGGGCGAGGGCGAAGCGCGTTACGCTGTCCATCAACAGCAGCACCTGGCGGCCCTGGTCGCGGAAATGCTCGGCGACGGTCATGGCGGCGTAGGCGGCCTCCCGCCGCACCGGCGCCGCGGTGTCGGAGGTGGCGCAGATCACGACCGATTTCGCGAGGCGATTGGGGCCGAGATCGTCCTCGATGAATTCGCGCAATTCGCGCCCGCGTTCGCCGACCAGGGCGAAGACGATGACCTCGGCATCCACCCCGCCGGCCAGCATCGCCATCAGCGTCGACTTGCCGACGCCCGAGGCCGCGAAAAGCCCCAACCTCTGCCCCTGCCGCACGGGCGCGAAGAGGTCGAGCGCCCGTACCCCGAGCGCGAGGCGCGGCCCGAGCCGCGCGCGGCCGCCGGCCGGCGGGGCGGGCGCATGGGTGGCGCGCGGCACCGCCCCAGGAGCGGGTGGCGGCCGTCCGTCCATGGGCTGGCCCATCGGGTCCAGCACGCGCCCGAGCCAGGCAGCCGAGACGGCCAGCGCTGGTCGCGGCGCCAGGACGGCGCGCACGCCATCCGACAGTCCCGCGAGCGGGCCCATCGCGATGGCCTCCGCCCGCCCGTCGCGGAAGGCGGCGATCTCGGCGAGGATCGGCGGCCGGTTGGGCGCTTCCAGGCGGACCCGATCACCGATGGCGGCAAGGGGGCCAAAGCCTTCGAGCGTCACCCCGAGGCCACCAAGACCAGCCACGGAGCCATGCACAACCTCCCGCGGCAGGAGATCGATCGCGGCGGCGGTGGCGAGCAGGTCAGGGGCCATGGCCACGATTCTGGACGTGGATGGGTTGGCGTGGCGTAAAGGCGGCGCGTTTGTCATCGGGCCGGGCCGTAGTGGAGAAGGGCAACGCCCTTCCGCAGACCACCGTCGCCCCGGCGGAGCGGCGCGAAAACCCGCCGCCGCTAACGTCGCCCGCCCAGCAACCCGCCGAGCCCGCGCAGCAATTCCTGCGTCGTGCCCTGCAACTCGCGCGGTACGCCGGGTATGATGGCGGGCGCCGTCGGCACCGGCCCGTCGCCGCCCATCCGCGCCAGGCGCAACTGACTCGCGCAATCCCCGGCCGGGTGATGCCCCGTGATCCGTCCACGCAGCCATTCCAGCGTCGTGTCGTCCCACAGCCGGTTGGCAGCCGTGTCGCGGATCACCTGGACCAGGGCGCGGGCCGGGTCCACGCCGATGCGCGGATCGGCGAAGCTGCCGCCGATGCCGACCGGCGCGCGGACCTGCACGCCGAAGATCTGGACGTCGGGCAGCAACCGCGCGGCGATCGTCTCGTCGCGCAAGTTCAGGGCGGCTTCGCCTTCGACCCGACCGGCCGTGGTCTCGAGCAACAGGGCGCGAGTCCGCGCGATGCCGTCACGCGCCGTGAGCTGAACCGCCAGGCAGCGCAGGGCGACGCCCTCGCGTGGGGCATTCGGGATCAGAAGGCGGAGCAGGTCCGGGCCGAGCCGCAGCATGCCGGCGTGATCGACGCGCCCATCCACCATGGCGAGCCCGGCCTGGCCGCTGAGCGTCGCAGCGAGGGCGCGGGTGGAGCTGCCGCGCGCTGTCATGTCGATGATGACCTCGGCGCGCCCTTCCAGGCTTGGCGCCTCGCCACGGGCCCGGCGCAGGGCGGCGAGGTCGAGGCCCCGGCCGAGGCTGCGCAGCGTCAATGCCACGGCGGGCGGGTCCTGGCGGGTGTCGATCCGCAGCCGTCCCTGCACTGGCCCGCCGGGGCTCGTGACCGCCAGCGGCTCAAGCAGAAGGACGCCGCCTTCGTTGTGAACGGTGCCGCGCAGATCGCGCCATTCCTCGCGGGCGACGCGCAGCACGGTGGCGTCCACGGAAACCTGGCCGTGCCAGGCGGCCAGGCCGGCGAGCGGCAGTGGGATATCAGGGATGACGCGCCGTTCGGCTGCAACTGGTGCCGCGGGCGCCGGTGTCGCCGGGGCCTGCGGGGAGGGTCCGGCCGGCCGCGGCGGTTCGGCCTGCGCGGCCGCCGCGCGGCGCTGTGTCAGGCTGTCGAGGTCGATATGGGCGATCTGCAGTCGCCCCGATACGCCGAGGGGATGGCCGGGGGCGAGGCGCAGGTTGCCCTCGGCGGCGAGGTCCGGGCCCGCGATCTGCAGCTTGTCGAGCGTGACGGGGCCGCTCAGTGCCGCCTCGGCGGTGATGTGGGCGCTGAGCGTGACATCGCGCAGTGGCGGCGGGTCGGGCAGGACGGGCGCCAGGGCAGCGAGATCCGGCACGCTCGCCCGGATGTCGAAGGTGGCCCCTTGCAGCGCCCGGGGGCGGGCAAGCTGGCCTTGGGCCTCCAGCCGGGCATTCGCCGCCTCGGCCGTGACGGAGACGGAGAGCGGTGCCTCCGCCGCGCCGGGCAGCAGGATCGAAGCCGGGGCGAGCGCGAGCCGGGCGGTGAAGGGCAGGCCCGACTGGGTGCCGGCGATGGTCGCCGTCGCCGGCTGGTCGGGCGCCGGCGCCGCGATGTCCAACCGTGTCAGCGCCAGGCCCGGGCGGAACATCCCGAGATCCACCGCATCGCTGTGCAGCGTGGCGGCCAGGGGCTGTCCATCCGGGCTGAGCCGAAGCTGCGCGGTCAGGGCAGGCAGCGTCTGCGGCAATGGCGCTGCCGGGGCCAGTGCGGCCATCAGGGGCCGCAGCGCGGCGGCGTCGGGCAGGGTCGCATCCAACGTGAAGCCCGCATCCGGACGGCCTTCGATGGTCAGCCTGTTGGTCCCGGCGGCGAGCGTCGCGCGCAGCGGTGCGGGCGCGGCCGGCAGCGAGCCGGACAGGTCGAGCGCCAAGCCCTGCATGCCGAGCCGCGCAGTGATGCTTTCGATACTGTCGCCAAGGATGCCCGCGAGGCGCGCGCTCGGGACGGTGACGGTGCCAAGCCTCGGGTCCGGCAGGGTGATGCGGCTGTCCGTCAGCGTGACGACGCCGATCGAGACGGCGCGGCGCGGCGCTTCGGCCGTGGGGGGCGATTCCGGCGCGGCGGGGGCGGCTGCCTCACGCGGCGCGGGACGCAACAGCCAGTTCGGCGTGCCGTTGGGTAGGCGTTCAAGCAGGATGTCGGCGCCGTCGATGGCGATGCTGCGGAAGGCGATGTCGCCGCGCAGCAGGGGCAGCAGGGCGATGCTCGCTTCCATCCGGCGGATCTGCGCCATGGCCGGTCGCGAACCGCCAGGAAGGTTGGCGAGGCTCGCCCCCTCGACCGCGAGCTTCGGCGTGAGGCCGAGCTGCAGCGAGACGCTCCCCAGGGCCGCCTGGCGGCCTGTCGCGGCTTCGATGGCGGCGAGCAGGCGCGGCGTCAGCGCCCCAGCATCGAGCGCATAGGTCAGCGCCACCAGCCCGCTGCCGGCCAGCACGACCGCGCCGATCAGCAGGCCCGCCGCCCATTTCAGCGCGCGCATGGTCAGCGGACCCGGCGGCAGGACGGCGTGCGTGGCTTGTCGAAGCCGAGGAAGGTGAAGGTCTCCTTCATATGCGGCGGCAGGGGCGCGGCGAGCTCCAGCATGCCGCCCTCCGGGTGCGGCAGGCGCAGGGCGCGCGCGTGCAGATGCAGGGAACGGTCGCCGAAGCCTTCGGGATGCGCGGCCGCGCCGCCATACTTGCCGTCGCCGAGAATGGGGGTGTGCAGCGCCGAGGCGCAGTGGACGCGCAGCTGGTGCGTGCGGCCCGTCAGTGGCGTGAGTTCCAGCAGCGCCGCCTGCTTCTGGGCGGAATCGATGGTGCGGTAGAGCGTCACGGCCCGCGCGGCATCCTTGGCGTCGGAGGGGATGACGCGCTCCCCGTGGCCGCCGGCATGCTTCGCCAGCGGCATGTCGATCCGCCCTTCCAGCGGATGGGGCCGGCCGACGACGATCGCCCAGTAGGTCTTCTGGGCATCCCGCCCGCGGAAGGCCGAGGCGAGCTTCGCCGCCGCCGCCGGCGTGCGCGCGAGCAGGAGCACGCCTGTCGTGTCGCGGTCGAGGCGATGGACGAGGCGCGGCCGCTCGTCGAGCCCGAAGCGCAGCGCGTCGAGCATGCCGTCGAGGTGCTTCGTGATACCCGGGCCCCCCTGCACCGGCATGCCCTGCGGCTTGTCCAGCGCGATGACGCTGTCGTCGCGGTAGATGACGAGGCGTTCGAGGGCCGCGGCCTCCTTGGGGTCCACCGGCTTCGCCTCGGCCATGGGCGCCTGGCCCTCCGGCATGGGCGGCACGCGGATGGCCTGGCCGGGCAGCAGGCGCGTATTGGCCTCGGCCCTCTTGCCGTCCACGCGGATCTGCCCGGTGCGCAGCATCTTCTGCAGCGCGCCCTGGGTCAGCATCGGGTAGTGGCGGTGGAACCAGCGGTCGAGCCGGAGCTCGCCATCCGCCGGGCGGACGGTACGGGTGATGACAGGCATGGCGCTCCCATAGCACAGCGTCGGCGCGGCGTCGGCACGCGCTGGCGTGAGGCGGTGCGGGGGGGAATGCCTCTCGATACGGCGATAGCCGCACGGCACCGATCCGTTATCCTGGGCCGATCCGAAGCGAGGAGCCCGATCCGATGTCCGACCTCCCCCATGGCCTGCCCGGTCACGAGCAGGTGACCATTCTCCGTGCCATGGCGAAGCATTGGTGGGCCTTCGCCCTGCGGGGGGTTGCGGCGATCCTCTTCGGTGTCCTCACCTTCCTCAATCCGGGCATCAGCGTCTTCGTGCTGCTCGCCTTCCTCGCGGCTTGGCTGGCGGTGGAGGGCGGGGCGACGATCTGGCAGGCGATCGCGGGCAAGGGGCCGCATGGCGCCTGGGCCTGGCTTGATGGGCTGCTGTCGCTGGGGGCGGCGGCGGCGTTGCTGGTCGCGCCCGGCCTGTCGGTCTTCGTCTTCGTTCTCGTCGCGGGCGGTTTCGCCGTCGCGGTAGGCGTAGCGCGAATCGTGCTGGCCTTCCGCGCCTCGGATGTGCTGCTCGGGCTGCTTGGTGCCGTCACCGTGCTGTTCGGCGCCATGCTGCTGGCGCAGCCCGGCCCGGGGCTGATTGCCATTGCCTGGATCATCGCGCTCGAGGCGATCGTGATGGGGGTGGTGCTGCTGGCCCTCGGCTTCCGGCTGCGGCGGCTCAACCAGCAGGGCTGACCATCAGGATCAGCCCGGCCGCCGCATGCAGCGCCGCCATGGCGTGACAGAGCGGGTGGCGCAGGGCGAACCACCAGGCGGGCGTCAGGCCCGCCTGTTGGAACCGGCGTTCGGTCGGTGGCAGAACGGCGAAGAGCAGCGCGAGCACCAGATAGGACGTGGTGGGCGGCGCGAGCAGGACGGGCCAGGCGACGAGGCCCGGCACCATGGCCTGTGCCATCAGGCGGGGCTGCGCTTCCGGTGCGGCGCGGCCGCAGGCCATGCCCCACCAGGCGCCGCCGCCGAAGCTCGCGACCATGGCGCCATAGGCGACGCCAAGCGCGGCCAACATTCCCTGGGCAGCCGGCCAGGCCAGCATGGCCACGGGCACGGCGATGCTCGGCACCAGGCCGGCCAGGCTGATCCACAACACTGGTCGCGGAACGATCGAATCGGGCAGGCGGGTGCTCACGGCTCTCATTTGTGCGAGTGGCGACCTGCCTGCAAAGAGGCGCATCGAGGCAGCGGCGAGGGGCACCGGCCTTGAGGCTGAAAGGCGGCGGTGGAACCGGGCCGGGCGCTGCCCCTCCCGCGCCCTCCCCGCCAAGGGCCACAAGGCCTTTGGAAACCTCCATTTGGCGCCGGGGACGACTGTCCGGATGACATGATGGCTGTCGCGCCGGGGACGACGCGGCCTCGGCGGTTGGAGCGCCCGGTCCGCCGCGCCGATGTCGCGGCGAATGCGGCTCAGGCGTGAATCCAGGTCTCCGAAAAGGCCAGCATGGCCGTGGAGATGCTGTGCCCGGCGATCTGTCGTGGCACGGGCGACCCTGGCCGCGGGCGGCCATTGATCGTGACCGAGGCCTGATCGCAGCCGACGAAGAGGCTCGGCATGTGATGCGCGCCCGTGGCCGAGGCTGCCGGCGGCAGCGCGAAGCAGAAGGGCGCGCCGAGGCCGGACCACGACAGGGTTACGGTGGTATCCCCCGCCCGTACCGTCTCGCTGTAGCTGGTGGTGGCGTCGCCGAGCGTCTCGCCGCTGTCCAGCGGCCGGTACTGCAGCCCCGCCAGCCCCGGCAACCCGCGCCAGGCCCCGAAATGGGACACGAAGTCGCTGACCAGCCACCGGGCCAGGGGCTCATTGTCCGTGTAGCAGATGTTGGCGGCGCCGGCGGGCGGTGCCGCGGCCTGGGGGGAGAGCAGCAGCACCAGCGCATGGCCGCGCCCGTGCGGGGAGAGCACGACCCGGAAGAAGGAGGCGAGGGTGGTGAAGGGCCCCGCCGGATCCTCCTTGAGCGAAATGCCCGGATTCTCGCCGGACCAGGCGACGGCGCCGGGAAACAGGATGGTATCGGCCATGGATCGTTTCTCCCGTGTCTGATGGCCGGCGAGCCTGCGACGAAGCGCCCGGTGGTGGCAACGACGGCTTCAGGCGCGCCCTCCGCTTGCCAGCATCGTCCAAGCCATGGCACCGAGGCATCCTTTGCCAATCGCAGGAGCCACGCATGAACCCCACCGTGATCGAGGGCGTGACGGCCTGGCTGCCCGAGCTCGCCGCCATCCGCCAGGACATCCACGCCCATCCCGAGCTTGGCATGGAGGAGACGCGCACCGCGGCCCTGGTGGCGAAGGAACTGCGCGCCCTGGGCATCGAGGTGACGGAAGGGGTCGGCAAGCTCGGCGTCGTCGGCACCATCAAGGGCACGCGGCCGGGCCAGCGCGTGATCGGCCTGCGGGCCGACATGGATGCGCTTCAGATCGCCGAGCAGACCGGCAGGCCCTATGCTTCGCAGAACCCGGGCGTGATGCATGCCTGCGGCCATGACGGGCACACCACGATGCTGCTGGGCGCGGCGCGCTGGCTGGCGCGGCACCGCGATTTCGCCGGCACGGTGCATCTGATCTTCCAGCCGGCCGAGGAAGGCCGCGGCGGCGCGAAGGCGATGATCGAGGACGGGCTGTTCGAGCGCTTCCCTTGCGATGCCGTCTACGGGCTGCACAATGCGCCGACCATCCCGCAGGGCGTGTTCGGTATTCGGCCGGGGCCCGCGCTGGCGGCGTCCGACCGCTTCATCGTCACCTTCAAGGGCACGGGTGGGCATGGCGGGTCGTCGCCGCATCTCGCCACCGACGTGACGGTGGTCCAGGCGCATTTCGTGCTCGCCCTGCAGACCATCATCGGGCGCAACGTGCCGGCGATTGACTCCGCGGTGCTGAGCGTGGGCTCGATCCAGGGTGGTTCGCCGGTTTCGCCCAACGTCATGCCGTCCGAGATCACCATCACCGGAACCGCGCGCAGCTATGTCCCCGCGGTGCGCGACCTGCTCGAGACGCGCATCGGCGAATTGGCGCATGGCCTTGCCGCCTCCTATGGCTGCGCGGCGGAGGCGATCTACCGGCGTGGCGCGCCGGCGCTGGTGAATCACGAGGAGCAGACCGAGGTGGCGCGCGCCGCGGCCCGCAGCCTGGTGGGCGCCGATGCGGTGACGGTCATTCCGCCGGTGACGGGCGCGGAGGATTTCGCGCTGATGCTCCAGCAACGACCCGGCGCCTTCATGTTTCTCGGTGCCGGAACGGGTTCCGGAGGCAAGTCACCCGAGGTCCATACGCCGCACTACGACTTCAACGATGCCATCATCCCGTTGGGTGTTGCCTATTGGGTCGGCGTGGTCGAGCAGGAAATGGGCAGTGCGGCGGCCTGACCGGCGAGAGAAGAAAAATCCCGTAGTGGTCACGAACGTCGTTTTGTAGTCTTAAGTAGCTTTGACGGAACCGCGAGCGCGCCTGACCAAAGGGAGGCGGGCGCAGCATCGTTGCCTTTGGGCTGGGAGACTGAGATGACCGAAGACGATCTGCGTCAATTGATGGGCCGCGTGAAGCGCGGTTCGTTGTCGCGCCGCGGCTTCATTCGGCGCATGGCGGCGGTGGGATTCACCGCCCCGATGGCGACGCAGCTTCTTGCGCTCACGGGCATGCCGGCCACCGCCTCGGCCCAGTCCGTGCCCACCTACGCGCCGTCGCGGCGCGGCGGCGGCGGCGCGCTGAAGATCCTGTACTGGCAGGCGGCGACGCTGCTGAACCCGCATTTCGGCTCGGGCACCACGAACAACGACGCCAGCCGCGTCTTCTACGAACCGCTCGCCGGCTGGGCGACGGACGGCACGCTCTATCCGATCCTCGCCGCCGAGATTCCATCGACCGACAATGGCGGACTTGCCGAGGATGGTCGCTCCGTCACCTGGAAGCTGCGCCGCGACGCGAAGTGGCATGACGGACAGCAGTTCTCGGCCGACGACGTCGTCTTCAACTGGGAGTACGCGAAGAATCCGGCGGTCGCGGCGGTGACCTCGGGCTCCTACCGCGACGTCAACGTGGTGAAGGTGGACGACTTCACCGTGCGGGTGGAATTCGACAAGCCGACGCCCTTCTGGGCCGACGCCTTCGTCGCCGCCGCCGGCCAGCTCATCCCCAAGCATCTGTTCAAGGACTACGCCGGGTCGAATGCGCGCGACGCGCCGACCAACCTCCGCCCGGTCGGCACCAGCGCCTACAAGTTCGTCTCCTTCGCGCCGGGCGACAACCTGCGCGCCGAGCTGAACCCGAACTACTATCTCGACAACCGGCCCTATTTCGACACGCTCGAAGTCAAGGGTGGCGGCGATGCGGTCTCGGCCGCGCGCGCGGTGCTGCAGACCGGCGACTTCGACTACGCCTGGAACATGCAGGTCGAGGACGCGATCCTGAAGCGCCTCGAGGAAGCCGGGCGCGGCAAGGTGAACATCGTCGATGGCGGCGCCATCGAATTCGTCCAGCTCAACACCACCGACCCCAACCAGGAAGTCGATGGCGAGCGTTCGTCGATCAAGACGCAGCACCCCGCCTTCCGCTTCCCCGAAGTGCGCGAGGCGATGGCCCTGCTGATTGACCGCAATGCGCTCGAACAGCACATCTATGGCCGCGGTGGCCCGGCGACGGCGAACTTCCTGAACAACCCGCCGCGCTTCGTCTCGCCCAACATGCGCTGGGAATTCAGCATCCAGAAGGCGAACGATATCCTCGACCGCGCCGGCTGGGCGCGTGGGCGCGACGGCATCCGCGCCAAGGACGGCGTGCGGCTGAAGTTCGTCTACCAGACCTCGGTCAATGCGCCGCGCCAGCGGACGCAGGCGGTCTACAAGCAGGCGGCGCAGCGCGCGGGCATCGACCTCGAGCTGAAGTCGGTCAATGCATCGGTGTTCTTCTCGTCCGACATCGCCAATCCGGACACCTATGTGAAGCTCTACGCCGACATGCAGATGTACACGACGACCATGCCGCAGGCGGATCCCGACCGCTTCATGAACCAGTACGCGTCGTGGGAATGCTCGACCAAGGCGAATAACTGGCAGGGCCGCAACATCGTCCGCTTCCGCAGCGACGAGTATGACACCCTCTACCGCCAGTCGCAGGCCGAACTCGACCCGGTGAAGCGTGCAGCGCTGTTCATCCGCATGAACGACCTGGTGGTGTCCAGCAACCACATCATCCCGCTGGTCAAGCGCCCGACGGTCTCGGCCAGCCTGAACACCCTGAAGCATGTGCTGTCGGCCTGGGATGGGACGACATGGCTGCTGCGCGACTGGTACCGCCAGACCTGATCCCGGCCGCGTGCTCCAGTATCTCATCCGGCGCCTGCTGATCGCGATCCCAAGCCTGCTTGGGATCAGCGTCATCCTCTTCACCGTGCTCGCCCTTGCCCCGGGCGACCCGTTCGAGGAGCTGGCGACCAACCCCGCCATCCCGCCCGACGTTCGCGCGCATCTGCGCGCGAGCCTCGGCATGGATGATCCCGTCCACATCCGCTACTTCGCGTGGCTGACCTCGATGCTGCATGGCGAATGGGGCTTCTCCTTCGTCAGCCGCATTCCGGTCGACCAGCTCATCCTGCAGCGGCTGCCGACCACCATCGCGGTGATCGGCACCTCGCAGATCGTGGCGCTGTGCATCGCCCTGCCGGTCGGCGTCTATGCGGCGACGCGGCCCTACTCGCTGTTCGACCAGGTCGCGAACACGCTCGCCTTCGTCGGCTTCTCGCTGCCGACCTTCTTCACCGGGCTGCTGCTGATCCTGCTGTTCTCCATCCATCTCGGCTGGCTGCCCTTCGTCTTCCGCACGGAGATCGAAGCGACCGGCCTCCAGTGGTGGTGGGAGATGTTCAAGCAGTCGATCATGCCCATCATGGTGCTCGGCCTGTTCCAGGGCGCGGCCTGGACGCGCTACGTCCGCTCCGCCGTGCTGGACGTGATCCGGCTCGATCATGTGACGACGGCGCGGTCGAAGGGCCTGTCGGAACCGCGCATCACCATCCGGCATGTCGTGCGCAACGCCATGATCCCGGTGGTGACGCTGGTTGCCCTGCAGATGCCTGCGGTCTTCGGTGGCGCGATCGTCACGGAACAGATCTTCCGCGTGCCAGGCATCGGTTCGCTGCTGATCACGGCGATCCTGTCGAACGACACTCCGGTGATCATGGGCGTGACCTTCGTCTTCGCCTGCCTGGTCATCTTCTTCAATCTGGTGGCGGACCTTCTCTATGGCTGGCTCGATCCCCGCATCAGCTACCGCTAGCCCCGCCAAAGCCCCGCATATCGGGCCGTGGCAGGAGGCGTGGCGCCGCTTCCGCAAGCACAGGCTTGCGGTGGTGAGCGCGGTGGTGCTGATGCTCCTCATCCTGGGCGTGCTGCTCGGCCCCTTCTTCTGGGCGGTGCCGATCGACGACATCGACTTCGGCGCGATGCTGCAAGGGCCGTCGTTCGAGCATCCGCTCGGCACCGACGATCTCGGGCAGGATCTGCTCGCACGCGTGCTCTATGGCGGGCGCATCTCGCTCGCGGTCGGCTTCACCGCGATGATGGTCGCGGTGGGCCTTGGCATCCTGGTGGGCAGCACCGCCGGCATGGCGGGCGGCAAGGTCGACGCGGCGCTGATGTGGGTGACCGATCTGTTCCTGTCCCTGCCGCAGCTGCCGCTGCTGCTGCTGATCATCTACCTGTTCCGGGAGACGCTGAAGGGCATCGTGGGACCGGAGATGGGGGTCTTCATCCTCATCGTCTCGGTCATCGGCGCCTTCAACTGGATGCCGGTCGCGCGCCTCGTCCGCGCGCAGTTCTTCTCATTGCGCGAGAAGGAATTCGTCGAGGCCGCGCGCGCGCTGGGTGCCTCGCGCATGCGCCTCGTCATCCGCCACATCCTGCCGAATGCGCTGGGACCGGTGATCGTCGCCGCGACCATCGACATCGCGGCTGCCATCATCGCGGAGAGCACGCTCTCCTTCCTTGGCCTCGGCTTCCCGCCGGACATTCCGACCTGGGGACGGCTGCTGTTCGACGCGAAGGACAATCTCGACTTCGCGCCACATTGGGCGCTCGCACCGGGCCTTGCCATCTTCCTCACCGTCGTGTCGATCAATTTCGTCGGGGACGGTCTGCGCGACGCGCTCGACCCGAGGCGCGTGCAATGACCGGACAGCGTCTTCTCGAAATCTGCGGCCTCAAGGTGCATTTCCGCACCGATGACGGCTGGGTGCGCGCGGTCGACGGCGTCGATATCGGCGTCGATGCCGGAGAAACGGTCTCGATCGTCGGCGAATCCGGCTGTGGCAAGACCGTCACCGCCAAGACGGTGCTGAAGCTGATCGACATGCCGCCTGGCAAGATCGTGGCCGGGTCGATCATGTGGCGGGGCCGCGATCTGGTGCCGGCCACCTCGGCGCAGATGCGCGCGATCCGAGCGAAGGAAATCGGCTTCATCTTCCAGGAGCCGATGACCTCGCTGAACCCCGTCTACACGGTCGGCGAGCAGATCGCCGAGGCGGTGCGCCAGCATGAAGGCTTGTCGCGCCGCGCGGCGATGGATCGCGCGGCGGAGATGCTCTCGCTGGTCAACATCCCGAACCCGACGCGGCGCGTGCATGATTATCCGCACCAATTCTCGGGCGGCATGCGCCAGCGCGTCATGATCGCGATGGCGCTGTCCTGCAACCCAAAGCTCGTCATCGCGGATGAGCCGACGACCGCACTCGACGTCACCATCCAGGCGCAGATCCTCGACCTGCTTGAGGAGATGAAGGAACGCCTTGGGATGGCCGTGCTCCTCATCACCCACGCCATGGGGGTGGTGGCGGAGAACGCGCAGCGCGTCATCGTCATGTATGCCGGGAAGGTGGTGGAGGAAGCGCCGGTCGGCGCGCTCTTCGCCACGCCGTTGCATCCCTATACGCAGGGGCTGATCCGCTCGATCCCGCGTCTCGATCTCGCGGCGACGGTGCATCAGCGGCTGGAAGCCATTCCCGGTTCCGTGCCGTCGCTGCTGCATCCGCCGCCCGGCTGCCGCTTTGCCGCGCGCTGCCGTTTCGCGACCGAGGAATGCCGCGCCGCCGAACCGTCGCTGCGCGAGATCACGCCCGGCCACAAGGTCGCCTGCATTCATGCCGAGGCCATCGCCGCATGACCGAACCCTTGCTGCGCGTGCAGGATCTCGTGAAGCGCTTCCCCGTGAAGGGCGGCATCCTGCGTCGCACCGTCAATGAGGTGCATGCTGTCTCGGGCGTTTCCTTCGACTTGGCAGCCGGCGAGACGCTGGGGCTGGTGGGCGAATCCGGCTGCGGGAAATCCACCACGGGCCGGCTGATCCTGCGGCTGATCGAACCGACCTCGGGCCAGGTGTGGTTCGACGGCCAGGACATCACCGCGTTGACCGAACAGCAGATGATCGCGCTGCGGCGCGACATGCAGATCATCTTCCAGGATCCTTTCGCCTCGCTGAACCCGCGCATGACGGTGCGCGATATCATCGCCGAGGCGCTGATCATCCACGGCCTGGTGAAGACGCCGCGGGAACGCGAGGAACGCGTCGTCGAGCTGCTGGAAACCGTGGGCCTCAACGCCGACCATATGCGGCGCTTCCCGCACGAGTTCTCGGGTGGCCAGCGCCAGCGCATCGGCATCGCCCGCGCACTCGCGGTCTCGCCGAAGTTGGTCATCTGCGACGAGCCGGTCTCGGCGCTCGACGTGTCGATCCAGGCGCAGGTCGTGAACCTGCTCGAGGACCTTCAGGAGAAATTCGGCCTCACCTTCCTCTTCATCGCGCATGACCTGTCGGTGGTGGAGCACATCTCCGACCGCGTCGCGGTGATGTATCTGGGACGGATCGTGGAGATCGCCTCCTCGCGCGAGCTCTACACCACGCCGCTGCATCCCTACACCGAGGCGCTGCTGTCGGCCGTGCCGATCCCGGATCCGACCGTGAAGCGGCAGCGCATCCGGCTGCAGGGCGATGTACCAAGCCCGCTCAACCCGCCCTCGGGCTGCCATTTCCACACGCGCTGTCCGATCGCGGATACAGGCATGTGCCGGGAGGTGTCGCCGATGCTGCATGAGGCGTCGCCAGGGCATCTCGTGGCCTGCCACAAGCGCGGATAGACGGCCGGAATTGGAGAGGGACCTTGCCTCTCTCCAGACCTCACCTCGCCAGGATGCCGAGACCGGCCTCCCGGGAAAGGATGACGCACCGCGCCAGGTATCGACTTCCAAAGGCCCGTCGGCCTTTGGCGGCCCTGGCGGCACTGCTGTCGAGGTGGGGGGACGAACAGAGTCCCCCGCCGGTCCTTACCGTACCGGCTTGCGCAGCGCCCAGAACGCCACCGCCCCGAGCCCGTAGGACGCCATCGACAGCCAGAAGGCGAGCCGGTAGCTCCCCGTCAGGTCGAACAGCAGCCCCGCCCCCCAGGCCCCGATCCCTGCCCCAAGCCCCGACCCCACGGTGATGACGCCAAGGATCGTGCCGAGCCTCGGTCCGCCGAACAGATCCGCGGTCTTGGCCGTGATCGCGGGGCCGCGTGCACCCCAGGTGATGCCGAAGAAGCAGGAATGGATCCACAGCATCACGTGCTGGTCCGCCGAATGGATCAGCAGTGCCGCGCCTGATCCGACCATCGAGATGACATAGGTGATGATCGCCGCCTTCTCCCGGCCGATCACGTCGGAGAGGCTGCCGGTGGCGATGACGCCGGGCAGCGCCAGCAGCGCCCCGGTACCGAGAACGAAGGCCGCGTAGAGCGGATCGAATCCCTGCCCCACCGCGAAGGCGATCTGATGCAGGGAGACAAGGAAGGACCCGATGCTGGTCAGCGCATAGACCAGGAACAGCAGCCAGAAATGGGGGGTGCGCATCGCAGACCCCAGCGTCCAGTCGCGCGCCGGCATGCTCGCGACCGTGATGCCGGCTGGGGCGGGCGCGGGGATGGCGGCCTCCGCGCGGCGGAACATCAGGGCGAGCGGCACGACCAGCACCCCCATCACCCCCGCCTGGGTCCAATAGGCGCCGCGCCATCCCTGCGCATCGACCAGGATCTGCGCGAGCGGCGCGGAGATTGCCCGGCCGAAACCGTTCGCGGATTGCAGGATCGAGATGGCAAGCCCTCGCTGCGCGACAAACAGTCGCGAGACCAGCGGCACGAACACCACCATGCCGATGCAGCCGGCCCCGAAGGTCATCACCACGCCATAGAGGAACACCATCTGCCACAGCGCGGTCGCTACGGCGCTGCCCACCAGGCCGAGCGTCAGCAGGCAGCCGCCCAGCAATACCATGCGCATCGCGCCCAGCCGGTCCACCAACCCGCCGACCAGCGGCGATGCGAGCCCGCCGACGATCTGCCCGATGGAATAGGCGAGGCTCGCCTCTGCGCGGGTCCAGGCGAAATCCGCGATGAAGGCCAGCAGGAACACCGTGTAGGCGTGCATCAGGCTGGCGCTGACGGTGAAGGCAACGAAGCCGCCGGCAACGATCAGCCAAGCCTGGCGGGAGGCACGTGATGTCACGGCGGTTGCGGACCCTTCGCTGCGGCGCGCTGCGTCGCGGCGGGTGCCGCGCCGCGTTCTCCCGCGCAGCCTTGCACCGGCAGGCGCATCGCGGAAGGGGGCCGTCACGGCGGAACTGCTATGCGGCCGCCAGCCCGATACGTCCGAGGCCCGGCAACTTCACCGCCGGTCGGCGGATGTCGATGCCCGCCACGCCGCCGAGGATGCTCACCTCGATCCCCTCGACCCAGCCGATGGTCAGTCCGACATAGCCACCGAGTGACAGCCGAAGTCCGCTGCCCGATCCGGTGCGCCGCAGCCACCGCCCGTCATAGGGATAGTCCTTGCCGATCGCAGTGGGCGGCAGCACGGCGCCGGCCTCCGGCACCGCATCCAGCACCGCGGCGACGAAGGTGTTGGAATTCGGTCCTGGCCAGACGCGGTAGTCGCCACGGTTGCGCCAAGCATAGGCCTCGACTGCCGCCCGCATGCGTGGGATCAGCGCTGTGGCGGCCTCGCCATCGGCGGCGAAGACGATCTCCGGCGCACGGCCGAACCAGCGCCCATCGGCAACGAAGCCGTTGACGCGCACCGGATCGCCCCAGGCGGTGACGTCGAAGCGGGTGTACTCGGGGGCATTCTCATCCTTCAGCACGATCCAGCTATGGACGGCGACGATGCCGCGCCAGCGCACGGTGGGCGCGGCGAAGATGCGCACCACGGCCGGGGCATGCGTGGCGGCGGGCGGCAGGTGGCCGATGCTCGACCGGTCGGCGCGCCAGAAATCCGTGCCGGGGTCCTGCGCGCGATGCAGCGCCGCCGCGACGCCGATCGGCAGCACGAACAGGGCAGCGAAGAGGAGCAGCGCGCGCTTCAGGATGGTCATCGCCGAGTGATCATCTGCGGATGGTCCCGGGCGATGCAAGGCCCGGCGCCACGCCAGGTTTCTTGTTCCTGCGAACGCCGTCATCTGATCGGGTGATTCCACCCGGCCGCGATCTGCTCTAGGTCAGGCGCTTGATCGCGGGAGCCCGACCCATGGCCAAGCCCATCCACATGATGATCCGCGTGCTGGACGAAGCACGCTCGCTCGCCTTCTACCGCAGCGCGCTCGGCTTCGAGGTCGCCGAGCGCCTGGCCTTCGACAGCTTCACCCTGCTGTACCTGAAGAGTCCCGACAGCCCCTTCGAACTGGAGCTGACGGTCAATCACGGGCGGGACGAACCCTATGGGCGGGGCGATGGCTACGGGCACATGGCCGTGGTGGTGGAAGACCTCGATGCCGAGCATGCACGGCTGACGCAGGCCGGCATCGCGCCGGAACCGATCAAGGAATTCCACCGCGACGGCGTGCTGCTCGCGCGCTTCTTCTTCCTGAACGATCCCGATGGCTATCGGATCGAGGTGCTGCAGCGACACGGGCGGTACCGCTGAGAGACCGTTGGGAAAGCCCGGCACCGGCCCCCCGCACCCCCCCCACTCGGCGATCTACGTCAGTATGCTGGAATGGGTGGCCGGGTGGGCGGTACGGGCTGGTGCCGGACGCGGAAACGCGCCGGATGGCGCGTCTCCAAACAGACGCTGAGGGCCGCGCAGCATTGGCGAGGGGCGCCGCCCCTGTCCGGTCAGCCCGTTCACCCCAACGCCACGGCGATCGCTTCGCGGATCACCTCCGCGCTGTGCCGCAGCGCCTCGGCCTCCACGGCATCCAACGGCGGCAGCATGGCCGGTGAGGCGCCGCGCACCCCCAGCATGTGCGGCAGCGAGATGCAGGTCTCGTGCACACCGAGCACTTCCTCGGCGAAGGTGGATACGGTGAAGATCGTATTCTCCCCGTTTACCAGCGCCTGGGTCAGCCTCGCGATGCAGCCGCCGATCCCGAAGTTGGACACGCCCTTGCCTTCCTTGATCCGGTAGGCGGAGGTCCGCACTTCCTGCGTGATCGTGGCGCGCAGTTCGGCGGTGAGAGGCCGACCGACCTGGTCGGCGAAGCGCGCCAGCGGCATGGCCGCGACATGCGCACCGGACCAGTGCAGCACCTCGGAATCGCCATGCTCGCCGAGGACGTAGGCATGCATGGATTGCGGCGCGATGCCGAATTCGCGTGCCAGCCGGTCCCGGAAGCGCGCGGAATCGAGCGCGCAGCCCGTGCCGATGGCACGCCCGGGCGGCACGCCGAAGCGCCGCACCGCGAGCGCGGGCATCACGTCAACCGGGTTGGAGGCAAACAGCAGCACCGTCTCCGGTGCCGCCTTCAACACTTGCTCGATGATGCCGCTGACGATCCGCGCATTGGTCGCCAGAAGGTCGAGCCGCGTCTGCCCCGGCTTGAGGCTGACGCCGGCCGTGATGACCACCACGTCGGCCCCGGCGAGGTCGGCATAGCTGCCCGACTGAACCACCGCGGTGCTGGCGAAGGACGCCGCATGGGCGATGTCCGCCGCCTCGCTCGCCGCGCGCGCGGCGTCGAGATCAAGCAGCACGACCTCCCGCACGCCGGAGGTCAGGGCGAGCAGATAGCCCGCCGCCGCCCCGACCAGCCCCGCGCCGACGATCCCGACCTTGCCGGCCATGTCACAGCACCCCGATCATCGGCCAGTAGGTGGCCGAAAGCAGCACGATCAGCAGCCAGCCCGCGATGGTCACCACCACGCCGACCTTGGCGAACTGCACGATCGAGAAGGCGCCGGTGCCATAGGCCAGCATGTTCTGCGGCGCGTTGGTCGGCAGGATGAAGCCGAAGGACACCACCATCGCCTGGATCATCACGATGCCGAACGCCGCCTGTTCCCCGAAGGGCAGGGTCTTGGCGAAGGCGATCATGATCGGGATCAGGGTGCTCGCCAGCCCGGTCGCCGAGGCGAAGCCGATATGCAGCACGATGCTGAACAGCGACAGCGCGGCGATGACCAGGAAGACCGGCAGCGCATCGAGGCCGAGCTTGCCCAGGGTCACCTGCGCCAGCCAGGCGGCCGCGCCGGTGGTGGACATCAGGGTGCCGAGCGAGATGCCCGCGGCGAAGAGGATGATGGTCCCCCAGGGCACCTGCTTTTCCGCCTGGGCCCAGTGCATCACGCCGATGCGCGGCATCAGCAGCAGCGCGATGCCGATCTGAGTGGTGGTGGCGGTGTCGAAGGCATGCAGCGCACCTTCGGTGGACCACATGACCAGCAGCAGCACGGCCACCGCCATCAGCCGCATCTCGGCCGGGGTGACGGGGCCGAGCTTCGCCAGCTCCTCGGCCAGGCGCCGTTCTGCTTCCTCCTTGCCCGGGACCTCGGGGCGCAGGATCAGCAGAGCGGCGAAATACAGAACCACGCACATGGCGATGGTGAAGGGCAGCGCGGTGATGAACCAGCCGCCCCAGGTCACGGAATGACCGAAGGCCTGCTGCATGAAGTTCAGGCTGATCAGGTTCTGCGCCGCGCCGGTCTTGATCGCCATGTTGAAGATGGAACAGGCGGCGACGGTCACGATCATCAGGGTGGCGCCGAGGCTGCTGCTGACGGTCAGACCCAGCGCCGCCACGATGCCCACCATGATCGGGATAACCGCGCCGACGCGGGCGGTGGCGGAGGGGATGAACAGGGCCAGCACGAAGCCGACGATCATCGCCCCGACGATCAGGCGGGAGCGCGACACGCCCACCTTCTTCATCACCAGCAGTGCGACGCGCCGGTCGAGCCCGGTGAGCTTCAGCGCCACGGCAAGGAACAGCGCCGCGGCCACCAGCATGACGGCGGAGGAGGAGAAGCCGGTCAGCATGGTGTTCAGGGCGCCGCCCGAGGTCAGCGGTGGACCGCCCGCGCGCAAGGGCTTGCCCATCAGCCCCAGCACGGCCGCGCCGGTCAGGATGATGGCGCTGTTGGCGGGCGAGACGCACTCGCTGATCCACAGCACGATGACGAGGACGAGAAGGCCCAGGGCAACCTGGCCCGAGGCAGTGAGCCCGGCCGGCGTCGGCAGCAGCAGCACGCCGACGTAGAGCGCGATCGCCAACAGCAGATAGGCGAGCTTGCGGTTCGATTCCGGTTCGGGGGGAGAGATGAAGGTAAGGGCCATAATGCGGCAATCCCGGGTTCTTGGCAGGCAGTTCCCTGCCGTGGCCGGCTTCATGCTGCGTTGACGGAAATCAAGTCGTGGCCGCTTTCAGGCCGTCTGTGTCTCGACGATCCGCCCATCCTCCATCGCGACGATCCGGTCGGCGATGTCGAGGATGCGGGGGTCGTGCGTCACCATCAGGATCGGCGTCCCGCGCGACTTGGCGATGTCGCGCAGCAGGTGCACGACCTCCCCGCCCGAGACTTTGTCCAGCGCGGCGGTGGGCTCGTCCGCCAGCACCAGGCCCGGCTCGGCGACCAGGGCGCGGGCGATCGCCACGCGCTGGCGCTGGCCGCCCGACAGCTTCGCCGGCGTCTTGTCCTCATGCCCCGCCAGCCCGACAGCGGCGAGCATGGCTCCCGCCCGCTCCAGCCGCTCACGTTCCGGCATGGTGGCGTCGATCTCTAACGCCATGGCGACATTCTGCCGGGCCGTGAGGAAGCCGAGCAGGTTGTGGTTCTGGAAGATGAAGCCGATCCGCCGCCGCAGCGCCACGCGATCGCGTTCCGACGCGCCCATCAGCTCCTGGCCCAGCACGCGGCATGACCCGTCCTGCATGCCGCGCAATGCGCCGATCAGCGTCAGCAGTGTCGTCTTGCCCGACCCGGACGGCCCGGTCAGCAGCACCACCTCGCCGGCATGGACGTCCATCGCGACGTTGCGCAGAACGGGGCGGCGCAGCTCTCCCTCGCCGTAGCTGAAGGTCAGGTGCTCGATATGGATGGGATCCATCAGAACATGTCCGCCGGGCTGGCGTCGCGCAGCTTGCGCATCGCCAGCAGCCCCGCCGTCGCGCACATGCCGAAGATCAGCGCGAAGACCATGGCGGCGCGTTCGACCGTCATGGTCAGCGGCAGGAAGGTCGCATCCGCCACCACGTCATACAGCCACACGCACAGCGCCGCCCCGGGCAGGAAGCCGATGATGGCCAGGATCATCGCGGCGGCCATCACCACACGGGCAAGGTAGCCGTTGGAGTAGCCGATGGCCTTCAGCGTCGCGTATTCGCGCAGATGGGCGGCGATGTCCGAAAACAGGATCTGGTAGACGATCACCATTCCCACGATCAGCCCCATCACCGAGCCGAAGCCGAAGATGAAGCCGATCGGCGTCGCGGTCTCCCAGTACTGGCGTTCATGGGCGACCAGCTCGGCATGGGTCATGACCATCGCGTCAGGCGGCAGGATCTCGCGTAGGCGCTGCTGCGCGGCGCCGACATCCGCGCCGGGACGCAGGCGGATCGCGACCAGGTCGGTATTCGCCGCGTTGCGTGTGGGCACCATGCGGCGGAAGTTCACCTCGCTCATCACCAGGTTGCCGTCGGCGCCAAAGGAGGGGCCGATGGTGACGAGGCCCACCATCTCGACCATGCGGTTGCCGACCTGCACCTCGAAGGGGCCGCGTTCGGCGAAGAGCTGCGTGACATCACCGAATTCGGGGCGGGAGCGCGTATCGAAGCCGACCGCATCGACCCGGCGCAAGGCCGGGGTGATGGCGTCGAGCCCCTCGAAATGCATCGCGCCGGCTTCGACGTCGAAGCCGATCATCTGGATCATCCGCCGCGACCCGTCCTGCGGGTTCCGCCAGGTCGCCTGAGTCAGATAGACAGGGACGGCCTGGGCAACCTCCGGCAGGGCCAGCGCCTGGTGCGCGCGCGCGCGCGGCAGCGGCTCGGGCCGGAAGCTCACCGTGGTCAGCGGGTTCATCAGGAAGATCTCGGCTTCCATGGCGGCGAGCAGCCGCGTGGCGCTGTCGAACAGCGCGGAGCGGAAGCCGAGCTGCATGAAGACGAGCACGGCGGCGAACATCACCCCGGCCAGGGCCGAGAAGAGCCGCGCCCGCTCCGCCCGCAATTGCCGCCAGGCGAGACGCGCCGGCAGGAACAGCAACGCGATCGGACCGAGGCCGCGTTTCGGCGGCGGCGCGTCGGCGGCCTGCGAGGCCTCCCCGGTGTGTTCCGGCGCCCAGGGCAGCAGCGGCGACTTCGAGAGCGCATTCATGGCCGGATCGCCACCTGCACCTGCATGTTGGATCGCCGCCGCAGCGCCTCGGTGCCCGCCTCGTCCAGCGCGAGCCGCACTTCCACGGTGCGGCTGTCCACCGCCGCGACGGGGTCGGTGTTCGCCTGGGTCTGGCGGCGGACGGTCCAGCCAATCTCGCGCACCGTCGCGGTGAAGCGGCGGGGTTCGCCCGGCACCACCACCTCGGCCGGGGCGCCCAGGCGCAGGCGGGGCAGGTCCGTCTCGTAGACGTCCGCCACGACGTCCATGCGGGCCAAGTCACCGATTTCCATCAGCCCGTCATTGCCCACCTGGTCACCCGGCCGCGCGATGACGCGCAGCACCGTGCCGGCGAAGGGGGCGCGCACGCGGGACAGTTCCGCATCGGCGCGCGCCTTGGCCAGGGCTGCCTCGGCGGCGGCGAGCCGCGCCTCGGCCAGGGCGATGTCCTCGGGGCGGGAGGAGAGCAGGGTGTCGAGATCGGACTCCGCCTGGCGGCGTTCCGCGGCCAGGCGCACTGCGGCAGCACGGTTGCGGTCGGCCTGGGCCACGGCGCCGGCGCCGGTGGGCACCAGCCGGTCGGATCGTTCGGCCTCGCGCAGGGCGAGCTGTTCCTGCGCCGTCAGCGCGGCGATGCGGGCACGTTGGGCCTCGATCTCCGAGGGCCGGCCGGCGGCGCGGATACGGGCCAGGCTGGCGCGTTGCTCGGCCACGGCCGCCTCGGCCTGGGCAACGGACGCGTCCTTCTGGGCCGCATCGGCGAATTCGGCGAGGAGCTGGCCTTCGGTGACGGCATCGCCTTCAGCGACCAGCAACCGGTCGAGCCGCGTCACCGCCATGCCGCCGGGCTGGGTGAGGGTGCGGATGCGCGAGGCCGGCTCGACGCGGCCGAGCGCGCCGACGCCCACCGGCCCGGCCGGGGCCGCGGCCACGGTCTGGGCCGGCCGCGTGGCCTCCCCGCGCGTGAAGACGGCATAGCTGCCGGCCGCGAGGCCGAGGGCGGCGAGGCCGACCAGCAGCTTCGTGCGGCGGGTCATGGCTCTTGCTCCAGCAGGGCGTCGAGCGTCGTCCGCAACGCCACGATATCGGCCTCGGTCGGCCGGTACATGCCAAAAAGGTGCGCCATGAACAGCCCGTCCGTGGCCGTCTGGATGATCATGGCGACCCCGTGCGGGATCCCGTCGGCGAGGAGGTCGTCCTTCATGCGCGACGTGACGGCGCGCAGCGGGTCGAGCAGCGCGGGATCATGGTGGAAGGCCGCCAGACAGACCGCGGCCATGCGGTCGTGCTGGTCCTGGCCGGGGGAGCAATCCGCTTCCCCGAAGGCCCAGGCGAGCATCGCGCGGGCGACGCGGCCGCGGCCTTCCGGCTGCAGCGCGACGCCACCTTCGTAGTCGCGCGTGAAGATCTCGGCCATGCGCTGCATGACGCCGATGAGCAGCGCCTCCTTCGAGCCGAAATGATAGAGCAGCCCGCCCTTGGAGACCTTCGCCTCCCGCGCCGCGGCCTCGAGTGTCAGGCCGCTGACGCCCTTCCGCACGAGCAGGTTCTCCACGGCATCGAGGATGCGCGTGCGGGTATCGAGAGGCGTGTTGATCGTTCCGCTGGCGTCCATGGTTAGTGATCTATACCGTCCGGACGGTTTATTCAACCGTCCGGACGGTATAGTTTCCGTGAGATGGCCCGTCCTGGCGGGAACGCCGCGGCGTCGCTACCGTTGCGGCAGGGAACGGACAGGAAGGAACACGGGCATGATCCAGGGATCGGGCCGGCGGGCGCTGCTGCTCGCGGCGCCGGTGGTCGTGACGGCGACTGCCGCTTTGGGGCAGGCGTGGCCGAATCGCCCGGTGCGCATCGTGGTCGGCTTCGCCGCAGGTGGGGCGAACGACATCATGGCCCGGCTGCTGGCGCAGAAACTGACCGAGCGCCTGCCCGGCAGCGCCTTCGTGGTCGAGAACCGCCCCGGCGGCAGCACCCTGGTCGCAGCGGAACATGTCGCGCGATCCGCCCCGGACGGGGCGACTTTCTTCTACACCTCGCCTTCCACACTGATCAGCGGGCTCGTGAACCGATCCGCGGCGATCGAGGCGGTGCAGAGCCTGGCGCCGGTCACACTCGCGCAATCCTCGCCGCTGGCCCTGATCTGCCGCCCCGATTTCCCGGCGCGGAGCGTGCCGGAATTCCTTGCCTTGGCGCGTGAGCGGCAAGGCCGACTGACCGTCTCCCACCCAGGGACGGGGGCGATCAACCACCTCGCTTTGGTGCTGCTGATGCGCCAGACCGGGGTCGAGGTGACGCCGGTTCCCTATACCGGCAACCAGCCTTCCATCACCGCGCTGATCCGCGGCGAGGTCGATGTCGCCCATGACGGGCTGTTCACCCCTCGCAGCCAACTCGAGACCGGGACGCTGCGCGCGATCGCGGTGACCAGCGCCGAGCGTTCCCCGATCTATCCGGATGTCCCGACCTTCGCCGAGACCCTGCCCGGCTACGAGGTGGGCTTCTGGGGCGGCATGTTGGCGCCGCGCGGCACGCCCGATGCGGTTCTGGACCGGATGAACCAGGAACTCGACGCGATCCTGCGCCAGCCCGAGGTGATCGAACGCGTGCGGGGCTTCGGCGCCGAACCGGTCGGCGGCAGCCGCGACCGCTTCGCCCAGGTGCTCGCCGGCGATTGGGCGAAGTGGAGCGGCGTGGTGCGGGACAACAACATCCGCGCGGATTGAAGCCCACCGGGGAGGGCTTGACCCGCCTCCAACCCCACCCCGCCGGGCAGCGCCGCCGCCTACCGGATCTGGAACCGCACCGGCACCGTGATCGACAGGATGTCCCCCGGCATGTCCGACGGCATGGACGGCAGCCGGGCGCGCTGGATCATGTCCTCCACTGCCCGGTCAAGGTCGCCGTCGCCGCTGCTGCGCGCGATGCGCCAGACCGTCACGGTGCCATCGCGCCGGATGGTGAACTGCAGCAGCGCCACGCCCTGGGCGCGCCGGGAGCGCGCGACTTCGGGGTAGCGCTTGTGCCGTTCCAGGGCCGCCGCCAGCGCCTGCAGGTAGGATGGCGGCGCCGAGGAGGCCGGGCGCGGCGCCGGTGCTGCCGTCGGCG
>JAYRJZ010000045.1:0-37974 GCA_041906015.1 Roseomonas sp.
AGGCTTGATCCACCCGACTTCGGCCGTTTGCGCGACGACAGACACCGCTCGGGGCGAAAAACGCTTGCCCAGCGAGCAAAATCAGGCGATCTTGAAGTCAAGCGGCGGGCCACTTGGGGAATGTCGGGTTAAACGCTTCCCTCTCCTCTCACTTGATGAGGCCTGCCTGCTCACCTGACCTAACCCCGGGTGATGTTGGTTGGCTGGCACTATGAAAATAGGTTGACACTAGTGTCAGTTTTTTTGCAACGGTATCCCTGCGGCAACGGGATGAGGAAAAGCTAAATGCCGAGCGACCTGATGGCGGAGGCGATTGCCCCGCATAGCCGTTCCGTTTTGCTGGACGTCATCGTGAGCCGTATCGAGCGGCTCACACCCGACGTGAAGCTGTTTCGGCTGGAACCTTCCGGTCCTGCCCCGCTGCCGACTTTCGAGCCGGGCGCCCATGCTGACATCGTGCTGCGGCCGGGGCTGTCCCGGGCCTATTCGCTCATCGGTCCCGCTGTGAACCCGGCCTGGTATGAGATCGCGGTGAAGCGGATGCCCGAGGGTGGCGGCGCCTCGTTGCAACTGCATGACGAGGTCCGGGAAGGCTCCCGGCTCCAAGTTTCTCAGCCCCGCAATCTGTTCCGCTTGGCCCCCGAAGCCTCTCACAGCGTCTTCATCGCCGGCGGCATCGGGATCACACCCATCTGGTCGATGGTCCGCCAGCTGGAGCTGGTCGGCGGGTCTTGGGAACTGCACTTTGCCTGCCGGCGCCGCGCGGATGCGGCGCTGCTCGAGCGGGTCGAAGGGCTAGGAAAAGGCTGCGCCGTTTACGAGAGCCAGGGCGCCGCCCCCGCGCGCCTCGACCTTGCGGCGGCCATCATGGCAGCCCCGGCCGGCAGCCATTTCTACTGCTGCGGTCCCCAGTCCATGCTCGCCGGCTTCCGCGCGGCCACGGCACATCTGCCGCCGGGTCATGCCCGGATGGAGCAGTTCGCGGCCTCCGCGCCCGTCGCGAAGGAAGGCGGCTATTCCGTCCGGCTGGAAGCCTCAGGGCTGAAATTGACCGTTCCGCCCGGGACATCGCTGCTTGATGCGCTCATCGAAGCCGGGATCGACGTCCCTCATTCCTGCCGCGAAGGGGTCTGCGGCTCCTGCGAGACGCGCGTGCTGGACGGCATTCCGGACCATCGTGACGCCTTCCTCACGGATACGGAACGTGAGTCCAACGCGGTGATGATGGTCTGCTGCTCGGGCGCGCGCAGCGATCACCTGGTGCTGGACCTATGAGCATGGCCGATGCCCCGGAAGCCCTACACAGCGGGAACTGGACGATGAGCGAGACGCAAGGCGCGATCGACTGCGACGTGCATCCTACCATTACTGGTACGCGCGTGCTCGCGCCCTATCTGGATGGCTTCTGGCGCGACAGCCTGGCCGAGCGCGGAATCGATTCCCTTGATTCCATCAGCTATCCTGTTGACGCGCCGCTTACCGCGCGCGCGGACTGGCGGGATGCCACGGGCACCGCCGCGCAGAGCGTGGAGCAGCTCAGCGGACAGGTATTGGACCGATGGGGCCATCGAACAGCGATCCTGAACTGTCTCTATGGTGTGCAGCTTGTCTTTAACGAGGATATGGGCGTCGCGTTCACCCGCGCCGTGAATGACTGGATCGCACGGGAATGGTTGGACCGGGACAGTCGCCTGCGCGCCTCCATCGTTGTGCCGATGCAGAACATCGAGCACGCGGTGGACGAGATCGACCGTTGCGCTGCGGACCCACGCTTTGTGCAGATCCTGCTGCTGGCCAGTGGCGAGATGCCATTGGGGCGGCGCGCCTGCTGGCCAATCTATGCGGCCGCGCAGCGCCATGGGCTGCCAATCGGCATCCATGCGGGCAGCGCTTATCGCCATCCCGTCACCTCAATCGGGTGGCCGAGCTATTACATCGAGGACTATGCGAGCCAGTCGCAGGCCTTCCAGTCGCAGGTGGGGAGCCTGATCTGCGAGGGCGTCTTCGCGAAGTTCCCAGATCTCAAGGTCGTTCTGCTGGAATCCGGCGTTACCTGGCTGCCTAGCTTCCTCTGGCGGCTTTCAAAGTTCTGGCGCGGACTGAGGACGGAGGTGCCCTGGGTGGACCGCTCGCCCATGGAGATTGTCCGGGACCATATCCGCCTGACTGTTCAGCCGCTGGATGCGCCGGATGATCCGTCCGTGGTCCGCCGCATCATCGACCACATGCGGTCCGACGACATGCTGCTCTACGCCTCGGATTATCCGCACTGGCATTTCGACGGCGATCGCACGCTGCCGCCCGGAATCCCGGCGGATCTGCTGCAAAAGATCCAGGTGGAGAACCCGCTCGCGACCTATCAGCGTCTGTAGGGAAAAGCGCCATGAACAACGTTGCCGCCACACCATCCCTCGACAAGACCGCAGTACAGGCCACGGAGAATGGACCGGTCGATTGCGACATCCATACGCGGGTGCGCACCATCGCGGACCTGAAGCCCTATCTCTCCACACAGTGGTGGAACTACCTGAAGACCTACGGCATGCGTGCCCGGCACGGCTTCGCCAAGGCGCCGCCCTTCCCGAAGGCGCAGCCCAATGCCGCGCGACGCGACGCTTGGCCGCCGGATGGCGGCTTTCCCGCGACCAATCTTGAATTCATGCGGGCACAGCACCTGGACCATTACGGCATCGCCTACGGGATTATGAATCCGCTCGTCGCGACGGGGCAGGGGGACCAGAATGATGACCTCAGCGCGGCCCTCGCCACGGCGACCAATGACTGGCAGCTCGACACCTTCGTAAATCCGGAGCCTCGCCTCCGCGCCTCGGTGGTGGTCCCTTACGAGGATGGGCTCGCCTCTGCGGCAGAGATCCGGCGCCGCGCGGGCGACCGCCGCTTCGCGCAGGTGCTGATGATGAGCCGCACGGCCGAGCCTGCGGGCAAGCGGCGTTACTGGCCGATCTATGAGGCCGCGGCGGAAGCAGGACTGCCCGTCGGCATTCACGTCTTTGGCTATAGTGGCTGGGCAGGAACCAGCAGCGGCTGGTCCTCCTTCTATATCGAGGAGATGACGGACCACGCCGTTTCCTGCCAATCGCTTGTCACGAGCCTTATCATGGAAGGCGTGTTCGAGCGCTTCCCCGGGCTGAAGATTGTGCTGATCGAGTCCGGCTTTGGCTGGATGCCCGCGCTAGGTTGGCGGCTGGACCGCGCCTGGGAGCGGATGCGCGACGAAGTGCCGCACCTGCGGATGCCGCCCTCAGCCTATCTGCGGAAGCATTTCTGGGTCTCGACACAGCCGATTGAGGAGCCGGAGCGGCCGGAGCATCTGCTCGACACGGTCGACTGGGTGGGGCCTGACCGAATCATGTTCGCCAGTGACTACCCGCACTGGGACTTTGACGATCCACGGCTCGCGCTCCCGTCGGCCCTCGGGCTGGAACGCAAGCGCGCCATCCTGTCGGGCAATGCCCGTGCTCTCTACAATCTGGTGTGACATGGCAAAGCATGTTGTCGCGACGACGGAAGAGATCCCGGCCGGCGGGCGGAAGCTGGTGGAGGTCTCTGGGCGGGCCATTGTCATCTTTAACCTTAGCGGCGAGTTCTTCGCGCTTCTGAACCGATGCCCGCATGAGGGCGGTAGCCTCTGCAAAGGATATCAGACCGGGCTCGTGGAATCCGGCGAACCCGGCGAGTATCGCTATTCGCGCCGGGGCGAGATCATTCGCTGCCCCTGGCATGCCTGGGAATTCGACATCCGAACAGGCCAGTCCCGCTGCGATCCCCAGAGGATGAAGGTGCGCAGCTATGCGGCTTCCGTGATGCCCGGCGCGCAGCTGCTGGAAGAGGTACCCGCAGCGACGACTTTCCCGGTCCGCGTCGAGGGTGAGTACGTGCTGATCGAGATGTAGGTGCGCCGGCGCGGCCGGCTGCGAAAACAGAAAACTGGGAGGAGAAAGTCCAAAACATGAGCGCACGAAGTCGAATCCCGCTCCGCCGCCGGCATCTCCTCGGGCTATCCGCAGCCTTCGCTGCGGGCGCGTCGGGTGCACAGGCGCAAGGCTGGCCCGATCGTCCAATCCGCATGGTGGTGGGCTTTCCGCCCGGCGGACCCACTGACTTGATAGCGCGGCTCGTCGCGCCGGAACTGGAAGCGGCCTGGGGAAAGCCCGTATAAGTGCGTCACATACATTTGTGATAAACGCTATTTGTTAATATTGATGTTCTGTGATTATGCAGTCGAGCCATTTTATTGCGAGCGCGGCATGGATTTTTATGCCAATGGGCAGAATTACGCTATGGCATCGCTGCTGTCCGTCGCCGGTCCAACGCTGCTCGGCCAACCGGCGTTCGACAGGCTCCTCGCGGCGTTCCAACAGGCGGTCAGGGTGAAGACGCCAGAAGCCTTGCAAGCGCTTCTCGCGGCTACGCGCGCGACGGAGTGGCGAGCGTTTCCAGAGGCGCTGGGGCCACTGGCCCAGTTCGAGGCACCCGAGTGTCTTTCTGCGATCGCAAACCCCGGCGTCGACACGGATGCTGCGTTGGTGGTGCTGCAATCTCTGATCAGCCGGATGGAAGTGATCGCCGACGGACCCTATCGGGTGGAGCACGATCAGTCGAAAAATCTATTGATTTATAACGATTTTCTTCGGCGCTTTATCGATCATGACCAGGATATCGAGTTTCGCCAGACCGAGATCGCGAGCATCAAGTTCCCGCTCAAGCTGACGGAGGTCACACAGGTCAACTCCAAGGCCAGCCCCGCCGTGCAATTGGCGGACGTGATGATCGGCGCTGCGATTGAAGCGGCGAACAACCTCGCAGGATTGCGGTCAGCCGGACCAGACCCTGAGGCTGTGATGGCTCTCTATGCGGACAACCAGTTCATCCATCTTTGCCCTTCGATCGACTTCGATGAGCAGAGACGCTTCCGTGAAGGGACCCAGGCGCAGGAAGTCATAGATTATTTTGCCGCCAATTTCTTTGCGCCTCGCAGACCTTGAGTGCTGTTGCCAGTCAGGGCGGGTGGCAAACTGCTTTTTCTTTCTCCAGAACCGACTGCTAAGCGGTCAGTTTACTGAAATAAGCCAAGCTCGGGAAGGAATTTATTATTTGAAATCAATGCATTAAGGCTTGAGGGATAAATCACCCCACCCCCGAGCTTCGGAGACTATCGGGCCTCCGGAGAGAGATTTCCCGGGGTCGTTGCGTTCTCCAACCCTCAAGCCGTCGCGACAAAACCCCAGGAACCCTGCGGTTCACGGCGCCGTCGACGCATAGAAAATGTTAGGTTGGAAAACCGACTGGAGCGGGCGAAGGGATTCGAACCCTCGACCCCGACCTTGGCAAGGTCGTGCTCTACCCCTGAGCTACGCCCGCGCTCCGTGCGGAGGCCGGGCTTCTACCATGCTCTGTCGGGATTGCAAGCCACCTTGGTCGGGTAATTTGCATTCTCCTCGACAGGCGGCGCAGGCCCGGACAATCCTCTCCGAAACTGAAGCTTCGGGAGGACACTGTCATGGATCGCCGTTCCACGTTCGGCCTTGCGGCCCTGCTGGCCTTGCCGGCGCTGCGCCGCGCGCCGGCGCAGACTTTCGACCACGCGATCCGGCTTATCGTGCCCTTCGCGCCGGGCGGCACTTCGGACATTCTGGCCAGGCTCCTGGCCCCGGATCTCACCCGCGGCCTTGGCCAGAACGTGGTGGTCGAGAACCGTACCGGTGCCGGCGGAAACATCGGTGCCGACCTCGTCGCCAAGTCCCCGCCGGATGGGCACACCCTGCTCCTGATCGATGTCTCGACGCTGGCGACGGCGCCGTCGCTCTACACGCGACTGCCCTTCGACCTGAAGCGCGACCTCGCGCCAGTCACCATGCTGATCTACGCGCCCTACATCCTCGCCGTGCACCCCTCGGTCCCGGCCGGGAACGCCGCCGAACTCGTCGCCTTCGCCAAGGCCAACCCGCAGCGGCTCAATGTCGGCCATGCGGGAATCGGTGTGGGCAACCATCTCACCGGCCTCCTGCTCACCCAGCATTGGGGCGCCGATCTCACGCAGGTGCCCTATCGCGGCGGCGCGGCCGCGCTCACCGCGGTCGCTGCCGGCGAATCGCAGATGATCATCAATGGCGCCACCGCGACCGCCCCGTTCTGCAAGCAGGGCACCCTGCGCCCCATTGCTGTCACCGGCCCGGCCCGCCTCGCCGACTTCCCCGAGGTTCCGACCTTCCGCGAACTGGGCTGGCCGGCGCCCGATTCCGGCACCTGGCAGGGCGTCCTCGCCCAGGGAGGCACCCCGGCGCCGACGGTCGTGCGCCTCGCGACGGAGATCGGCTCGGCCATGGCCGCTCCGGCCACCGCGCAGCGCATCACGGCTCTTGGCGCCGTGAATCGCGTCGAGGGGCCGGAAAACTTCCGCACATGGCTCGACAACGAGATCGAGGTCTGGTCCAGGGTGGTGCGCGCCAACAACCTCCGCCTGGACTGAATGCCCGAGACGCCCGAAGGCCTCCTTGCCCGCCTCTCTGCCGCCGGCATCGCCGCCGAGACTCGCCATCACCGCCCGGTCTTCACCGTGGCGGAGGGTCGGGACATCGCGGCGACGCTGCCCGGCGGCCACACCAAGAACCTCTTCCTGCGTCCCGCCAAGGGCGACGGTCCCTTCCTGCTCGCGACGCTTGAGGCCGACCGCCAGATCTCCGTCAACGCCCTCGCGCGGCAGGCCGGCATCCCGCGGGTCTCGATGGCGAGCGCCGAGGACCTCATTGCCACGCTCGGCGTGCCGCCCGGCTCCGTCACGCCCTTCGGCCTGGTCAACGCCGCGCCGGGGGCGGTCCGATTCGTCATCGACCGGCACCTGGTCGATGCCTGCGACCGCATCTGGGTGCATCCCCTGACCAATGCCGCGAGCACCGCGCTCGCGCCGGCCGATCTGCTGCGCTTCCTGGACGGGATCGGCCATCCCGGCACGGTGCTCGACCTCGGCGGCTGACCTGCGCAGGGCGGCGTCGCGCCCGGCCCACCCTTTCCCTGCGCACAGCCCCGCCATGTCCGGGGCGCCGGTTGCCGATCCGTGGAACCTCGCGGTCAAATGGGGCCGAGAACGCGACATGGCGGCAATCCGTCAGCGCTGCCCGACGGGAACTCGCGAGATGACGCCATATCCTCCGCCCATCCTCGCCCAGCGGGCGGCGATGCCGGTACTGATCGCCCTCAGCGCGACGCATCTGCTGAACGACATGATCCAGTCGCTCATCCCGGCGATCTATCCGATCATCAAGGAGGCCTACTCCCTCGACTTCCGGCAGATCGGCGTCATCACGCTCACCTTCCAGCTGACCGCCTCGCTGCTCCAGCCAGCGGTCGGCCACTACACCGACCGCCGTCCCATGCCGTATTCGATGGTCATTGGCATGGGCTTCACCCTCGCGGGGCTGATCGGCCTCGCCTATGCGGGCAGCTATTCGTTGCTGCTGGCCGCTGCGGCCTGCGTCGGGCTCGGTTCTTCCATCTTCCACCCCGAGGCGACGCGCATGGCGCGCAGCGCCTCGGGCGGGCGGCTCGGCTTCGCCCAGGGGTTGTTCCAGGTGGGTGGCCAGGCCGGGGGCGCGATGGGGCCGCTGCTCGCCGCCTTCATCATCGTGCCGCGGGGACAGGGCAGCCTCGCCTGGTTTTCGGTCGCAGCGCTGCTCGCCATGGTGTTGATGGTCTGGACCGCCGGCACTCATGCGCGGTTCCAGCGCCAGCAGGCGGCCAAGGCACGCCCCCCGGCGGGCCCCGCGCGGCCGGCCCATCCGCCGGCGACGGTCGCGCTTTCGATCGCGATCCTGGTTGTGCTGCTCTTCTCGAAGAATGCCTATTCCTCGAGCTTCAGCTCCTTCTACACCTTCTACCTGATCGAGCGCTTCGACATCTCGGTCCAGGCCTCGCAGATCATGCTCTTCCTTTTCCTCGG
The DNA here is from genome assembly GCA_041906015.1 of Roseomonas sp. Classification (GTDB taxonomy): domain Bacteria; phylum Pseudomonadota; class Alphaproteobacteria; order Acetobacterales; family Acetobacteraceae; genus Neoroseomonas. The sequence continues at coordinate 7,958 of JAYRJZ010000045.1, forward strand.
GGCCTCGGCCGCCGGCGCGCTGTTCGGGGGCATGCTGGGCGACCGGATCGGGCGCGACCGGATCATCTGGTTCTCGATCCTTGGCGCTCTGCCCTTCACCCTGGCGCTGCCCTTCGCCGGCCTGTTCTGGACGGGCGTGCTGACCATCGTGATCAGCCTGATCATGTCGAGCGCCTTCGCCGCCATCCTGATCTACGCGATGGAGCTGCTGCCGGGCCGGATCGGCATGATCGGGGGGCTGTTCTACGGCCTATCCTTCGGCCTCGGGGGCCTCGCCGCCGCCATCCTGGGGCAGCTTGCCGACAGCATCGGCATCGAGGCAGTCTACCGCCTCTGCGCCTTCCTGCCCGCGATCGGCCTGTTGGCCTGGTTCTTGCCGCGGCTGCGCGACACCCCCGCCCGATAGGGGAGGGGCGCCGAGGTCGAAGATCTGCGATCGGGTCCCACCGCGCAGCCCTGTTAGGTGCACGACGGCTTGCTTCCGCGCCGCGACAGAGCATTTATGCACCAAGACTTGAGGAATGCCCGCCATGGACGTGATCTTCGACCCCGCCCGACAGGGCGCCGCACCCGCCGCCCAAGGCGCCATCAAGGATGGTGACCAGAAGACCTTCATGCAGGATGTCATCGAGGCGTCCCGCGAGGTCCCCGTGCTGGTGGACTTCTGGGCGACCTGGTGTGGCCCCTGCAAGACGCTCACCCCCGCGCTGGAAAAGGTGGTCGGCTCGGCCGGCGGCCGCGTGCGGCTGGTCAAGATCGACATCGACAAGAACCGCCAGCTCGTCGCCCAGCTCACCCAGATGGGCCTGCCGCTGCAGTCCGTCCCGACCGTGGTGGCCTTCTGGCAGGGGCAGATCCTCGACCTCTTCCAGGGTGCCCTGCCCGAATCCGAGGTGAAGCGCTTCGTCGAGGCGCTGCTCAAGTCCGCCGGCGGCCAGATGCCCGGCGCCGACCTGCTGGCCGAGGCCGAGGCCGCGGTCGCCGAGGGCGACCAGCAGACCGCCCTGGAACTGTTCGGCGCCCTGTCCCAGCAGGAGCCCGAGAACGTCAAGGCGCTCGCCGGCGTCGCCCGGGCCCTGCTCGCCCTGGGGCATGAGGACCAGGCGCTGTCGGTGCTCGACAACGCGCCTGCCAAGATCAAGGAGGCCCCCGAGATCGCCGCTGCGCGCAGCGCCATCGAGGTCGAGATCGAAGGCCGCCGTGCCCACGCCAAGCTTGCCGAGTTCGAAGCGCGAATCGCCGCCAACCCCGACGACCACGAGGCACGCATCGACCTCGCCATCGCCCAGAGCGCGAGCGGCGACCGCACCGCCGCCGTGGACACGCTGATCGAGGCCATCCGCCGCGACCGCGCCTGGAACGACGAGGCCGCCCGCAAGCAGCTTCTGAAGCTGTTCGAGGCCTGGGGCTTCGAGGATCCGGCGAGCAAGGCCGGCCGCCGCAAGCTCTCGGCCGTCATCTTCCGCTGACACCGGGGCAGGGGCCATGCCGGCCTTCCACCCACGCTTCGCAGAGTTGCCGGAGGAGATCGCGGTCTTCCCGCTCTCCGGCGCCCTGCTGTTGCCGCAGGGAAGGCTGCCGCTGAACATCTTCGAGCCGCGCTACCTGGCGTTGACGCTCGACAGCCTTGCACGGGGGCGGATGTTCGGCATGGTCCAGCCCGATCCGCGCCAGCCGGTCGGCAAGACGGGGCCGGGCCTCTACGGCATCGGCTGCCTCGGCCGCCTCACCTCCTTCAGTGAGACCGAGGATGGCCGGCTACTGATCACCCTGACCGGGCTGATCCGCTTCCGCATCGCCGAGGAGCTGGCCATCGCCCCCGGCGGCTATCGCCGGGTGCGGGCCGACTATGCCGGTTTCGCTCAGGACCTCGCGGCCGACCCCGGGCCCTCGGCCTGTGACCGCGCGGCGCTGCTGGCTGCGCTGCGTCCCTATTTCCGCGCCCGCGGGATCGAGGCGAACTGGGAGGCGGTGGAACAGACCGCCGACGACATGCTCGTCACCACCCTGTCCATGGTCTGTCCCTTCGAGGTGTCGGAGAAGCAGGCCCTGCTGGAAGCCTCCGACACCACCGAAAGGGCCCGGACCCTTGTCGTGCTGCTCCGCATGGGGGCCGCGGCGAATGCGTCGCCGGAGGGGCGGCCGAGCTAGGGCAGATCCCGATCAGGTGGGATCACCTGATCGGGTGAAGATGCTCGCGAAAACAAAAGGCTAGAGGCGTTGCCGTGAGCCAGGGCGAACGGGAACGGCTCTAGGTGTCGTTGCTATGGAGGTTGTCCCTCCGGGGCTGAGTTGGTTGGCTGTGGTTGCGAGGCCGACAACCAGCAACCCGGAGCCCCGGATGGACAGCCATGAGAATGCCCGAACGACGCCGCGCGGTCGATTGCTGATGATTGAGCGGCTGGATCGTGGCTGGTCGGTGGTGGAGGTCGCATCGGCAGCGGGCGTAACCGCCAAGACAGTCCGCAAGTGGCGCGATCGCTTTGTCGCCGAGGGCGAGGCCGGCCTGCGCGACAGGTCCGCCAGGCCGTTTCATAGCCCGACCCGCCTACCACCCGACACGACTGCCCAGATCGAGGCACTGCGCCGCCAGCGGCGATCCGGTCCGGCGATTGCCCGCCAGCTCGGCCTGCCGGTTTCGACCGTCGGACTGGAACTGCGCCGACTGGGCCTGGGCCGTCTGCGGGCGCTCGACCCCAAGCCCGAGATCATCCGCTACGAGCGTGAGGCCCCGGGTGAGTTGATCCATATCGACAGCAAGAAGCTCGGCCGCATCGATGGCATCGGCCACCGCATCACCGGCGACCGTACAGGCCAGAGCAACAAGCGCGGCACTGGCTGGGAATACCTCCATGTCGCCATCGACGATGCCTCGCGCCTCGCCTTCACCGCCATGATGCCCGACAAGAGGAAGGAGAGTGCGGTGGCATTCCTCGACGCCGCCATCGCCTGGTTCAAGGACCATGGCGTCATCGCCCAGCGCGTCATGACCGACAACGGATCCGCGTATAAAAGCAAGGCCTTCGCCCAGGCCAGCACGGCCCACGGTCTGAAGCACAAGCGCACCCGACCTTACACGCCCAAGACCAACGGCAAGGCCGAACGCTTCATCCAGACCAGCATCCGCGAATGGGCCTACGCCTCGCCGTTCTCCTCCTCCGCAGATCGCACCCGCGCCATGCACCCCTGGCTGCACGCCTACAACACCCTCAGGCCTCACTCCGCCCTCAAGGGTTTGCCACCCATCTTCCGCATCAACAGGGACAACGTCCTCGGCAATGACATCTAAGGCTTGGTGACTTTTCTGCCGAGGAGGTAGTGCGAGCCTTGTGCGCTGGGCTCAACAACACTGTCGGTACATGTGGTGAAGCGTCGCATTCCGTGAGCCGGGCGGCGGGTGCGGCGTTGTCGCCTCCGCACTCGCCTTCAACCCTGCGGCCGGCCCTATGGCGGCCGGCCTGTTGGGCACCAGCGGGTTCGCCGCCATCCCCACCATCACCCTCGATCTGCCCCTCGTGCAGCGTCTCCGGCGGTCCCCGCGCTTTCGGGTCCGGGTCCCCGTCAATGAGGACCAGAGGGCAGGCACTGCCATTTGGTCACGGACTGCGGCATCGACTTGCTGCCTGATGGAGGATGGCAACTCGAACAGTGGAACGTGCCGCAGGCTGTCGGCATCGTTGCCGTGCTCGTAGCCGGCGGCGATCATCAGCAGGCGGAAGCGCAGCATGTCGGCGAGGCGCCGGGCCAAGCCGAGGCGATTCTCGACCTCACGCAGCGCCAGCAGGCCGCCATCGGATGACAGAGACCCGCCGTCGAAGCGGGCGATGATCGGCTTGCCTGCGACCGGTGACAGGCCTGGCAGGGGCAGCGTAGCGTGAGAGCCGGCGGGCATGGTCTCCGCAATCGGCAGGGTTCTGGGGTCGCAGCCGAATCCTGTGGTCGATCAACCGCTTGCACCATGCCCGCCTGCCCAGATGAGTTTTCCAGGCTAAGGAGGCAGCAGATCGAATTTGCGCTGCATCATGGAGAGGTGGGAGCGTTGGCTGCGTAGAAGGGGCTGCTGGCGCTGGAGACGGCACTTCATGTCCCGTCGCTGCAACCGTCGCGTCCGACGTTCTGAGAGCTTTGGAGCAGGCCCGTGTCCATCGCCGCACTTCGCGTTACCCGACCCTTCGACTTCGCTCGCTGGTTCGCCGTGCTGAGCCTCGCCTGTGTGCTGGCATCGGCACTCGGGACTGCAATATTGCTGTCACGCTTTCTGACTGAGCATATCCTGCACCGCGACGCCGAGGTCAGCTCTGAGTTCGTAGAGAGCATCGTGCGTGCCGAGCGCACCTGGGGTTGGTTCCTCGATCCCGGTGCGCCGGATGCGCGTGGCCCCCTCGATAGCTTCTTCAAACACGTCGCTGAGATCCCAGGCGTGGTTCGCGCCAACGTCTATCAGCGCGACGGCACCATCCTGTGGTCAAGCAACCCGGAAATGATCGGGCAGCGCTTCGTCGGCAATCGCGAGTTGGACGAGGCGTTCGGCGGGCGCATCCTTGTTGAATACGGCGACGTCGATTCCGGAAAGGCCGAACATGTTGCGCTCAGCATGGCGACCGGCGGGTCGCGCTTCATGGAAGCCTACCTGCCGGTTTGGGACATGGAGCGCCGGCGCGTGGTCGGGGTTGTCGAGATATATCGCCTGCCCGAGGCTCTGTTCCGCGCTGTGGACGAGGGCGTCCGACTGGTTTGGGTCTGTTCTGCCGCGGGCGCGCTACTGCTCTACCTTGCGCTGGCTTGGCTGGTTCGCCGTGCCGCGCGTGCAATCCGCGAGCAGCAAGAACGCCTCATGGAGGCCGAGACGCTGGCGGCAATCGGCGCCGTCGCTTCGGCGGTCGCCCACGGCATCCGCAATCCGCTCGCCTCGATCCGTTCCTCGGCCGAACTCGCGGCCGAGGAAGCGACGCTTGAGGCTGCGCAGGAGGCGTTCGGCGACATCATCCGTGAATCGGACCGGCTGGAAGGCTGGGTGCGCGACCTGCTGATGCAGGCGCGCGGCGAGCCCGTGGCACCCGAGGCCGTGCCGCTGCTGCCGCTGCTGCAGGCGAGCCTGCGCAGCCTGGCGCCCACTGCCGAACGCCAGCGCGTCGCACTCAGGATCGTCGCGACCGAGGTGCCGCCGGTGCGTGGCAATGCTGGGCCGCTCGCGCAGGCGATCGAGAATATCCTCGGCAATGCGGTGGAGGCCATGCCGGATGGCGGCACCGTCACCGTCGGCCTCCGTTCTGCCGAGGCGCCCGGAATGGTGGATCTGCGCATCGCCGATACGGGGCCGGGCCTGCCGTCCGGCCTGCGGCGCGACGGTCCGCCAAGCTTCTTCTCGACCAAGCCGCGCGGCACGGGTCTCGGGCTTGCGCTGGCGCGCCGCATCGTGGCGCGCTACGGCGGCGTCATTGTGCTCGACAGCAGCTCGGCGGGCACCATCGCCACCATCAGCCTGCCTGTCGCGGAGTAGCCCATGCCCCTCGCCGTGCTGATCATCGAGGATGAAGAGGTGCTGGCGCGCAACCTCGTGCGCTACCTGCAGCGCCAGAGCTTCGACGCACGCTCGGCGCCGACCGCCGCCCAGGGGATCACAGCTTTCTCCGAGTTCGGGCCGGATGTGGTGATGCTCGACCTCAACCTGCCGGACGCTTCGGGGCTGACGGTGCTGGCGCAGATCCGCGCACGCGATCCGGGGGTGAAGGTCATCGTCATGACGGGCCATGGCAGTGTCGAGACGGCGGTCGAGGCGATGAAGGCCGGCGCCTGGGACTATGTCACCAAGCCGATCGCGCTGGGCGAGGTGCGGCTGCTGGTCGAGAAGGCAGCCGGGCAGGAGCGTATGGAGGGTGCGCTCTCCTATTATCGCGGGCGGGAGGCGCGCAGCGCGGGCAGTGATTCGATCCTCGGTGCCTCGCCCCCTGTCGCGGCGCTGAAGCAGCGCATCGCCCGGCTGCTCGACGCCGAGCGCAGCATGCAGGATGGCCAGCCGCCCGCCGTGCTGATCCGCGGCGAGACGGGCAGCGGCAAGGAATTGGTTGCGCGGGCGCTGCATTTCGGTGGCCCACGCCAGGATGGCCCATTCATCGAGCTCAACTGTTCGACCCTGCCGGCGCATCTGCTGGAAGCTGAGCTGTTCGGCCACGAACGCGGTGCCTTCACCGATGCGAAGGAGCGCCGGATCGGGCTGGTGGAGGCGGCGCAGGGTGGCACGCTGTTCCTCGACGAGATCGGCGATGTCGAGCTCACGGTGCAGGTGAAGCTGCTGAAGCTGCTGGAGGACCGCACGGTGCGGCGCATCGGCGCGGTGCGCGACCGCCAGGTGGATGTGCGCTTCATCTCGGCGACGCATCGCGACCTCGAGGCACTGGTCCGCGAGGGACGCTTCCGCGCCGACCTGTATTTCCGCCTGCGCGTGGTGGAGATGGAGGCGCCGCCGCTGCGCGCGCGCGGGCAGGACGTGCTGCTGCTGGCGCGGCATTTCCTCGAACAGAGCGGGCGACGCTACGGTAAGTCGGGACTCGCTCTTGATGCTTCGGCTGAGGCGCTGGTGCTGCGCCATCCCTGGCCCGGCAATGTCCGCGAGTTGCGCAATGCGATGGAGCAGGCGGCGCTGTCGGCTGATGGCCCCTCGGTCGGCGCGGCGAATCTCGCCTTGGCGCCGGTCGCGGCGATCGCGGCGCAGCGCATGACGCTGCCGGAACTGGAACGCGACGTGATCGAGCGCGCGCTGGAACGGACCGGGGGAAATGTCTCGCGCGCGGCACGCGATCTCGGCATCAGCCGGGATGCCTTGCGCTACCGCCTCGCACGGCGGGGTCAGGAGGCCGGCGAGGCCGACTGACCCATCCCATCCTTGGGTGGGGCATATCCCCCAATTCTGGGAGTGAAGACCGGACCTTGCGGGGTCGGTACCAGAATTTTCTCTTCTTATTCAACGCATTGATCCGCCCGCCGTGTCTGGCACAGGCAGTGCAGTGACACGGACAGGCGCGGCCCGATCGGCGGCGCGGCACTGGCGAAGGAACAGCCCGCATGTCCAATGATCTCTATCGCTTCGTGGTGAACGGCACCCAGGTCACCGCGGTCTTCGAGAACCACAACGGCGTCTGGCGGGCGAAGTCGATCGATGCGACCGACAGTTTCTTGGTGAACGGCAACACCGTCACCTGGAGCGAGGCCTATCCGAATTTTCTCGAGGTCAAGGTGTTCGCGCTGCAGGGCGGCGACGTCTTCGTGCAGACCTCCGAGACCTATCTTCAGCCGAACGGCATTCCCTTCCCGCTGGGGGCGACCTTCGGCGACGACAGCGACAACCGTCTTTCCGGCGATGACAGCAACGACACCATCATCGGTGGTGGCGGCTCCGACGACGTGGGCGGCAATGGCGGCGACGACACCATATTCGGCGGCATCGGGGAGGACACGATCCGCGGCGGCCATGGGGCCGACGACATCGGCGGCGATGATGGCGACGATCGCCTGTTCGGCGAGGACGGCGATGACCGGATGCGTGGAGGCCACGGCCGCGACGACATCAACGGTGACCTCGGCGATGACCGCCTGTTCGGCGAGGCCGACGACGACCGCATGCGCGGCGGTGGCGGCCGCGACGACCTCGATGGCGGTAGCGGCAATGACGACATGGGCGGCGATGACGGGGCCGACACGTTGCGCGGCGGTCTCGGCGACGACAGCATGTCCGGCGGCCTCAACGATGACCGGCTGTGGGGCGGCAGTGGCCACGATTCGATGAATGGCGGCAGCGGCAAGGATTTCGCGTTCGGCGGCGCCGGCCGCGATACGATGCGCGGTGGCCTGGATGACGACCGGATCTATGGCGAAGCCGGCGACGATCGCATGTTCGGCGAGACCGGCAACGACCTGGTCGAGGGTGGGCTCGGCCATGACGTGCTCGCCGGCGGCGGCGGCATCGACACCTTCCGCTTCGCCATCCATGGCGCGCCGAACTGGGACTGGATGATGGATTTCGTCCACGGCGTCGATCGCATCTCACTCTCCGGTGCGACCTTCGGACTGTCCTCGGGGCCGCTCTCGGCCGCGGCCTTCGAGACGAACGACACCGGCATCGCCACCTCGGCTGCGGCACGCATCGTCTACGAGACCGACACCGGCGCGCTGTCCTTCGACGCCGATGGGTCGGGTGATGGTGCTGCATCACGGATTGCGGTGCTGACCAACCACGCGGCGCTCGCAGCGAGCGATATCCTGATCTTCTGAATCGCCGCGATGGCGTCCGACACACGGGCGCCAAGCCGTCGCGGGTGGCATGGAGCCCATCCGGACAGTGCTGCGTCCCTCCGCGCCAGTGTCGCGCAGTGCGGGCATCGGCACAGCGCCGGCATCACGAGCATGCTCAGGCCGCGATGCCGGCGCGACGGGCATCGAAATCCCGGCGAAGCGCGGCGACAAGCTCGGCCCGCGGTGAGGCGTGCTGCCAGACGACGCCGATCGACCGGCACGGCGCGTCGGGCAGCGGTAGTCTCGCGAGCGACAGGCCGCTCGGCCATGGGGGCGTCCAGTCCGGGACGACGGAGATGCCGAGCCCCCGGTTCACCAGGACGGCGATAGCATCGAGCGTCTCCAGCTCGAAGACCTCGCGCGGCCGGATGCGGCGCCGCCGCAGGTAGTCGCCCGCCAGCTTGCCGCCCCAGGTTCGCTCGGCGTAGCGGATGAAGGGCTGGGAGGCGATCAGCGACAGCGGCTCCGGGCATTGGAGGGCAGCGGGCGCCAGCAGGATCAGCGGTTCGGCGCGTACCTCGAACCAGCCGCAGATCTTGGGCACGCCGAACGGTGGCTGCACCAGGATCGCGGCATCGAGCGTGCCGTCCAGGACCGCCGCATAGAGGTCGCTCGACCCGCCGGGCTGGGGGCGGATGTTGAGCCCGGGGTGCCTGTTGCGAAGCGAGACCAGCAGATCGGGCAGCAATCCGGTCGTCGCGGTGGTCACTGCGCCGAGCCTGAGCTCGCCGGTCAGTGCCCCTTCCGCAAGACCCGCACTGAGATCGCGCAGGCCGAGCAGCAGCGGGCGCGCGCGTTCGGCGAGCCGCGCGCCGGCGGGGCTGGGCCGGACACCCCGCCCGGCACGAACGAGCAGCGCCGTGCCGAGTTCCGCTTCGAGCGCGCGTATTCGCTGGGTCACGCCGGCCGGTGTCAGATTCAGCGCGCGCGCCGCGCCTGAGATGGAGCCGCGCTCGGCCACGGCGAGGAAAGTCTCGAGGAAGCGCGTGTCCATCTTTCGGATTTTGTGAATGATAATGGCATAATCTCTTAGGTTTTGCGGCGTTGGGCAACCGCTATGCTGATCGCGATCGCCGGGCTGCGCCTGGCCAAGCAGATCAAGGGGAGGAGCCGTTGCCTTTTGCCACGACATGCCCGGCACCGCGCGCGGCCGGCCCGCATGGGCGGATGATGACCCTTCCGGGCGCTGCTTGCCCATGACCACGCCGTCGCCGGGCAGCCTTCACCGCAAGAGCTTCGACCCCGCCGCGATCGGTGCACTCGATGGCGTGCGCGTGCTCGACCTGTCCCGCCTCGTCGCCGGCAACACCATGACGAAGGTGCTGTCGGACCACGGCGCCGAGGTGGTGAAGGTGGAGCCGCCTGAGGGCGACACCCTGCGGGCCTGGCGCGTGGAGGGGGTCGAGACGTCCTGGAAGATCTTCTGTCGCAATAAGAAGAGCATCTGCCTCGAACTCCGCAACGCCGAGGCGCAGGAGACCGTGCGTCGGCTCGCTGCCACGGCTGATATCCTGGTCGAGAGCTTCCGCCCCGGTGTGCTGGAAGCGATGGGGCTCGGGCCGGACGTCCTGCTGGCGATCAATCCGCGCCTCGTGATCCTGCGTATCAGCGGCTGGGGGCAGGATGGGCCGTTCCGTCACAAGCCCGGATTCGGCACGCTGGTGGAAGGTTATTCGGGCTTTGCCGCGGTGAACGGCTTCGCGGACCGCGAGCCGGTGCTGCCGCCCTTCTTTATGGGCGATGGCTATGCCGGCCTGTATGGCGCGGCGACAGCCATGATCGCCCTGATCGCCGCCCGCGGCGACCATGGGAAAGGGCAGGTCATCGACCTCTCGCTCATCGACCCCATGCTGATGGTGATGGACCCGCAGGTCGCGAATTATCGGCTCACCGGGAAGACCAAGCCGCGCACGGGAAGCCGAAGCACGAACACTGCGCCGCGCAACGCATACCGCACGCGCGATGGTCGGTGGGTCTGCCTGTCCGCCTCGACCCAGGGGATGACGCAGAAGCTCTTCGCCTCGATCGGCCGGCCCGAGCTGATCGAGGATCCGCGCTTCCGCACTAATGCCGAGCGCCTGCGGCACTGGCAGGAGCTCGACCGGCTGGTCGGGGATTTGGTCGGCGGCCTCACTCTCGCCGAGAATCTGCGGCACTTCGATCAGGCGGGCGTGACGATCGGTCCGATCTACGATGCCGCTGACTTGCAGGACGATGCCTATGTTGCGGCGCGCGAGGCGCTGATCGAAGTGCCTGATGAGGAGATGGGCTGGCTGCCGATGCACGGCATGGTCGCGCGCCTGTCCGGCACGCCCGGCATCCTGGCGCGGCGCGCGCCGGATCTCGGCGAGCATAACCGTGAGGTCCTGTTGCCGGTGCTGGGCGAGGCGGAATACGACCGGCTGCGTGCCGCGGGCATCATCCGCGAACGCGCGACGGCCTGACGCAGGTGTCCGTCTTCGGCGCCGCTGCACGCCTGATCGATCAATCAACGAAGGGAAACTCATCCATGAAGCGTCGTCATCTGCTCTCGATCGCGGCCGCCTCGGCAGCCCTGCCGGCGGGTGCGCAGGCGCAGTCCGGCGAGTGGCCGCGGCGGCCCATCAGCATGATCGTCGCCTTCCCCGCCGGCGGCGGCACGGATGTCGCGGCGCGCACCGTGGCGCGCTTCCTGGAACGCGAACTCGGGCAGTCGGTTGTGGTGATGAACCGCGGAGGGGCCGGCGGCGACATCGGCTGGACCGAAATGGCACGCGCGCAGCCGGACGGCTACACGATCGGCTTCATCAACACGCCCAATGTCCTGACCAATCCGATCGAGCGGCAGACCCGATACCGCCTGGATAGCTTCGCCCCTATCGCCAACATCGTGGATGACCCAAGCGCCTTCTTCGTCAGGAACGACAGCGACCTGCGCACGGTGCAGGACCTCGTGAGCTTTGCGAAGGCCAATCCCGACACTGTGACCTATGGGACCACCGGCATCGGTTCCGACGACCACCTGGCCGCGTTGGCGCTGGAGCGCCTGGCGGGCATCCGGCTGACCCATGTGCCGTTCACGGGCGCCGCGCCGGTGCGTACCGCGCTACTCGGCGGGCAGATCACGATCGGCAGCATGAACATGGGCGAGGGTATCGCCGACATGCGCCAGGGCCAGATCCGCGCGCTGGGCCAGATGAGCGAGACGCGCTGGTCCGAGGCCGCCGAGGTCCCGACCTTCCGGGAGCAGGGATTCGACGTCGTGCAGGGGTCCATGCGGGGCATCGCGGCACCCGCCGGCGTGCCGGGGGAGATCCGCCTCCGCCTCGCGCAGGCGGTCCGCGTCGTCATCGACAATCCGGAGTTCCGCCGGCTGGCCTCACAACAGGCCCTGCCGCTGCGCTTCCTGGGTCCAGAGGAATTCGCGACCGTGCTGCGGGCTGAACAGGCGAAGCTCGAGGCTCTGTGGAGTGCGCATCCCTGGAAGGAATAGCCGGGCTTCGACAATCTGTTCGTCACCCCTGCCCGGCCGCTGACCGGGCCGGGCCAGGAGGATAGTGATCGTGATTCCGACCTCATGCCGCGCGGCCGTCGTGCGGGAGTTCAAGGCGCCCATCCGGATCGAGGAGGTGCCGGTGCCGCGCGAGATCGAGCCCGGCGCTCTACTCGTCCGCATCGAGACGTCGACCGTCTGCGGCACGGATGTGCATCTGTGGCAGGGATCGTTGACGCGCAAGGTCGACCTGCCAGTCATCATCGGCCACGAGATGGTTGGCCGCGTTGTCGCCGTGGGCTCGGGCGCGGATCGGGATTCGCTGGGCCGGCCGGTGCGCGTGGGCAGCCGCGTGGTCTGGACCCGCACCCATTGCGGCTCCTGCTACTTTTGCACCTCGGCCCGCCAGCCGATCCTGTGCGAGAACGCGCGAGCCTACATGTACGAGAATATCGAGAAGTCGCCCTACCTTCTCGGCGGCTTCGCGGAATACGGCTATGTGCTGCCTGAGGCCGGGCGGGTCTTGGTGCCGGAGGATGTGTCCAACGAATTGGCGAGCTTGGCGAGCTGCGCCTTCCGCTCCGTGATGAATGCTTTCGACGAACTCGGCGAGATCAGCACGACCGATACTGTCGTGGTGCAAGGCACGGGTCCGCTCGGGTTGCTCGCCATCGCCCGTGCGCGGGTCGGTGGCGCGCGGCGCGTGATCGCGATCGGTGCGCCGGATGCGCGGCTCGCCATCGCGCGGGAATTCGGCGCCGACGAATGCCTGTCGATGGAACGAACCAGTGCGGCCGAGCGACGCGACGTGGTCCTGGCCGCGACCGGCGGGCGCGGCGCGGATATCGTGCTGGAGTTCGCCGGGCATCCGAGCGCCTTTCCGGAAGGCATCGACCTGACCCGGCGTGGTGGCCGCTACACCACCGTCGGCATGCTGGGCACCGGTCAGGTCGAATTCCGCCCGTCGCTCATCACCAACAAGAACCTGCGCGTCATCGGTGCCATTGGCGGGGAAGCCAAGGCTTACTGGAAGGCGCTCGACTTCCTCAGCGCCCATCAGGGACACATCCCGTTTGATCGGATCATCTCCGGCAGCTACAGGCTCGATGAGGTCAACACCGTCCTGCAGCGGATGAAGGACCAGGTGGAGGTCAAACCGGTGATCCACATGGCGGCCTGACGGCGGCCCACGCTCCGTCGGTTGCCCGAGGTCGAAGGCGACAAGGCAACAAGGAAAGCATTCAAGCCATATCCCATCGGCTTCTTTCACATCGACATCGCCGAGGTGCAGACCGCCGAAGGCAAGCTCTTCCTATTCGTTGCCATCGATCGCATTTCGAAGTTCGCCTTCGTCCAACTCGTCGAGAGCGCAACACGCGTCACGGCATCCGCCTTCCTCGAGGCTCTTGTCGCCGCCGTGCCCTACCGCATCCACACCGTGCTCACCGACAACGGCATCCAGTTCCGCTTCCCGCCTCGCTACGCGAACGGGCCAACGGCGCGCTTCGTGACCCACATGTTCGACATGCGCTGTGCCGAACACGGCATCGAGCATCGCTTCACTCGCATCAACCATCCCTGGACCAACGGCCAAGTCGAGCGGATGAACCGCACCATCAAGGAGGCGACGTCGCGCGGCTATATCAGCAGACCCATGACATCTCGGTGCGGCACTGACCAGGACGGGGCCGGCTGCCGGATTCATTCCCGAGCTGGCGCGAAGGATAGGATCGCGGTTTGCCCGATCCGGGTTAACCAGGAAACGGAGAGACTGTCGGGAGCAGACCGGAGTTCTGTGCGAGAACGGTGGCGTTCAATTGATGAGGGGTTCCAATCACTGCCTGGATGCGGCGCGTGACCGCACCCGCTGCCCAACTAGCGGCCAGAGAACGTCCGGCAGCCAACGCGGAACATGGTCAGTAGCGGCACGAACAAACACAGCAGCCCGCAGCCCAGCAGCATGGCTTCCGTCCCGATCATGCCCGCGAGCGGTGCCAACGCAGCGAGCCCCAACGGCGCCAGTCCATAGGAGAACAGGAAATCGACCGAACTCACGCGTGCCAGCCGTTCGGGCGGTATCTCGCGCTGTGTCGCAGTGAACCAGGGCACATTGAAGAATTCGATGCCGACGCCCGCGAGAAAATAGGCAATCAGAGGCAGCACCATGCCGTTCACCTCGACAAGGCTGAGCGGCACCAACCCGTATGCAGCCAAGCCCACCAGGGCAACCCAACCGATGTTGCGGGGGCGCCAACGCGCAATCACCACTGCTCCCACAAGTGCCCCCGCCGTGTAGGCGGTGATTGACGCGGCCAGGAGCTTGGGGCCGCCGAAATGCGTCTCGCTGATCACGGGCAGCAGGACATGTGTCACCGAATATCCGAAGGCGATGACGATGGTAAGCGCCAGGAGCCCGGCACCGAACCACGGATGACGTCTGGCTTCGGCGAACCCCTCGGCAAGCTCCTCAGCGAAGCGCCGAATGGTCAGGGGCGCCTGCGCGACGACAGGCGCGACCGTAAATGGCGGCAGAATCGCGCTGATCAGCCACAGCACAGCAATCAGTGCGAGTGTCGCCTGCAATCCCCAGCTGATGACCGCCAGCGTCGCAAGTGTCGGGCCCACGAGACTTGTCACGCGGATCGCCAAGGTGAGCGCGGCGTTGGCAGGCTGCCAGTGTTCGCCTGAAACGACCTGCGGCACGATGGCTTGAAACGCCGTTCTGGCCGCACCCTGCCCGAACCCGGCAATACCCGACCCGAGCAAGAGCAGAGCGACGCTCCTGCCCGCATTGCCCCCGGCCATCGCCATCACGATCAAGGGGATGCCAATTCCGGCGAGTAGACTTGCGTGGAGGATGATCTTTCTAGGCCCCAGGCGGTCCGCCAGGACACCCCCCACGGGCATCGCCAGGACGAAGCCGACCGTACGCGCGGCGAGTGCAAGTCCAACAGCCGTGGCACTCAGCGCGTCCTGGACGATCGCCAGGCCCAAGACGAAAGGCAGCGCCCAGGTCGCCAACCCCGAGGCCGTATTGCCGATCCAGAGCCGGATGAAACCAGCGGCGACCAAGGGGTGACCCATCAACTCTTCCTTTTCTCGGGCGACGCGGACGCGAGCGGCAAGGGCCAGGCCGCCGGGTCGTCGTGGCTTGTTGGCATAGCCGCGGTCTTCAGGGCCGCTCGCCCACGGCGACAACACTGGTCGCCACGCGTTCCGCCAGCGCGCGGTCATGCGTCACGAGAAGCAGCGCAGCGCCGCTCTCCTCCAGCGCTTCGCGCAGCCGTTCCATGACGTCCTGCTGCGTCAACGGATCGAGGCGCGAGGTCGGCTCGTCGGCGAAGAGAACGCGGGGACGGGCCAGCATCGCACGCAGCAGCGCAAAGCGTTGCAACTCACCGCCGGAGACCTCGGATGGACGCCGTGCGAGAAGGACTTCAGACAGGCGCAGCGCCTCCATCCAATGCGCAATCCCGCGCGGGTCGATCCGATGCTTCTTCACCGCGGCCTGGATCGACTGCGCCAGCGTCCGACGCGGCGCGAAGGCAGCGACCGGATCCTGGTAGAGCTTCTGCACCAGCGGCACGCCAAGCCCGGCGGCGCGTGTCACCCGCCCCGCATCTGGCGGCAGCAGGCCCAGCAGCACATTGCCCAGCGTCGACTTCCCCGCACCGCTGGGCCCCAACAGCACCGTGCGGCTGCCGGCGCGCAGCGACACATCAACGCCGGTGAACAGCGGGCCGTGGCCGAAACCCTTCGACAGCCCTTGCCCTTCAATCAGCACATCGCCGGGTGCCACGCGCGGCCAGGCCGCCCAGGCCTCGGGCTCGGCCGCCAGCAGGCGCTTCGTGTAGTCGTGGCGGGGTGCCGCGAGCACCTGCTCGGCCGGTCCAAACTCCACGATCTCACCGCCCAGCATGACGCCGACATCGCCGCCGAGGTCGCGTGCCACTGCCACGTCATGCGTAATGACGAGGACTATACGCCCGGCTTCGGCTTCTTCGCGCAGCAGCATGGTCACGTTGTCGCGTAGTATCGTATCCAAGCCCTTGGTCGCCTCATCGGCCAGCAGCACCTCGGCGCCGGCGACGCGGGTGGCGGCGATGGCGACGCGCTGGCACATCCCGCCCGAGAGTTGGAAGGGATATCGGCGCCCGGCGCCCTTCAGCCCGAGTGACGCCAGCGCCTCGCCTGCGCGGCGGCGCGCCTCGGCCCAGGAGGCGCCGAGCACGAAGCGCGGCACCTCGGCCACCTGCGTCTCGGCGCGCATCAGCGGATCGAGTGCGACCCAGGGTTCCTGGGGCAGCATGGCCATGCGCCGCCCCCACAGCGCGCGGCGCGCGGCGGCATCGAGCCGCAGCAGGTCCGTCTCGCCCAGTCGGATCGACCCGCCGGCCGTCAGCCTCGGCGGCAGCGTACCCATGATCGCCTGCATCAGCAGCGACTTGCCCGAACCCGTCTCACCCAGCAGCGCCAGCGGCACGCCGGACCGCAGTCGCAGCGCGGCCGGCTGCACGATGCGGCCCTGGGGCCCATCAACCGTCACGCCATCGAGGATCAGGTCACTCATCGCCGCGCTCCACCGACGAGTTGCAGACCGAGCACCGTCAGCGCCAGCAACAGCGCCGGCAGCAGCACCTGCATCGGCGCCTCGGCATGGAAGGGCAGCATCTCGGTCATCATGCTCCCCCATTCCGGCGTCGGCGGCCGCATGCCGATACCGACGAAGGCGAGTGCGGAAATCGCGGCCACCGCCGCCGCCGCGCTGAAGGCGAGCAGCGTCATCAGCAGCGGGCCGAGTTCGGGCAGGATGTGGTGCCACAGCACATGCCAGGGCCCGAAGCCGAACAGCCGCGCCGCCTCGACCGCCGGCTGCGCCAGCAGGGAGACCGCCAGGCCACGCGTGACCCGGAAGTACTCGACCCACAAGGCGAGGGAGAGGCCGATATAGAGCGGCAGGAACTCGCCAGGCGCAAAGGCAGCGAAGAGCACGACGAGCAGAAGGCCCGGCAACGCCATCACGCCATCCGCCAGCGCAGCCAGCCCACGATCGACGAAGCCGCCGCTCCAGGCGGCCAGCAATCCCAGCAGCACGCCCGGCATCGCCGCGACCAGCGCGGCCAGCAGTGCAAAGCCGAGCGAGATGCGCGTGGCATGCGCCAGCCGCGCCAGCATGTCCCGACCGAACTGGTCGGTACCCAGCGGATGGGCCGCCGAGGGCCCTTCCAGCGCCGCAGAGAGATCCTGCACGAGCGGGTCGCCTGCTACGAAAGGCCCGACCAGCCCGAAGGCAACGACGCCGCCAAGCAGCGCCCAACCGATCCCCCGCGCGATCATGCCGCTGCCCTCCGGCGAGGATCGATGGCAAGGCAGGCGAGATCCACGGCTGCATTCAACGCGACGAACAGCAGGCCCATGATCAGCGCCGTGCCCTGCAGCATCGGCACGTCGCGCGCCACCACGGCATGCACCAGCGCGTGACCGATACCGGGCCAGGAGAACAGCGTCTCGACGATCACCACGCCCTCGACCAGCGTGACGAGTTGGACGCCGAGATAGGCCACGATGGGCACCGCGGCGTTGCGCCAGACATGGCGTCGCTGCACCGCACCTTCGGGCAGCCCCTTTTGCCGCGCGAAGGCAGCCGGCGCGGCATGCAGGGCGGCGGCAACCGCGTCGCGCGCGACGCGGCTCGACACGGCGACCAGCCCGATCGCCAGCGTCGTGGCCGGCAACACGACCTCCTGCCACCCACCGACACCGGCGGCCGGCAGCCAGCCGAAGCCGACCGCAAAGACGAGGATCAGCACCACGCCAACCACGAAAGACGGCACGGCGCGCACCAGGGCGGAGACGACGAGCCCGCTGCGGTCCGCGACCGACCCCGGCCGTGCGCCAAGCCAGGCTCCGATCGGTGGACCAATCAGCGCGGAGAGCAGCAGCGCCGACACCGAGAGCAGCACCGTATGGCCGATATAGGTGCCCAGTTCCTCGCTGACCGGCCGCCCGCTGACCATGGACAGGCCGAGGTCGAGACTGGCGAGCCCCGCCAGCCATTGGCCAAGCTGCTGCCACCACGGTCTGTCCAGGCCGAGTTCCGTGCGCACCGCCTCGGCCGCCTCACTGGAGACGAGATCGATCCCATAGCGCCCGGCGGCGACCCGATAGGCCATGTCGCCCGGGAGCGCCCAGACCATCACGAAGCAGGCGATGCCGACGATCAGCGCGACAAGGACAGCCTGCAGCAGCCGCCCCAGCAACGCCCGCGTCACGACGCCCATCGCATGCCGCTGATCCGGTAGGACAATTCCAACGGATCGAGGCTAATGCCGGCCAGCCGCGGACTGAAGGCAACCGGATAGTCGTACCAGGCGATGGGCACGACCGGCAGCTGCTCCTGCAGGATGGCGGCGATGCGACGGCGCAGCGGCGCGGCGACGTTCGCATCGGCTTCCGCGCCAAGCGTTTCGAGCGTCTGCACTAATTCCGCGTCGGACCAGCCCATCGCACCCCAATCTCCGCCCTGAGGCCCGAAATCCTGCACCACCGTGCCAACCGGGTCGGGAACGAGGGAGAAGTTGCGGGCATAGAGCGCAGCTTCGAGCGTGCCGTCGCGATGCCCCGCAGGAATCTCGCCGCTGTTGACGATGGCGACCTGCAGGTCGATCCCGATCTCCTTCACCTGGGCCTGCAGGGCGGTGGCGAGGCCGGGCAGTTCCGGCCGATCCGTGAAGGTGCGCAGCGTCACGCGGAAGGGTTGTCCGTCTTTGGTACGGATACTGTCCGGACCGAGACGCCAGCCGGCCTCATCCAGCAGCCGCCGCGCCGCCGACAGGTCGCGCCGTAACGGCGGCAGGGACGGATCGTGCCAATCGCCGAGGCCTGGCGGAAACAGTTGCGTCGCCGCCGATTGCGGGCTGCGCAACAGGGCGCGGGCGATGCCCGCGCGGTCGATCGCAAGGCTGAAGGCCTGTCGCGTCCGCACATCGCTGAACTGAGGCAGGTTCGCATTGAGCTTCACCGCGCGGGTGCGCGGTATGGGCACGACCTCGAGCTTGACGCGCGGATTGCGCCGGAGGCGCTCGACCGTTTCGGGGGCGAGCGTCGTCACGATCTCGGCTTGGCCGGCTTCGGCCATGGCAGCGCGCGTTTCGCCACGGGTCACGGCGAGGTAGGAGACGCGCTCAATCTCAGGCTGACCGCCCCACCAGCCGGGGAAGCGCTCCGCATCGAGGCGCTGCGGCGCCAGCAACTCGGTGATGCGGTATGGGCCGCTGCCGATCATCGCACGCACACCGTTGGAGCCGTAGGCGGATGGGGCCAGGATGATCGTGCTGCTATGTGCGAGGAAGGCAGGCAGCGCGAGGAAGGGCCGCGTGGTGCGCAACACCACGGCACCGGCTTCGACGGATACGGAATCGATCGGCGCCTGAGCCAGTGGGCTTGCGCTCGACCGTGCGCGACGCAGGCTGTCGGCGACAGCATCGGCGGTCACCGGCGTACCGTCATGAAAGGTCGCGGCGCTGCGCATGGCGAAACGCCAGGTCAGGCGGTCATCGTTCAGCCGCCATGATTCCGCGAGCAGCGGGGTCAGGCGGCCCTGCTCATCCGTTCCGACCAGCGGTTCGGCCACCTGCATACGTTGGAAGACATGGCCCGATCGCGCGGGATCGAGGCCGCCGATCTCGAAGGGCGAGGCGACGCGTAACACGCGCCCCGATTGGGCGAAGGCCCTGCGGGACAGCGCTGGTAAGCCAAGCGAGGTAGCAAGAAGCGTTCGGCGCAGCATATCGGGCACTTCCGGCAGGAGGGATCAGGGCTCAGCCTGGCCTGCGGCGTGGTACCGCAGGATCGTGGCGCAGGCGGCGCGATGTGGCAGGACGGCGCCCCATTGGCGTGCATAGCCGTCGGCAAAGGCCTCGAATTCCAGGGCCTCGCAATCATCCAGATGG
Organism: Roseomonas sp.; assembly: GCA_041906015.1. Classification (GTDB taxonomy): domain Bacteria; phylum Pseudomonadota; class Alphaproteobacteria; order Acetobacterales; family Acetobacteraceae; genus Neoroseomonas. The sequence goes on from JAYRJZ010000045.1 coordinate 27,671, forward strand.
TTCAAAAGCCGTCGCAGACCGCGGGCGCTGCTCGCCGTCTGGCGCCGGAAGCGGCGCCACAGGATCAGCGCATTGACCGTCCAGGCGTCATAGGCGTGTTCGTGCATTCGGTGACGCACCGCCGGCGGCAGGGCGTCGAAGGCCTTCCAATCGTCGCCCTCGAAGCGCCGCCAAATTCGGGGGCGTTCGGTCACGTCGTTGCTGAAAGTGTCAGGTGTTGGTACCGGGTGCATCGCGGGTGATGTTATATCATTGCATATCCCGATACCAAATTGTGGGCGCCGGGACTACCCGCCCTTGGTCGTCGCGCCTGGAAAGCGGCCGCCCTTTCCGGCTGCGAGACAGTGCGGGCAACCGCCTCCCACCCCCTTGCCGGTCACACAATCGGCGGAGTTGCCGGACGCGGTGCAAGCGGTTGCCTCGAGGGGCTCGCCGGACTTCGCCTGCACGCGGCGAACCGAGCCGGCAGCAAATAGCAAGGGCAGGGTGGCGGCGACGAGATGGCGACGGCGGATCGTGTTCATGGCATGAGCTTCGCTGAAGGCCCTGAGGATCGGGAGGAAGCGCTTCAGCCCTCGAACAGGCGATGGCCGCCACCGCATAGGGGGCAGCGAGAATAGGTTGCCGGGGGCAATTCACCTTGCACCGCCTCGCAGGAGATGAACCGCCTGCCGGGGTCGCCGCAGTTGATTGGTAAGGCAGAAACGGGAGCCGTAACACCCGCCTTACGGGGCAGCGCCATCAGCGGTAACGCTGCAAGCGGTAACAGCCGGCGTGTGATCATCCCCGACCTCCTAAGCCGAAACAACCTCAGGCGGAGCAAGCGCAGTCGTAGGGGTCTCCTACATACTTTTCGGAGCATTTGGCATCGCTTGCGCCATTTGGCGATGGTCTTGGGGTTTACCCTGTAGCGCCCCGCCAGGTCCCTCAGGCTCGCTTGACTATGCTGGATCGCGCGACGGACTGCCTCTGTCGTGCGAGCGTTCCCGTGGAGAACCTGGCCCAGATCGCGTCCTTCCAGGGCTGGGAAAAGCCTGCACCATCAAACCATGGGATCAAACACCTAGAGCAAGCTGTAGCGGAGAAGGTGCCGAAGGCCTCGCCGTTTGCAGTCGGAGGAAGCTTGCCCGCGACGCCATCCCGGTAACGGCCCGCAAGGCCTTTGCAGGCGTGAACGTGGTGCCAGACACGATTGTCCGGGCCAAACACCGGCTGTTGCGGCGGCGCCGGAGCAAGGGTGGCCTTCGGCCCTTCGAGTCGTTCGCTCCCTCCCAATGCCAAGTATTGGTTTCCAAAGGCCCTGCGGCCTTTGGTGAGGTGGGGTCCGGGGAGGGGCGAAGCCCGTCCCCGGCCTGCAGTCGCCATGTTCTCGCGCCTACAGCAGGTGCTCTCCCTATGTCGGCACGCGTCGCATCCCTGGCCGGATCGGCCGGCCAACGGTTGTTTATATGCAAAATATCTAATATATAGAGCCGAACAGCGCGCCAGCCCGGAAGCTCCGCATGCGTATCCCCCGCTTCTCCCCGATCGTTGATCGCCGGACACCAAGCCGCAGGACAGGGCTCATCGCCCTTGCCGGCCTGCTGTTTCCCGCCGTCCTCGCGGCCCAGGCGCCGCTCCGGGTCGAGCCCGTGGCTGTCGAGGACCCCCGTCCGGTCGTCGCCACCGTCGAGAGCGTCCGCGAGGTTCCGGCGCGTGCCCGCATCGCCGGAACCCTGACACGCCTCACGGTGCGGGAGGGCGACGCCGTCACCGCCGGCCAGGTGATCGCCCTGGTCGTCGATCCCAAGCACCCGCTGCAACTCGCCTCTCTCGATGCCCGACTCGGCGCGCTCGACGCGCAGCGCCACCAGGCCACGCTGGAACTCGACCGCACCCGCGCCCTGCGCAGCACCGGCGCGGCGACCCAGGTGCGGCTCGACGAGGCGACCACCGCGCTCCAGGTGCTGGACGGCCAGATCGCCGCGACCCGTGCGGAGCGCGAGGTCGTCGTCCAGCAGCAGCGCGAAGGCGAAGTGCTTGCGCCCCAGGGCGGGCGTGTCCTGACCGTGCGCGGCACGGTCGGCGCGGTCACCATGCCAGGCGAGACCCTCGCCACCATCGCCACCGACAACTACGTGTTGCGGCTGCGCCTGCCCGAGCGCCATGCGCGCTTTCTGCACACGGGCGATGCGGTGAGTGTCGGCGGACGCGGCCTGTCGGGCGGTGCACCGCTCGGCCAGGGCCGCATCGTGCTGGTCTATCCCGAATTGCAGCAGGGCCAGGTCGTCGCTGATGCCGAGGTCGCCGGCCTCGGTGACTTCTTCGTCGGAGAACGTGTCCACGTCACCATCCCCGCCGATCGCCGCCTGGCCATCGTCATCCCCCGCCGCTACCTCATCGCCGGGCCGGGCGTGGACATGGTGAAGCTCGCCTCCGGCGCGCTGGTGCCGGTGCAGCGCGGCCCGCTGCATGGCGTAGACAATGTCGAGATCCTGTCCGGCCTCGCTGCCGGCGACGTGCTGGTGCAGCCATGAGCCTCGGCCTGTCCGGGCGTCTCGCACAGAGCTTCATCCGCTCGCCGCTGACGCCGCTGCTGCTCGTGGTCTCGGTCGCGGTCGGGCTGATTGCGCTGATTGCCCTGCCGCGCGAGGAAGAACCACAGATCAGCGTCCCGATGGTGGACATCACGGTGCGCGCCGATGGCCTTGCCGCACCCGATGCGATGGAACTGGTGACCCGCCCGCTGGAGGCGATCGTCACCGCCATCCCCGGCGTCGAGCATGTCTACAGCCAGACCGTGGATGATTCGGTGCTGGTCACCGCGCGCTTCCTGGTCGGCACCTCCGCCGACGACGCGATCCTGCGCGTGCATGAGAGGCTGCGGGCCAATTGGGACCGCCTGCCGCTCGGCATTCCGGAACCGCTGGTGGTCGGCCGCGGCATCAACGATGTCGCCGTCGCCGTCGTCACCCTGCATCCTCGCGCGCCCGATGCGCGCTGGGACGATGCCGCGCTGCATGAGGTGGCGGACCGGCTGCTGTCGGATCTCGCCACCATCCCGGAGGTCGGCCTGACCTATATCGTCGGCGGCCGGCCGATGGAACTGCGCATCGAACCCGACCCGGCGGCACTCGCGCGGCACGGCATCACGCTCAACCAGATCGTGGACAAGCTGAAGGGCGCGAATGCATCCTTCCAGGCCGGTCGTCTGCGCGTCGACGGCCGCACCCTTGCGGTGCAGGTCGGCGAGACCCTGCAGGGCGTGCCCGATGCCGGGCTGCTGCTGCTCACCGCCGCCGACGGGCGGCCGGTCTATCTCGGCGACGTGGCGCGCATCGGTGTCGCGCCGTCGCCGCTCGAATCGCGCGTCTGGCGGCTCACCCGCCGGCAGGACGGCGCCTTCCAGCAGGTCCCGGCCGTCTCCATCGCCATCGCCAAGCGTCCCGGCGCCAATGCGGTGACGGTCACGCGCGCGGTGGAGCAGCGCCTTGCCGCCCAGCAGGGGCGCCTGATCCCCGCCGGCATCGTCGCCGACGTGACGCGCGACTATGGCCAGACCGCGCAGGACAAGTCGGACGAGCTGCTCTTCCATCTCGGCCTCGCCACCGCCTCCATCGTGGTGCTGGTCTGGCTGGTGGTGGGCTGGCGCGCGGCGCTGGTCACCGCCGTGGTCATTCCGGTGACCATCCTGCTCACCCTCTTCGGCGCGCTGATGCTGGGCTACACGCTGAACCGCGTCTCGCTCTTCGCGCTGATCTTCTCGATCGGCATCCTGGTCGACGATGCGATCGTGGTGGTGGAGAATATCGACCGCCACTGGGCGATGGACCCCACGCGCGACCGTGCCACCGTCGCGGTGGAGGCGGTGGCCGAGGTCGGCAACCCCACCATCGTCGCCACGCTGACCGTCATCGTCGCGCTGCTGCCGATGATGTTCGTCTCCGGGATGATGGGCCCCTACATGGCGCCGATCCCGGCGGTGGCCTCGGCGGCCATGGCCTTCTCCTTCTTCGTCGCCATGGTGCTGACGCCCTGGCTGATGGTGAAGCTCGGTGCCTCCCATGCCAGCCATGGGGAAGGGGCGCTGGCGCGCATTTATCGTGCCGTTGCCTCGCGCATCATCGAACGGCGCGCCGTCGCCTGGTCCTTCCTCGCCGTCACCGGTGTTGCGATGGTGGCGTCCATGGCGCTGTTCTATACCCGCGACGTCACGGTGAAGCTGCTGCCCTTCGACAACAAGTCGGAACTCGCCGTCGTGCTCGACATGCCCGCGGGCAGCAGCGTCGAGGATACCGAGCGCGCGCTGATCGGCGCGGCCGACCTGCTGCGCGCCGTGCCCGAGGTCGAGGGCGTCACGCTCAATGCCGGTACCGCGGCGCCCTTCAACTTCAACGGCCTGGTGCGCCACAGCTTCGCCCGCCAGAGCCCGCGGCAGGGCGATCTCGACATCCAGCTCACCGACCGTCATCGCCGCACGCGCGAAAGCCATGCCATCGCCATCGACATCCGCAACCGGCTCGCCGCCCTGCCGCTGCCGGCCGATGCCCGGCTGCGCGTGACCGAGGTGCCGCCCGGCCCGCCGGTCATGGCGACGCTGCTCGCCGAGATCTATGGCCCCGACGCCGCGACCCGGCATGCCGCCGCGGAGACGGTGCGGCAGGTCTTCCGCAGCCTCGACTTCCTCGTCGATCACGACGACACCATCGCCGACGCGGGCACGCGGCTGCGCATCCGCATGCTGCCCGATCAGCTCGAATTCCATGGCGTCGAGGAAGCGGCGGTCGCGGACACCATCCGCGCGCTGCTCGGCGGCGTCGCGGTCGGCTGGTCGCATCGCGGGGCGGGGCGCAACCCGCTCGCGCTGATGATCCGCCTGCCCAAGGACAGGCTGCACCTGACCGAGGAGCTCCTCGTCACGCCCGTTCCCGGCCGCCAGGGGCCGGTCGAACTCGGCGATCTGATCCGTGTCACCGAGGAGCCGGCCTCGCCCCTGATCTACCGCCGCAACGGGCATAACGCCGAGATGGTGATGGCCGAACTCGCGGGCCGCTACGAGGCGCCGATCTACGGCATGATCGCCGTGGCCGACGCCCTGCGGGGCATGCCGGGCGCGCCGGAGATCCGGCTGTGGGGCCAACCCGATGATCCCATCGCCCCGGTGCTTCTGTGGGATGGCGAATGGGAGGTCACGCGCATCACCTTCCGCGACATGGGCATGGCCTTCGCCGTGGCGCTGCTCGGCATCTATGTCCTGGTGGTGGCGCAGTTCCGCAGCTTCACCATCCCGCTGGTCGTGCTGCTGCCGGTGCCGCTGGCCCTGCCCGGGGTGGTGCTGGGCCATGCCCTTATGGGGGCGGCCTTCACCGCGCCATCGATGATCGGCTTCATCGCGCTCGCCGGCATCATCGTGCGCAATTCGATCCTGTTGGTGGATTTCATCCGCCATGCCCCGCGCGACGGGCGCAGCATCCGCGCCGTGGCGCTGGAAGCCGGCGCGGTGCGCTTCAAGCCCATCGCGCTGACCGCGGCCGCGGCGATGATCGGCGCCGGCTTCATCCTGGCCGATCCGATCTTCCAGGGGCTTGCCGTGGCGCTGCTCTTCGGACTGCTTTCCTCCACCCTGCTCACCGTGCTTGCCATCCCGGCGGTCTACCGGGTGTTGCGCGACCCGACGTGACGCGCCATTGAGGCCCGGGAAGCCCCCGCGACAGCCAGAGGACGCTTCGTTCCATGTCCACCGAAACCGCCCCGCCCGCCGGCACCGTCGATCCGCGCCTGCTCGAGATCCTGGTCTGCCCCGTCACCAAGGGCCCGCTGCGCTACGACCGGGAGAAGAACGAGCTGGTCAGCGAGCGCGCCGGCCTTGCCTATCCGATCCGCGACGGGATCCCGATCATGCTGCCCGACGAGGCGCGCAAGCTCGCCGGCTGATGCCCGCGCCCTCCGAGATTCGGCTGAAGCGCGCCGAACAGGTGCTGGAAGTGGCCTGGCCGGACGGCGTCCGTTTCCGCCTGCCGGCCGAATACCTGCGCGTGGAAAGTCCCTCCGCCGAGGTGCAGGGCCATGCGCCGGACCAGAAGGTGGTCGTCGCGGGCCGCCGCCATGTCGGCATCATGCGGGTCGAGCCGGTGGGCAACTATGCCGTGCGCATCGTCTTCGACGATCTGCACGACACCGGCATCTACTCATGGGCCTATCTGCGCGAACTCGGCGAGCAGCACGGGTCGCGCTGGGCGGCCTACCTCACGGCGCTCGGGGCGCGGGGCCTGTCCCGCGATCCGCCGCGCCGGGGCGGATGATCAGGTGGCGGGAACCTCGTCGACCATTGCGGTCAGCCACCGACCGGCCTTGTCGCGGTAGATGACCCACCAGGGATCGCCTGCCTGGGCCGGCGCGATGCCATAGCGTGCCAGGCAGCGCCCATGCGGGGTGCGGACCGGGATCGGCATGGTGAAAACGTGAAACATCATCCCCTCCGTCGTCTGTATGCAGGGTGATAACGGCGGGCAGCGGCCGTGGTTGCCGCCCCGTCACGGCAATGTGCGTCAACCCATCGCATGGCGGCGGCGTTGATCCTGCGACCGGTCCAAGGCCGGCATCACACAGCAGGAGAGAACGACATGCCGAACAGCAATCGCATGCTGCCCGCCGCGTTGGCCGCCATGCTCGTCGCGGCGCCGGGCCTCGCCTTCGCCCAGGCGTCGCGTGACGGTACGCCGGCCAACCCGCCATCGGATGCGGTGGGGCGCAGTGTCGACCGCGCGACCGGGCAGCCCACCGTTCCCGACGGGCAGCCGGGCAACCCGCCCTCGACGGCGGTTGGCCGCGCGGTGGACCGCGTCACCGGTCAGCCGACCAGCCCCGACGGCACCGGCAACAACCCGCCGGGCACGGCGGTGGGTCGGGCGCTCGAACGCGCGGGCAATGCGGTCTCCGGCGCCGCGAATTCGGTAGCGCCGCGGAGCGCCCAACCCGCCGCGACGCAGGAAGTCCGCCCGAGCCACCGCGCCAGCAAGATCATCGGCGCCAACATCTACAACGACCAGGGGCAGTCGATCGGTGAGGTCGAGGACCTGATCGTCCAGCGCGACGGCGCTGCGCCGGTCGCGGTGGTGTCGGTGGGCGGCTTCCTCGGCATCGGGGCCCGCCTGGTGGCGGTGCCGCTGAACGAACTGCGCTTCGCCGAGGACAATGCGCGCTGGACCCTGGCCGGCGCGACGAAGGAAAGCCTGCAGGCGCGGCCGGTGGTGAGCTACGCGTCGCAAGGGTGACGCGCGGGAAGCGCGGTGTGATGGAGCGGACAGAACTCCATCATGATCGGCGCCGATGGAACCGGAGAGGGGCGTTGCCCCTCTCCAAACCTCTCCCCACCAAAGGCCGAAAGGCCTTTGGAAACCTCAACCTGGCCCTGGGGACGACTGCCCGGATGACTTCGCGACGGTTGCGTCGGGCCGGTGGCTGGGGGCATCGCGCATGAGGCGACCGCTGGCGTTTCGGATCGCCTGTTCTGCCCAGCACCTTAGAGCCGTTCCCGTTCGCCCTGGCTCACGGCAACGCCTCTAGCCTTTTGTTTTCGCGAGAATCTTCACCCGATCAGGTGATTCCACCTGATCGGGATCTGCTCTAGGTATTGGTTTCCAAAGGCCCTTCGGCCTTTGGTGGGGTGGGGTCCGGGGAGGGGCAACGCCCTTCCCCGGCCCACTGACGCGGTAGCGGCGCTCCCCCTCGGGCGGGCCGGTTCCACGGACCGCGATGTCATCGTCGCCCGACCGGAGCCCTGCGCATCGGCGGCCGATGCCTCGCCGCCGTGGCCGAACCAGCCGCGGGCCTACTCCGCCGCCTCCGCCCGCCCCAGCAGTTCCGCATTGTGTTCGCCGAGCCGCGGCGCCGGGCGCGTCGAGCGCGGCCGCACGCCATCGAAGCTGATCGGCAGGCCGATCACCCGCGGTGCGTCCGGCCAATCCTGGACCATGCCCATGGCGGCGAACTGTTCGCTCGCCACCACCTCACCGATGTCGTTCACCGGGGCGCAGGGCACGCCGACCGCCTCCAGCGCCGTGATCCACGCGTCGCGCGGCCTGGTCTTCAGCACCGCGGCGATCAGGGGCAGCAACGTCGCCTTGTTGCGCACGCGCGCCGCGCCCTTCGCGAAGCGTTCGTCCGACGACCATTCCGGATGCCCCAGCGCCGTGGCGCAGCGTGCCCAGAGCCGGTCATTGCCGGCCGCCAGGCACAGTGGACGGTCGGCGCAGTCGAAGACCTGGTAGGGCACGATCACCGCGCCGCCGGTGCCGTGGCGCTGTGGGATGTCGCCTGTGGCGAGGTGGTTGTTCACCTGCCCTTCCACCCAATGCACCGCCGTCTCGAACAGGGATGTATCGACGAGCCCGCCCTTGCCGGTGATGTCGCGCCGACGCAGTGCGCCCAGCGCGCCGATGACGGTGAACATGCCGGTCGCCTTGTCGTTGATGGAGGCGCCGCAGAAGGTCGGCGGATCCTCGGGCCGGCCCGTCACGCTCATCATGCCGCCATAGGCCTGCAGCAGCGGGTCGAAGCCGGGGCGCATCTTGAGCGGACCACGATCGCCGAAGGCCCAGATCGAGCAGTAGACCAGCCGCGGATGACGCTCGAGCATGGCCGAGGGCCCGATGCCGATCTCCTCCACCACGCCGGGGCGCAGGTTCTGGATCAGGATGTCGGCGCCCTCGCACAGAAGGTGCAGCGCCTCGACGTCCGTCGCGTTCTTCAGATCCAGCGTGACGCCGCGCTTGTTGCGGTTCTGTCCGTGGAAATAGAGCGAGGTCACGCCGTCCGGGCCGAAGGGCGGGCCCCAGCCGCGCGCATCGTCGCCGCCATCGGGCTTTTCGACCTTGATTACCTCGGCGCCCATATCGGCCATGATGGCACCGGCGAGCGGGCCGGCCAGCGCCTGGCCCACCTCGATCACGCGCACCCCGTCCAGCGGCAGGATCATCGACGTTCCTCGTTCACGTTCTGAGGGCCCAGGATATGCCGCCCCACGCGGGACGAAAGCCCCGGGGCGGTGTCGCGGCTGCGAAAATGCCTCTACAACCGTGCCGCCATGGCAAGCATTACGCGCGACGACGTCCTGACCGCCTATCGAACGATGCTGGGCCGCGAGCCCGAAAGCGAAGAGGTGATCGCGTCCCGTCTGGGTCTTGCCTCGCTCGCCGAGCTGCATGCCGAGATCGCGGGTTCGGCCGAATTCCTCCAGCGCGAGGCGGGACGGTTCGTCGCCCCCGCGCGCTCCGGCCTGGTGACGGATGAGGAAGTCGCGGCCATCTACGGCGCACTGCTCGGGCGGGCGCCGGAGGATGCGCTGCTCGGCGAGCGGTTCCGGCGGGCGGAGATGACGGCCGTCGACCTGATGCTGTTCGTCATGCGCAGCCCCGAGTTCCAGACCACGGCCGGGCCGCGCTTCTCGGCACCTGCCCCGCCGCCGCCCACGCCGGAAACGGCCCTGCCCGCCGGGCACCCGCCGATGCGCGCCGCCCACGAGATGGAGCCGCGGCTGCTGCCGCTCTACTTCTTCCTGCACATTCCGAAGACCGGCGGAACCAGCCTGAACCGCGCCTTCGACCGGATGTTCCGGTCCATGGTGCTGTACACATCGCCGCGAGACCTGGCGCGACGGGTGAAGGAGGAGGCGGACCTCTTCCATCGTTTCCTGCTTATCACCGGGCATATCGACGTACGCAATCCCGCGGCGCTCGCCTCGCCGCGGCCGACCGTCTTTCTCGCGGTGTTCCGGGACCCGGTGAAGCGCGCGGTCTCGCTCTACGACTATGCGCGCGCAACGACGGACCACCCGCTGTACAAGCCGCTGCAAGGGTTGACGCTGGCCCAGGCCTTCCGCGACCTGCCGGGCTTCCGGCATGTGGCGGTGAATGCGCAGCTCCGCACCGTCTTCGGCACCGGCGGCCGTCCCGGCATCCGCGATGCCCTGCGCAGCCGCAGCTACATCCTGGGCCGCAACGACGCGCTGGAGGAATTCCTCGACGCCGTGGCGCTGTATTCCGGCCTGCCGCGCCCGCCTTTCGTACCGCGGCTCAACACGGCGGAAGACGCCGCCCCCGCCGAACCGGCGCGGACCCAGCCCGATATCGACGAAGCCCGCGAGCTGATCGCCGCCGCCAACAGGGCCGAGACCGCCTTCATCGAGGAATGGCTGGGCAAGCCCTTCGCCACGGTGGGGGTTGCCGCAGCGCCGTAGCCACCATCGCTTGGCGGAGGGTGCGTCGCCTTTCGTTGACCTGTGGAACCGAGAGGGGCGGCGCCCCGCTCGGGCGCCCCCCCCCAAA
>JAYRJZ010000046.1:0-37921 GCA_041906015.1 Roseomonas sp.
CTGATCGCACCGATCGCGATGGACGAAGGCCTGCGCTTCGCGATCCGCGAAGGCGGCCGCACCGTCGGCGCCGGCGTCGTCGCGTCGATCACGAAGTAATCAGGCAGGAACGCGGGTCCCAGACCATGGACAACCAAAATATCCGCATCCGCCTCAAGGCGTTCGATCACCGCGTGCTGGATGGCAGCACGCGGGAGATCGTCAACACCGCGAAGCGGACCGGTGCGCGCGTGCGGGGCCCGATCCCTCTGCCGACGCATATCGAACGGTTCACCGTGAACCGTTCGCCGCACGTCGACAAGAAGTCGCGCGAGCAGTTCGAGATCCGGACTCATCGCCGGCTGCTCGACATCGTCGACCCCACCCCGCAGACCGTGGACGCGCTGATGAAGCTCGACCTCGCCGCGGGCGTGGACGTCGAAATCAAGATCTAAGGCCAGAGGGAAATAGAGCCATGGCCGCGAAGACGGGCCGCACGGGCCTGATCGCGAAAAAGCTGGGGATGTCCCGGCTGTTCAACGAGGACGGTTCGACCGTTCCCGTGACGCTGCTTCATGTGGACAACGTCCGCGTGGTGGCGACGCGCACCGCGGAGAAGGACGGCTACGAGGCCGTCCAGCTCGGCATCGGTGCGGCGAAGCCCAAGAACGTCTCCAAGGCGAACAAGGGTCACTTCGCGAAGGCCGGTGTGGAAGCGCCGAAGAAGGTGATCGAGTTCCGCGTCGGTGCCGATGCGATGCTCGATACCGGCGCCGTTCTGACCTCCGCGCATTTCGTGAAGGGCCAGAAGGTCGACGTCACCGGCGTGACGGTCGGCAAGGGCTTCGCCGGTGGCATGAAGCGCTGGAACTTCGCGGGTCTCGAGGCGTCGCACGGCGTGTCGATCAGCCATCGCTCGCTGGGTTCGACCGGTAACCGCCAGGATCCGGGCAAGACCTTCAAGAACAAGAAGATGGCCGGGCATCTCGGCGTCGAGCGCGTGACCACCCAGAACCTGGAAGTGGCCGGCGTGGACGCGGAGAAGGGCCTGCTGCTGATCAAGGGCGCCGTGCCCGGTGCGAAGGGCGGCTATGTGATGATCCGCGACGCTGAGAAGCGCGCGCGTCACGCCGATGCGCCCTTCCCGGCGGCCGTGGCGTAAGGACCGGGTACGATGCAGGTCAACGTCATCACTCTCGACAACGCCGCCGCCGGCGAGATCGAGCTGCCGGAGGCGCTGTTCGGCGCCGCGCCGCGCGCCGACATCATGGCGCGCGTCGTGCACTGGCAGCTGGCCAAGCGCCGCGCCGGCACCCACAAGGCGAAGGGCATGGGGGAGGTCTCCGGGACCACCAAGAAGCCCTACCGCCAGAAGGGCACGGGCAATGCCCGCCAGGGCTCGCTGCGCGCGCCGCAGTTCCGCACCGGCGGTGTCGTCCACGGTCCGGTCGTGCGCGACCACGGCTACAGCCTGAACAAGAAGGTCCGGCGCCTGGGCCTGATTTCCGCGCTCAGCCAGAAGGCGGCCGAAGGCAAGCTCGTGGTGCTCGACACCGCGACGCTGCCGTCGGATGCCAAGACGGCTTCGGTCGCGAAGCAGCTCAAGGCCCTGGGGTGGACCAGCGCGCTGGTGGTGGACGCCGCGGCGGACGAGACCTTCGCCCGCGTCGTGCGCAACCTGCCGAAGGTGCAGGTGCTGCCGACGGTCGGCGCGAATGTCTATGACATCCTCAAGCACGACGTGCTCGCGGTCACGCGCGCCGGCGTCGAAGCGCTGAAGGAGCGGCTGGCATGAGCGACGCCCCGAAGCAGAAGCGTCCCGTGATCGGGCGTGAGCGGATGTATCAGACCATCCTCTCGCCGCTCGTGACCGAGAAGGCGACGCTGAACAGCGAGCGCGGCCAGGTGACCTTCAAGGTCGCCATCGACGCGACCAAGCCGCAGATCAAGGCGGCGGTGGAAGGCCTGTTCGGCGTGAAGGTGCTTGCCGTCAACACCATCCTGGTGAAGGGCAAGGCGAAGATGTTCCGCGGCCGTCCCGGTCAGCGGTCCGACTGGAAGAAGGCGATGGTGCGCCTGGCCGAAGGCCAGAGCATCGACCTCACCACGGGGCTCGCGTAAGCCATGGCGTTGAAGCATTTCAACCCGGTCACCCCCTCCCAGCGCGGTACGGTCCTCATCGACCGTTCCGAGCTCTGGAAGGGCGCGCCGGTCAAGGGCCTCACCGAGGGCAAGCATTCCTCGGGCGGGCGCAATCAGCACGGCCGCATCACCGTCCGCTTCCGTGGCGGCGGACATAAGCGCGCCTATCGCCTGGTGGACTTCAAGCGCCGCACCAAGTTCGGTGTGCCGGCGATCGTCGAGCGGCTGGAATACGATCCCAACCGCACGGCCTTCATCGCGCTGCTGAAGTACCAGGACGGCGAGCTCGCCTACATCCTGGCGCCGCAGCGCCTGAAGGCCGGCGATCCGGTGATCGCGGCCGAGAAGGCCGACATCAAGCCGGGCAACGCCATGCCGATGGCGGCCATTCCGGTGGGCACGATCATCCACAACATCGAGCTGAAGCCCGGTGCCGGTGGGAAGCTCGCGCGTTCGGCCGGGACCTTCGCGCAGCTGGTCGGCAAGGACCAGGGCTACGCGCAGGTGAAGCTGCAGTCCGGCGAACTGCGCCTGATCCGGTCCGAGTGCATGGCTTCGATCGGCGCGGTGTCGAACCCGGACAACTCGAACCAGCAGCTCGGCAAGGCCGGGCGCAATCGCTGGCTGGGCAAGAAGCCGCATAACCGCGGCGTCGTGATGAACCCGGTTGACCACCCGCATGGCGGTGGTGAAGGCCGTACCTCGGGTGGCCGGCATCCGGTCACCCCGTGGGGCAAGCCCACGAAGGGTGCGAAGACCCGTAACAACAAGCGGACCGACGGCTTCATTGTCCGCCGCCGCAACGCGACGAAGGGCTGACGCAGATGGCGCGCAGCGTCTGGAAGGGGCCGTTCGTCGACGGCTACCTGCTGAACAAGGCCGAGGCGGCCCGTGCGTCCACGCGCAACGAGATCATCAAGATCTGGTCGCGCCGCAGCACGATCCTGCCGCAGTTCGTCGGCCTGACCTTCGGTGTCTACAACGGCAAGAAGTTCCTGCCGGTGCAGGTGACGGAGAACATGGTGGGCCACAAGTTCGGCGAGTTCTCGCCGACGCGCACCTTCTCCGGCCATGCGGCCGACAAGAAGGCGAAGCGGGGCTGATCCGATGAGCAAGCCGAAGCACCCCCGTGGCCTCGAGGACAGCGAGGCCCAGGCCGTGACCTGGAACATCCGCGTCTCCCCGCGGAAGCTGAACCTCGTCGCCGGCCTGATCCGTGGCAAGAAGGCGCAGGATGCGGTCGCCGAGCTGACCTTCAGCAAGCGCCGCATCGCCGTGACCGTGAAGAAGACGCTGGAAAGCGCCATCGCCAACGCGGAGAACAACCACAGCCTCGACGTCGACCGCCTGGTCGTCTCGAAGGCCGAGGTCGGCCGCGCCCAGGTGATGAAGCGCTTCCACGCCCGCGGCCGTGGCCGCTCGGCGCGCGTCGAGAAGTGGTTCAGCCACCTCAAGATCGTCGTGGCGGAACAGCAGCTCGCCGAGCAGGAGGCCGCGTAACATGGGCCAGAAAGTCAATCCGATCGGGCTGCGGCTCGGCATCAACCGCACCTGGGACAGCCGGTGGTTCGCGGGCGCCGACTATGCGAAGCTCCTGCACGAGGACTTCAAGCTGCGCGAGACGCTGGCGAAGCGCCTCAAGGGCGCTGGCGTGTCGCGCATCGTGATCGAACGCCCGGCGAAGAAGCCCCGTGTGACGATCCACGCCGCCCGCCCGGGCGTCGTGATCGGCAAGAAGGGCGCGGACATCGAGGTGCTGCGCAAGGATCTGCAGCGGATGGCCGGCGCGGAAGTCGCGCTGAACATCGTCGAGATCCGCAAGCCCGAGATCGACGCCCAGCTGGTGGCCGAAAACATCGCCCAGCAGCTTGAGCGTCGCGTGGCCTTCCGCCGTGCGATGAAGCGTGCGGTGCAGTCCGCCATGCGCCTCGGCGCCGGCGGCATCCGCATCAATTGCTCCGGCCGTCTGGGCGGGGCGGAGATCGCCCGCATGGAGTGGTATCGCGAGGGTCGCGTGCCCCTGCATACGCTCCGCGCGGATATCGATTTCGGCATGGCGACCGCGAAGACCACCTACGGCACCTGCGGTGTGAAGGTGTGGATCTTCAAGGGCGAGATCATGGCCCATGATCCGATGGCGCAGGACAAGCGCGCCGCGGAACAGGCGCCGCAGCGCTGAAGGTGAAGGACAATGCTGCAGCCTAAGCGCACCAAGTTCCGCAAGGCCCACAAGGGCCGCATCCACGGCCTGGCCAAGGGCGGCTTCTCGCTGTCCTTCGGCGGGTTCGGCCTGAAGGCTCTCGAGCCGGAGCGCGTGACCGCGCGCCAGATCGAGGCCGCCCGTCGTGCGATCACCCGCGCGATGAAGCGTCAGGGCCGCGTGTGGATCCGCATCTTCCCGGACGTGCCGGTTTCGACGAAGCCGGCTGAAGTCCGCATGGGTTCCGGCAAGGGCGCGCCCGAGTATTGGGTGGCGCGTGTGAAGCCGGGCCGCGTCATGTTCGAGATCGACGGCGTCTCCGCGGAGACGGCGCGCGAGGCGCTGACCCTCGGCGCGGCGAAGCTGCCGATCAAGACCAAGTTCGTCACCCGTCTGGGTGCGGAGGCCTGATATGGCTGCGACCAAGATCGGCGATATCCGTGCGAAGAGCGCGGACGAGCTGTCCACCATGCTGCTCGACCTGCGCAAGGAGCAGTTCAACCTGCGTTTCCAGCGCGCGACTGGCCAGCTTGAGGCGCTTTCGCGCATCAAGCAGGTCCGCCGCGACATCGCGCGGGTGAAGACCATCATCGGCGAGCGCGCGCAGAGCGCCGCCCCCAAGGCCTGAGAGGAGACCGACGGCGATGCCGAAGCGCGTCCTCACCGGGCGGGTCACCAGCGACAAGACCGACAAGACCATTACGGTTCTCGTCGAGCGTCGCGTGATGCATCCGCTCTACAAGAAGTTCATCCGGCGCTCGAAGAAGTACTCGGCGCACGACGATGCCAACCTGTGCAAGGAAGGCGACGTGGTGTCGATCGAGGAGTGCCGCCCGATCTCCAAGTCCAAATCCTGGGTGGTGATCGAGCGCAACGGCGCTTCCGTCGAGAAGCCCGCCTTCCTCGGCGCCTCGGAGGCCTGATCCATGATCCAGGTCGAATCCAACCTCGAGGTCGCCGACAACTCGGGTGCGCGCCGTGTGCAGTGCATCAAGGTGCTCGGTGGATCGAAGCGCAAGACCGCGGGCGTGGGCGACGTCATCGTCGTCTCCGTCAAGGAAGCGATTCCGCGCGGCAAGGTGAAGAAGGGGACGGTGGAGCGCGCGGTGATCGTGCGCACCGCCTACCCGGTGCGTCGCGCCGACGGTACGGTGATCCGCTTCGACCGCAACGCGGCCGTTCTGATCAACAAGCAGAACGAGCCCATCGGCACCCGCATCTTCGGACCGGTGGTGCGTGAGCTGCGCGCGAAGAAGTTCATGAAGATCATCTCCCTGGCGCCGGAGGTGCTGTGACATGGCTGCGAAGATCCGCAAGGGCGATCGCGTCCAGGTCCTGACCGGCAAGGACAAGGGCCGGCAGGGCGAGGTGATCAAGGTGATGCCGACCGAGGGCCGCGCCCTCGTGCAGGGCATCAACCTGGTGAAGCGGCATCAGAAGCCGCAGGGCATGGGCCGCCCCGGCGGCATCCAGGAGAAGGAGGCCGGCATCGACCTCTCGAACCTGGCCCTGCTGGATCCGAAGTCGGGCAAGCCGACCCGGGTCGGCTTCAAGCTGCTCGAGGACGGCAAGAAGGTCCGGGTGGCGAAGGCCTCCGGCGAGGTGCTCGACGCATGAGCGACGTGACGGAACAGCCGCGGCTGCGGAAGCTCTACGACGAAGTGGTGCGCAAGCGCCTCGTCGAGGAGTTCGGGTATAAGAACCCGATGGAAGTGCCGAAGCTTTCGAAGATCGTGATCAACATGGGCGTCGGTGAAGCTGCCGGCGACCAGAAGAAGCTCGACGCCGCTGTCGCCGAGCTGACGGTGATCGCGGGCCAGAAGCCGGTGAAGACCAAGGCGAAGAAGGCCATCGCGGGCTTCAAGATCCGCGAGGGCATGGCGATCGGCACGAAGGTGACGCTCCGCCAGCAGCGAATGTACGAGTTCCTCGACCGGCTCGTGACCATCGCGCTGCCGCGCCAGCGTGACTTTCGCGGGCTGCCGGGCAACAAGGGCTTCGACGGCCGGGGGAATTTCTCCCTGGGTCTGAAGGAGCAGATCGTGTTCCCCGAGATCAGCTACGATAAGGTGGACGCGATCCGCGGCATGGACATCGTCTTCGTCACCACGGCGAAGACGGACAAGGAAGCGAAGGCGCTGCTCAAGGCCTTCGACCTTCCCTTCCAGAACTGATTTTTGGAAAACCGCCGGGTGGCACCCGGCAGGTTCCGGAGGACCTAGACGGTATGGCCAAGACCTCGTCTGTCGAGAAGAACAAGCGTCGCGAGAAGCTTTCGAAGCTTCACGCGCCGAAGCGCGCCGCCCTGAAGGCCGTGATCATGGATCGCGAGCTGCCGGTGGAGGAACGCTTCGAGGCGACGCTGAAGCTCGCGCAGTTTCCCCGCAACGGCGCGAAGAACCGCGTCCGCCTGCGCTGCGAAGTGACCGGCCGCCCCCGCGGCAACTACCGCAAGTTCAAGCTGTGCCGTAACCAGCTGCGGGAACTGGCCTCGAAGGGCCAGATCCCCGGCGTGGTCAAGGCGAGCTGGTAAGGAAGGACCGGCCATGTCCATGTCCGATCCGCTGGGCGATATGCTCACGCGCATCCGCAACGCGCAGTCGGCGCGCCAGTCGCGCTGCAAGGCGCCGGCGTCCAAGCTGCGCGAGAACGTGCTCGACGTGCTGAAGCGCGAGGGTTACATCCGCGCCTGGCGCACCGAGGAAGTGCGCCCTGGCGTGCGCTTCATCGACATCGAGCTGAAGTATTCGGAAGGCGAGCCCGCCATCAAGGAGATCACTCGCGTCTCCAAGCCAGGCCGGCGCGTCTATTCGAAGATCGCGGAGCTGCCGAAGTTCTACAACGGCCTCGGCACGTCGATCCTCTCCACGCCGCGCGGCGTGATGAGCGAAAATGAGGCCCGCGCCGCCAATGTCGGCGGCGAAGTCCTCTGCCGCGTGTTCTGACGGGGGGCTGAAGCACATGTCTCGCGTTGGGAAATATCCTGTGCCGGTGCCGTCGGGCGTTACGCTCGCGCTGGCCGGCCGCACGCTGACTGCCAAGGGCAAGCTCGGCGAGCTGAAGCTCGACCTCACGGATGACGTGGATGTCGAGATCAAGTCGAACGAGGTCGCGGTGTCGCCGCGCCGCACGGACCGCCGCGCGCGGACCATGTGGGGCACGACGCGCAGCCTGATCAACCAGATGGTGACGGGCGTTTCCGCCGGCTTCACGAAGTCGATGGAAATCAACGGTACCGGCTACCGCGCCGCGGTGCAGGGTTCCGATCTGGTGCTGAACCTCGGCTACAGCCACGAGATCCGCTACCCGATCCCGCAGGGGATCAAGATCACCTGCGAGAAGCCGACCGCCATCAAGGTGGAAGGGTCGGACAAGCGCCAGGTCGGTCAGGTGGCCGCCGAGATCCGCGCGTATCGTGGCCCCGAGCCCTACAAGGGCAAGGGCGTCAAGTACGACAACGAGACCATCCTCCGGAAGGAGGGTAAGAAGAAGTAATGGCCAGCAAGCTCGATCTCGAGGCACGCCGCCGGCGGCGCCTCCGCTTCCAGCTCAAGCTGAAGTCCGGTGGGCGCGCGCGCCTGTCGGTGTTCCGCTCGGGCAAGCACATCTACGCGCAGGTCATCGACGACCAGGCGGGCCGCACCGTGGCCGCTGCCTCGACGATCGAAAAGGCGATGCGCGAAGGGCTGAAGACCGGCGCCGACCGGGACGCAGCGACCGCCGTCGGCAAGCTGGTGGCCGAACGCGCGATCGCGGCCGGGGTGACGGAAGTCGTCTTCGACCGTGGTCCCTACCTGTATCATGGGCGCGTGAAGGCGCTCGCGGACGGCGCCCGCGAGGGCGGGCTGTCGTTCTGAGAGGCTGACGCACATGGCATATGCACCGAGGTCCGGTGGTGGCGAGGGTGGCGAAGGCGGGCGCGAGCGCCGCGGCCGCCGTCGCGACAGCAGCAACGAGAACCGGCAGGAGCGCCAGGACGGCGACGAGCTGAAGGACAAGCTCGTCACCATCAACCGCGTCGCCAAGGTGGTGAAGGGTGGCCGTCGCTTCTCCTTCGCGGCCCTGGTCGTGGTCGGCGATGAGAAGGGCCGTGTTGGCTGGGGTGCGGGCAAGGCCCGCGAGGTGCCGGAGGCCATTCGCAAGGCGACGGAGCGTGCAAAGCGCACGATGATCCGCGTGCCGATGCGCGAGGGCCGGACCCTGCACCACGACGTGATCGGCGAATTCGGCGCCGGCCGCGTCATCCTGCGTGCGGCCCCCGCGGGTACCGGCATCATCGCCGGCGGCCCGATGCGCGCGGTGTTCGAGACCCTGGGCATGGGCGACGTCGTCGCGAAGTGCACCGGCTCGGCCAACCCGCACAACATGGTGAAGGCCACCTTCGCCGCGCTGACGCGCTGCACGTCCCCGCGTGCGGTCGCCTCGCGCCGCAGCAAGAAGGTTGCCGACATCCTCGGCCAGAAGAAGGACGCCGCCGAGGCGACGGAGGCCGCGAATGGCTGAGACCAAGACCGTGAAGGTGACCCAGACCGGGTCGCCTATCGGCCGCAAGCCCGGTCAGAAGGAGACCCTGATCGGGCTCGGGCTGAACAAGCTTCATCGCTCGCGTGAGCTGGAGGATACCCCGGCCGTGCGTGGGATGATCCGCAAGGTGGCCCACCTCGTGAAGGTGGAGGGCTGATCCATGAAGCTCAATGAACTGCGCGACAACGAAGGCGCCCGCCTGAAGTTCAAGCGCATCGGCCGCGGTATCGGCTCCGGCAAGGGCAAGACCTCGGGCCGCGGCGTGAAGGGCCAGAAGGCGCGCACCGGCGTGTCGCTGAACGGGTTCGAGGGCGGTCAGCTCCCGATCTATCGGCGCCTGCCGAAGCGTGGCTTCGTCAACGTGTTCCGCAAGGAATACGCGGTGCTCAACCTCGGCGCGCTCGACGCGGCGATCGAGGCGGGCCGCCTGCCGGCCGGCCAGCCGATCGACGAGGCGGCGCTGAAGGCGGCGGGCGTGGTGCGTTCCTCGGCCAAGCTCGCGGGCGTGCGCCTGCTGGCGAAGGGCGAGATCAAGCGCGCCGTGACGCTGACCGTGACCGGTGCCTCGGCGGCGGCGATCGCGGCGGTGGAAGCGGCCGGCGGTTCCGTGACCGTCACCGCGGCGCCGGCGGAAGCCGCGTCCGAGTGACCCCTTGCCCCGGACTAGCCAGGTAGCTAGGTCAGGGTCCGGATCTTCGCTGCGGCGCGCGGGGAAACCTGTGCGCCGCAGTGTGTTGTAAGGGCAGGCTGAGCCCCGGCACGTCATGCCGGCGCGGCTCCAGGAGGACAGGCATGGCGTCGGCGGCCGAACAGGCGATGTCGAACCTCAATTTCGGGGTTCTGGCGAAGGCGACCGAGCTCAAGAAGCGCATCTGGTTCACCCTGGGCGCGCTCATCGTCGTGCGGATCGGCACCTATATCCCCGTCCCTGGCGTCGACGCCGCGGTGATGGGGGAGATCCTCGCCCAGCATGGCGGCGGGATCCTTGGCATGTTCGACATGTTCACGGGCGGCGCGCTGGGGCGCATGACCGTCTTCGCGCTGAACATCATGCCCTACATCTCGGCCTCCATCATCGTTCAGTTGATGACCGCGGCGATTCCCGCCTGGGAGGCGCTGAAGAAGGAAGGCGAGGCGGGGCGCAAGAAGCTCAACCAGTACACGCGCTACCTCACGGTGCTGATCGCGATCTTCCAGGCCTGGGGCATCGCGGTGGGACTCGAGTCGATGCGCGGGCAGTTCGGAGCCGCGGTCTATGACCCGGGGATGTTCTTCCGCCTGTCCTGCGTGATCACGCTGGTCGGCGGCACCATGTTCCTGATGTGGCTCGGCGAACAGATCACCGCGCGCGGCGTCGGCAACGGCATCTCGTTGATCATCTTCGCCGGTATCGTCGCGAACCTGCCGCATGCGCTGGTCACGACCCTGGAACTGGGGCGAACCGGCGCGCTGTCGACCATCTTCATCATCTTCTTCCTGCTCATCGCGCTCGCGGTCATCGCCTTCGTGGTGTTCGTGGAACGCGCCCAGCGGCGCATCCCGGTGCAGTACCCCAAGCGCCAGGTCGGCAACCGCATGTTCAGCGGAGAGGCAACTCACCTGCCGCTGAAGCTGAACACCGCCGGCGTCATTCCGCCGATCTTCGCCTCCTCGCTGCTGCTGCTGCCGGCGACGGTGGCCGGCTTCTCGGCCGATGCGACGCAGGACACCTGGCTGAACACGATCACCGCGCTCGTCGCCCATGGGCGGCCGCTCTACATGGCGCTCTACATGGCGCTGATCGTCTTCTTCGCCTTTTTCTACACCGCCGTGGTGTTCAATCCGGTGGAGACCGCCGACAACCTCAAGAAGTATGGCGGCTTCGTTCCTGGCATCCGCCCGGGCCAGGCCACGGCCGACTACCTGGATCGGGTTCTGACCCGGCTGACGGTAATCGGGGCCATTTATCTCTGCATCGTCTGCATCATTCCTGAGATCCTGATCAGCCAGTATGGCGTGCCCTTCTATTTCGGAGGCACTTCCCTGCTCATCATTGTCTCTGTCACCATGGATACGGTGGCGCAGGTGCAGTCGCACCTCTTCGCCCACCAGTATGAGGGCCTGATCAAGAAGGCCCGGCTGGGTGGTCGCGGCATGCCGCGGCCTCGCTGAGCGAAGAGGGGGAGAGTAATGAACCTGATCCTGCTGGGCCCGCCGGGGGCGGGGAAGGGAACCCAGGCCAAGCGCCTGGAGGACCAGTACGGCATTGCCCAGATCTCGACCGGCGACATGCTGCGCGCCGAGGTCAGGTCGGGCAGCGAGATCGGCCTGAAGGCCAAGGCGATCATGGAGCGTGGCGAGCTGGTGCCGGATGCGGTCATCACCGCCATGCTGGCCGCGCGGGTCTCCCGCCCGGACGCGACGAACGGCTTCATCCTGGATGGCTTCCCGCGCACCGTGCCGCAGGCCGAGGCGCTTGACGCCATGCTGACCGAAAAGGGGCTCAAGCTTGATCATGTGATCGAGCTGAAGGTGGATGACAGCGCTCTGGTCGAACGCATCGCGGGCCGCTTCACCTGCGCGAAGTGCGGTGCCGGCTACCATGATACCTTCAAACCCACGGCGAAGCCGGGGGTCTGCGACGTTTGCGGCTCGACGGAATTCACCCGCCGTGCCGACGACAAGGCGGAGACGGTGGCGGCGAGGCTCGATGCCTATCACCGCCAGACGGCGCCGCTGCTCCCCTACTACGCCGCGCAGGGCAAGCTGCGTGGCGTGGACGGCATGGCTGCCATGGACGAGGTGGCACGCCAGATCGGTGCGATCCTGTCCGGAAAGGGTTGACTCTGCCGGGGGCGGGGGCTAGATCGCCCGCTCTCGCGACCGGGCCCGCCCGGCCGCCGATCAGCATTGCATGGAATGGTTCACTGCGCCGGAGGGGCTGTACCCCCGCACGGCGGTTTTCGGGGCAGCGGCCCCAGGAGAGGCACTGTGGCGCGCATCGCCGGCGTGAACATCCCGACCAACAAGCGGGTGCTCATTTCGCTCCGTTACATCTTCGGCATCGGGCCGAAGAATGCCAAGGACATCTGCGACCAGCTCGGCATCCCCGACGAGCGCCGGGTGAACCAGCTCACCGACGATGAGGTCCTGAAGATCCGCGAGCTCATCGACCGCGAATACCGCGTCGAGGGCGATCTGCGGCGTGAACAGGCGATGAATATCAAGCGGCTGATGGACCTCGGCTGCTACCGTGGTCTGCGTCACCGCAAGGGCCTGCCGGTCCGCGGCCAGCGCACCCACACCAACGCCCGCACCCGCAAGGGCAAGGCCGTGCCGATCGCCGGCAAGAAGAAGGTGACGAAGTAAGATGGCCCGCGAACCCCGCGGCGGTGCCCGTGGCCCCGTCAAGCGCAAGGAACGGAAGAACATCAGCGCGGGCGTGGCCCATGTGCTGGCGTCCTTCAACAACACCATCGTGACCATCACGGACGCGCAGGGCAACGCCATCGCCTGGTCGTCCTCCGGCTCCCAGGGCTTCAAGGGCAGCCGCAAGTCCACCCCGTATGCCGCGCAGGTTGCCGCGGAAGACGCGGGCCGCAAGGCGCGCGAGCACGGGATGGAGACGCTCGAGATCATGGTGTCCGGCCCCGGTTCGGGCCGCGAATCGGCGCTGCGCGCCCTTCAGGCGGTCGGCTTCTACGTCACCGCCATCAAGGACGTGACGCCCATCCCGCATAACGGCTGCCGCCCGCGCAAGCGTCGTCGCGTCTAAGGACGCGCTCAGCTTGACGCGTCTGATCTGACGCGTCGCTGAAGCTGCCCCCGGTCGCCGAAGGAGAGAAGAGAGTGCTCGAGAGGAATTGGCGTTCGCTGATCGAGACGCAGAAGTCCGTCGAGATGGGCGCGGACCCGCTGCGTACGGCGACCGTGGTGCTGGAGCCGCTGGAGCGCGGCTTCGGCGTGACGCTGGGCAATGCGCTGCGTCGCGTGCTGCTGTCCTCGCTGCAGGGGGCCGCGGTGACGGCCATCCGCATCGATGGCGTGCTGCATGAGTTCAGTTCCCTGCAGGGCGTGCGCGAGGACGTGACGGACATTGTCCTGAACGTGAAGCAGCTCGCCATTCGCATGCAGGGCGACGGCCCGAAGCGCCTGGCGCTGACCGCGACCGGCCCGGGCGAGGTCACCGCCGGCCAGATCCAGACGACCGGCGACATCGAGATCGCGAATCCGGAACTCGTGCTCTGCACGCTGGACGACGGTGCGAAGCTCTCGGCGGAACTGACGGTCGATATCGGCAAGGGCTATGTCCCCGCCGCCGAGAACCGGCCCGAGGACGCGCCGATCGGTCTGATCCCGGTCGATGCGATCTATTCCCCGGTTCGCCGCGTGGCCTATCGCGTGGAGCCGACCCGCGTCGGCATGCGCACCGACTTCGACAAGCTGATCCTGACCGTCGAGACCGACGGCACGCTGGCCCCTGAGGATGCCGTGGGTGTCGCCGCCCGCATCCTGCAGGAGCAGCTCCAGATCCTGATCAACTTCGACGAGCCGCGCGCGCGGGTGGAGGAGGAGGTCCGCGACGACC
Source organism: Roseomonas sp. (assembly GCA_041906015.1). Classification (GTDB taxonomy): domain Bacteria; phylum Pseudomonadota; class Alphaproteobacteria; order Acetobacterales; family Acetobacteraceae; genus Neoroseomonas. The sequence goes on from JAYRJZ010000046.1 coordinate 13,413, forward strand.
TGCCCTTCAACCGCAACCTGCTGCGCAAGGTCGATGAGCTGGAACTGTCGGTCCGCAGCGCGAACTGCCTGAAGAACGACAACATCGTCTATATCGGCGATCTGGTTCAGAAGACCGAGCAGGAGATGCTCCGCACCCCGAATTTCGGGCGCAAGTCGCTGAACGAGATCAAGGAAGTCCTCGCCTCGATGGGCCTCGGCCTCGGCATGACCGTCACCGGTTGGCCGCCCGAGAACATCGAGGAACTTGCGAAGAAGGTGGAGGAGCCCTTCTAAGGGCGCCCGGTTTCTAAGGATACACAACCATGCGTCACGGAATTGCCGGGCGTAAGCTCAGCGTCACCTCCGCCCATCGCGTCGCCATGTTCCGCAACATGGCGACCTCGCTGCTGAAGCACGAGCAGATCACCACCACCCTGCCGAAGGCCAAGGAGCTGCGCCCGTATGTCGAGCGCATCATCACCCTCGGCAAGCGCGGTGGCCTGCATGCCCGCCGTCAGGCGCTGGCGCAGATCCGCGATGAGAAGATCGTGGCGAAGCTCTTCACCGAGATCGCCGAGCGCTACAAGGCGCGCCAGGGCGGCTATTGCCGCGTGCTGAAGGCCGGCGTCCGCTATGGCGATGCCGCGACCATGGCAGTGATCGAACTGGTGGATCGCAACGTCGCGGCGAAGGGCCTGGATAGCGGCCCGAAGCCGGAAGCGACGGAAGAAGCGGCCGAATCCTGATCCGCGCCGACAGCGCCGGAGAGACGAAGGGCGGATGGGCAACCATCCGCCCTTTCTTTTTGCAGTGATTGCCGAGTCGTTAAGGCGACTTCATGGAACTGTCGCGGGCTCGCCCGTGGGAAGAAATTTCCCGGCGATATGCCTCCGCGCGCAACCGCCCGCTGGGCGGCGTCATAGCGCGCAAGAGGATGCCGGATGTCGGAACAACACGTCGTATTTGTCGGGATAGATGGGCTGCAGTTGGAGCAGTTGCTCCTGCTCGGCCTGCAGGGCGGCGCCACGGCGCTCAACAGCCTCGACATCGTCGAAGCCTATATCGGCGGTGAGGAAGGCACGGACACCGAGCAGGCGACGTCGAGTGGCCCGGGCTGGTCCACCCTCCTGACCGGCGTCTGGACGGACCAGCACGGCATCACCAGCAACAGCAACTCGCCCATCGACGGGGATGTGGACAGTGTCTTCGAACTGGTCGACGCCGCGATCGAGGATGCGACGATCGCCTCCGTCGTCCACTGGGACGACATCAACACGGGGCATTTCTCGGCCGAGGTCGAGTCGGGCGTCATCGACTACGCGATCAGTGGCATCTCCGATGCGGCCGTGACCGACGAGGCGGTGGAACTGATCGAGACCGTCGCGCCCGACTTCATGTTCCTGCAGCTCGATGACGTGGACGGGGTCGGCCACAACTCCGGCTTCGGGGATGAGTACTACGCCGCGATCGAGACCGTCTCGCAGCAGCTCGCCGAGATCCTGGCCGCGGTCGAGGCGCGCGAGGCCGCGAACCCGGACGAGGACTGGCTTGTCATCGTCAGCACCGACCATGGCCGCGATCCGGAGACCGGCTCGGGCCATGGCGATCAGACGGCTTCCGAACGCCGCACTTTCGTCGCCGCGAATGAGGAACTCGCGAGCTTCTCCGAGGCGGTGCCGGCGACTTCGGTGGTCGCGACCATCCTCGACTTCCTCGGCATTTCCTTCACCGTTGGCTCGGACGAGCTGCAGAGCGGCTCGCTGCTGGAAGGCGCCGCCGACCCGCTGCCGCCGCAGATCGAGGCATTCCTCACCCCGGTGGATGACGAAGCGCGGGTGGCTGTCGATACCGCGCTCTCCGTCCGCTTCAGCGAGGAGGTGCAGATCGGTTCGGGCGTCATCACCATCCACGACGCGGCGGATGGCAGCGTCGTCGCCACCATCGACGTCGCCTCCGGCGCCGTCAGCGTGAGCGGCGACACGGTGACGATCACCCTGCCGGAGGCGCTCGCGGCCGAGGCCTCCTATTACGTGCTGATCGAGGAGGGTGCCTTCACCGACGGTACCAACGGCTTCTTCGGCATCACCGACCCCACCACCTGGAACTTCACTACCGAAGCCGATCTGACCGCGCCCGCGGTCGTGGCGACGAGCCCGGCCGACGACGCCGCGGCGGTTCCCCTCGATGCCGATCTCAGCATCACCTTCGACGAGGCCGTGGTCGCGGGCGGCGGCAGCATCGTGGTTCGCCGCGTCTCCGATGGTTCGATCTTCGAGACGGTCTCCGTCACCTCCGATGCCGTCACGATCGACGGCAAGACGGTGACGATCGACCTCGCCAGCCCGCTCGAAGCTGGCGTTGAATACTATGTGCAGGTCGATGAGGGCGCGCTGCGCGATACCTCCAGCCGCATCACGCTCTTCGCCGAGGATTTCGAGAGCGTGGAGCTCGGCCCCTTCGTCAGCGGCACCGAGAGCGGCGGCGACGGTACCGATTTCAGCGCCGAAGGGCCGGAAGGCTGGACCAAGGACAACACCACCACGCCGACCGGCGGTCCGCTGGAGTTCTATGGCTGGACCGTGCTCGACAAGGAGTCCTGGAGCACCAGCACCGGCAACCAGGGCCGGGGGAACTTCACCAACGCCTCGGGCGCGGTGCTCGTCGCCGATGCCGACGAGTATGACGACGGCGCGGCCGATGTCGGCTCGAACCTGTTCAACGCCTACATCATGACCCCGGCCATTTCGCTGGCCGGCGTCGAGGCCGGCAGCGCGACGGTGACCTTCGATTCGAGCTGGCGCGCCGAAGGCACGCAGAAGGCCTCGATCGACGTCTCCTACGACGGCGGCGCCACCTGGACGCGCGTGATGCTGTACGATTCGGACAGCGCCTCCGAGAACTACAAGGCCGATGCGACGAATGAGAGCGTGACGGTCTCGCTGGACAACCCCGAAGGCGCGACCGAGGTCATCATCCGGTTCGGCCTCTCGGAGGCCGGCAACAACTGGTGGTGGGCGATCGACGACATCGTGGTGCAGGGTGAGGGCGATGCGACCGGCGCGACCGGCAACGCCTTCGCGGGCATCCTCGATGAATCGAGCTGGACCTTCACCGCCAAGGCTGAAGCCCAGCTCATCGAGGGCATCGGCGGCGCCGACATCCTGGTCGGGGATTCGGGCGACGACACCATCAACGGCTATGCGGCCTCGGATTCGCTCTCGGGTGGCCTCGGCGACGACGTGATCGATACCGGCAAGGGCCACGACACGGCGCATGGCGGCGGCGGCGACGACATGATCGTCGGCGACAACGGCCACGACGTCCTGTTCGGCGAAGAAGGCAATGACTCCCTCACCGGCGGCAACGGCAACGACACCCTGTCCGGTGGCGATGGCGACGACGTGCTCGAGGGCCATGGCAACGACGATGTCCTGTCGGGCGGCCTCGGCAACGACACACTGCTCGGCGGCAACGACAACGACCTCCTCCAGGGCGATGAGGGGGATGACATGCTGACCGGCGGCGCCGGCGCCGACACGCTGGAAGGCGGCGCGGGCAACGACTACCTGCTTGGCCGGGGCGATGCCGACACGCTCCAGGGCGGTGCGGGCGCCGACACGCTGGATGGCGGCGGCAGCCGCGACCTGCTTGCCGGCGGGGAGGGCGATGACCTCCTGATCGGCGGCGCCGGCCGCGACATCTTCGCCTTCGGTGCCGGCGGGGGAGCGGACATCGTACTCGATTTCGCGATCGAGGACGCGATCCGCCTCGACGATGGCATCAGCCTGGCCTCGACCGAGCTGCTCCTGGTCGACGCGGATGACATTCTCGACACCGTGCTGCACTTCAGCGACGGCAGCAGCGCGACCCTGCTCGGCTTCAGCACCAGCGGCGCGCAGCAGATCGCCTTCGCCTGACGCGACGACCCCCGATCGGGCCGCAGGGCCCGGTCGGGATCCGCATCCCGGCCCCGGTGCCGGACCGGGACATGCGCCGCATGGCGCATGTCCCAACGGACTGTCAGCGCGGCGGTCCCATCGCCTCGGCCAGGGCGGGGATGAATTCCGCCAGCGCCCCGCGCAATGCCTCCGGCCAGCCGCGCGGGTCCGGCGGGACGGAGAGGCGCACGTTGCCCATCTCCGTCAGCAGGATGAAGATGCGCTCGTCATGGACGTCATAGGCCAGGAAGGTACCGCCCTCCCGGCATCCTTCCGGCTTGCAGCCAAATCCGTAGAGGTAGCGGTCGCCGGCGAGCGCGACCGGCGGGCCGGGATCGCGCAGACGCGCAGCGAGTGCCGAGCGATGGCCGCCGCTGTTGAAGCGAAGGCCGGTGGTCAGTTCGGGGCGCTGCGCGAGGGCCAGGACCGGCTGGCCCAGCACGCTGGTGATGGGTTCCTGCGCAGCGAGAGGCGATGCCAGGAGCAGCAGGGCCAGCCCGAGTCCGCAGCGGGGCCGGGTGCGGCGTCGCGGCGTCTCGGCGGCGGCCGGCAGCGACCGGCGGGTCAGGGTCATGGACGGGCTTCTCCCGGACGTCGCGCGTCCTCTGCGGGCGCGGGCCGGCCGCGTCAAGTTGCGCCCTGCCATTCGTGGCGAATGGTGGAACTGAAGAGGCTCCGTCCTTCCAGACCACCCCGGCAACGGCCGCAAGGCCTCTGCAAACCTCGACCTGGCGTTGGGCGCCGAGCGATATACGCCCGAACCCGCCCTTACGCCCGCAACGCGCTTCAGGCGGGGCAGCGGGGCCCTCGTCGACGTGGCCGCGCTCCCCCATCCCGCCAGGTGCGGTCGATCACACCAAGGTGCGTGCGACCAGCCAGGCCCCCAGCGCCGCCAGCGCCATCTGCACCACCCGGCGGAATGCGACCTCGTTCAGTCGCAGGCGCAGCCGGCGTCCCGCTGCCATGCCCACAAAGGCCGGCAGCAACCCCAGACAGGAGGCGAGCCCAAGCTCCGCGGGCAGCATCCCGCCGCCCGCCAGCCCCGCCGCCATGGCGCCGTTCACCAACACGACACCGAGGCCGAAGCCCTGCACGAACTGCTCGCGCGGGAGCCGGATGGCCTGCAGCCAGGGGGCAGCCGGCACCAGGTAGCTGCCGGTGAGTCCCGCGATGGCGCCGGAGGCGAGCCCCATGGGCGGGCCGAGCCACGTCTCGGTAATCCGCCCCGGGGCGGGCAAGTCTGGCGTGGCCAGCGCCACCGCCGCCGAGGCCATCAGGCAGACCCCGAGCAGCCCCGACAGCAGCAGCGCATCCGCCCGAGCGAGATGCCCCGCCGCCAGGAAGGCCGCGAACGCCGAGCAGGCGAGGAAGACCCCGATGCGCGGCGCGACCTGGTGCAGCGTGCCGCCTGCCAGCGCCTGCCACAGATTGGTGGCGAGCGAGGGCACCAGCATCAGCGCCATGGCGTCGGGCAAGGGGCGGAACAGGGCGAGCAGGGCGATGCTGACGGTGGGCAGGCCGAAGCCCGCCACACCCTTCACCAGACCCGCGATCAGGAAGACGGGGATGACGAGGAGGAGGAGGTTGTCCATGCGTTGATCCTGGACCGTACCCGCTCCGTGTCGGTCAGGCCGATACCGAAGCGTGGCGCCAGACCGAGCATGGCCGCGAGCGGTATCAGCCAGGCGATACGCGCCTGGTAGCGGTCGACGGGCGCCGACAGTGCGCCGGTGGCGAAGGCATTGACCGCGACGGCGAGGAGCAGCCCACCGATGAGCCCGGCGGCGGCGCGATCCCGCCGCAGCAGCGCGCGCAGGAGCGCGACGAGGGCGAGGGGCAGGCTCAGCACCACGGCACCCGTCTGCGGCAGCAGCCACGGCATGGCGAGCCCGGGCAGTTCGCCGCGCATCTGTGCCCCGTCGTCGAAGGCCGTGAGTTCGGATGCCGGCAGCCGCGCCACCGCCCGGCGGGCCGAGACGTCGAGATGCGTTGCCTCCAGCGTGTCGCCTACCGCGAAGCGCGTCATCTGGATCAGGGTGTTGCGCAGCATGGCCCGGGCGACTTCCAGCGGGTGTTCGCGGAAGGTGGCGGCCAGGATGGCCTGCGCCTCGGGTGCGGCCCGCATGCCGCCCATCGGGATGGGCTGGCCGGTCGCGGTTCGGTTCAGCGGCGATTGCGGGTCCCACAGGAAGGCGTCGCTGCTCATCGGCAGGCGGTCGGCGAAGGCGCAGAGATGCCAGCCCGCGGCGGGGCAATGCGCATGGATGGTCGCGGTCGCCGGCCCATCGGCCTGCAGCCGGGCGAGCAGGAAGACCGCGCCATGGGGCGACAGGGTCGCTCGGCCGGTCGCCCAGGCATTCGCGCCGACGATGCCGGCCACGGCGAGCAGCAGGGGCACGGCGGTGCGCCAGGTGGCCCTGGTGCCTTGGCCGGCCAGGGCAACCAGCAGAACAAGGGCGAGAGCCGTCGGCAGATGCGACAGATGCGTCGCGATGGCCAGCGCGCCGAGCAGCGCGAGCCAGATCGCCTCGGGTCGATCGAGCCGTTCCCGCGCGAAGCCGAGCAGCAGCAGGCAGATCGGACCCACGGCCGCGAAAAGGTCCGGCATCAGCGTGGCGGCGAACCAGGGTGCCGAGGTCAGGACCGCGAGGGCCCCGCAGACCAGCGAATGGCTCAGTGGCGTCGCGTCTCCCCGCGCGCCGCGTTGGGCGAGCCACAGCAGATGCGACAGGATCAGCCCCTGCGCGACGATGGGCGGCCAGAGCGACCAGCCCCGATGGAACACGGCGAGGAAGGCGCCATAGGCGGGTGTCTTGTCCCAGGGCCATTCCGGGAACAGCGCCTGGCCGAGATAGGAGACGCTGTCGATGAAGACGAGCGGATAGCCATTCAGCGCCGCCGGCCAGACCAGCAGCGCCGCGCCGAACAGAATGGCGAGGACGGAACTCAAACGGACCTCCGCGGCAGCGGGACGAGAAGCAGGGCGGCGAGCGGCAGCAGCCAGGCGATGCGCGCCTGATAGCGTGGGAAGACCCCGGACAACCCCCCGGTCGCCAGCGCATTGGCGAGCAGGCCGCCCAGGACGAAGAGCAGGAAGACGAGCGTCGTCGTGTCACTTCGCCGCCGCCAGCCGATCCAGCCGAGCAACGGCAACGCCAGGAACAGCACCGCCTCCTGTACGGGTATCAGCGGTGCGACGGCGGCGCGCAAGCCGTCGCGTGCCTGCAGGCTGGCGTCGAAGGCGGCGCCTTCGCGGGGAGGGAAGCCCTCGGCGAGGCGCGGGCGCAGCGCGACGGCGAGATTCTCCGGCCCGAGCGTGTCGCCAATATCGGCCGTGACCAGTTGCCGCAGCGTGTTGCGCAGCACGGCCCCGGCGACCGCGGCGGGATGGGCGCGCAGCGTCTCGCCCACGATGACGCCCGCCTCGGCCGAGAGGAGCGCTCCGCCGAGGAAGCGCGCACGTCCCTGCGCATCGCGGTTCACCGGACTGTCCGGGGCCCAGAGGAAGTCATTGGCATCCATCGGCAGCCGGCCCGCGAAGTCGCACAGATACCAGCCGGCCGCCGGGCAGCGCGCGCGGATCACGGTCGTCGCGGGGCCATCGGCCTGCAGCCGCGCCAGCAGGAAGGTCGCGCCATGGGGGGATAGCGCGGCCCGCCCATGCCCGATGGCGTTAGTCAGCAGCAGCAGGGCGATGGCCGCAGCGAGCGGTGCCGCGGTGAAGCCGGCGTCGCGCCAGGCGCGCCCGCGCGGCAAGCCGGACAGCCAGGCGAGCGCCACCAGCGCCGCGGCGATCGGCAGATGCGACAGATGCGCGGCGATGCCGATCGTGGCGAGCAGCAGCAGCCAGGCGATCTCGCCGCGCGACAGGGCATCCCGCCCTGGCCCGAGCAGGAAGAGCGCCAGTACCACGGCCGGCGCGAAGACATCCGGCAGCAGCATGGCCACGGTGAAGGGCGCGGTGGTCAGGCCCGCGATTCCCACGCAGGCGAGCAGGTGCCGTCCGGGTGTCGCCGCGCCGCGCAGTGCGCGCTGCGCCAGCCAGATGAGGTGGGAGATGACCAAGGCCTGCGCGATCACGGCGGGCCATAGTGAGACGCGCCCATGCAGGAGGTGCAGCAGCGGCCCATAGATCCACGGCTTGTCCCACAGCATCAGGGGGCCGAGCGTCTGGTGCAGGAAGCCGCCGGTATCGCTGAACACGAGCGGGTAGCCGTTGAGCCAGGCCGGCCACAGCAGCAGGGCACCGCCGATCACGATGGCGATCGGTGCGCTCAGGCCGGTCCCAGTCCCGTCAAGACTCATCCGCCATGCCTCGATGCTCCCAGGCGAGCGTGGCCGATCGCCGCGGCGGCGCAAGGGATTCGCTGTCGCGGCGATCACATTGCCGCGCCGGCGGCCGGGAGCGTCGGCTGCGCTCGGCACGGAACCGGCGCATCGGCGTCGGCGGAGGAGAACGGCATGCGCGTCGCTGGCCCGCCGTCGGTGCCTGCAAGCGCCGGCGGGGCATCGCGCGACAGCCGGGCCCCCGAGGCCCCGGCATCAGGACGCTAGAGCCGCTCCCGTTCGCGCTGGCTCATGGCGATGTCTCTAGCCCTTTGTTTTCGCGAGCATCTTCACCCGATCAGGTGATCCCACCTGATCGGGATCTGCTCTAGGCGATCAGCCGGCCCGGCGCATCCGCGTCCAGCGGCCAGATGGGCCGCTGGACATGCCGGTAGGGGATGAGGCGGTAGTCGTCGCGGCGCAGAAGCCCATCGGAATGGATATGCAGCACCCCCTGGATGACGGGGTCATAGGCCGCCCGGAAGTGGTTGCTCGACTTCAGCACCAGCAGCTTCTTCGCGGTGGGATCGATGCCGACGCGCGTGAAGAGCTCCGGGCCCAGTGCCTGGGTGCGCGAGCTGTTCAGCACCACCTCGACCCCGCCGATGCGGATCGCCGCCAGGTCGCCCAGGGCCGACTGCGTCGCGCCATAGGTCTGCGTGGCGTCGCGGGCCAGACCGATGACGGTGACGAGCGCATCGACCGGCGTGCCGGAGGCCGGGCCGGTCTTGCCGCCGAAGCGCAGCGGGAACGCGGCGCCGAGGCCCGCGGCGAAGCAGATGCGCACGGCGACCGGGTCCCAGAGCGGCCCCAGCGCGACATCCTGGGCGTCGCGGGCGATGAGCGCCCGCAGGATGGTGGTGTTGTCGGAGGACGCACCGCCGCCGGCATTGTCCGAGGCATCGGTCACCGCGATCGGAGCACCCGGCATGGCGAAGGCAGCATCGAGCCCGTCCTCCACGCCGTGGAAGCGGGGCGTGGTGACGCCGCGCAGCGCCTGGAATTCCTCCCCCAGCATCGTCGCGACCCGGTCCGCCGCGGCCTTGTCGCCGTCGCTGACGACGAGGATCCGCGCCCCCATCTCCGGGACATCGGCATAGGGATAGCAATGGCCGATGGAGACCGAGAGGATCCCGTCCTTCCCCTCCAGCGCCGCGGCGCGGTCGACGAAGGCGCGCATGGCGGGATGGGTGGTCGGGAAGCTGCCGATCTGGCGGCAGTCGTAGACCGACATCACCGGCCTGATCTCCCCGCGGATTGTGCCGAGCAGCAGGTCCACCACCTCCTCGGCGCGCTCCACCGTGTCGGTGTGCGGATACTCCTTGTACATCACCATGATGTCGGCGAGGCGCAGCCGCTTCAGCGTCAGGTGGCAATGCGGGTCGAGCTCCGCCGCGATGACGCAATCCGGCCCGACGATGGCACGGGCGCGTTCGAGCATGTCGCCCTCCACGTCATCGCAGCCATGTGCGGCCATGGCACCGTGGAAGCCGAACAACACGCCGTCCAGCGGCATCGCCGCTTCGAGCTGGGCGAGGATCTCGTCGCGCATGGCGGCGTGGTCGGCGGCATTGGTGCGCCCGCCGGGGCTGGCGTGGAAGCAGCTTCCTTCGACGAGCGTATAACCATCCCGCGCGGCGCGGCGCCGGGCGACGACGAGCTGCGCGGTGCATTGATTCGGCTCGTCCGGATGTTCGCCCGGCCGGTAGAGCACCGACTGCGCGTAGTCCTGCAGGCTCGTCGGCATGGGCGAGAAGGTATTGGATTCCGTGCCCATGGAAGCGGTGAACAGGCGCACGGCGTCACGCCTTCTGCACGTTGTGGAACAGCGGGAAGCCGCCGAGGATGCCGCTCAGCGACCGGCTATAGGCGTTCGGCTCGTAGAACTGGCCGAGCGGAATGAAGGGCACGTCGATGAAGACCTGCTCCTGGAGCTGCCGCGAGACGGCGAGCTGCTCGGCCGGGGTGGGGGCGGCGAACCAGGCGGCGCGCAGCGCCTCGAGTTGCTCGCTGGTCGGCCAACCCGGATTGCTGCGCTGGCCGAGGCCGCGGGTGTTCTGGTGGGAGGCCGGGTTCACCGCCTCGTTGCCCGCGACCGAGGTGAAGTAGATGCTCCATCCACCCTGGTCCACCGGGTCCTTCTTCAGCCGCCGCTGCACCAGCGTGCCCCAATCCACCACCTGCAGGTCGACGTTGAAGCCGATGCGCTTGAGCAGGTCGGCGCCGACCTCGGCCATGTTGTTGAACTGCGGGTAGTCGCCGGGGGAGAGGATGACGACGCGCTCGCCCTTGTAGTTCGAGGCTTCCAGCTCGCGCTTCGAGCGCGCGAGATCGCGCGGCGCGCGCAGGGCGTCCATGCCGGCATCGTTGGCGAGCGGCGTGTCGCTGGTGAAGACGCCGACATCGTCGCGCCACAGTGCCTGCTCGTCGCCCACCGCCGCGCGCAGGAAATCGGACTGCGTCACGGAACGCAGCACGATGCGCCGGATCTCCGGATCGTTGAACGGCGGGTGGAGCTGGTTGAAGCGCATGATCGGCAGCGCACCGTCCTTGTCGAGCAGCCGCACCTCGATCGACCGGTTCCGCCGCAGCATCGGCAGCAGGTCGGCGAGCGGCCGCTCCACCCAATCCACTTCCCCGGCATTCAGTGCCGAGGCCGAGGTCGAGGGATCGGGGATCACGATCCATTCCACGCGGTCGAGATAGGCGACCTTCGGTCCCGAGGTGCGGCTCGGCGTGCCGTCCGCGCGCGGCACGTAGCCGTCGAAGCGGTCATAGACCAGGCGGCTGCCCGGCGTGTGCTCGGCGCGGTTGAAGCGGAAGGGACCGCTGCCGATGACCTCGGGCACCTGGCGGTCGGGCGGGCCGGCGGCGAGGCGTTCGGGCATGATCGCCGGCATGTAGCTGGACGGCTTGCCGAGCGCGGCCGAGAGCAGCGGGAAGGGGCGCTTCAGCCGGAACTGTACGACCTTGTCCGACGGCGCGGAGAGTTCGTCCGTCACCGCGCGCACCTCCTGTCCGAAGGCATCGCGGCGCGACCACCGCATGATGCTCGCCACCACGTCCTGGGCGCGCACCGGCTCGCCATCGTGGAAACGCAGCCCGTCGCGCAGCGTCATGCGCCAGGTGCGGCCGTCATCCTCGATCACATGGCCGGCGACCATCTGCGGATGGACGCGGAACGCGTCATCCACGGCATAGAGCGTGTCGAAGACCAGATAGGCGTGGTTCCGCGTGACATAGGCCGTGGTGTAGGTGGGATCAAGGACGGCCACATCGGCCTGCGGGACATAGCGCACCACCCTGGCGCGCTGCGCGCCGGCGGCGATCGGGGCCAGCATCGCACCGCCGGCGGCGGCGAGGAGGTGGCGACGTTTCATGGCAGCATCTCCACGGCAGGATGAAGGGTTCGAGGATCGGTGAGGCGTCCGGTCACGGCGCTTGCGGCGACGGTGGCGGCGCTGGCGAGGTAGATCGCGGCCTCGCGGCTTCCCATGCGGCCCGGCGCGTTGCGGGACCCGGAGGAGATGCAGACCTCGCCATCCCCCAGCAGCCCCTGGTGCAGCCCGGCGCAGGCGCCGCAGCCCGGCACCGTCACGGCGCAGCCGGCTTCGAGGAAGACGCGCAGCAGCCCTTCATCCAGCGCCGCCATCTGCACGGCACGCGAAGCCGGGGTGACGATCATGCGCAGCCCCGGCGCGAGGCGCCGCCCGCGCAGGATGTCGGCCGCGGCGCGCAGATCCTCGATGCGGCCATTGGTGCAGGTGCCGAGGAAGGCCTGGTCGATGCGCGGCCCGTCCAGCCCCGCGACGGCGGCGACGCGATCCGGCGCATGCGGCCCGGCGATCATCGGCTCCAGGTCGTCGAGATCGAGCTCCAGCGTGCGTTCGTAGCGCGCGTCCGGATCGATGACGGGCCAGCGGTCATCCGGCGCGATGCCGAGCGCGGCATAATGCGCGACGGTCACCGCATCGGGCGGCACCATCGCGGCCTTCGCGCCCATTTCCATTGCCATGTTGCACAGGGTCATGCGCGCGGCCATGCCGAGCGCGGCGACGCCCTCGCCATGGAATTCCACCGCGCGATACGCTGCGCCCCGCGTGCCGAGCCGCGCCAGCAGCGCGAGGCACGCATCCTTCGCATCCACGCCCGGACGAAGCCTGCCATGCAGCACGACGCGGATGGTGGCCGGCACGCGCAGCCAGATGCGCCCGGTCGCCCAGACATAGGCGGTCTCGGCCGCCCCGAGGCCGGTGCCGAAGCAGCCCGCGGCGCCGAGCGTCGTGGTGTGGGAATCCGCGTTGAAGGCGAGCTCCCCGGGGCGCACGAGACCCTGTTCGACCGCGAGCTGGTGCGCGATGCCGTCGCCCACCTCGAAGAGCCGGCCGACGCCGAATTCCTGCGCGAAGCGCCGGCCGGCCGCATGGGCGCCGGCACTCGCCGCCGTCTCCGCCGGGGCGAAGTGGTCGTAGAAGATCGCGCAGCGTTCGGGTGCCGCCAGACGCGTGACGCCCGCGCGCCTCAGGTGATGCATCAGCAGCGCGATGGTGTCGTCGGGGACGAAGCAGCGATCGGCCGTCACCTCCACCAGATCGCCTTCGCGCACCGCGTGGTCGGCGGCGCGGGAGAGGATCGTCTCGGCGAGCGTGCCCATCAGCCCGCGCTCCGCAGCGTGGCGAGCAGCCCGCCATGGCGCAGGATGGACAGCAGCGCCTCGGGCAGTGGCGGCACGGCGAGGCGCTCGCCGGCCGCCTCCAGCCAGCCCTCGGCGAGATCCGTGGCGACCGTCGCGCCCGTGCCCATCTCCGGCAGCGCTTCACAGGACACGGCGGGCAGGCCGTTATTGATGCAGTTCCTGAAGAACAGCCGCGCGAAGGACCGGGCGACGACCAGCCGCACCCCGGCACCGAGCAGCGCCGTCACCGCTTCCTCCCGCGCGCTGCCGCCGCCGATGTTCCAGCCCGCGACCAGCACCGGATGCGCGGCGACGCGCGCCGGCCATTCGGGGCCGAGGCCTTCCAGCGCATGGCGCGCCTGCGCGGCGCGGTCCGGCAGCCCCATGAAGCGGGCCGGGTAGAGCAGGTCGCTGTTGACGTCGTCGCCGATGACGAGGGCGGTGCCGTCGATCCTCACGGCTCCTCCACCCGGTAGCGGTCGTCCAGTGCGGCGATGCGGTCGAGGCCGAGGATGGCGTTGAACTCGGCGAAGCCGCTCATGCGGTCCGCCATGGCGGCATAGGTGCCGGCGCGCGCGACCTCGGCATAGAGATCGCCCAGCGCGCGCGTCACCGCGAAGACCACGTCCGGGTTCTGCACGAAGCGGTAGCCGAGGCGTTCGATCTCCGCGGCCGGCGGCGTGGGCGACCGCCCGCCGAGGGCGAAGTTGAACACGGTCGGGCAGTCGAAGAGCGGCGGCACCGCGGCCATCTGCGCCATCGTCTCCAGCGCCTCGACGAAGATCATGTCGGCGCCGGCCTCGCGATAGGCCTGCGCCCGCTCGATGGCGTCGTCATAGCCGGTGACGGCGACCGCATCGGTGCGGGCGAGGATGACGAAGTCCGGGTCCTGCCGCGCATCCACCGCGGCCTTGATCTTCGCGACCATCTGCGCCTTCGGCACGACGCGCTTGCCGGGCATGTGGCCGCAGCGCTTGGGCGAGACCTGGTCCTCGATCTGCACGCCGGCGACACCCGCGCGCACCAGCCCGCGCACCAGCCGCGTGACGTTGAGGTGGTTGCCGTAGCCGTCATCGCCGTCGCAGAGCACCGGGATGCCGATGCGGTCGGCGATGCGCGCGGCGTTCTCCACCACCTCGGTCAGGGTGAGGAAGCCGACATCGGGCAGGCCGAGCCGGCCGGCGGCGAGGCAATAGCCGCTGATATAGGCGACCGGCAGCCCGGCGCGTTCCAGCAGACAGGCCGAGAGCGCGTCATAGACGCCGGCGAGCGGAAACAGGCGGGGCTGGCGCATCAGGTCGCGCAGGGCGGCGCTGGCTTGTGGCATTCGGCGATCCGGGCAAATAATACTAGGACAATTTCTGGAATTGAGCATGACACTTGGCCAGATACTCGCCAAGACGCTTTCCGATCCGCTCGTGGCGCTGCCCATCTGGGAAAGCCTGTGGCGAATGCACCAGGACAATCCGCCTGCACCGTCCCTGTGCATCCGCGCGGCGATGCGCTAGGGCGGGACCAGCTTCAGCAGCGGGCCCAAGCCGCATCATGGCACCCCCCAAGTTCCAGACCCTGGTCACCCATCTCGAGGAAGGCATCGCCTCGGGCCGCTATCCGCGCGGCCAGCGCCTGCCGCCGCAGCGCGACCTGGCGACGCAGTTCGGCGTGACCATCGCGACTGTCACGCGGGTCATCCAGGAAGCCTCCCGCCGCGGCCTGGTGGTCGCCCGGCCGGGCAGCGGCACCTTCGTGCGCGAGATCGCGGAGCCCGCCGCGATGCAGGCCGACCCGGCCGCGGGGATCGACCTGCGTCTGAACAGCGTGCCGATGACGCCGGGCATCCGCGCGGCATTGGCCGATGCCATGGCCGTGCTGGGCAGGGCCGGGCGGCCGGAGGCGCTGTTCGGCTACCACCCGCCCGCCGGCGCGCCGCATCACCGGGAGGCCGCGGCGCGCTGGCTGCGCCCGCGCGGCCTCGAGGCCCGCGGCGACGCCCTGTTGCTCGCCCATGGCGCGCAGCACGCCATGTCCGCCTGCCTCGCCGCCCTGACGCGGCCGGGCGACACCGTGCTGTGCGAGGCCTGGACCTATTACGGCTTCCGTCGCCTCGCCGCCGCCGCTGGCCTGCGCCTCGCCCCCGTCGCGATGGATGGCGAGGGCATGCTGCCCGAGGACCTCGCCCGCCAGCTCGCCGCCACCGGCGCGTCATTGGTCATGTGCAGCCCCGCCGTACAGAACCCGACCATGGCGACGATGTCCGCCGGGCGCCGGCAGGACATCCTGGCCGCCTGCCGCGGCACGGCGGCGCTGCTGCTGGAGGATGACGTCTACGGCCATCTCGCCGCCGATCCGTCGCCGCCGCTCGCGGCGCTCGATCCCGATCGCTGCGTCTATGTGACCGGCCTGTCCAAGGCGATCGCGCCGGGGCTGCGGCTCGGCATCATCCAGGCGCCGGGCCGCGTGCGCGCCGCGCTGGTCGAGGCGCTGAGCCTGCAGCATTGGACCGCGCCCGCCCTGCAGGCGGAGCTGCTGGCGCGGCTGGTCGATTCCGGCGCCACCACCATCTGCCGGCGCGAACACCAGGCGGAAATGCAGCATCGCCTCGGCATCGTCGCCGCTGCGTTGGGACCGGGGCGCTTCGGCGCACCGACCCTGCCCAGCTACCATGTCTGGCTGCCCGTGCCGGCGCCCTGGATGCTCGAGGATTTCATCCGGGCGTTGGATCGGCGTGGCGTGCGGGTCTTGCCCGCCACCCATTTCGCGGTCGGAGGCATGATGCTGCCGCCGCATATCCGCGCCTGCATCGGCGTCGCCGAGCCGGCGGCGCTGGAGCGCGCCTTTGCCGTCATCGCCGAGGTGCAGGCCGAACAGCCCTGGAGCCTCGATGCCGTCACCTGATCTTCGGCCAGACGAGCACCTGTGGGCCGACTTCCTCGCGCTCTGCGACTGCGGCGGGCGGCTGGAGGGCTCGCCCGGCTGCGCGGCGGCCTTCGACCTCGTGGCGCGGCGCCTCGGGGAACTCGGCCCGGTTGAGATGGTGCACACGCCCTATCACGGCTGGACGCTCGACGCGCTGCGGGTGACGACGCCGGGCGGCGCGCCGCTACCCGCGCTGGCGCTGCTCGGCTCGGCGGGGCTGCCGGCCGAGACGCTGCTGGAGGTGCTCGATCTCTGGCGCGGTGCGCCTGAAGACGTCGCGGCCGCAGGTCCGGCGGTGCGCGGCCGCGCCGTGTTGATCCGGCACGAATACGGCTTCGCGCCGGGCGCGATGCATCGGCGCGTCAAGCTGCGCGCCGCGGCCGAGGCCGGCGCCGCGGCGGTGATCCTGGTCCAGCCCGAACCGGGCATCGGCGCCGTCTCCGGCTGGGCCAATGCCTGCCCGATCCCGGTGGTCGGGCTGGGCGCCGAGGGTGCGGCGGCGCTGCGCGCAGCCGGTGCCGTGCGGCTGCTGGTCGAGGCCCGCCATCACCTCGCCACGGCGCGGAACCTGATACTGGACCTGCCCGGTGGTGGCCCGGGGCGCGTGGTGCTGTCGGCGCATCTCGACGGCCATCCGGCGGCCGAGAGCGCCATCGACAATGCGAGCGGGGTGGCGGCGCTGCTGGCCCTGGCGCGCGCGGCGGCGCCGGTGCTGCCGGGACTGCCGCGCGGCCTCACGGTGTGCGTCTTCGGCGCGGAGGAATGGGCGCTGTCGGGCTCGCGGTCCTGGCTGCGCGGCCTGCCGCCCGACCGCATCGCGGCGATGGCGGCGAACCTCAATCTCGACAGCATCGTCGGGGGGCATGCGCTGGCAGCGCTGACCTCGGGCTTCCCTGCGCTGGCCGAGGAGGTCCGCGCGGCCGCCCCGGTGCTGGTGCACGAGCCGCTGCATGTCAGCTCCGACCATGCGAGCTTCGCCGGCGTCGGGGTGCCGGCGCTGCGGCTCATGGCCGGCTTCGGGGAGCCCGATTGTGCGGTGGCGCGGATCCTGACCGCGGCCGATACGCGCGCCCTGGTGGATCAGGCGGCGCTGCGGGAGGCGACCGGCATCGCGGGCCGCATCCTCGGCCATTTGCTGGGCATGCCGGCCGGGCGCGCCGTGGCCCTGCGCGCCGGCGCCGACGATGCGAGACCGGCCCTTGCCGCGCTTGCGGCACTGCCGGCCGGATTGTCATAGGACATTGCGTCGGAGCACCGGTGGCCCGATGGAGGCGCATCGCTTGACCGACCCTGGTCGCAGCCGCGACGCTTGCTGACGATGGCGATGAAATCCCTCGAATTCCGGCATCTGGAAGCCTTCCGCGCCATCATGCGCAGCGGGTCGGTGACGGGCGCGGGGGCGATGCTCGGCGTCTCGCAGCCGGCGGTCAGCCGCCTGCTCTCGCAGATCGAGCAGATCGCCGGCTTCCCGCTGTTCGAGCGGATCCGCGGCCGCCTGGTGCCCACCGCCATGGCGCAGGCCCTGCACCAGGAGGCGGAACGCGTCTTCATCGGCATCGAGGAGGTGGCCGCGCTGGCGGAACGGCTGCGGGCCCAGGCGCCGCGGCGCGTTGTCATCGCCTCGCTGCCGACGCTCACCCTCTCGTTGCTGCCGACCGCGATCCAGGCCTGGCGGGCGGCGGGCCGGCGGGAGACGATCTCGATCCATTCGCGTGCGGCGGGCAGCGTGCTCGGCCTCGTCTCCTCGCGCCAGGCCGATATCGGCATCAGCAGCAGCCTGCCGCGCATCCCGGGCGTGCGCTCGACGCCGCTGATCCGCACCCGCGCCTGGTGCGTCATGGCCCCTGGCCATCGCCTGGCGCGCAAGGCGGTGGTGCGCGCTGCTGACCTCGACGGGGAGGCCTATATCGCCCTGTCGCGGGAGGAAGGTCGCCAGGCCCTGGTGGATAAGGCGTTGCGGCACAGCGGCGCGCGGCCCGAGGAGACGGTGGAATGCCGCATGACCGTCGGTGCTGTCGCGATGGCCGCCGCCGGCAACGGAGTGACGATCGCGGATGCTTTCGGCGTGTCGAGCTGCCTGCATCTCGGCCTGGTGCTGCGCCCCTTCGAACCGGCCGTGACCTTCGACTACCGGCTGATCTGGCCGGAGGAAATGCGCGACACCTTCGGCCGGGCGCTGCTGGCGCAGAGCATACGAAGTGCCGCACGCGACCTTGTCGATCAGGTCACGGCGCGCGCCGCGCAGCCATAGCCTTGATGGGGACCGCATGACGAATTGATATGGGGCAAGATTGCCGGGGCATGGCAGCCTCGATGTCACATGACCGACATCGAGATGCCATTCGCCCCCGGCTTCGTGGAGCGCCCCTTCTGGTGGGAGGCCGCGCCGCCGGCGCCGGCCGAGACGCCGCTTCCCGACCAGGCCGAGGTGGTGGTGATCGGCGGCGGCATCGCCGGGCTGTCGACCGCGCTGGAACTCGGCCGGAATGGCATGAAGTCCCTGGTGCTGGATCGCGAGCCGATCGGCTGGGGCGCCTCCTCCCGCAATGGCGGGGCGCTGAGCGGGGCGGGCAGCCTGGGCAAGGTGCGCTCGGATCTCGAACAGGCCTTCGGGGCGAAATTCGTCGCGGAACTCGCCGAGGAAGGCGAACAGGCTTTCGAGGATTTCGAGGCGCTGGTGAAGCGCGAGAACCTCGACTGTGACTACATCCGCTGCGGCCGCTTCGTCGGCGCCCATGCGCCCAAGGCCATGGAGGGCCTGAAGCGCCGCGCCGAGATGATCAACAAGGCCGGCGGCGTCGAGGAAGCCTTCGTCCTGCCGCGTGAGCGCGTGCAGGAGGAGATTGCGACCACCCGCTACCATGGCGGCATGCTGCTGCTGCGCGCGGGCGCGCTGCATCCGGCGAAATATGTGCGCTCGCTGGCCCGCGCGGCGGAGGCGCAGGGCGCGACGCTGGCGAGCGGTGTCGAGATGCGCGGCTGGCGCCGCGAGGCCGATGGCGGATTCGTCGTCGAGACCAGCCGGGGGCCGGTGCGCGCGCGGCACCTGATGCTCGGAACCAACGGTTACACCGGGACGGAAGCGCCGTGGCACCGGCGCCGTCTGATCCCGGTCGCGAGCTACATGATCGCCACCGAGGAACTCGGTGAGGAGCGCGTGCGCCGGGCGCTGCCGAAGCTGCGCGTCTATGGCGACACCAAGAAGATCCTCTACTATTTCCGCCCCTCGCCCGATTACCGGCGCATCCTGTTCGGCGGCCGGGCGAGCTTCGTCGATGCCGATCTTCGCCGCTCGGCGGTGACGCTGCATCGCTTCCTCACGCATCTCATCCCGGATCTGCGCGGTGTGCGGCTGACGCATTCCTGGAAGGGCAATGTCGCCTTCGCCTTCGACATGATGCCCCATGTCGGCGTGCAGGAGGGCGTGCACTACGCCATGGCCTGTAACGGCAGCGGCGTGGTCACGATGACGCATCTCGGCAAGGCCGCGGCGCATCAGATCCTCGGCGGCGGCAATCGGCCATCCGCCTTCGCGCGCCTGTCCTTCCCGACGCGGCCCTTCTACTCGGGCAATCCCTGGTTCATGCCCGTCGTCGGCACGGCCTATCAGCTTCGCGATCGGATGGATGGCTGGCGCGTGACGGAGGAAGGAGCCTGATGGGCAGCCATCCCTGGTTCACGCGGGCGGAGTTCGACGCCCGCGGCGCGCGGCTGAAGGCCCGGCTGCGCGCGGCGGAGGTCGATGTCGCGCTGTTCGACGAGATCGAGGCGATGACCTGGGTCTCGGGCTTCGGCAGCTCGGCCAATCGCTGGCGCTGCGTCGCCATTCCGCTCGACGCCGAGCCCTTCTTCCTGATCCGCGCCCTCGATGCCTCGGTCTGCCGGCAGCGGAGCTGGATCGAGGACGTGCCGACCTATCGCGACTGGGAAGACCCGATGCCGGTGCTGGCCGGCGCGCTGGCGGCGCGCGGCCTCGGCAAGGCGCGGATCGGGCTTGATTTCGAGAGCTACGGCACCTCGATCCGGCGCTTCGCGGCGATGCAGGCGGCGCTGCCCGGCGCGACCTTCGTCGATATCGGACCGGTGGTGGCCGAACTGCGCCTGATCAAGTCGGCCGCCGAGATCGAGCTGCTGCGCCGCGCCGCCGCGATCGCGGATGAGGCGACGCGCCGCGCCGCCGCCGTCTGCATCCCCGGCGGCACGCAGCGCGAGGCCGCGAAGGTCGCCCAGATGACCTTCGTCGAGATGGGCGGCGATCCCTATCGCCCCGGGCCGATCACTGCCGGCCGCGGCTGGGATTTCCTGCATGGTCACCTCGGCGATGCGCCGCTCGCATCGGGCGATGTGGTGCATATCGAGCTGACGCCGCGCATCCATGGCTACAGCGCGCGGGTGATGCGCTGCGTGGTGCTCGGCGAGCCCGAGCCCGAACGCCAGCGCGCCGCCGGGATCCTCGCGGAACTGCAGGACCGGCAGATCGCCGCGCTGAAGCCCGGTGCACGGGCCGGCGATGTCGATGCCATCCTGCGCCAGGGCGTGATCGCCTCCGGCCTGCGCGACAGCTACGACAACATCACGGGCTATACGCTCGGCCTCTATGGCGATGCCGGGCCGCGCACCAGCGACTTCACACGCATCCTGCACCCCGGCGCTGACTGGTCTGTCGAGGCCGGCATGGTCTTCCACATCTATGCCTCCGCCGGCGGCGCCGCGCTGAGCGAGTCCGTGCTGGTCACCGAGACCGGCCCCGAGCTGCTGACGCATCTGCCGCGCGGGCTGCTCGTCAATCGCTGACGGGCCGGCCGCGCCGCCACCATCTCACAACGAAGAAGAGGGACTTCACATGTCGGACAAACTCATCCTGCCGCGCCGGCTGCTGCTGGGCGGGGCGCTCGCCGTGCCCGCGTTGCTCTCCCGGCCGGCGCGCGCCAATGGCGAGGTCATCGTGCGCACGCCGGGTGGCGCCTATGACGACATCATGCGCCAGCATGTCTATGACCCCTTCACGCGTGAGACCGGCATCACCGTGCGCCCGGTGGCGGCGACGGGCGCGAAGCTGATCGCGATGTTCCGCGCGAACAATGTCGAGCTCGACCTGATCGACACCGGCGACAAGCAGCTCCTCGCGCTGGAGAACATGGGCGCGCTGGCGCCGATCGCCTATGACCAGTGGCGCTGGTCGAAGCCCGAGGATATCGAGCCCGAGGTGAAGAAGACCTATCAGGTCGGCAACTTCACCTATGCGACGGTGCTCGCCTACAGCAAGACGGCCTTCCCGAGCACGACGCCCAATTCCTGGGCGGATTTCTGGAATGCGGAACGCTTCCCCGGCCCGCGCATGCTGGCGGACATCGCCACGGGTTCGCCGAACCTTGAATTCGCGCTGATCGCGGATGGCGTGCCGAAGGACCAGCTCTATCCGATCGACATCGACCGCGCGCTGCGCTCGATGGGTCGCATCCGTCCGCAGATCCGCCGCTTCTGGGATACCGGGGCGCTCTCGGCGCAGATGCTCTCGGATCAGGAAGTGGTGCTGGGGTCGATCTGGAATGGCCGCCTGCAGACGCTGATCGACCGCAACGCGCCGCTCGCCTACACCTGGAACGAGCACATGATCCAGGTCCAGGCGCTCGGCGTCTTCAAGGATGCGCGCAACAAGGAAGGCGCGCAGCGGCTGGCCGACTTCATGATGCAGCCGCAGGTTCAGGCGGCCTATGCGAAGCAGCTCGTCTACGGGCCGACCAACATCCGCGCCGCCGAATTCCTCACCGATGAGGAGAAGGCGCGCATGCCCGGCGGCGAGAATTCCCGCCGCAGCGGCTTCTACCAGAACATCGACTGGTGGGAGGCGAACCGCGACCGCATCAACCGCGCCTGGTCGCGCTGGATCCTGCGGTGAGCGGCGGCGCCGCCGTCGCCCTCGAGGCGGTCACCAAGCGATACGGGTCGGAAGCGGTGGTGGCGGGCGTCTCGCTCGCCATCGCCGCGGGCGAGTTCTTCACGCTGCTCGGACCCTCGGGCAGTGGCAAGACGACGACGCTGTCCATGTTGGCTGGCTTCGTGGTGCCCGATGAAGGCAAGGTGATGCTCGGCGGGCAGGACATGACGCATGTCCCGCCGCGCGGCCGCGGCCTCGGCATGGTGTTCCAGAACTACGCGATCTTCCCGCATCTCGACGTGGCGGAGAACGTCGCCTTCCCGCTCTCGGTGCGCGGTACGCCGAAGGCGGAGATCGCGCGCCGCGTCGCGGATGCGCTCGCCATGGTGAAGCTGGACGGCCTCGGCAAGCGCTATGCGCGCCAGCTCTCGGGCGGGCAGCAGCAGCGCGTCGCGCTGGCCCGCGCGATCGTCGCGCATCCGAGCATCGTACTGATGGATGAACCGCTCGGCGCGCTCGACAAGAACCTCCGCTTCCACATGCAGGTGGAGATCAAGGACATCCAGCGCCGGCTGGGCATGACCGCGATCTACGTCACCCATGACCAGGAGGAGGCGCTGACCATGTCGGACCGCATCGCCATCATGAATGGCGGGCGGATCGCGCAGATGGGCCCGCCGCGCGAGGTCTACGAGAAGCCGGACTCCCGCTTCGTCGCGAGCTTCCTGGGCGAGGCCAACCTGCTGCCGGTGCGCCGCGAGGGTGCGGCGATGCGCGGCCCCGGCGGTGCTGTCCTGCAGGCCGGCGCGGGCGCGGCGGCGGGTGCGACGCTGTTCGTGCGGCCGGAGAAGGTCGCGATCGCCGCGGGCACGGCGGAAGCGGCGCCGAACCGGCTGCCGGGCACGGTGCTGCACGCCTCCTTCCTCGGCAACGTGGTGCGCTACGAGGTCGATGTCGGGGAGGGCGCGCGGGTGCTCTGCGACGCGGCGAACGGCCCCGGCGCGGCGCTCCACGAGCCCGGCACGGCGGTGACGCTGAGCTGGCGCGCCGAGGATAGCCGGCTGCTGGCGGAGTAGGGCGATGCCGCTCGGACGTCTTCCCGCCTGGCTGCTGCTGGCGCCGACGCTGGTGCTGTTGCTCCTCGTCTTCCTGGTGCCGATCCTGTGGTTCCTGGTCGCCTCCCTCGCGGAGCTCGGCTCGCCGGCCGAGATCTGGGAGGAGGCGGAAGCCGTGCTGTTCTCGGGCGCGGTCGGCGGGGCGATCCTGAACACGAACTGGATCGCGGGCATCGTCACGCTGCTGGTACTGATCATCGGCTATCCGATGTCCTATGCGCTGTCCCGCGCGAAGGGTCTGGTGTTCACCGCCATCCTGCTCTGCATCGTGCTGCCCTACTTCACCAGCACGATCGTGCGGACCTATGCCTGGATGGTGCTGCTCGGGCGCAATGGGCTGATCAACCAGGTGCTGCTCGGCCTCGGCCTGGTGCAGGAGCCGCTTCAGCTCATGTACAACCGCACCGGCGTCATCATCGGCATGACCTATGTGCTGCTGCCCTACATGGTGCTGACGCTGTTCGCCGCGATGAAGGCCGTCGATGCGCGGCTGCTGCAGGCGGCGGAAGGGATGGGGGCCTCGCCGGCGACGGTGTTCTTCCGCGTCTTCATGCCGCTGACCATGCATGGCGTGATCGCCGGCGTGCTGATCACCTTCATCCTCGCCATCGGGTTCTTCATCACGCCGGCGCTGATGGGCGGGACGGGGGACATCATGATCGCGATGCTGATCGAACGTGAGGTCGAGCTGACCTACAACTGGCCCACGGCGGCGCTGATGACCATCGTGCTGCTGACGGTGACGCTGATCCTCTATGCCGTCTATGCCCGCATCGCCGATGTGGGGGAGGGCGCACGATGATGGGTCCTGTCCTGCGCGCGACGCTGCTGCGGGCGCTGATCGTGCTGCTGTGTTTCGGGATGGTCGCGCCGATCGTCATCGTCGCCATCGCCTCCTTCAGCGGCGACGGTTATCTGAAGTT
Organism: Roseomonas sp.; assembly: GCA_041906015.1. GTDB lineage: Bacteria > Pseudomonadota > Alphaproteobacteria > Acetobacterales > Acetobacteraceae > Neoroseomonas. Next base: position 37,165 of record JAYRJZ010000046.1, read on the forward strand.
TCCGCCGGAATCCTTCTCGACCCGCTGGTATGAGCGGTTCCTGGGCGACCAGCGCTGGCGGGAGGCGATCCTCAATTCGGTGGTGATCGGGTTGATGACGTCCATCCTGTCCACGCTGATCGGCTTCCTCGCGGCCTATGCGCTGGTCCGGGGGCAGTTCGCCTGGCGGCGGGTGATCATGTCGCTGCTGTTGACGCCGGTGATCGTGCCGCATGTGGTGACGGCAGTGGCGGTGTACTTCCTCTCGGCGCGGATGGGGCTCGTCGGGGTGCGGCCGTGGATCGCGGTGGCGCACAGCGTCGTCGCCCTGCCGGTCGTGCTCATCATCCTGCAATCGGCGCTGAAGACGGTGGATCCGGCGCTGGAGCGCGCGGCCATGGTCTGCGGCTGCACGCGCTGGGGCGTGTTCCGCCGCGTGGTGGCGCCGCTGGCGCTGCCGGGCGTGGTATCCGCGGCGCTGTTCTCCTTCCTCACCTCCTTCGACGAGTTGGTGATCTCCCTTTTCCTCGCCGGCATCCGGGCGGAGACACTGCCGGTGCGGATTTGGAACAGCCTGTTGCTGGAAGTGGAGCCGACCATCGCGGCCGTCAGCACCCTGCTGGTCGTCGTGACCATGTTCGCGCTCGCGGTGGATGCCCTGCTGCGGCGGTTCCGTGGCGGCGGCGGGTCGCTGCCGGGCCGGTAGCGGGCGGGCCGCCGTCGCGCACGAGACGGGAGCGGAACGGGGGGGGGGGGGGGGGGGGGGGGGGGGGGGGGG
>JAYRJZ010000047.1:0-37440 GCA_041906015.1 Roseomonas sp.
CCGCCGCCTCGGCGCGCTGCGAGCCGCCTCCGAGGACCTCGACCCCGACATGGCCCGCGGCCTGGCCTTCGCCTTCCTGGTCAAGGCGCTCGCCCGCCACGCCGTCACCGCCTGGGAGGGCGTCGGCGACGCCGCCGGCAAGCCGCTGCCGCTCTCGCCCGAGGCGGTCGAGCGCCTGATGGACATGGACGAGATCGCCGCCGCCTTCTGGGACCGCGCCACTGGCCCGGTCGCCGCCGTGGCGCTGGAGGGAAACGACTAAGGGCTCGGGCCGAATGGCACTTCGGCCAGGGCCCTGACTACTGCCGCGGCTGCGCGGCCCTCGACCGCGACTGCGGCCTCGCCTGCCCCTACGCCGCCCAGGCCCCGGCCAGTGTCGAGGGCGCCGCAGCTTGGGCCGCCGGCACCACCTGCGCCACGGCGACGATGACGGGCCTCGACCTCGACATGCCGGCCGCCCTCGCCACCGCCCGCGAGATGGGCGCCACCGGCTGGGCCGCGGCCGAACTGCTGCTGGCCATGCGCATGGGCTTGGCCGCCGGCAGCGCCGCACGGCGCACTGATCCCCCCGGACCCTGACCACCACACCGATGCAGGAGGCGTGACGCATGGCGGATAGCACGCGCCGCGTCTCGGTCCGTCTGTCGCTGGACGATGCCGGCCGGGTCAAGCAGGAGCTGCGCGAGGTCGGCGAGACCGGCCAGCGCAGCCTGGAGCGCATCCAGGGCGGCGCCGATCGCGCCTCCCGCGCGTTGGACCTGCTCGACATCGCCGTCCGCGGCGTTCAGATCGCCGGCCTCGCCGCTGGGCTGCGCGCCGTGGTCGTCGCCGGCGACGCGCTCACCCAATCCATGGGCCGGCTCAACACGGCGCTGGGCTCCGTTGAGCGTGCCGGCGAGATCTACGACCGGCTGTATCGCGACAGCCTGCAGACCGGCGTCGCCGTGCGCGAGAGCGTGGACGCCTTCGCCCGCTTCTCGATCGCGGCGCGCGAAATCGGCGCCACCTCGGACCAGGTCGCCACGCTGGTCGGCGGCCTGCAGCGCATCGCCATCGCGTCTGGCGCCAGCCAGCAGGAGATCGCCTCCTCCACTCAGCAGCTCGCCCAGGCGCTGGCCTCGGGCACGCTGCAGGGCGACGAGCTGCGCTCGATCCTGGAAGGTCTGCCGACCCTGGCGCAGGCGTTGGCGCGCGAGCTCGGCGTCTCCATCGGCGAACTCCGAAAACTCGGCTCCGAGGGCAAGCTCACCGCCGACACGGTGTTCCCCGCGCTGCTCCGCGCCGTCGAGCGGCTCAATGGCGAGTTCGAGCGGGCACCCCTCTCGGTCGGCCGCGCCTTTGGGCAGCTCACCGCCGCCGCCGATCAGTTCCTCGCCCGGCTCGACCAGGCGATCGGCCTGTCCAACGCCCTGGCGCGGGCGTTGTCCGGCGCCGCGCGCGTGCTGGACGGCGTGCGCCGCGGCTCCGGCCTGCTGCTCCCCTCCGAGCAGGAAGCCGACCGCCGCGCCCAGGCCGAGGCGCTGCGCGCCCAGATCGCCCGCCTCGAGGCGGAGAACGATGGCCGCGACAGCCTGCGCTCGCAGCCCCGGCGTGGCTCGATCCGCGGCGGGCTGGTCGGCACCGCCCAGCAACAGGCCGGCGTGGATCGCGCCGCCCGGCTGGAGGAGCTGCGCCGGCAGTACCAGGAGCTGTCGGAGGAAATCACCCGCGGCGAGCAGGCCGCCGGCGAGCGCCAGCGCACCGAGCAGGAGGCCGCAGCTGGCCAGGCCGCCGAGGCTCGCCGGCGCCGCACGGCCGCCGATGCCGAGGAACTCCGCAAGGCGCTCGACGATCGCTTCCGGATCAACAGCGAATACGACGACCGCGTCCGCCGCCTGCGCGAGGCCGAGGCCGCGGGCGGCATCACCGCCGCCGATCGTACCCGCCTCGAAACCCTGGCGCTGCGCGAGCGCGACGAGGCGCTGCGCCGCATCGAGGGCACCACCCGCCGCGTGGCTGCCATCCCGCGCCCCGACCGCGAGGCCGAGCGCGAGATTAACGACATCATCCGCGAGCGCGAGCGGCTGATCCAGAACAACGAGAACGCCCAGGAACGCTACACCCGCCGCCTCGAAACCCTCGGCCGGCTGGTGGAACGCGCCGACCGCATCGGCCAGCCCATCCCCGACGAGACGGTCTCGCGCGAGGCCAATGCCGCGCTGGAGGAGTTGGAGCGCAGCCAGCAGCGCGTCCAGCAGGCGACCGAGCGCACCAGCAACACGGCGCGCGAACTCGGCCTGACCTTCTCCTCCGCCTTCGAGGACGCGATCATCAAGGGCGAGAGCTTCTCCAAGGTGCTGCAGGGCATTCTGCAGGACATCGCCCGCATCGTCGTCCGCCGCACCATCACCGAGCCGCTCGGCACGGCGGTGACCTCCAGCCTGGCCGGCTTTGACTTCGGCTCGATCTTCTCGGGGATTGGCTCGGCGCTGGGCGGGCTGTTCCGCGCCGAGGGCGGGCCGGTCGCAGGCGGCCAACCCTATATCGTGGGCGAGCGTGGTCCCGAATGGTTCGTGCCGAACCGCAGCGGCACCGTGCTGCCCAATGGCATGGCGCCGGGCGGGCCGGTGATCAACCAGAGCATCACCATCGACGCCCGCGGCGCCGATGCCGGCGTCGAGGCACGGCTGCGGGTGCTTTCGGCGCAGATCGTCCGCCAGGCCAGTGCGGCGACGCTCGACGCCATCCGCCGCGGCGGCAGCGCCACCTCCATCGTGCGGGGATAGCGGTCATGACGGAATACGCCTGGCCCGCCACGCTGCGTCCGTCGCGGCTGAGCTTCTACCTGCAGCACAACACCCTGCGCTTTGTCTCGCCCGTCACCCGCGCCACCCAGGTGCTGCGGCGCGAGGGCGCGCGCTGGGTGGCAGAGGCGAGCTTCGAGCCGCTGGGGCGCGTGCAGGCTGGGGTGATGGACGGGCTGCTGGCGGCACTCGCTGGCTCGGCGAACACGGTGCGTATCTGGGACTGGCGGCGGGAATACCGCACCGGCGATCCGCGCAGCCAGGGCGATGTTCCGACTGGGCCCTACAGCTTCTCGGACGCGACCATCTTCACCGACGGGACCGGGCTGGTCGTCGGCTCTGGCAATCCGTCGCTGGCCGCGGGCGCGCCGCGCGGCGCGCTGTCGATCGTCACGCAGGGCTGGTGGCCGAGCACCGTGGCGGTCGGCGCCGGCGACTACATCGGCCTCGGCGGTCGCCTTTACATCGCCACCGGCGCGGTCATGGCCTCGGGGGCCGGCACCGCCACCATCGCCATCGCGCCACCGCTGCGCGCCGCGGTGGTGGTCGGCGAGCCGCTGATCCTCTCCCTGCCGAGCGTGCCGATGCGGCTGGTCTCCGACGACGAGGCGGCCAACCCGACGCGGCCGGGCCCCTTTGCCGCGGTCACCATCCGCCTCGAGGAAGCCCTCTGATGTCCGGCACCCCACGCCTCAGCAACCAGGCCGCCTCCGCGGCCACCGCGCCCATCGCCACGCCGGTCGTGCTGGTCGAGCTCGACTTCGCCACCGGCCCCTTTCGCGTCTGGACCGGGCTCGGCCCGCTGGACTGGGCGGGGAAGGTGTTCGAGGGCGCTGGGAGCATCGGCGCCATCTCGGATGTGGAGGAGACGGTGGAGCTGCGTGCCGTCCGGCTCACCCTCGCACTGTCGCCCGTGCCGCAGGAGGTGGTGGATATCGCGCTGGCCGAGCGCAGCTACCGCTTGCGGCCGGTCACGCTGTGGGGTGCGCTGCTCGATGCGCAGGGCGCCTTTGTGGCGGACCCGTTCCCGCTCTGGGCGGGGCTGATGGACACGATGGAGGTGACGGACGGCGCGGAGCCCTCCGTGGCACTGGCCTGCGAGAGCCGGCTGGTGGACCTCGAGCGCGCCGAGGTGCGGCGCTACACGGATGCCGACCAGCAGGCCGAGTATCCCGGCGATCGCTTCTTCGAGTTCGTGCCCGCGCTCCAGGAGGCGGAGATCCGGCTACCGAACCAGTGAACCGGCTGCCCGGCTGGCCGGAGCGGCTGGCGGCGCTGATCACCGCCGCGGAGCATCGGCCCTTCGACGCGACACGCTGGAACTGCGGACGGTTTGCCATGGCGGCGGTGGTCGCTTGCACGGGGCAGCGCCCGTCCTGGCAGCACCGCCCGACCCTCGCCGCGATGGCCGACACCGCCGGCTACCCGCGCGTGCCAGTGCCTTTCGCCCGTGCCGGCGACGTGGTGCTCGCGGCCGATCCCGAGCGCCTCGGCGTGGTGCTCGACGCCGGCCGCGCCGCCTTCGTCGGACCCTCGGGCCTGCTGCGCCTCCCCATCACCGCCTGCACCACCGCCTGGAGGATTGGCTAATGCCGGTCGCCATCCCGTTCATCGCTGCCGCGGCAGGTGCCGCTGCCTCGGCCGTCATTGGCGGCGGCGTCCTGGGCGCCGTGGCGGCCGCCGGCGCCGCCCTGGTGGTGTCCGGCGTGGGTGCCGCGGTCTTCCGCCCCAAGTCGCCCTCCGCCGCCCGCAGCGCCAACGTCACGCCAGGCACCGACACCGGTCCCGGCTCCGGCTTCGATCCCCGCACACCCGGCGCCGGACGCACCCAGTCCTTCCGCCAGCCGATCACCGAGCACCAGATCGTCTTTGGCCGCTGCCGCACCTCCGGCCCCGTGGTGTTCCTGCATTCCGCCACCGATGACGAGGGACGCGCCGATGGCTTCCTCCACGTGGTCGTGGTCCTGGCCGCGCACCGCGTCCGCGCCATCGGCGAGGTCTTCCTCAACGGCACCGCCTCCACCGACGCGAAGTTCGCTGGCCTGCTGCGGATCGAGCGCGCGCTGGGTGATCCCGGCCAGGCCGCCAATGCCAATCTCGTGGCAGACACTGGCGGCCAGTGGACCGCGGCCCATCGTGGCCAGGGGCGCGCCTATCTCGCCGTGCGCCTCAAGCTGCGGCCCGAGGCCTTCCCCTCCGGCGCGCCCAGCCTGTCGGCCATCGTCGAGGGCGCGGACACCATCCTCGATCCGCGCACCGGCGCCACCGGCTGGTCCGACAATCCCGCGCTCTGCCTGGCTTGGTACCTGACCTCGCCCTTCGGGTGGCGCGCCGCCTGGGCGGATATCGACCTGCCCGCGCTGATGGCCGCGGCCAACATCTGCGACGAGATCATGGGCCGCCGCGATGGCACCGCCGAGCGCCGCTACACCGTCAACGGCGCTGTCACCCTGGGCGAGGGCAAGATCGCCATCACGCGCAAGCTGGTGGCTGCAATGGCCGGCGCGCTGGTGGTGAGCGGGGGGCGCTTCTACATCCACGCGGGCGCGCCCGCGCTGCCGGCGGCGACCCTCACCTCCGACGATCTGCGCGGCGACGTCACCATCGTGGGCTCGCGTCCGCGGCGGGATCTCTTCAACGGGGTGCGCGCCGTTTATGTCGAGCCCGCAGCCGCCTGGCAGCCGACCGATGCCCCGCCGCTGCTGGCCAGCAACTACGTCACCGAGGATGGCGGCGAGGCGATCTATCGCGACATGGAGTTCCCGCTCACCACCTCCGCCGCCACGGTCCAGCGCCTGATGAAAATCGAGCTGGAGCGCAACCGCCGCCAGCGCGAGGTGGCGATGCAGGCCAACCTTTCGGCACTGCGGCTGCGGCCCTGGGATGGGGTGACCGTGGCGCTCGAACGCCTGACGCCATTCCCGGCGCGGGTGACGGGATGGGCGCTGGCACCGGATGGCGGGGTCAATCTGCAGCTGGCGGAGGAGGATCCCGCCGTCTGGGCCTGGAACCCGGCGACGGATGAGCGGGCGACGGGGCAGAACCCGTCCGTGGTGCTGCCGAACCCGGGCGTGATCGCCGCGCCAGCGTCTATCCTGGTGGAGACACCACTCGGGGTGACCTTCGCTGCGATCGCGGTGTCCTGGTCCGCCGTGGGCTCGGCCTATCTGGCCGGCTACGAGATCGAGTTCCGACCCAGCTCCGTCGCGGTCTGGCAAGGCTATGCGGGCGGCTTCGGCGCCACCGCCGTGGGCATCCCCACCGCGGAACCCACGGCATTCCGGGTCCGGGCGCAGGCGCGCAGCGGGGCGGTGTCGGGCTGGCGCGAGGCACTGGTGCCGGCCGCCGCGTCGGGCCTGGCCGCGACCGGCATTGCCGGCGGCGTGCGGCTGTCGGGCGGCTTTCCCCCGGATGCCGTGCGGCTGCAGGTGTTCGAGGCCAGCAGCGCCAGCCTGGCCGCCGCGACCAAGCTGGCCAGCGAGCCCACGGCGCTGCCCTGGGATCGCACTGGCCTCACCACCGGCCAGGCCCGCTGGTACTGGCTCCGCAGCGTCTCGGCCGAAGGCAACGTCTCGGCCTTCGCCGGCCCGGTCACCGCCACCGCCACTTGACGCAGATTAAGCGGTGCGAGGACCGAGCAGTATCACTGCCGCTCCTACCAGACAGATGACGGCGCCGATCGCATCCCAACGGTCGGGCCTCACGCCCTCCATGGCCCATAGCCAAACGAGCGAAGCGGCGATGTAGACCCCACCATACGCCGCGTAGGCGCGCCCAGCGGCGGCGCTGTCGACCTGCGCCAAGAACAAGGCAAACGCCATCAGCGACAGCGTGCCAGGCACCAGCCACCACGCCGAAGCTCCGAGGCGGATCCATGCCCAGAAAGCGTAGCAGCCGGCAATCTCTGCCGCCGCACCACCGGCGTAAAAAAGCAAGGTCCGCATCTTCGCTCCGCATCTCGTACCAGGGTGGATAACATGCCGGCTCGCATCGACGACCTGCTGGTCCTCAACGCCAACCTCAACAAGACCGACTTCGCGAAGTACCTGCGCGACCGCGAGGCGGTTTTGCCGAATGACTTCGGCGGGCTGGGCGATGGCGTGGCGGATGATCGCACCGCCATCCAGGCCGCCTTTGATCGCGCCGGCGCGGACCAGAAATTCGCGATGATCCCGCCTGGCACCTGGAACGTCTCCGGCACCGTGACGCTGCCAGGCGGCGCGCGTGGCCTGATCATGCAGGGGACCATCCGCTACACTGGCACAGCGCCCACCTCCGTGCTGGTGCTGGGCGATGGCGGCACCATCCGCAACGCGGAGAAGCTCTACACCGGGCTGAACGTGATCCGGCAGACGCTATCGGACTGGTCCTCCGAGGCGGATATCGGCATCACCGTGCGCAACGTCGATGCGAGCCAGATCGAGCTGCGCCGGGTGGAAGGCTTCACCATCGGCATGCGTACCCTGGGCGATGGCCGCGGCGTGGAGGACAGCACCTTCACGCTGGGCCGCATCGTCAACAACCGCATCGGCCTCGACATCTGGTGCGCGACGGCGACCGCCTGGAACACCTCGATCCGCTACTACGGCGGGCACTTCGCGCAGGCGACGGGGGTGAACGCCGCAATGGACCGCTTCGGGGTGCGGTTCGGGAATGAGGCCGGCGCCTATACCAACCACAATCGCCATGTCTTTGACGCGCCGAACTTCGAGCTCCGCCAGGCCGGCAGCAACATCGCCATCCCCTTCCTGAACGAGACCTCCGGCAGCGCCATCATCGCGCGGAACATGCGCATGGAGGCCTGCTCGCCGCTGGCCGCCCGCCACACCGCCGGGGCGCAGGATTGCGAATACGACATCGCCTGGACCAACACCTACCTGGTCGGCATCGACTACACGGCGACGGCCAATCGCTGCGGCAATGCGGTGATCAACCGGCACCGCGCGCCGGCATCGCGGTTCCAGCGCTTTCTCGCGGGGGTACCGAACACCCGGGCCGCAGCGTTCCGGCAGTCGGCGACCGAGGTCGGCGTGGAGGGGCTGATCACCATCGCGACCTCCACCACCACCGCGACCTTCATGGCGGATTTCTGCTTCAACGGGCTGACCGACCTCACGCCGACCGATCGGGCCGTGACGCTGGCGGCGAACCGCGGACTGGGGTGGATGCTCGATACCTCCCAGGCGAAGGAGTTCGCGCTGGCACATTGGCTGACGAGCGGCGCCTCGGGCGGGCGGCTGTTTGTGCGCGTGTTCGACGGCGCAGGGAATGTCCGCGAGGACATCGCGGGCGACGTCCTGGCCTCGATCACCACCATGCAGTGGAACGGACCGGCCAAGGGGTGGAACGCCGGCGCGCCCATGGATGATGCCAACTTCAATCGCCGGCAAACTATCCGCGTGGGCGCGTCCGTGGCCTATGCGCAGGTGGGCGTGATAGGCTTCGACGGGCCGATCGACCTGCAATCGCTGCGGCTCTATGGGCTGCCAGAAGCCACGCCGGCCGTGCTGAACGGCACGCCGCTGCTGCCACAGTCCGGGCAGCGAGAGTTCGCGGCGGAGGTGTCCTGGGACCTGCCGAGCCTGGCACCGGGGGCGACGGCGCTGATCGACGTCACGGTGAATGGGGCGCGGGCGGGGGATCTTGCGCAGGCGTCGCTCGTCTCGTCGACGCGCTTCATCGAGCTCGACGCGGCGGTGTGGTCGAACAACACGGCGCGGGTGATGGCGCGGAACATCTCTGCGGCGACATTCGATCTGGCGGCGGCGACCCTGTCGGTCGGGGTGACGAAGCGGAGGGTTCCATGACCATCCTCGCCTTTCTGACCAAACGCCTCTGACTCATCAGCGCATCGTGTCCGAATTTAGCGGGGCCAGCGCTGGTGAAGCTCATCGATCACGAAGGCATGGCGGTGGCGGAACGCTCCTCTCGGATCCGGCTGCGCATCGCCCAGATGCGCATGGCCAGGCGGAAGCCGGTCGTGGACATGCTCGACCTCCTCCACATCATCCCTCGGCCACAGCATCATGGCGGCGGCCAGCCCCACCGCGCCCAGTACCGCCAGCACCAGGAAGGTGGCCTCCATCCCTGCCGCCGCCCCGAACCGCCCCGCCACCGGATAGGCGACCAGCCAGCAGGCGTGGCTGAGCGCGAACTGCGCAGCAAACAGTGCAGGACGGTCGCCCGCATGGGCCGAGCGCCGCAGCAGGCGCCCGCTGGGCGTCAGCACCAGGCCATTGCCTAGACCCAGCAACATCCATAGCGGCAGCAGCATCGACCAACTTGGCACCAGCAGCCCGAGCAGCAAGCCGGCAACGAGCAGCCCGGCGCCGGCCATCATGGCTGTGCGGTCTGTCATCACACCATCGAGCAGCCGCGGCACAGCGAGTGCGGCCACCATCGAGCCCGCGCCATAGGCCGCCAGCGTCCAGCCGAGCTCTGCCGCACCCAGGCCGAAGCCCGCGCGCACCAGCACCACGGTGTTCACGATCACCATCGCGCCGGCCATGGCGACCGTGACGTTCAGCGCCAGCAGCCCGCGCAGCCGCGGGGTGGCGAGGTAGATGCGGCTGCCGCGCGTGATGCGGCCCCAGGCGCCCTCCTGCGTTGCAGGCGGCTTCGGCGAGGGCAGCACCACGGTCAGCACCAGGGCGGCCGAGGCGAGGAAGCCCAGCGCATTGCCGGCGAACAACCAATGGAAGCCGACCAGCCCAAGGAGCGCCGCGGCGATCGCCGGGCTCGCCAACGCCTCAAGGTCATAGGCCAGGCGCGAGAGGGACAGCGCCTTGGTGTAATCGGCCTCGTCGGGGAGGATGTCGGGGATCGTCGCCTGGAAGGTCGGCGTGAAGGCGGCCGACCCGGTTTGCAGCACGAAGATCAGCATATAGACCTGCCAGATCTCCGTGACGAAGGGCAGGCACAGCGCGACGGCGGCACGCAGCACGTCGAGTGCCACCAGCAGGCTGCGCCGCGGCACCAGGTGGACGAAGGCGCCAGCGACAGGCGCGATGCCCACATAGGCAATCATCTTGATGGCGAGCGCGGTGCCGAGCACCGCACCGGCATCGGCGCCCGCCAGTTCGAAAGCCAGCAGCCCAAGCGCCACGGTGGCCAGACCCGTGCCGAGCAGCGACAGCACCTGCGCCGCGAACAGGTGGCGATAGGTTTGGTTGGCAAGTGGGCTCACCATGGCGCTTCGAACTCCACAGCCCCCCGCCGGCCGAGGCCGGCGGGGAGGCCGGCCTCAGGGGCGGATGATGCGTGCGTAGTCGCCCGTCGTGCGCAGCGTGACGCTGACATCGCGGCCGGAGCGGTTGCGCCAGAACCAGCCATGGGTGCCGTCGAAGATGGCGGTGAACTCGCCCTGTTCGCCGGAGGACCCACGGCCGTTCCGATAGCTATGCGCGGCGTTCCGCCCTGGATTGGGCGGTTCACCATGCAGGTCGTAGTTGACCGGCCCCGTGGCGGTCCAGCTGTAGCTGGCCCGCGCACCACGACGCATGTCGAGCTTCACTTCCAGGCCTTGGTTCGGTCGGAGCGTGATGGTGGTCTCGTCGGTCCGCGAAGCGGCTGCCGGTGTCGGCGTCTGTGCAGCGGCCGAGCGGATGAACAGCCCGGCGAAGATCGCGCCGGGCAGGCTGGACCGCGGGCCCGGCGTTGCGGCGGGTGGCGCGCGGTCGGCCTCCGCCTCGGCCGCCAATTGCATTTTCAACTCGCCCATCTCGGTCAGGCCCAACGGCCGTCCAATGCCCGTCGGATCGATGCCGTATTCGGCCGGCAGCACGACGGCCACGAGGATGGCCGCGGCCGCGACGATGGCAATGGCCGTGGAGCGCAGCAGCTGCTTCGAGGACGGCAGTTCGGCGCGGGTCGGCAGGTCGGTATTGTACATGTCAGGGATTCCTCAGGAGACGAACCAGCCGGTGAGCTGATAGCCGATCAGCACGAACCCAGCGGTCATCATGACGACGTTGGCGGTATAGGCGTGGCGCAGGAAACTTGGGCTGCGACGCCAGAAGCCCATGGCGATGAGAATGGCGCCGAGCGCCAGCAACTGCCCAACCTCGACGCCGACGTTGAACGCCAGCAGGTTCGGCAGCAGCCCATCGGGAGAGATGTTGTAGTCGAGGATCTTCGAGGACAGGCCGAAGCCGTGGCAGAAGCCGAAGATCAGCGTCGCCAGTTTGGTGTTCGGCTGGTAGCCGAGCCAGCGCTGGAAAGCGCCGAGATTATCGAGCGCCTTGTAGACGATCGAGAAGCCGATGATGGCATCGATCAGGTAGCTGTTGATCCCGATGCCGAAATAGACGCCGGCCAGCATCGTGGTCGAATGGCCGAGCGCGAACAGGCTCACATAGAGGGCGATGTGCTGCAGCCGGTATAGGAAGAAGATCACCCCGAACAGGAACAGGATGTGGTCGTAGCCGGTCACCATGTGCTTGGCGCCCAGATAGATGAAGGGCAGCAGGTGAACGCCGGTGATCTCCTGGATGTAGCCCTTGTCACCCTCGGCGACGGCATGGGCGAGCGCCTCTGTGGTGGCACCCAGCAGGGTGAGGCCGAGGATGCACAGGCATAGCCATGGAATTCGCGACAGGCGCGCGGCGCCCGCGATGATGGGATTCATGAGGTGAGACCGCTCAGCTGAGATAAGGAAGGAATCGTCCGAAGACGGCGGCACGGGCAGCTCAGCCGAGCCCGCGGGGCGGACGTTCCATCCTGCTGTTTGGCCCTGGCGTCAGGCCCTCCTGCCCCAGGATTGCGAGCCGGGTACGCGGCATCCATCGCGGCACCAGGGAGGTCGAACGCACGGTCACCGCCTCATGCACATGGTCTGTGATCGCATGATCGGCGGCATCGTGGGGCCCGGGCAGGTCGTGATCGTCCGTGGCGTGGATGTGGTCGGCAGCACCGTGCATCGTCACCGCTGCGAGGGGCGGTGCGAAGGTGAAGACAAGCAGTGCCACGAGCAGCAGCCTGACGATGTGTCGAAACCCCCTCATGCCGCGCGGCTACCCCACTCCTGTGATACTCGCACCGGATAGCAGATTGACGCTATCCCTACCAGGGGGATAGGACAGGTTCATGAGTGATCCCCATACCCACGGGTCCCACCCCGAAATCGTCAAACGGCTGAAGCGGGCCGAGGGCCATCTGCGCAGCGTGGTCGAGATGATCGAGTCGGGTCGGCCATGCCTGGACATCGCGCAGCAACTTCACGCGGTGGAAGCGGCCATCGCCAAAGCCAAACGCACCCTTATCCACGACCATCTCGACCATTGCTTGGACCACGTCGTCGGCGCGATCCCGCGCGCCGACCGCGGGCCTATCGATGACTTCAAGGCCATCACCAAGTACTTGTGAGTAATCATCCCGCACATCTCCGGCAGGCTTCGTGGGTCGGGCACGCCCGTTCAGGCAGTCGCCCGAAGCCGGCGACGCCGTACCAGGCCAAGCGCCACGATCGCCGCGGCCGCGAGCGTAAGCCAAGGCAGAAGCACGATGTTCAGCATCTGCCATCCGAGCCGATCGAGCATCGCGCCGGCAGCGAGCGAGGAGGCGAGGCCCACCGCGAAGATCGTCAGGTCGTTCGCGGCCTGTGCCCGCGCCCGCTCCGCCTGGGTGTAGGTTTCGGTCAGCAGCGTCGTGCCGCCGATATAGAGGAAGTTCCACCCCACGCCGAGCAGCACCAGCGCCGCGGTGAAACTGTGGAAGCCCGTCCCCGTCAGCGTCATGCCGACATGCGCGCAGAGCACCACCACCCCGGTCAACATGATCCGCAGCACCCCGAAGCGCGCGATCAATGACCCCGTGAAGAAGGAGGGCAGGAACATGCCGAGTGTGTGCGCCTGGATCACTCGCGCCGCGTCCGCGATGCCGTGCTCGTGGTGGATCATGGCGAGCGGCGTTGCCGTCATGGCAAGGATCATCACACCATACCCGGTCGCCGCACCGAACAGCGCCACGAGGTAGGATGGCTGGCGAACGATGCTGCCAAGCGGGCGTGGCGTCGCTGCCCCTGCTACTGCGGCCGCGGGCGGTGCCGCCGGCATGCGCAGGCCGAGCAGAATTCCCATAGCAAGCAGGCTGACGACCGAGAGCAGCAGGAATGACCCGGTGAATTCCGGCTCCAGCAGCGGACCGCCATGCCGCCCGAGCTCCGGCCCGACGATCGCGGCGAAGACGCCGCCGGCGAGCACGTAGGAAATGGCACGCGGCCGGAAGGCGGCATCGGCCACTTCGGCCGCGGCAAAGCGGTAGAATTGGGCGAAGCCCTGATAGGCGCCGATCAGCAGTGTACCGAAACCGAGCAGCACGAGCGACCCGGTCCAGATGCCGGCGGCGCCGCAGAGCCCGCCGAGGACGCCGAGTGCCGCACCTATGAGGAATCCATATCGGCGGCCGCGCCGCGCCATCAGCATCGAGGCCGGAAAGGTCGCCGCGGCCGTGCCGAGGAACATCGCCGCGATTGGCGCGGTGACGAGCCATGGCGCAGGGGCGAGGTACGTCGCGGCCAGCGCAGCGACCGTCATCACCAGCACGGATGCGGTCTGGAACAGAGCCTGGGCCGAGGCGAGCAGCAGCACGTTGCGGGTTTGGTGCGTCGTGGTCATGGCGGCTCCTCGTGAGTGTCGGTTCAGCCGGAAGCCGGCCGGGCGGGCTTATGGACGTGCAGGGCGATGAACGCCGCCCCGAAGGTCGTCACACGGCCGAGCTGCGCATCGAACCCGGAGATCAGTCGCGCCATCGCGGCGTTCGGCGGGTGGAAGACCGCCCCCCGGACGTCGTCGATCACCAGGCTGGCGGCTGCCGCCGCGCGGCGCAACTGGCTGGCCGAGTGGAAGGCCGCGCTGCGCCAGAGCCGCGATCCGATCCAGCCGCGGATGCGCCGGCGCAGCGCCCACAGACTCCAGCGTCCGAGCTCGCCGATCACCAGCCGCCCGCCGGGGCGCAATACGCGCGCCATCTCACGCCAGGCCGTCGCCTCGTCCTTGACGAAGCACAGCACGGTGACGGCCGTGAGCAGGTCGAAAGAGGCGTCGGGGAAGGGCAGCGCCTCGATGCGGCCCTGCACGAAGCGGATGTCCTGCCCGGCCGTTCGCTCCGCCGCCGCGCGCAGCATGGCGGCGTCCGGATCGATGCCGGTCACGCGCGCGCCAGCGGCGGCGAGTTCCACCGCGAGCAGCCCGTCGCCGCAGCCAATGTCGAGACTGTCGAGCCCGACCACGTCGCCGATCATCGGCCGAAGCGCCGCCGCCTCGCAGGCATCCGTGATGCGTCCGAGCGGGGAGGCGCGCCAGGCGCGATAGGCCTCGGGGCCGGTCGGCGTCGGCGCTTCCCGCGTGATGGTCAGAACACCAGCACCTTGTCGGCCTCGGCTGTCGCTTCCGCCAGGGCATCCATGGTGCTGCGGGCGGCGCCTTCCATGACGTCCTCGTCGGTCATCCCGCGGGCATCCATGCAGGTGCCGCACAGCAGCACGCGACCCTTGCCCACGATGACGCGCTTCAGCATGCGCTCGAGGCTGTAGTAGCCCTCCGGCACCTTTTGGCCCCGCCGCGCGGCGCCGACGGCATCGGCCATCAGGAAGACCGTCACCTCGGTCGCGGGATCGCGCTTGAGCAGTGCGCCGGCCAGCCGCAAAGCGTTGTAGCAGCGCTCGGTGCCGTAGGGCGGATCGTTGACGATGAACAGCATCTTCATGTGGGCGCCTCCTTCAGTGTTGCGCTGGCAATCGACGCGTCGTGGGTCACGGGTAGGCCCGCGGCGGCCCAGGCCTTCATGCCGCCCCGCAGCACGGCGACATCTTGATGCCCGGCGGCGACCAGCGCCTCGGCCGCGCGGGCGGAGCGGCGATCGGTCAAGCAGACCAGCACCACCGCGCCCGTGCCGGCCAGAGCCGGGTTCGCCACCAGCGCTTCCACCGGGATGTTGGCGGCGCGCGCGATGTGGCCGAGCGGGCCGGTGAACTCGTCAGCTCCGCGCACATCGATCACCCTCGGCGCGCCGGATGCGGCGAGCACCTGCGACAGGGCATCGACATCGGTCCAGGCCATTGGCTCCGCGGCCGGAGCAGCCCGACGCATGCGACGCAGTAGCCGTGGCAGGAAGGCAATGGCAGCGAGCACAGCGAGGCCGAGCAGCCCATAGCGCAACGCCGCCGCGTCGTCGCCCGAAAGCGCTCCGCGCCCGGCATGGCCGAGCCAGGCATAGGCCGCCGTGCCCGGGATCATGCTGATGGCGGTCGCCAGCAGATACTGGCCGAGCGAGATGCGCGTCAGGCCCAGCGCGTAATTGGCGAGATTGAAGGGCACCGCCGGCACCAGCCGGACCAGCGCGACGAAACGCCAGCCCTCTGCCTCGACCCCGTCGACGACCTTCTTGAGCCGCCCGCCGGCGCGTCGTGCCACCCAGTCGCCGGCAAGATGGCGGGCCACCAGGAAGGCCAGCGTTGCGCCGAGCGTTCCGCCCGCGAGGTTGATCACCGTGCCAAGCACCGGTCCGAACAGTGCGCCGCCGGCCAGGCCGAACACCGAACCGGGCAGGAACAGCACCGTTGCCGCCGCGAAGATCACCACGAAGCCGACCGCGCCCCAGACGCCGAAGCTGCGCACCGCGCTCTCCAGCGCCGTGAGGTCCAGCCGGTCACGCACCAGGAAGGTTGCCGCGACCGCCGCCGCCAGCACCGCTGCCAGCAGCCAGCGGGACAACGGCCGCTGGGGCGCCGACATCAGGCGCGCTCGCGCCGGCCGAGCGGATAGGCGCGATCATCCTCCCGCAACGGCTGGGTCAGCATGCGGTCGAGGCGGAGCTCGCGCGGGTCGCGGAACTGCTGGATGCCAATGGTCATGGCGTCGTGCCCGGCTGCGGGCTGGGCGCGGTAGGTGCCGAAGATCCGGTCCCAGACCGCCAGGTTGAAGCCGAAATTGCTGTTCGTCTCGCGCGGGACCACCGAGTGGTGCACGCGATGCATGTCAGGCGTGACCAGCACCAGGCGCAGTGCTCGGTCGAGCCAGCCAGGCAGGCGGAGATTGGCGTGGTTGAACATCGCGGTGGCGTTCAGCAGTACCTCGAAGATCAGAACCGCGACCGCCGGTGCGCCGAGGGCGACCACCACCATCAGCTTGATGACCATGGAGAGCACGATCTCGACCGGGTGGAAGCGCAGGCCCGTCGTCACGTCGAAATCCAGATCGGCGTGATGCATTCGGTGCAGCCGCCAGAGCAGCGGCACCGCGTGGAACATCACGTGCTGGAGGTAGATGGCGAAGTCGAGAACCACGATGGCGAACACGACCGCGAGCGGCTGCGGCATGCCGAGCCAGGGCAGCAGCCCCACCCCGCGGCCCTCCATGGCGAGGGCGATGCCGACGGCGGCGGTCGGGAAGAGGATGCGCACGATTAGGCTGTCCACCACGACGACGCCGAGGTTGTTCGGCCAGCGCAGCCAGCGTCCCGCTGCGCGCTGCCGGCGCGGAAAGAAGGCCTCCAGGCCGGCCATCAAGGCCAGCACACCGACAAAGACCGCCAGGCGGATGAGGGGCTCGTTCGCGAGCAGGCTGTCCATTGCGGCCGATCCTGGTTGACGCGGCCATGGCGACCGCTCATCATTCAATAATACCATTGAACGTAGGAATGAGACCGCATCCGTGTCAAGCAGTGACGCTTCCCCCAAGCAGCGCCTTCTGGCCCAGTTCGCCGCCGTGGCGCGTGCCCTCGGCCATGAACATCGGCTCGACCTGCTGGAACTCCTTGGCCAGGGTGAGCGCACGGTCGAAGGCCTGGCTGCGCGATCGGGCCAGCCCTTTGCCAACACCTCACAGCACCTGCAGCACCTCCGCCGCGCCGGTCTCGTCGAGACGAGGCGGGAGGGCAAGCACGTCGTCTATCGCTTGAAGGATGAGGCGGTGCTGGCACTGATGACTGCGCTGCGCCACGTCGCGGAACGGAACATCGCGGAGGTGCAGCAGATCGTCGCGACCTACTTCTCCGCCCGCGACAGCCTCGAAGCCGTGACGCGGCAGGATTTGGTCGGCCGCCTGAAGGCGGGCGACGTCGTCGTGCTTGACGTGCGTCCGGAGGATGAATTCGCGGCCGGTCACCTTCCGGGCGCCCTCAACGTGCCTCTCGCCTCGCTCAATCGGGCTATGGCCGCGTTGCCACACGACAAGGAGATCGTCGCCTACTGCCGCGGAC
This sequence comes from Roseomonas sp., assembly GCA_041906015.1. Classification (GTDB taxonomy): domain Bacteria; phylum Pseudomonadota; class Alphaproteobacteria; order Acetobacterales; family Acetobacteraceae; genus Neoroseomonas. The sequence continues at coordinate 16,980 of JAYRJZ010000047.1, forward strand.
CGTACTGCGTGTTGTCGTTCGACGCTGTTGACGCACTGCGCGGCTCAGGGTTCCAGGCCCGACGCCTCGAGGACGGGTTCCCGGAGTGGAAGGCCGCGGGCCTCACTGTTGAAGTAGCCTGAGGACGAAACGGTCGCCGCAGTATCCGCAGGAACCCATAGGGACGGAGCCTCCGCGATAGGCAATGGTTCAAGCCCGGGCGCGCTGCCTCCGAAAGATCTATCCCAGCTCGCGCACGCGCTCATAGAACAGCCGCGCCGGCGCGCGCCGCGGCAAATCGGCGGGAAGCACTGCCCAGATCTGTCGGCGCATTGCCGGGCCCGCAAGGGCGACCCTGACCAGTGAGCCCGCCGCCAACTCGTCGCGCGCCGCACATTCCAGCAGCACCGAGACGCCAAGCCCCGCCGCCACCGCTCGCTTCACGCCCTCAGTGCTGCCCATCGCCCGGGCCACGCGCATCGGGGGCGCCGCGCTGCCCAAGGCCTCGGCCAGCACCCGGCCCATGCCGGTGCCGGGTTCTCCGCCGATCAACGGCTCGGCCAGGAAGATCTCCAGCGGTATCGGTTCCGTGCCCGCATAGCGGTGGCCTGGCGGCACGATGCCGATGACTGGCTCCTCCCGCCACGGCAGCGCCTCGAAGCCTGGTCGTCCGTCCCACCATTCGGTGAAAGCGATGTCCGTCTCGCCAGCCGCCAACAACTCGAGTGTCTCTGGGTTGGAGCCGAGGCGCAGTTCCTCTTCTGCACGCAGCAGTGGCGGAAGTAGGTAAAGGCCCGGATTGCGCGCCGAGCCGATGACCAGCGGACGCGATGCGAACAGGCTCGCAGCTTGGCGAGCGCCTTCCACAAGGCGGCGGGCATGCGGCAGCAAGCGCTGCCCCTGTGGCGTCGGGGCACCGCCTCGGCGGCTGCGCTGGATGAGCGGCACACCGAGTTCCTCCTCCAACCGGTGTAGGCGCTGGGTCAGCAACGGCTGCGACACGCCCAAACGCCGCGCCGCAGCGCGGAAGCCCCCATCTTCGACGACCGCGACAAAGCTGTTCAGCAGGCCGAGGTCGAGCATCATGCCGCCCTTCCGATCAGACCCGGCACCGGCGCGCCGGCGAAGAAGGAGGCCAGCGATTCCGCGGCCGCCATCTCGATCGCCTCACGCACCTGTGCGACGGCCGAGCCGAGATGCGGCGTGAACAACGTGCGTGGGTGCGCGAGCAGCGCAGGCGGGATCTCGCGCGGGCGGTCCGGAAGGGCCCAGTCCTCCATGGCGAAGACGTCGGCCGCGTATCCGCCGAGGCGCCCGGCTTCGAGGGCCGTCGCCACCGCCGCCTCGTCCACCAGCGAGCCACGCGCCACGTTCACCACGAGCGCGTGGGCCGGCAGCAACGCCAAGCGCCTCGCGTCGAGGATGTGGTGGGTGGCGGGCGTCAGCGGCAGGCCCAGCACCAGCGCATCGGCCACTGGCAGCAATTCCTCGATCGGCGCAGCGGTCACACCCGGCGGGGCCGGGGCGCCCGCGTCATGGCCAAGGATCCGGCAGCCGAAGCCCTGCAACCGCGCAGCCACAGCCTGGCCCACTCGACCGAAGCCCAGCAGCCCAACTGTCGCGTCTTCGAGCCCGGCTCCGTAGAGAATCGGCCGCCAGCCCGCGAAGCCGCCGCCGCGCACCAGCGCATCACCTACGCGCACATGCCGGCCGAGGCCGATGAGCAGCCCGACCGCAAGCTCGGCCGTAGGCGCGGTCAGCAGGTCCGGCACGACGGAGACGACCACGCCACGGCGCTCACAAGCGGCAAGGTCGAAGTTGTCGGCCCCCTTCAGCGCACAGCCAATCATGCGCAGCCGCGGACAGGCGGCGAGGAAGGCCTCGTCCACATGGTCCGTCATGAAGGCGAGCAGCCCGTCTGCCTCGGCGGCGCGGGCGCGCAGCTCCACGACCGGCCAGGGCTCGGGGCCCGGGTTCATCTCGACGGTGGCAAAGCCCCGCAGGCGCGCGAGGACGCGCTCGTGCAGTGGCTGCGTCGCGAGGATGCGAGGTGGCGGGGCGGGTTTCATCGAGACGTCACTCCGATAGCCGTCGTGGCCGGGTTATACGGCCATTAAATTATCAAACAAGCGTGGAGTTGCAAATGAATGATCAAAGAGACCGCGCTGTTGCGCTACGACTGATCGCCGCTGGCGTCGTCTATCCAAATGGCACCCGCGCCCTGCATGCCACGAGCCTCGACTTTGCCGAAGGGGCGTTCACCGTGCTGCTCGGCCCTTCGGGCGCCGGGAAATCCACCTTGCTGCGCAGCCTCAACGGCCTTGTGCCTCTCAGCGAGGGCCATGTGGAGACGAGCCGCCTTGGCGTGGTGCGCGGCACGCGCGGCTGGCGTGAGCACCGCCGCTCCACCGGCATGGTGTTCCAGCAACACCAGTTGATCGGCCGGCTGACCGCCTTCGCCAATGTGTTAACCGGCCGCCTGGGCCACCACTCGACCCTGCGCAGCCTGCTGCCGCTTTCGCCCGCCGAGAAGCACCTCGCACTGGACGCGCTGGAGCGCGTGGGCCTGCTGGAATTTGCGCTGCGCCGCGCCGACCAGCTCTCCGGCGGGCAGCAGCAGCGCGTGGGCATCGCGCGCGCACTCGCCCAGGCGCCCAACCTGATCCTGGCCGACGAGCCCGTGGCCTCGCTCGACCCCGCCACCTCCGAGCGCGTGCTGGCCCTGCTGCACGACATCTGCCGGCAGGACGGGCTCTCCGCCATCGTCTCGCTGCACCAGGTCGACCTCGCCCGCCAGTTCGCCGACCGCATCATCGGCATCGGTGGCGGGCGCGTTGTGTTCGACGGACCGCCCAAGGATCTCGATGAGGCAGCGATCCGCCGCATCTACGGCGGCACCGCGCCCACCCCCGTACATGCCACCCGCATCTTGGAGACCACGCCATGAACCGCCGCTCCCTGCTCGCCGCACCGCTGCTGCTGCCGGCGCTGGCCGCGACCCAGGCCCATGCCCAGGCGCAGAACCCCACTCGCCTGCGCATGGCGCTGCTGCCAGACGAGAACGCCTCCACCATCATCCAGAACGCGCAGCCGCTGCGCACGCATCTGATGCAGGCGCTGGGCCGTGACGTGCAGGTGGTGGTGACGACCGACTACTCCTCCATGATCGAGGCGATGCGCTTCGGCCGCATCGAGATCGCGTATTTCGGGCCGTTCTCCTACGTGCTGGCGAAGTCCCGCGCCGAGGGCATCGAGCCCTTCGCCGTGGGTGTCGAGCGCGGCTCGCCCACCTATCGCTCCATCATCATCGCAACCGCCGACGGTCCGGTGAAGAAGCTGGAGGATGTGCGCGGCCACCCGATGGCCTTCGGCGACCAGGCCTCCACCTCCTCGCACCTGGTGCCGCGCGCCACCATCCTGCGCCGCACCGGCCTGGTGGGCGAGCGCGACTTCCGCGTGGTGCATGTCGGCACGCATGACGCGGTGGCCCGCACCGTGCAGTCGGGCCGCGCCCCGGTCGGCGCGCTGTCGGAGCTGATTTTCCATTCGCTGCTGGCACGGAATGTCATCCAGCGCGAGCGGCTGGTGGACGTCGCCTTCTCCGACCCCATCCCCAACTACCCGATGGTGATGCAGGGCAACCTGGCGCCCGACCTGAAGCAGGCCATCCGCGACGCCTTCCTGAACCTGCGCGACCCTGCACTGCTGCGCAATTTCCGCGTCGAAGGCTTCGCCGCCACCAATGACGCCGCCTACGACGTGCTGCGCGAGACGGCGCGCATCCTGAACCTCGATCTCGGTCGGATGAGCTGATGTCGGGGACCATGCAACAGGGCATCCTGGCGGCCGAGCGTGCCGACGGGCGCCGCCAGGCGCTGCTGGTGGTGGGCGTGCTGGCGATCTGCGTCGTGGCGCTCGCCATCACGGGTTTCTTCGACGCGCAGCGCTTCGCCGAGGGCATCCCGGCGCTTGCGCAGCTCGGCTCGGAGATGATCCCGCCGGATTTCTCGCGCTGGCAGTCATGGGTGCGTCCGCTGCTCGATACGCTGGCCATGTCCATCGCGGGCACGCTGCTGGCCGTGATCATCTCGCTGCCGCTGGCGTTGCTCGCCGCGCCCAACACCACGGTGCACCCGGCGCTGGGGCACGTCACGCGGCTGGTGCTCTCCTTCCTACGCTCGGTGCCGGAACTGATCCTCGGCATCATCTTCGTGGCAGCGGTGGGCTTCGGCGCGCTGCCGGGCGTGCTGGCGCTGGCGCTGCACTCGGTCGGCATGGTCGGCAAGTTCTACGCCGAGGCAATCGAGCATGTGGACCCCAAGCCCCTGGAGGCGGCGCGCGCGGCCGGTGCGACGCGCCTACAAGTCATCATGCACGCTGTGCTGCCCCAGGTGCTGCCGCAGCTCGCGGACATCACGATCTACCGCTGGGAATATCACTTCCGCGCCTCGACCGTGCTGGGCATCGTGGGGGCGGGTGGCATCGGCTTCGAGCTCATCGCGGCGCTGCGCCTGATCGCCTATGACCAGGTGGCTGCCATCCTCATCACCATCCTGGCCTGCGTGGTGGTCGTGGACAGCCTGGGGGCGGCTCTACGGCGGCGTCTCAAGTAAGGACCGAAGAGTTCGCCGCAACGGGCGCGCCCAGCCGGGCACGGGAAGCCGTGCCCGGCAGCCGCGCGGGAGCTGAGCGATCATCGATAGCGACCGCATATTCAAATTCATACCACGCCCGGCACAAATCACTTATTGGCAGCCCACCCTTGGGGCGTCGCCGGTCTGGCGCTCCTCCGGTGGCTTGATGTGCCGGAAAGCCCAGAGCAAGACCAGGTCGTAGGCGATCTTGAGCACGCCGCAGAGGATGAAGGGCGCGGTCGGGTAGCCTGCCACGATGATGGCGCCTGCAATCGCAGGCCCGGCCGCCGCTGCGAGGCTGCGCGGCACCGCGGTGAAGCTCGCCGCCGCCGTCCGCTCGGCCGGTGTAACGACGGCCATGACGTAGGAGGTGCGTGTCGGCACGTCCATCTGCGACAACGCCGCTCGCGCCAACAGCAGGCCGAGCGCCCACTCCACCGTCGGCACGAGGACCGCCGCGATCAGGCACAAGCTCGACGGGATATGCGTGTAGACCATGGTGTTGATCAACCCGATCCGTCCCGCGAGCCAGGCGGCGACCGGGAAGGAGAAGGCCGACAGCACCCCTGACCAGAAGAAGAACAGCCCGGCCTGCGCCAGCGAAAGATCGAAGCGCTCGAACAGCCAAAGCGCCAGCAGCGCCTGCACCGCAAGCCCACCCGCGAAGCTGTCCACGCAGAACAGGGCGGCGAGCTTCACCACGATGCCGCGCGAGGGGCCCAGCGGCGCATGGCGTTCCCGGCGGTCCGCCTTCGGCAGCGCCAGGATTCCTCGGTAGGTCAGGAAGCAAGCGGCACCGAGGAGAGCATAGAGCAGGAAGGCCGAGCGCAGCGCCGCCATCTCCGTGACGCCGGTGCGGGCCAGAAGCTCCGGCGCGCCCGCCGTGAGGGCGCCGAAGGCGGCGGCCAGCGCGCCGACCAGGCTGTAGCGCGCGAAGACCGCCGTCCGCCGCGCATCGGGAGACGCGGCGGTGAGCATCGCCTGCTCCAGCGGCGCGAAGATGCTGACACTGCCGGCAGAGGGATTGATGGTCCCCACCAGCGCGATGAGTGCGATGGCCGCGAAGCCCGACGCCAGGGCAAACCCCAGCCCGCTGGCCGTCATCAACCCCGCCGCCAGAATCAGCAGCAGGCGCGGGTCCAGCCGCGCGCCCGCGACCCCCACGCCGAGCGTCATCAGCGCCGAGCCGAGCAGGGCCAGCGTCGCCACCGCCCCCACCTCGGCCGCGCCGAAGCCGAGCGCCAGAAGGTAGGCCGGCAGCAGCACCGCCACCAGGCCATCGCCGAAGTCCCGCAGGCCCCGCGCGACCAGGATCCGCCGGACGGGGCTGCCCCCCGTCACCCGAGGACGAGCTTTGCGGCAAGCCCCACCGCCGCCGTCACGCCCAGGGTGCGGATGAGGCCGAGCTTCAGCCGGAACACGCACAGCGCGGCCAGGGCGGCGAGGGCCAGCGCCAGCACGTCCAGGCTGCCGGGCATGGGGACGTCCAGCGAGAGAGGGCCGAACCGCACCTCGCGCAGCTCGGCAAAGAGCACCCGCAGCGCGAACCACATTGCCAGGTTCAGGATGACGCCCACGACGGCGGCGGTCACCGCGGCGAGCGCGCCCGTCAGCTTGCGGTTGCCGTGCAGCCGCTCGACGAAGGGCGCGCCCAGGAAGATCCAGGCGAAGCAGGGCGTGAAGGTCACCCACAGCACCAGCACCGAGGCGAGCACGCCGTGGAGGATGCCCGCCGCGCCATGCCCCGCCAGGAAGCCCACGAACTGAAGCACCAGGATCAGCGGCCCCGGCGTGGTCTCCGCCAAGCCGAGGCCGACCAGCATCTGGTCGGCGGTCAGCCAGCCATAGCCCTGCACCGCCTCCTGCGCGACATAGGCCAGCACGGCGTAGGCGCCCCCCACCGTCACCACCGCCATCACCGAGAAGAACCAGGCGATGTCGGCGAAGACGCCCCCCACGGCCACCATGAGCAGCGCCGTGGGCAGCAGCCAGAGCGTCACCGCCACCCAGCCCGCACGCCAGGCCTGTGCGGCCATCCGCGCGGGGCGGCCGGGGTCGGCGGCCAGCACGGCGTCCAGCAGGGCGGGCGGGCCGTCCTTGGCCTTGCCGTGGTCGCTGGCGCGGAAGGCGCCGGGCGCCAAGTAGCCGACCAGCGCCGCGCCCAGCACCACGAAGGGGAAGGGCACGTCGAAGGCGAACAGCGCCAGGAAGGCGGCGCCCGCCATGACCCAGGCCGCCCTGGTCTTGAGCGCGCGGCGCGCCACGCGCAGCAACGCCTCCACCACCAGCACGAGCACGGCTGCCTTCAGGCCGAAGAACAGCGCGGCCACGACCGGCACCTGGCCGAATGTGACGTAGATCACCGACAGCCCGAGCATGACCACGGCGCCGGGCAAGATGAACAGCGTGCCGGCCGCCAGCCCGCCGCGCACCCCATGCAGCAGCCAGCCGAGATAGGTGGCGAGCTGCTGCGCCTCGGGGCCGGGCAGCAGGTTGCAGAAGCTCAGCGCGTGGAGGAAGCGCGCATCGGAGACCCAGCGCCGCTGGTCCACCACCTCGCGATGCAGCAGCGCGATTTGCCCAGCCGGGCCGCCGAAGGACAGCAGGCCGATGCGCCACCAGACGCGCAATGCCTCCGCGAAGGACGGCAGTTGCGCCTCCGCCAGCGTGCGGGGCGTCGCCTCGTCCTTGTTGGTGGTGTCGGGGGTCATGTCTTGCTCCCTGGTGCGGGCCAGTTGTGGGTCTCGGTCGCGGCATCGCGCGCCCAGCGGTAGAAGGCGTCGTAGAGGCCCATCGCGGCGTTGAGCTGCGCCAGATCCTCCCGATACATGCGCGAGAGGCCGAGCGAGGCGGCAAGCAGCCCCGCCGCCTCCGGCGCCAGGTCGTGCCGTGCGGTGTCGGCGCCGCGCACGATGGTGGCCAGCCGCAGCAGCGGGTCGGAGGCCAGGGCGAACTCCTCGATCATGACGTCGAAGGTGCAGAGCGCGCCGCGGTGGCTCCAGAACACGCCGTCGATGTCGAAGGGCGTGGCGCCGAAGCGCTCGGCTACAGCAGGCACCTCGGACGGCGCGACGAAGAGGAACACCGCGGCCGGATCAATGAAGCGGCGGATCAGCCAGGGGCAGGCGATGCGGTCGATTTTGGGGCGGGCGCGCGTGACCCAGACGGTGCGGCCCTGGGGGTCGCGCGGCGGAACGTGGTCTGGCCGAACGAGCAGACCGCCGCCGGCCGCCCAGGCCTCGAAGCCGCCCTCCAGCGCCTCGGCGGTGCTGCCCGCGTGGCGAAGCCAGGCGGCCACGCCCTGGCTCAGCTTGAGGCCGCGCTGGCAGATGATGGCCAGGGGGCGCCCAGCGAAATCGCCCGCCCAGGAGGCAACGGAGCGGAAGTCGCGGCGAAGCGCCCCCGGCAGGGTGCGGGGGTCTCGGGCGAAATCCTCGTCGGTGCGGACGTCCAGGATGATCGGCGCGTCTGGCGTTCCCAGAAGCCGGGCAAGCTGGCTCGGCGTGATGATGTCAGGGCTCGGCACGTGCGTCCTCCTTCGGCGCGGGGCGCCGGAGCATGGACGCGATGCTTGGGCCGAAGCCTCACGGGGCGATCGCGGAAGGCCCCTTCCACAAATGATGCGCAGCACAAAAGCCGGGGTCAAGGTCTGGTGCAGTCACCTTAGGCGAACACTCTCGGCTGGCGAGACACGTCTCACGAACACCAGAGCAGGTTGGATTCCGGTTGCCACTGCTGCTCCATTCTTCTCTCTCACAACCTGTCTCTCCTGGTCAGGGCATCGCGCTGAGGCGCAGGTTTGGCCGGGGTTTGCGCGCGGACCTTGATGGTTCGACGGCGCAACCAGCGCCGAATTTCGGGCGGAGAGAGCAGAGAGTCTCCAAACCTTGAGGGTAGGGCGATTTTACCCTCAAGCTTTAAGATATTGATATCGAAGCAGTTTGGTCGCGCACCCGCCTCGCGAATTTAGCTTTCAGACCGCTCGGGCAGTCGGTCCCGATGCTCAACACTCTCTGCCCTACACCCTCTGCTGCGACTGATCGCCGCCCACGCAGGGCACCGCGCGTCCGTCGTGCAGCGCCGCGGTGAACTATGACGACCGACGCGACGACGCTGCACCTGGCCGGGTGACCTGCATCTCCGTGCCGGGGACGTGGTACGGCCTCCCGTCCTACGAGATCGCCCTTCGCCGCACTGGCGATCGGCCCTCGGTGGATGCGCCGCGACGGCGGGATGCGGCCCTTCGCTGAACGGCGCCCAGGCGCGCCAGCCAGCGCAATGCCCTTCGGCCAGCCGTACGGCCGCTTGGTCATCTATGGCGCGAGTAAAATCCCCTCCAGTTCCCGCAGACTTCGAACACCCGCCTTTTCGAGGATATGTCGGACCTGAGTGCGGACGGTTGCCAGTGAAACGCCGCGCTCGTCCGCAATTGCCTCCGGAGTTCGCCCTCCACACAGCGATGTTGCGACGGCAACTTCGGCTTCGGTGAAGCCAAAGAGCGCTTTCAGCATGTCACCGCTAAGCGCCGCGGGGGGGCTTCGATCGCGGAGGATGACCAGCACTCTACCAGCGTCGATGATGTTCCCGAGGGACGGATATGGAGAGAGCGCGTGGGGCAGCGGCATTGCGAGCAGAAGGAGGCGTCGATCTCCCTCCTGCTGACCTATCTGCATTGCGCCGCCCGCCCCAAAGCGCCGTGCCCGCTCAACCAAACCGATGAAGCATTTCTGGTCTCCGGGCCGGGTCAGAGACAGGTGAGGTCGCCCGCCCAATAGCCCCGAGTTCTCCCCGCGACGCATACGAACCACGCCGGTGGCGGCCGCGCGTTCCATCGCGACATTGGCGAAGATGACATCCCCCTGGCGATCGATGATCGCAATCCCTGATGCGAGGTAGTCAAGTGCCGCGAAGCCAGCCCCGGCTAGGCTTTCCGCTGCCTCCAGTCGATGCGCTAGAAATAGCGCGTTCCGCAGATGTGGCAGCAGATGGTCGAGCCGGCGCCGCTCTCGAAGCTCAAAAGCGACAGCATCTCGCGGGCGATGCAGGCCGAAAATAGCTTCCATCCCGTTCCCCATACGGAAGCCCGACCCAAGCAAGTGAAAAGCACCGACATGGTGCCTCGAGAAATCTTGCCAGATCTCCGTTTCTTCAAACACAGGCGCGGACACGTGCTCATGCCCAAGAAATGTGTACATGGCCCCGCAACTTCGCTGCAGGCGTCGTGCCGAGTTTGCCCACGGGTCGACCTTGTGAAAGTACTCCGCATACCGTTGCTGAGCGGATAGCGAAAACCCGGGTAGCGCTACCGGTACTACGGCGCTGCCCTTGTCGATGCAGAGCAGGGACGTCTCAGCACCTAGACACGCCGCAATAGAGCGGCAGGTCACGTCCCATCGTCCCGGAGTTGTCGCGGCATCGTAGATCCGCTCAGCGATATCCATCAGATGATGGCCATGGTGACCCGCTTCTCCTGACAGTCCCGGCGGCATCTACCCCTCCAGCAGTCGATTGGAGCCCCTGTCATCAAGGTTTATGATGACGAGATCGTTATCAACTCATTTTTCATCCGCGCGGCGTCTCGGAGATGTCCATGCGTATTTTGGATTGCAAAATCGGGCCGGTTTTGGCGTTCATCCACACGCGATGGAGCCGGTAAGGCGTCGTCCTCGACTTCAGTACCGAGGTTCGACGCCCCGCGGATCGGTATCCTCGATGCCTGGTTTCCGAACCAGAAGCAGGCTGAGCCGCGAGAGTCAGCAATCCGCGAGAATATCGGCGGCCCATGTGAACGGTCGCCAGTGTCAACAATCAAATGCCGTCAGTCGCGCGTGCGCGGCTCCGCAAGCCCCGCCCTGACGAAGGCTTCGTCCCACACAGGCATCGGGTAGACTGCGTGAAAGTAGTCGAAGCAGCGACGCATGGCCGGCACGCTCTGAGGATAGCGTGTAGCTACATCTAGAATCTGATGCTTGAAGAACGTCGCGTGCTTCTCATCCTCGACAGCGTGCTCAATTATGAACCGCAGTGGTTCGCGCGGCAGATCGCGCGCCTCGATCAGCGGTAAGAGCGCCTGGGTAACGAGCGCTGTCAGCTTCTCGAAGAGGTACTCGGCGCCGAGGTAGCCAAGCGGATCTTCAATTTGCGCCATCCGCCACCACACCGCAGCAACAGCAAAGGTCGCCGGCGACGGCCTGCCTGGATCGGCGTCGTTACCTGCAAGCCGAGCCAGATCAATACGCGCCCAGACTCCGTGCTCGGCCTCCTCGGCCTTGTGGCTGCACAAGGCACGAATCAGCCGAACGTCGTGTTTGGGCAGCCGACCGAACATGTGGAAGCCGGCCTCGGTCGTGTCAGATTGATACCAAGCGACCGAGCGAAAGATCTCGCGACAAAGAGCCAAAATGTCCTGCTTGGACGTCATCGGGTCCATGATGAGCCGCCATCCGCGCCACTCTCGGACCTCGCCAAATACCTCAGCGACCCGTGCATCGAATTCGGCGAACACAGCGCGCGATTCTGGAGTGTAGTCAACGTGCTCACGAGGGGGCACGTGGTTCATGTCAAGTCTCCTGAAATTGGCTTCGGTTGGCATCTGCCCATCGGCAGGAGGGGCGACCGCACCGCCGCGAGGTGCTCGGCATCGGCCAGAAAGATAACCAGAGGCCTTAATGGCCCCGCGATCGGATCGAGGTAATCTCTTCCGATCAGTTGGAATCCAAAGCGCTCGAACAATGGTGTCATTTCTGGCCGGGCACCGATCACGCAGTTGGCAACGCCTTCTGCTAACCCGACGCGGTGGCAGGCTCGGAATAGATTCACGAGTTGCACCTTGGCTGCCATCTCATTCTCAACGACAAGCCTCGATATAACCGCCGTTCGTTCCGTGGCTCCGCGGGGCAGCGCGGCGAATTCGAGCAGCCTGGCCATAAATGGATCGCCCGCAGCATCAGCAGCACGGGTCGCTCGTAGTGCGGCAACGACCTGACCGCACCGACGCACGAGGAAGTGCAGGCTCAGCCGATCGGCCGGTTCCACAAAAGACCGAGCCTCGTGGTCCGCTTCGTAGGATTTGCCATCCCGCGTGATGTACAACGCATAGCGCAACCGGGCGATGTCCCAGAGATCTTCAGGACAACTCGCAAGTCCGACACCGCTCATATGCACTGGCAGCCGCCGGACCTGCGTCCAGATCGTCCTTAGCCGCATTTCATCATCGGCAAACACGCAGTCCTGCGGATTGGCAGATCCAATCGATCGGCGTGGCGGCTCCTCATCCTGTCCGGCAGCACCTCGGAGAGTAGCGGTCGCTGCGGATGCGGGAAGCACATGCGCGTCGCCCGCAGAAGGCCAGCTACCTTCGGCCATGATTGGTTTACCTCACTCGCGTTGTCGGCGGCGAGCAGTTCCAGGCGTAGCCGCATACGCCGCATCACGCGATCAACATACCGTGCGGGCGCAAATCTAGGCATCATCACCTTTGATGATGCGCCAACAAGATTGCGCTGGCTCAAGTTGCTCCAAAAGGATCTGGCATGCGGCTCAAGCTTAGCCCGTGCAGGCAAGCAGAATCTGGTGCGGAGTTTCGGGTTTCGCCAACGGGGTACTTTCGCTGCGCGCCCAACTCATTGGATTGCAGAGCCCATTCCGCTGGAAGGGGCCCCAGCAACCGAGGCAGCGTCGCTGTTTCCGCCTGGCGTCCCTCCAGGATAGTCTCAACTAGGTCCGGCGTCAGGAGCGTCAACCGCAGCAACGAGCCGAGATAGCCTCGCTCGATCCGCTCCGCCTCCGCCATCTCGCTGATCGACGCATACCGACCTTCATCGAGCAGCCGCTGATATCGGAACGCCCTGGCCAGCGCCTTCAGCAGCGCCGGATCCGCCCGCGTCGATACTGCTGCATCGGGCCCCTCGTTGGCCGCCGGCGTCACCACTGTCTTCCGTCCTGGCGGCCGCCGGATCTTCAGCGGCACCCGGACCGTAATGTTGGTGGCGGACGTCATGCGGCAGCCCTCAGCGCTTCGGGCGCCACAGTGCCGAGATCCCTGACCAGCCCGGCCAGCCCCTCGACGCGCAGCCGGATGTCGGCGCCGGCCGGCCCGACCACCACCCTCTCCACCAGCGCCCGGACGATCCGTGCCTGCTCCGCGGGGAACAACTCCTCCCACAAGGGATCGAGGCGATGCAGCGCGTCGCGGACCTCGCGCTCGGCCAGGTCTGGCGCCTCCCGCCGCGCTGCGAGCCAGGTGCCGCCCACGACCTCGGGCTGTCGCAGCAGGACACGGATCTGGCTGATCACGGCGCCCTCGATCTGCGCGGCCGACACGCGCCGCACGATGCCGTCCTCCACGAGTGTGTCGGCCTTCAGCACGCGCTGCGCGACATAGTAGCAGTAGCGCCGACCGTTCTTCACCGCGTGCGTCGGCGACAGCGCGCGACCATCGATCCCAAAGATCAGCCCCTTCAGCAGCGCTGGCGCATGCTGGCGATTCTGCGCCGCCCTGGCGCGTGGGCTCACCTGCAGGACGGCATGCGCCGGGTCCCACAGATCCCGCGGCACGATGGCCTCGTGCTCGCCGCGATAGACATGCCCCTTGTGCGTGACCTCACCGATGTAGGTCCGCTGGTTCAGCGCCTTGTAGACGTCGCCCTTGTCCAACAGCTTGCCGGACTTGCTCGTGATGCCCTCGGCCTGCAGACGGCGGACCGTCTCCACACCCGAGCCGGTCTCGACGAATAGCTCGAAAATTCTCCGAACCCGCGCGGCCTCGGACTCGTTCACCACCAGCTTGCGGTTGGTGACCTCGTAGCCGAGCGGCACCTTGCCACCCATCCACATGCCGCGTGCCTTCGAGGCCGCCACCTTGTCGCGGATGCGCTCGCCGATGATCTCCCTCTCATATTGCGCGAAGCTCAGCAGGATGTTCAGCGTCAGCCGGCCCATGCTGGTCGTGGTGTTGAAGGACTGCGTGACGGACACGAAGGTGACGCCATGCGCCTCCATCGTCTCCACCAGCTTGGCGAAGTCCATCAGCGAGCGGGACAAGCGATCGATCTTGTAGACCACAATGACGTCGACGAGATCCTGCTCGATATCGGCGAGCAGGCGTTTGAGCGCAGGGCGTTCCAGCGTGCCGCCAGAGAACCCGCCGTCGTCATAGCGGTCCCTAACCAGGGTCCACCCCTCGGCGCGCTGGCTCGCAACATAGGCCTCGCAGGCCTCGCGCTGCGCGTCGAGGGTGTTGAACTCCTTGTCGAGGCCTTCGTCGGTGCTCTTCCGAGTGTACACCGCGCAGCGCAGCTTCGTCGTGATCGCCGGCATGGTGCCATCGACGGGGAGCTTGCGGCGACTCATGCGCCCGCCCTCCCCTTCAGCCCGAAGAACGCCCAGCCATTCCAACGGGTGCCAGTGATGTGCCGCGCGATGGCAGAGAGCGATCGGTACGGCCGCCCCTCGTACTCGAAGTCGTCGGCGCGGACGGTGACGACATGCTGCACGCCGCCGTGCTCTCGGATGAGCCGCGTGCCGGGCAGCGGCCGGCTATCGGCGCGGATCCGGCGCAGCACGACGTTACCTCCATCGAGTTGTTCCCCGAGCGCCTCGAGGCGCGCCCGCGTCTCCGGCTTCAGGCCGCCATATGCGAGCTCCTGCACCCGGTAACTGAGGCGGCTGACCAGGTAGGGCCGGTTGAAGGGCGGCGGCTCCTTGCCGAAGAGGACACGCCACTGCGCCTTCAACTCCGTCGCGGTCGCGGTCTGCAGCGCGGTGAGGCGCGCCAGGACCTGCGCGGGCGGGATCTTCTGGACAGTGGGTGCTGATGGCGGTGGCGCGTCCTGCCGCTGCGTCTTCGCGGTCGATCTTTGGGTCATACGACTCCCTTTCTCCTGGGGACCGCATGGAGGCGCTGCCGGGCAGTCGAGTGTAGGCGAATGTCTCCGAACCCCCGGGCCTGTTCCACGGCGCTTGCCAGATGCGCGGCCGCGCGGCTCCTCAGCCGCAGGTGGCGCGGGATGCTGTCCATCCTCAGCATGACTCAGCCTCTCTGGAATCCGTCCTGCGGCGGCGCCGGTCGCCGATGATCACAGCGTCGGCAGCGTGCGGTGCCGCGCGGGCCATGCGGCCAATCATCGCCGAGGCACAGGACGCGGCATCGATGGTCGGGATCGTCTGGCGCATGCGCGTCACATGCCAGACCCGCGCGGTGCGGCGCCATGCACTGATGTCGCTGCGAAATCCGCATGGCGAGCAACACAACGTCAGAGGGCTCGCGAGGGGTGCCGTTGTGATCATCGCGCGCACCATGCCGAGCGCCGCGCGCCGCGGGGAGTGCGTTCTTGTCACGCGCGGAGCGACGCGCAGAAGAAAGAAGCCGCGCGGGGCTTTCACCTGCGTTGCTGCGACGCATCCATGCCGCGACTCGCTCACCCGGCACGACGTGGGGCAGCGAGACGTGGTGAGATTGGTGATGATCGTGGTGGCGGTGGCGAGCATGATCCTCCGACGCACATTCTCCTGCTGGCTATATACGGATCGGGCGGGCTGTTTTTCTCACGGCCCCGATGCACGCGGTTGCGCCGCATCCTTCCAATGCCTCAACCCGGCGCCGGTCCGTTTTGCGCCACAGCCGCGCTCGATGCCCGTTGGCGGTGCGCAGCCGCCAACCTCGGGGGTTTGGCGAGCGGTTCGCATCGCAACCGCCCGAGCAATAGAATTACTGAAATTCTCCGCCACTGATTGACCGTGTAGTTCGCGCTCAGTCGCTTTTGCCTACCAATCGCCAATACGGAAACGCGACTCTCCAATACACAAGCTCAAGTAGTCTTGCTTGGAAACCACAAGACGCCTACTTTGATCATGTGAATGATTGCGACCGGCAATCACCGCGCCCCTCCCCATCGGACCGACAGGACGAGCCCGCATGCGCGCATCGTCGCCCTCCGCTGTTTCCGACGCGGCATCCGACCTGCGCGAGCTGCGTCTCGCCTTGATTGCGAGCTGGACCTCGTTGCTGACCGAGCTTCTCGGCAAGCCGGCGCGGCGCACGGCGCGGCAGTGGCGGTGGAATCGTCGTGGCAGCCTCTCCGCTGTCGTCAGCGGCGCGAAGGTCGGCACCTGGTTCGACCACGAGCGCGGAATCGGCGGCGGGCCGTTCGAGCTGATTGCGCGCGAGCACGGCGGTGACTGGCGCGACGCTGCCGACTGGGCGCGCCGCTGGCTCGGCATGCCGGATTGGCAGGCGTCAGGGCAACGGCCCGATGCAACGGCTCCGGCCGTCATCGCTGCCACCGACTCGACGAGTGCGCCGGACCCAGCCGCCGCGTGGGAGGCGCAGCGTCGGCAATTTGCACAGCGCGCGGCGACCATCACCTGGGAGCGCGCCGTCCCCGCGGATCCCGCGCACGTCTACCTGCAGCGCAAGGGCGTCCGCCCGCACGGCCTGCGCATGGAATCCGAGGGCGTGCTCATCGTCCCGCTGGTGGACCTCGACGGCACGATCCACACGCTGCAGCGCATCTACGAAGACGGCACCAAGCGGTTTCTCGCCGGCGGTGCGAAGGCCGGGCACTTTGCCACAGTCGGGGGTCCGCTGGTTGGGGCAGAGGCGATCCTGGTCTGCGAGGGCTGGGCGACCGGCGCCACGGCGCATGAGGCGACGGGCCTGCCGGTGGTCGCGGCGATGGATGCGGGCAACCTCAAGCGGGTCGCGCCGATCCTGCGGGAGCGCTTCCCGGCCGCACGTCTGGTTGTCCTTGCCGACAACGACACAAAGCCGGGCCGGGTGGACAATCCCGGCGTCACCGCCGCTCTCGCCGCGGCCCGCGCGACCGGCGCCCTGGTCGCGATCCCGCCCGAGGCGGGCGACTTCAACGATCTGGCAGCCGCGCAGGGTCTCGAGGCGGTCCGCGAGATCATCGCCGCGGCCGAGCCCCCGCCGCAGCCGCTGCCAACCTACACGCTGCCCTCGCTGGACCTGGTTGGGGCCCGCGCGGTGCTGGAGGACCGCATCGCCGACTTCATGGCGGAGGTCGCGGCTTACTGGACGGCCGATCCGCTCGAGGCCGAGCTCGCCCCGCAGCCAGGCCCCCCGGCCTGGGCGGTGCCCACCGGCGCCGAGATCCTGCCCGGGGCGGCATGCTCCTAGATTTCAACGCGGCGCCGCGTCCGCCGCGCCTTGCCCTGCCGGTGGCCGTGGGCCTCGGCAAGACCACCGCCATGCAGCGCGGCCTCGTCGGCCTGCTGCGCAGCGGTGCGCTGCGGGGCAAGAAGATCGTGGTCGGCGTGCCGCGGCATGACCTCGCGGCAGAGCAGCGCGATGCCTTCGCGGCGCTCGCCGTGGACGCCACCGTCTGGAAGGGGCGCAGCGCCCCGGACCCGCGCCCAGGCGAGCCCGACCGGCTGATGTGCCTCGATCCCTCCGCGCCGTTCGACGCGATGGAGGTGGAGCGTGTCGTCGAGACCACCAGTTGCAAGGTCACGAGTAACGGTGTCACCGCGATCTGTCCCCTCTATCACCAGTGCGGGTATCAGGCGCAGAAGCGGCCGCTGCGGCGCGCCGACGTCGTCATCACGGCGCACGACACGTTGTTCCATATGGCGCCGAGGGAGCTCGGAGCGGTCGGCCTGCTGGTCCTGGACGAAGGCTTTTGGGCAGCCGGGCTGCGGGGGACAGACGGCAAGGCGCTGCTGACCCTCGACGGGCTCCGCCCGCATCTCGGCACGGTGTTGTGCTGGACGGCGCGGAACAAGGAGGATTGGGACGCCACGGCCGATCTCGCTGCGGCCCGCGAGAAGCTGTGGAAGGTGCTCGCCGCTGCGCCGAACGGCCCGCTCTCGGTTGAGGCACTGCAGGCGACCGGCCTCACGCCCAGGATCTGCCGGGACGCCGCTGGCCACGAGCATCGTCGGCTGCGCAATCCGGGCCTCTATCCCGGGATGGACCCGGCCGAGCGCCGGCGCCGCATCGCTGCCGTGCTGCCCAAGGAGGGCGAGCCTTGGGCGCCGCCCGGCCGCAGCGCGGCGATGTGGATGCTGATCGCCGAGGCGCTGGAGAACGGCCACGACGTGGCCGGCGCGGTGCTCTGCGACGCCATGACCGAGAATGGCACGGTGCGGTCGCTGCGGCTGGCCTGGCGGGCGGGGCTGCGCAAGACCTGGGGCGCCGGTGGGCCGGTGCTGCACCTCGACGCGACGTTGCGGCCCGAGCTGCTTGCGCCCTTCCTGCCGGACATCACTCTCGCGGAGCCGGTGCGGGCGACCGAGCCGCATGTTCGGGTCCGCCAGGTGCTTAGAGCGCCGACCAGCGCGAAGGCCATCGCGCCCGATGCGGGCGCGCCGGCGCGGGATCAGTCCGCCGCCCTGCTGCGCCGGCGCGAGATGGCCGCGCTGATCGCCCTGCGGGCGCGGACGCTGCGCGGCCGGGCTCGGTCGGGCAAGGACCTGCTGGTGATCGGCCAGAAGGCCGCGGTCGATGCCCTGCGGGCGCTCGGGCTGCCGACCAACGCCGAGGCGGTGCACTTCAACGCGCTGAGCGGGCTCGATCGCTGGCGCGAGGTCGCGGGGCTGATGGTGCTCGGCCGCACGCTACCGGCGCCGCTGACGGTCGAGGCGTTGGCCGCGGCGCTCACCAACCGCCCGCCCCTGACCAGCCGGGGCGAGGTGGCGTGGTGGTACGGCCGGGTGGAGCGGCGCATCGCGCTGGCCGAGGGGGGCGTGCACGCCATCGCCGGGGAAGAGCACGCCGATCCAACCGCCGAGGCTGTTCGGTGGAGCATCTGCGAAGGCGAGCTGGTGCAGGCGGTTGGGCGCGGCCGCGGGGTCAACCGCACGGCCGAGACGCCGCTTGAGATCGACCTGCTGACCGACGTCGTCCTGCCCGTCGCCGTGCATGAGGTCCTGGCCTGGGACGAGGTCCGGCCGAGCAGGCACGACATCATGGCCGCGGTCGGCGTGGAACTGGAGAACGCCGCCGACATGGCGCGGTGCTTTCCGGAGCTGTGGCCCAGCCATGACGCGGTCCGCCAGGACGGGAGGAGTGCGAGAAACTGCTATTATAGGAATCTCCATAATAGCAGATCCTCACACTCCTCCTCGCTTGTGACCTACCGGCCGGCCGGGGCTGGGCAGAAGGACCGACAGGCGCGGTTCGACCTCGCGCTCATCGCCGATCCCCGCGTCTGGCTCGAAGCCCGGCTCGGGACGCTCGCCCATTTCGAGATGCTCGGCAGCGCACCATCCGCAGCATCGGCGGATCCCGTCGCCGAGGCGCGTGCCCGCCTCGCCGCCTTGAGCGCGCGCCTCGATGCCACCCTCCTCCACCGCATTTCCACCGATCGCGCGCGCCTTGCTGCGCTGTCGGCCCGCCTTGAAGCCGCCAAGCCACACCCGGCCGCGGCCTGACCCGCGCTGCCCGCTGCGGCGCGCCCACCATCAGCAGGGAGAACACCGTGTCTGACGACCGCATCACCGTATACCGCGCCGGCAGCTTCACGACCGAGCCGCACCCGCCTTGGCTGCGCGAGATCCACCGCTTGGCCGACGAACGCCGCGATTGGAACGCCAGCGTCTATGCAGTGCTGGAATACGCCACATCCATCGTGATCATCGGCGACGAATACTGGCCGTTCGGCGAATTGCGCGCCCATCGGACGCCAGAGGGGGGTCAGTACGTCGAGCTGAACGAGGGCGAAGGCACGTTCGCCGAGGTATGGGTGCCGGATCCGGCTGACTGGCTGGTATTCAACGCGCGCTACGTCGAGCCATTTCTGCAGACGCGCGCGACACTCTATCAGGCCGACCGCACCAATCGTATGGGCAATGCGCTGATCGCCTTCGCGCGGCATGGCGAGGGCAAGCACATCCATCGCGACACCGGCGAATCTCGCATTGACCATCGCGAGGACTGGGAGCGCCGCAAGCGCGAGCAGGCCACCCAGCGTGCGTTCACCACCCCCACGGTCTGAGGAAGGAGGCACCATGGCCAGCAAGCGCAAGCGCGCGACCACCCCGCGCGAGGATCTGTCGAAGCCCTCGAAATGGCGGCTGCAGCACGGAGCGGTCACCGCCCCCGAGCGCGCCACCGACCCCGAGACGGGTGTACCCGTGCAGCGGCGCCGCGCGGTCGACACCCTCGGCATGCTCCTGGAGAACGGATCCATCACGCCGCAGATGCACGAGGCCGCGGAGATCTTCCGGACCCAGTTCCGCGCTGCAGCCCTCGACGGCATGCGCACCATGCCGCTGATCCGGTTGGCACGCGGCACCGGAGACATGCTGACCGAACGCCACGTCAGCGCCCGCCAGAAGGTCTCGGCGGCCATCAAGCACGTGGGCGGAATGGACAGCCCCGCGGGCAGCAGCCTCTGGCACGTGGTTGGGCTGGAATGCTCGATCCGGGAGTGGGCTATGCAGCAGGGATGGAACGGTAAGGCGCTCGTCCCGGCGCATGGCCAGGGCATCCTGGTCTGCGCGCTCGGGACGCTGGTCGAGCACTATGGCTTGGCGCCTCGGTCTCGGCGCGGCGCCGCGGTAGTAATGCCGCCGCCATCCTCGGCGGAGGCAACAGCGGCCAGCCGCGCTGTACAGGCCTGAGCCCCCCGCCAGACGCAGAGGAGTGTGAGGTTTTGCTATTATGGATCTCCTTCTAATAGCAGATCCTCACACTCCTCCCGTTCTGGACGCTGCTGCGCATTCCGCCTCGGCGTCGAGGCCTGGGTTCCTTCCTGGGCTCGGCATATGCGGGGAGCAGCAGCGCGCAACATCGCTAGCGTCAGGTGAAATTTGAGGTTGCCAGGTTGCCAGGACCGTCGCGTAAGCCATTCAGACGATTCGAATCCGATGGGTTGCCAGGTGCG